>CAIMWI010000044.1 GCA_903845215.1 uncultured Rhodobacterales bacterium | reverse complement strand
GCGGCCGCAATGCCCGGGCGGTCTTCAACCCGCACCAGCGTCATTTTCGCTTCATCGCGGCTAAAGGCCACGCCAGAGACGACTTTCGATTCCATGATTTCATCCTCGTCGCAGACCAAAGTTCCAGAAGTCTCGTCGGTATCCTCAAACGAGGATAACACCCGCAGCCGCACCTTATAGCGCATCGCCAATTCGACCGAGCGGGTTTGCAGCACCTTAGCCCCTAACGAGGCCAGTTCCAGCATCTCTTCAAAGGCGATCTTGTCCAGCTTGCGCGCCTTTTCAGATACGCGCGGGTCGGTGGTGTAAACTCCGTCGACATCGGTGTAGATGTCGCACCGTTCGGCCGCAAAGGCTGCGGCAAAGGCCACGGCGGTGGTATCAGACCCGCCACGCCCCAGCGTCGTGATGCGCCCTTCGGGCGAGACACCCTGAAACCCCGCCACAACCGCCACCTTAAAGCCGCGCGCAAAGCTGGCATCAATATTGGCCCGAGGGATCGATTCAAACCGCGCCGAGGCATGGGCCGAGGTGGTGTTGATCGGCACCTGCCAGCCCTGCCACGACCGCGCCGATATGCCGATTTCCTGCAACCGCAGCGCCATCAGGCCCGCTGTGACATTCTCGCCACTTGCCACGACCGCGTCATATTCGCGCGCGTCATACAGTTTCGAAGTGCCCTCGACCCAGCCGACCAGTTCATTGGTTTTGCCCGACATGGCCGAGACGATGACGATCACGTCATAGCCCCGCGCCACTTCGGCTTGCACCTTTTTGGCGGCATTCTCGATGCGCGACAGGTCCGCGACCGAGGTTCCCCCGAATTTCATCACCAGAACTGGCATCTTTTGGCCCTGCCTCCGTCAAAATCGGCTGTTACATAGCAGAAGACAGGGCAGGGGCAAGCGGCGCGCTTACAAGGCGCGCCAGCCGATGTCGCTGCGGCAAAAGCCTTGTGGCCAGTCAATATGGTCCACCATCGCATAGGCGCGGTTGCGCGCCTCTTCCAGCGTGTCGCCGCGCGCGGTGATGTTGAGCACGCGGCCCCCATTGGCCAGAATGCGCCCGTCTTTTTCGACGGTGCCGGCGTGAAAGGCCATATGGCGGCTGTCTTCGGGCAAGCGGTCAAGGCCCTTGATCTCGCTGCCCTTCGCATAAGCCGCCGGATAGCCCTTGGCGGCGATCACCACCGTCAGCGCGTGGTCATCGGCCCAGTTGACCTGCGCCTGTGCCAGCCGCCCTTCGGCACAGGCCAACAGCACATCCAGTGCTTGTGCGCCAAGGCGCATCATCAGAACTTGGGCTTCGGGGTCGCCAAAGCGGGCGTTGTATTCGACCAGCCGCGCTTTGCCGTCTTGGATCATCAAGCCTGCATAAAGCACCCCTTGATAGGGCGTGCCGCGCCGCGTCATTTCGGCGATGGTGGGCAGAACGATGTCGCGCATCGCTTGGTCTTGGACCGCTTGGCTCAACACCGGTGCCGGCGAATAGGCCCCCATGCCGCCGGTATTGGGGCCGGTGTCGCCATCGCCCACGCGCTTGTGATCTTGCGCTGTGCCAAAGGGCAGGGCGGTGACACCATCGGTGAGGATAAAGAACGACGCTTCCTCACCTTCCATAAACTCTTCAATCACCACCTCGGCCCCTGCCGCGCCAAATTCGCCGCCGAACATATCGTCGATGGCGGCCAGCGCCTCAGCCTCGGTCAGGGCCACGATCACACCTTTGCCAGCGGCCAAGCCGTCGGCTTTCACCACAATCGGCGCGCCTTGGGCGTGGATGTAATCGCGGGCGGGGGCGGCGCTGGTAAAGCGGGCATAGGCGGCGGTGGGGGCGGCGCAGGCGTCGCAGATGTCTTTGGTAAAGGCCTTAGACGCCTCTAGCCGCGCGGCCTGCGCACTTGGTCCAAAGGTCAAAATCCCCGCCGCGCGCGTGGCATCAGCGACCCCTGCGGCCAAAGGCGCCTCTGGCCCGACAATCACGAAATCCACCGCGTTTTCGGCGCAAAAGGCCACGACGGCGGTGCTGTCAAGCACATCCAGATCGGCCAATTCAGCCAGCATCGCAATCCCAGCATTGCCAGGGGCCACGATCAGCCGGTCGGTCTTGGGATTTTGCTTGATCGCCCAAGCCAAAGCATGTTCGCGCCCGCCGCCGCCTAAGATTAGGATGTTCACCGCTGCCCCCGCTTGGCCTTTGTCCCCCCGCGTCATAAGGTGGGCGGGCAGGGGAGGCAACCATGGCTTTGTTTGAAGACGACGATCCCGTCCTAGGGCCCGGCAATAGCCCGGAATACACCGTTTCGGAACTGTCCAACGCGGTCAAACGCGTGGTTGAGGGCGAGTTTGGCCTGATCCGCCTGCGCGGCGAGGTGGGCCGCGTGTCGCGCCCCGCCTCGGGGCATTTGTATTTTGACCTCAAAGACGACCGCAACGTGATTGCGGCGATTTCATGGAGGGGCCAAGTCGCCAAAATGCAGGTCCGCCCCGAAGAGGGGATGGAGGTGGTGGCCACCGGACGGATGACCACCTTTCCGGGCCAGTCAAAATACCAGATGATCGTGGAAGATGTGGCTCCGGCAGGCGCGGGCGCTTTGATGGCCATGCTGGAAAAGCGCAAAGCGGCCCTAGGGGCGGAAGGTCTGTTTGACCCTGCGCGCAAAAAGCCCATCCCCTATCTGCCGCAGGTGATTGGCGTTGTCACCTCGCCCTCAGGGGCTGTGATCCGCGACATTTTGCACCGCCTGCGCGACCGCTTTGCGCGTCATGTGCTGATCTGGCCGGTGGCCGTGCAGGGCCAAGCTTGCGCGTCAGAGGTGGCCGGTGCCATTCGCGGCTTTAACGCCATCGTCGCGGGTGGCCCCATTCCGCGCCCCGATCTGATCATCGTGGCCCGCGGTGGCGGTAGTCTTGAAGACCTGTGGGGCTTTAACGAAGAAATCGTGGTGCGCGCCGCTGCCGCCTCGCAGATTCCGCTGATCTCGGCGGTGGGGCATGAAACTGACACAACCCTGATCGACTATGCCGCCGACCTGCGCGCGCCCACACCCACGGCAGCGGCGGAAATGGCCGTGCCTGTGCGCGCCGATCTTTTGGCGAGTGTGGCCGACCTATCGGCCCGCCAGATGCGCGGCTGGCGTTCCACGCTGGATCGGCGCGATCAGCGCTTGCGCGATCTGGGCCGTGCTTTGCCGCGTCTGGATGCGCTGCTGTCAGCCCCGCGCCAGCGTTTTGATGCGGCTTCCCAACGTTTAGGCGGGGCGCTGTCGCTGGCCACAGCGTGCAAGAGGGCGCGGTTTGAAACGCTTGGTGCGCCCTTGCGCCCTGCGATCCTGTCCAACCTCTTGCAAAGCCGCCGCAACGCCTTGGGGCAAGCGCAGACAAGCTTGGACCTGCGCGCCGACCTGCGGCTGGAACGCGCCCACACCGTTTTGGACAAATGGGCCTCGCGCCTTGCCCCCGCTTTGACGCGGTTAATCGCCACATCGGCCCGCGACATCGCCAAGCATCAAGACCAGCTCGCGGCCCTGTCGCTGCGCCTGAACGCGGCCCTGCCCAAACGCTTGGCCGATCTGAGTGCGCGGCTTGACGCCTTGGACCGCACCCGCCAAACCCTAGGCTACGCCGAAACCCTGCGGCGCGGCTATGCGGTGGTGTGGGGGGACGGTGCGGTGGTAACGGGCAAAGATCAGGCCGAAGCCGCCCAAGTGCTGGAACTGGAATTTCACGATGGCCGCATGACCCCAAAAGCCGCACCCAAAAAGGCCAAACCACCCGATCCCAAACCCTCCCAAGGGTTTCTCTTCTAGCCCCTTGCCCTTTGCCGCAATACTCCGGGGTCCGGGGCTGGCCCCGGGGCCAAGGGCGCGGGTGCTTGCATCCTTGGCCTGTGCGGCTTAGGTGAAGACAAACAAAAGGGCCCGCCATGTCGTTCTTCAAAAAACTGCGCGACAAGATGTTCCGCTCGTCCGACAAGATCGGCGCGGGCTTGGAGGATTTGGTTTCCGGCCCGCCCGAAGATGCCGCGCCAGCCCCCGAAAAGCCCGGCCTTCTGGGCCGTCTGCTTGGGCGCGATGAAAGCCGCCGCGTGCTGGATGATGCCATGCTGGAAAGCTTGGAAGAGCTTTTGATCCGGTCTGACATGGGGGTGGACACGGCGCTGCGGGTGACGGCCAATATCGCCGAGGGGCGCTTTGGCAAGCGGATTTCGGCAGCTGACCTGAAAGACGCCCTCGCCGCCGAAATCGCCCGCATTATGGAACCCGTGGCCCGCCCGCTGCCCATCTATGCGCAAAAGCCGCAGGTGGTGTTGGTGGTGGGGGTGAACGGGTCGGGCAAGACGACAACGATTGGCAAGCTTGCCTCGCAGTTCAAGGCGGCGGGTAAAACGGTGGTGATAGCGGCGGGCGACACCTTTCGCGCCGCAGCGGTTGAACAGTTGCAAATCTGGGGCCAGCGCGCCGGCGTTCCGGTGCTGACCGCGCCCGAAGGCTCTGACCCCGCCAGCCTTGCCTTTGATGCCCTGACCAAGGCGCAGGCCGAAGGTGCTGATCTTCTTTTGATCGACACCGCAGGGCGTTTGCAAAACCGCGCCGACCTGATGGAAGAATTGGCAAAAATCGTGCGCGTCCTGCGCAAGAAAGACCCCTCGGCCCCGCACAACACGCTGTTGGTGCTGGATGCCACCACGGGCCAAAACGCCCTGACACAAGTCGAGATTTTTTCAAAAATCGCGGATGTGTCGGGCCTTGTGATGACCAAGCTGGATGGCACGGCACGCGGCGGGGTGCTGGTGGCCTTGGCCGATAAATTTGGCCTGCCGATCCATGCCATCGGTGTGGGCGAGCAGATTGACGACCTATCGCCCTTTGACCCGCAAGATTTCGCCAATGCGCTGGTCGGGCGGGACGCCTAGGCCCCATGACAGCTGCTTTGCTTTCCATGGTGGGCACACCCGCCGGACATCGGCTGGCCATTGGGCTGGCGCTGTTGGCGGCCGTGTTGCACGCGCTGTTCGGGGCGCTGCAAAAGGGGCGCGATGACCCTTGGGTGACGCGGGCGGCGATTGATGCCAGCTACGGGCTGATCGCCGCCCCTTTTGCGCTGTTCGTGGTGCCGTGGCCCGCACCGCACATGTGGCCGATCTTTGGCGGCGCCTTTTTGCTGCACGCCGGCTATAAGATCGTGCAAGCCATGACCTATGACCGCGCACCTTACACGGTGGTTTATCCCGTCGTGCGCGGCACGGGGCCGGTTTTCACGGTGCTATTCGCGGGGCTGGTGTTTGGCGAGCATTTTGTCACAGGCCAATGGCTGGGCCTTGCGCTGCTGGTGGCGGGGATTTTGGGGCTGGCGGGCCATTCTTTGTGGCAATTGGGCGCACAGGCGGCAAGCCTGCTGCCCGCCTTGGGGCTGGCGCTGGTGACGGGCGGGTTTGTTGCGGCTTATACCACCTTTGACGCTTGGGGCATTCGTGCGGCGGCAGACCCTTTTACTTTTTTGGCTTGGTTTTTCATGTTTGACGGGATTTTTATTCCCATCGTCACCTATAAACGCTGGTCGGGCCTGCCCGCCGATCGCTATGCGCCCTTGGTGCGGCGCGGCGTTTTGGGGGCTTTTGTGGCGCTGTTTTCCTTTGGCTCGGTTATGCTGGCCACGCGGTTAGACCATGTTGGGATGGCGGCGGCCTTGCGCGAAACCTCGACCGTATTTGCGGCCTTGATTGGGTGGTGGGTTTTGGGCGAAAAGGTGGGGCTGGTGCGCGGGCTATTGATGGGATTGATCGCCTTGGGCGCTGTGGTGATGGAGGGGGCGGCATGACGAATTCTGCGGGCAAGGGGGGCAAACCCTATGACAACCGCCTGAAACTGGCGCTGGAATATGGGCCCTTGGTGCTGTTTTTGCTGGGCTATTGGCTGCTCAAAGACAAAAGCGTCACCTTGGGGGGGCAGACCTATTCGGGGTTCATCGTCTCAACCGCGGTGTTTGTCGTAATCTTTGCCGTCTCGATCCTTGGGCTGTGGCGGTTGACGGGCAAGATCGCCGGCATGCAGATCATGACGCTGGTCGTGGTGCTGTTCATGGGCGGTTTGACCGTGTGGTTCAACGACGCCCATTTCATCAAGATGAAACCTACGATCATTTACGTCTTTTTTGCCGCAGTCCTTGGGGTTGGTCTGGCGCAGGGCAAATCTTACCTGCGCCTTGTGATGGGCGAGGCAATTGCGATGCAGATGGAAGGCTGGATGATCCTGACCCGCCGGATTGCGGTGTTTTTTGTCGTTCTGGCTGGCGCCAATGAAATCGTCTGGCGCAATTTCAGCGATGGCACTTGGGTGGCTTTCAAAGCCGTGGGATTAACGCTGGCCATGTTCGCCTTTTTGATGACGCAAGCCAAAGTGCTAGAACGGTACGGCGTGGAAAAAGACGATGGTCCAAAATCCTAAGCCCGGCGTTGACCTGCTGCTTGGGCATTGCTAAAAGCCGCGCGTGGCGATTTGTTACCGGATTGCGGGCCACGTTAAACCTCCGCTAAAAAGGTCAAGGCCCTGCGCAGGCCCTTTGCTTTTCCGGTTCGCAAATTTCGCGCGCAGGAGGCATGTGATGACCAAAGACTGGAACACCCGCACCAAACTCGTCCACGAGGGCTCTCGGCGCAGCCAATATGGCGAGATGGCCGAGGCGATTTTTCTGACCCAGGGCTTTGTCTATCCCGATGCGGAATCTGCCGAGGCGCGGTTTATCAAAGCGGGCGAGGACGAGTTTATCTATGCCCGCTATGGCAACCCGACCACGCGGATGTTTGAAGAGCGGATTGCCAGTTTGGAAGGGACGGAAGATGCCTTTGCCACCGCCTCGGGGATGGCGGCGGTGTCGGGGGTGTTGATGGCCATGCTGCGGGCGGGCGATCATATCGTCTCGTCGCGCGCGCTGTTTGGGTCGTGCCTTTATGTGCTGGAAGAGGTGCTCACCCGCTACGGCGTGCGCGTGACCTTTGTCGACGGCGCCGATCTGGACCAATGGCGTGCGGCGGTGACACCCGGCACCAAGGCGGTGTTTTTCGAATCTATGTCGAACCCCACGCTGGAACTGGTCGATATTCGGTCGGTGTCAGACATCGCTCATGCGGTGGGGGCCTTGGTCGTGGTGGACAATGTCTTTGCCACGCCGATCTTTTCCAAAGCGGTCGAACAGGGCGCGGATGTGATCGTCTATTCCACCACCAAACACATCGACGGGCAGGGCCGCGCTTTGGGGGGGGTGGTGTGCGGATCAAACGAGTTCATCCGCAAAACGCTTGAACCCTATATGAAACACACCGGCGGGTCGATCTCGCCGTTCACGGCGTGGTTGATGCTGAACGGGATGGTCACGCTAGACCTGCGCTGCCGGGCTATGGCCGACAGCGCCTTGGCTGTGGCCAGGGCATTGGAAGGCGATGCGCGGATTGCACGGGTGATCTATCCCGAACTGCCCAGCCACCCGCAACATGATCTGGCGATGGCGCAGATGGGGTCGGGCGGCACTTTGGTGACTTTTGACCTGAAGGGCGGCAAAGAGGCGGCGTTTCGGTTCATGAATGCGCTGGAGATCATCAAGATTTCCAACAACCTAGGGGATGCGAAGTCGATCGCAACGCATCCGACAACCACCACCCATCAACGCCTTCCCCAAGCGCAAAAGGACAAGCTGGGCATCACCCCCGGTCTGATCCGCCTGTCGGTGGGCTTGGAAGACCCGCGTGATCTGATCGCTGATCTGCGCGCGGCTTTGGATGCCATCGCCGGTTAAGGCAGCGATAAAAGATCCCGTTTGGGGCGCAAATTCCGTGTTCGGGTGATCTAGCACCATCTTTGTGTCGTATCACACGGGTAAGGGGTTGGGATAAAGGGGCGGTTGCCCTATACCGCAGACCAGCGACCTCATCGCACAAGGAAGCGTTGCTATGAATATCTATGACCCCGAGCTTGACCGCAAACCCGGCCGCGACGAGGCCGAGGCGGCTTTGGCTGTGCTCAAACGCTGGGCAGACCGTGCCTCGGCGGCCGATATCGTGGCGCTGGATCCGGCGGTTGGGGCCTTGCTGGGTGCGGGCTATCCCGTGTTGAACCGCGCTTATCCGCAGGCGTTTTTGGTCGACGAGGTGTATAAAGACAGCCTGCCCGACCTGCAAAATGGCCCCTCTAGCCTGATCGTTGGGGCCAAGCAGGTCATCCAGCACGTGGGCATTTCAAACTTTCGCCTGCCGATCCGCTATCACACCCGCGATGCGGGCGAGGTGATGCTGGAAACGTCGGTTACGGGCACTGTCAGCCTTGAGGCGGAAAAGAAGGGCATCAACATGAGCCGTATCATGCGGTCTTTCTATGTTCATGCCGAACGCGATTTCAGCTTTCAGGTGATCGAACACGCGCTGGAAGATTACAAACGCGATCTGGGGTCGTTTGATGCCCGCATCCAGATGCGGTTTTCCTTTCCGGTCAAGGTTGGTTCGCTGCGCTCTGGCCTGTCGGGCTGGCAGTATTATGACATTGCGCTGGAACTGGTGGATACCGCTGGCGTGCGCAAGCAGATCATCCATCTGGATTTCGTCTATTCCTCGACCTGCCCATGCAGTTTGGAACTGTCAGAACACGCGCGGCGCACGCGTGGACAACTGGCCACCCCCCATTCGCAACGCTCTGTTGCGCGCATATCGGTGGAAGTGGTGGGCCACGAGGTGCTGTGGTTCGAAGACCTGATCGAAATCGCCCGTGCCGCTGTGCCGACCGAAACCCAAGTCATGGTGAAACGCGAGGACGAGCAAGCCTTTGCCGAACTCAACGCCGCCAACCCGATCTTTGTCGAAGACGCAGCGCGCAGCTTTTGCTTGGCCTTGCAAGGCGATGACCGCATCCGCGATTTTCGCATCGTCGCCAGCCACCAAGAAAGCCTGCACAGCCACGACGCCGTCTCTGTGCTAACCGAAGGCCCGACTTTTGCCGCGGAAAGCTTGGATCCGCGGCTGTTTGCCAGCCTTTATCACGTCGGCTAAGGCTTGGCGGCCCCTGATTTGGGCTGCCGCGTTCTATTGGCGATGGTTGGGGGTTTTTCCCCCACCATAAGATCCGCTTGGTGCAGGACTTATGCGAAGGCCAGCGTGGCTTTTTCAACCGCCGCGACGATGTCTTGCACCACATCGGCCAGAAGGTCTGGATCCTCGCATTCTGCCATAACCCGAATAAGCGGTTCGGTGCCGGATTTGCGAATGAGGATGCGGCCTTTGCCCAAGATGCGCTGTTCGTTGGCGGTGATGCAGGCTTGCACATCTGCGACGTTCAGTGGATTTGAGCCGGCAGGGTAGCGGATGTTTTGCAACAGTTGCGGCACGGTTGGGAATTGGTCAACAAGGCGGCTGGCGGGTTGGCCGGTGCGCGCCATTTCGGCCAGAAACTGTAAGCCCGCGATCAGGCCATCGCCGGTTGTGGCATAGTCGGTCATCACGATATGGCCCGATTGCTCGCCGCCCAGATTCCAACCGCCGCGCCGCATCGCCTCGACCACATAGCGGTCGCCCACGGCGGTGCGTTCCAGCTTAAGCCCGCGGTGGGTCAAAAACCGTTCCAGCCCAAGGTTTGACATGACGGTTGCGACCAAAGTGCCACCTTTCAGCCGCCCCTCTTGCGCCCAGCGACTGGCCAGCAGCGCCATGATTTGGTCACCGTCCGCAACACGCCCAGTTTCGTCCAAGATCATCACGCGGTCGGCGTCGCCGTCCAAACTGATGCCCAGATGTGCGCCGTGTTCCAGCACCGCTTGGGCTGCGGCCTTGGTATGGGTAGAGCCGACCTGATCGTTGATATTGGTGCCATTGGGGCTAACACCCACCGAGATGACCTCTGCGCCCAGTTCCCACAACACTTCGGGGGCGGCCTTATAAGCGGCTCCATGGGCGCAGTCGATCACGACTTTCAGCCCGTCAAGACGCAGGCCTGCGGGGAAGGTGGTTTTGACAAATTCCTGATAGCGGCCGCGGCCATCGTCGATGCGACGTGCGCGGCCGATCAGGGCGGGTTCGGCGGGGGTGATATCGCCTTGCACGATGGCTTCGATCTCGGCCTCGGCTTCGTCGGACAGTTTGAACCCGTCAGGGCCAAAGAACTTGATGCCATTGTCCTCGTGTGGGTTATGCGAGGCGCTGATCATCACGCCAAGATCGGCGCGCATGGATCGGGTTAGAAATCCCACCGCAGGTGTGGGCACTGGCCCCAGCAAAAGCACGTTCATGCCTGTCGATGTCAGCCCCGCCGTCAGCGCGTTTTCCAGCATATAGCCCGACAGCCGTGTGTCTTTGCCGATCACCACGCGGTGGCCAGCGCTGCCCTCGCGCCGGAAATAGCGGCCAGCGGCAGCACCTAGGCGCAGGGCCATCTCGGCTGTCATGGGATAGGTATTGGCGCGACCGCGCACCCCGTCGGTGCCAAAAAGCTTGCGGGTCATAGGGATGCTCCTTGGGTGGTGGCTTGCCATAAAGACAGGGCCTGGCGGGTTTCTGCCACGTCATGCACGCGGATCATGTGCACGCCTTGCGATACGCCCCAAAGGGCAACGGCCAGCGAACCGGGCATCCGGCGGGCGGCTTCGGCTTCTTGGCCAATGGTGCCGATGAACCTTTTGCGCGATGCACCCAAAAGAACCGGCAGGCCAAGGTTGTGAAACAGGCTGAGGCGTTGCAACAAGGCTAAGTTATGGGAAAGCGTCTTGCCAAAGCCTATGCCCGGGTCAATGGCAATGTTTTCGCGCGCTATGCCTGCGGCCTCGGCCTCGGCGACGCGGTTGGCCAAAGCGTCGTAGACGTCCAGCAAAACATCGTCATAAAACGGGTCGGCCTGCATTGTGGCGGGCGTTTCTATAGAATGCATCAAGATGACAGGCACGCATTTGGCGGCCACCAAACCCGCCATTGCCGGATCAAACCGCAAGGCTGTGACGTCATTGACCCAAGAGGCCCCCGCCTGCAAGGCGGCTTGCGCGACGGCGGACTTGCGCGTGTCGATGGATAAGGGCAGATCCAAACCACCTTCACGCAAGGCTGCAATCACTGGTGCGGTGCGGGTGATTTCTTCGGCGATCTCCACCTCGACGGCGCCGGGCCGGGTGCTTTCGCCACCGATGTCGATGATCTCGGCCCCCGCCGCCATCAGTCGGGCCTGCATCACGGCGGCTTGGGGGCGCAAAAACAAGCCGCCATCTGAAAAGCTGTCTGGTGTTATGTTCAAGATGCCCATGATGCGGGGCTTTGTCATGTCCAAGCGGCCAAAATTTGGCCGCGCCGCGGAAAGGCGCGCCAGATCGGCCTTGGGCACATCAGACGCCGCAACCACATAGGGCGCATTTGTGCGCGACAAAATCTCGACCCTGTCAAACCAGCAAGATCCCCCCGCCAAGGGCAGGGCGCCCGCGGGACGGGCAGGGTCATTCATCGCAATCGGACGCAGATAATCAGCCACAAAACCGTCTTTCATATTTGCCCAAATATCCTGCGCCTGTCTGCCTGCGCGTGTACGGGGGCAAAAGCCCAAGCTGGGGCCAGCCCTCTCTAGCCCGATAAAGGGCAAACCTGCGTCCAGCAAGGGCGTGATTTACGCCTGTTCCACCGGCACGCGGCTTCCTGCCGGCAGTGTCACAGGCCCGTGAACAATCAACCGCGTGGCGGCCATGGTTTCGGCCAGCCAAAGCGCCAGACCCACGGCATCACGCGCCTGTGGGCCATCGGTGGCATCCAGCACCATTTTCGATGGGGCCCAGACCATCATCTGGCGGCGTTTGATGGCCCAGTCAATCTCGGTGCGGGTTTGCATCACCACGCAGCGCGGGTCGCGCGCGGCCAAGGCCCAGGCGTTTTGCTCGATCGCCAGCAGGTCAACCCGGCGCTGGGTGGGTTTATGGCCAGTCTGCGGCCGATCCAGATCGGGCAGGCCAAGGGTCAAGATCACTGGCAAACCCGTGGCCGTCCAAGCATCAAGTTTGGCCGAAAGGTCGGGTGCCGCGAGTGCGGCATTGTCCAAAAAAATCACCAAAGGATGCAGGGCTGCTTCCAGCCCGTCGTGGCCCACGACCCGCACGGCCGTCTCGGCACGCGAGCGGACAATTTCAACGCCCAGTTTATAGGGGCCGACATCCAGCTTTTCGATCCGCACAAAGGCCCGCATCGCCTGCGGCTCGGCAAGGATGCGTTCGGCCACGCGTTCGGCCAAAGTCTCTAACAGGTTCAACCGTTCGGCCGCCAGTTCCGTGGCGATCGCTTCGGTCAGCCTGTCATAGGACAGGATGCGATCGACATCGTCGTTCAAGGGTTGCGGTGCGGGGCGGACCTCGACCACGATGTTGAACAAGATACGCTGCGTATGGCCGCGTTCTTTTTGAAATGCGCCGATGTCCACCTCGACCATGTGATCGCGCAAGGAAATGCGGTCGCGCGGGTCGGCACTGGCCGAAGCCAGGCTGCGCTCTTCCGGATGGGCAAAGGCCAGACGAATGTCAGAGGTCACAACGCCCCTCCACGTGGAACAGGCCCAGATTAACGCCTGACCCATAGTCTGATCTGCCCGAACCCGACCGCCTGTGCAAGGCGCGCGACCTTATAAGGTGACGCGGTAGAACAGATGGGCCCCGATCGACACGGTTTTGGTCAGGTTGTCCCACTTTGGGTTGACATCTTGGCTGTGAAAAAAGGTGGCCCCTGCCGTCAGCAGGCGGGGCGCGCCATCCAGCATCACACGGGCAATTTTGCCTGCGCGATCTATGGCGACTTTGTCGCGCATTTGGTCTGACACCCCGTCGCAGATAAAGGAAAAAGCACAGGTGCCGGCGCCATCTTGGCGCACCACACCGCAGATGGTTTTGGGAAAGCCCACCGTATCGCGGCGGTTCAAGATCACTTCGGCAACAGCAAACTGGCCCTTGATGGTTTCACCGCGGGCTTCGAAATACAAAGCACTGCGCAAACATTCCCACTGGGCATCGCCCTTGGCCGCGGGCAGGGTGGCCAGCCAGTCGTCGCTGTAGGACATGGCTTTGGGCGCAGGGTCTGCAGCCACCTCGGCGGTCTCTCCCATGGCCAGGGCTTCGCGGTCTTTCTCGGGCAAAGCGTTTACAGTGCTGTGTTCCGCCCCAAGCAAAGAGCGAAACTCCGCCCCCAGAGCAAGGGTAGGCGAATTGGATTGGCTGACCATCACATCGGCTGAGGCAGCACCTGTGAGGACACAAACGGCCAAGAGGGCCAAGGTCCGGCAAAGGGGCAAGCGCATTGTCTTATGTTCCCGGTTGTTTCCAAAAGCGAACCAAAAGCCCCATAGGCCCGTGGCAAGCGAGGTGTCGGGCTAGATAAGAAAGCCGGATCGGTCCACCCGAACGGCAAATTTGTCACATATTTTTCGCAATTTTGCGCGGAAATCCGCCGTTTCCATTGTAAGAACAATCAGCAAGGCAATGATCTTGCGCTATATTCGCCCTATCGGTTCAAATCTACCAAAGCCAGATGGGCCGCCGCAAGCCGTGCCAAAGGCACGCGATAGGGCGAACACGAGACATAATCAAAGCCCGCTTTGCGGCAGAAATCGATTGATTCGGGGTTGCCGCCATGCTCGCCGCAGATCGACAGCGTCAGGTCTGCGCGGGTGTGGCGGCCCCGTTCGGCGCCGATGTGCAGCAATTCGCCCACTCCGTCGATGTCCAGCGACAAGAAAGGGTCTTCGGGGAAAACACCCTGCTGCACATAGGTGGACATAAAGCGCCCTGCGTCATCGCGCGACAGGCCATAGGTCATCTGCGTCAGATCGTTGGTGCCGAAAGACAAAAAGGCCGCATGCTGCGCGATCTCGCCCGCGCGCAGGGCAGCGCGGGGGGTTTCGACCATCACCCCCAGCTTGTAGTCGAACGTCGTGCCAGATTTGACGCGCACCGCGGCGGCCACGGCGTCGATGTTGGTCTTGACCAGTTCCACTTCGCGTCGGGCTGACACCAGCGGGATCATGATTTCCGGCACCACGCCAAAGCCAAGCTTGGCCATTTCCACCACGGCTTCAAAAATGGCGCGAGCCTGCATGTCGTAGATTTCGGGCAAAACCACGCCCAATCGCACACCGCGCATGCCC
Organism: uncultured Rhodobacterales bacterium; assembly: GCA_903845215.1. Lineage (GTDB taxonomy): Bacteria > Pseudomonadota > Alphaproteobacteria > Rhodobacterales > Rhodobacteraceae > Stagnihabitans. The sequence continues at coordinate 13,585 of CAIMWI010000044.1, read as the reverse complement.
AGCATGGGGTTGGCTTCCGATAAAGCCTCGGCGCGGCGCATCACTTCGGACAGGGGGCGGTCAAGGGCTTCGGCCAACTCGCGCAGCCCCTCGCGGCTTTGGGGCAAGAATTCGTGCAGCGGCGGATCAAACAGGCGGATACAGACGGGCAGGCCCTGCATGATCGAGAACAATTGCACAAAGTCGGCGCGCTGCATCGGCAAGAGGCGCGACAGGGCGGCGGCGCGGTCTTGCGGGGTGCCGGCAAAAATCATCTCGCGCATCACAACAAGGCGGTCGGCGTCAAAGAACATATGTTCGGTGCGGCACAGGCCAATGCCTTGCGCTTCAAACTGCCGCGCGGTGATGGCATCGGCGGGTGTGTCGGCATTGGCGCGAACGCCGATGTCGCGCACCGCGTCGGCCCAAGACAAAAGCTTGCGAAAGGCATCGTCGAGGGCGGCTGCCAAAAGAACGGCACTGCCGGCCAGAACCTCGCCCGTCGTGCCGTCAACCGTGATCTGGTCGCCTTCCAGCAGCACGCGGCCATCGGCCACGGTGATCTTTTTCTCTTTCGCATCCAGCCGCAAGCCGGATGCCCCCACCACACAGGGCACCCCCAAGCCGCGGGCGATCACGGCAGCATGGCTGGTGGTGCCGCCACGTTCGGTCAGCACCCCTGCGGCAGAGTTCATGCCGCGAATATCTTCCGGCTCGGTCTCGCGGCGGCACAAAATGCACGCCTCGCCCCGCGCGGCATGGGCTTGAGCTGCGGCCGAAGAAAACACGATCCGCCCCGTCGCCGCGCCGGGAGAGGCCGCTATTCCCTTGGCCAGCACATCGCGCGGTGCGCGCGGGTCGACTTGGGGGTGCAAAAGCTCGGTCAGGCTGCGCGGTTCGACGCGCAAGATGGCTTCGTTCTGGGTGATGATGCCGTCATCGGCCAAGGCCACCGCGATGCGCAGGCCCGCACGGGCAGAGCGGGGGACTTTTACAGCGTCGATCACCGATAATGTGCCGTCTTCGATGGTGAATTCGATCTGCATTTCTTCGCGCAGCTTGGCGCGGCAAGCGGTGCCGTAAGCTTTGAGATCGGCGAAAATCTTGGGCGAGAGGTCTTCCAGCGAAGGCCCCCGTTCATCGCGTGTCAGATACAGCGCATCGGTTTCTTTCAGCGCCGCTCGGCCTTGGGCTTGGCCCAGATAGCGACCTATGATTTGCGGCTGGCCGGTGACGGGATCGACAAACTGAATGACACCCGCGCCTGACAGGCCTTGGCCGATGCCTTGGGCCATGGTTTGCACCACCAGCCCCAAAGCCGCCGCTTCGGGCGCGCCTTTGGCTTGGCGCAAAAGGCGGGCGGAGGTGCCCTCCCACGCGCGGGCCATGGAGCGCAGGACTTCGGTCAATTGACGGGCGGGGTCTTGCGGGAAGGGTTCGTCAAGCTCGCGCTCGTAGGTGCGCAGGGCTTCGCGCAGGGCCTCGGCCTTGTTCAGGCCAGGGGCGAACAGGTCTGGGTCAAGGCGGGCCACATGGGTGGCATAGGCCTGCACAAAGCGCAGATACAGCGCATCGGCGGCGGGTTGGCCGTGGGTGTCGCACAAGGTGCGGTGGCGGGCGGCGTTCATGCCGACATTCAGCAGCGTGCCTGGCCCGCCCCAGTTGGGATTGGCGGGCGAGGGGCGCACGGACACCAACGGCATGGGGCCGAAATGGGCCAGAATGGCGCTGGTATCCACCGCAGTGCCCTGCGCGATGGCGCGCACAGTGGCAGAGGGCAGCGCCACGGTCTTGGGCACTGGCAGGTTCAGCCGGATCAAACGCTGCAAACATTTGGCGCGCCAGCCATAGGCGTCAGCCTTCATCTGGGCGGTGGGGGTGATTTCTGCGTATTCGGGGAAGTTCTGCACTGCAGCGCCTTTCGTTTGCGCGTGCAGGATATACCTTGTGCGCTTTGGTGCAAGGGCTGAGGCTAAGGGCTTGGTGGAAAGCTGAAAAACACCCGAGGCGAAGAGGCTGGTGGGCACCCCCCGCACCAGCGGCCTAAGAGCGGGGGTTTCACACCCCCGCACCCGCGGCCTAAGAGCGGGGGTTTCACACCCCCGCGCCCCCGTGGGATATTTGGGCACATATGAAAGGGGGGTGCGGGGGGTTAGCCTTCGACTTTGGTCAGATCGGCCACGCCCGAGCAGATGGCGCGGATGCGGTGGAGCAGGTTCAGCCGGTTGCGGCGCAAGATCGGGTTGTCAGAGTTGATTTGCGTGGCGTCAAGGAAAGCGTCGATCGGCGTGCGCAGGGTGGCCATGGCGGACATCGCGGCGGCGAAATCTTCGGTTTGTAGGCCAGGGGTTATGGTGGTTTGCGCAAGGTCAAGCGCCGCAAAAAGAGCGCGTTCGATATCGGTTTCGGCGAATTTGAGATCAGCCCCGTAGGAATATTCCACGCCGTCTTTCGCCTCGGCTTGGGTGAGGATGGCGTTGGCGCGTTTGAAGCCTGCCAAAAGGTTCGGCCCGTCTTCGGTTTTCAGGAAGGCGGCCAGGGCTTGGGCGCGGTGGACCAGCAGGGTCAGGTCGTCATTGCCGGGCATGGCAAGGCAGGCGTCGATCAGGTCGTGCCGCAGGCCTTGGTCTTTGAGGAAGACTTTGAGGCGGTCGTGGAAGAAGGAGAGGAGGCTTTCGTCGTTCGCATCGGCGGATTTTACACTGGCGGCAAAGGCGTTGTCAGCCACTTGGCGCAACGCCCGCAAGTCAAGGCGCAAGGCGTTCGAGAGGATGAGACGTATCACCCCCAAAGCCGCCCTGCGCAGCGCGAAGGGGTCTTTCGACCCCGTGGGTTTTTCGTCAATCGCCCAGAAGCCTGTCAGCGTGTCGATCTTATCCGCCAGCGCCACAGCAACGGAAACGGGGTCGGCGGGGACGGTGTCGGTGGGGCCGAGGGGGGAGTAGTGGTCGCGCGCGGCCTTAGCGACTGCCTCGGGCAAGCCAGCCTCGCGGGCGTAGTACATGCCCATCAGGCCTTGCAATTCGGGGAACTCACCGACCATGGCGCTGCGCAGATCGGCTTTGGCGATGCTGGCGGCTTTGTGCGCGACATCGGCATCGGCGCCGACCAAGGGCGCGATGTGGCGGGCAAGGGCCGCGATGCGGGCGATGCGGTCGGCTTGCGAGCCGAGTTTGTTGTGGAAGGTGACAGCTTTCAACCCGTCCAGCCATTCGCCCATGCCGGCTTTGGCCACGCGCAGGTCGTTCTCCCAAAAGAAGCGGGCGTCTGACAGGCGGGCGGAGAGGACCTTTTGGTTGCCCTTCAGGATCGTCGCCCCGTGGTCGGCGGTTTCGGTGTTGGCCACGGTGACAAAGCCTTCGATCCGGCCATTGCGCGGGTTGCGCCCCGAGAAGAACTTTTGATGTTCGCGCATCGAGGTTTGCAGCACCTCTGGCGGCAAATGCAAAAAGTCTGCGCCGATGCGGCCCATCAGGGGAACGGGCCATTCAACAAGGCCTGCAACTTCCGCCAGCAGGGCAGGGTCGGGGACCAGTTCCAGCCCTGCGGCAAAGGCCAGATTGGTGGCGCCTTGCCAGATGGCGGCCTCGCGTTCGGCACTGTCCAGCACGACATGGGCGCGCTTTAACTTGACGGCGTAGTCGTCAAACGAGGTGACGGGGAAGCGGGCGGGCGACAAAAAGCGGTGGCCAGCCGTGGTGTTGCCAGCGGTGATGCCGTCAATGGTGAGGGGGACCACGCTGGCCCCAGCCTCGTCCACCAACAGGCACAAGATGGAATGCAAGGGGCGCACCCAACGGAGCGACCCATTGCCCCAGCGCATGGATTTGGGCCAAGGGAAGGTGCGGATGGTGGTTTCCAAGACCTCGGCCACAATTTCGGCGGCGGGGCGGCCGGGCTTTTGAAGCACGGCAAACAGGGTGACGCCGCCCTTTTTGTCTTCGCGCCGTTCCAGTTGATCAAGGCTTAAGCCGGTCGAGCGCAAGAAGCCGTCTAACGCCGCAGCGGGCGCATCGGCGCGGGGGCCTTTGCGCTCTTCGCGCACGGGGCGGCTTTCGCCTGTTAGGCCATCAAGGGTTAGCGTCAAGCGGCGTGGGGTGGAAAAGGCACCGGCGGAGGCATAGGTCAGCCCCGCCTCGACCAAGCCGTCGGTCACCAGTTTGCGCAGGTCGTCGCGGGCCTTGGCCTGCATACGGGCGGGGATTTCCTCGGAGAAAAGTTCGATCAGAAGGTCAGGCATCTATGGCGCCACTCCGGGGGCGAGTTGGTTCCAGGCAAAGGCCTGGCCATCGGGGAAAACGGCAATGACGCGGTCAACCTGCGCGTCGGAGGTGTTGGGAACGACATTGGCTTGGCCCAGGAATGCCACAGCCTCGCCGCTGTCCAGCGCTTGGGTGATCTTTCCCGCGTCAAAGCAGGTGAACCACGACGGCGCGTTCAAGGGTGTGGGCTTGTCGTAGACGGTGTAGCCTTCGGTCAGGGTGGCAAGGCTGATCTGCGAGGTAAAGCAGGCGCGAAAGCGCAAGGGCGAAGAGGTGGCGTCGATGCCTTGCACATCGCTGACAGGGATTGCCACGGGATTGGGCGACGAAAGGGGCGTCAGCACGATTTCCGCGCCCGTTTGAAAGGCCACAGGGGCGTAAAAGGCATATTCTTGCAGCCAATAGCCACCAACGCCTGCCACAAGCGCACTCAGCACGATGCCACCTGCCACCAGTTTGCCATTCACGCCGCCACCTCGGCGTCTTTGCCCGCTTCGGTCAATCGAAACGCATCGGCGCATTTCTTGGCCAAGGCGCGCACGCGGCCGATGTAAGCTTGGCGTTCGGTGACAGAAATCACCCCGCGCGCGTCCAGCAGGTTGAACAGGTGGCTGGCCTTGATGGTTTGGTCATAGGCTGGATGGGCCATGATGATGCGTTTGCCGGATTTCGGGTCTTCGGGGGCGAAATCCAGCAGGCGCTGGCATTCGGCTTCAGCATCTTCAAAGTGGCGCAGAAGTTGGGCGGTGTCGGCCCCGTCAAAGTTGTGGCGGGAGTATTCTTCTTCGGTTTGGCGGAAGATGTCGCCGTAGGTCAGCGCAATGGGCGACTGCGGGTCATTAAAGGGCATGGTCATCACATGGTCGATGCCCAGCACATACATGGCCAGACGTTCCAACCCATAGGTCAATTCGCCCGAAACAGGGCGGCAATCATGCCCGCCGACCTGTTGGAAATAGGTGAACTGCGACACTTCCATGCCGTCGCACCAAATCTCCCATCCCAGACCCCAAGCGCCCAGGGTCGGGCTTTCCCAGTCATCCTCGACAAAGCGGATGTCGTGCAACGCGGGGTCAAGGCCGATGGCGCGCAGCGAGCCAAGGTAGAGATCTTGCAGATCAGGGGGCGAGGGTTTGATGATGACTTGGTATTGATAGTAATGCTGCAGCCGGTTGGGGTTTTCGCCGTAGCGCCCATCGGTCGGGCGGCGCGAGGGTTGCACATAGGCCGCAGCCCAAGGCTTGGTGCCCAAAGAGCGCAGCGTCGTGGCGGGGTGAAAGGTGCCGGCCCCCACCTCCATGTCGTAGGGTTGCAAGATCGCACAGCCTTGGGCGGCCCAATAGCTTTGCAAACGCAAGATTATCTCTTGGAAACTGCGGGGCGGTGTGGGGGCTGTCAGGGTCATCTTGGGCCTTTTGAAGGTTTGCGCTCTCCATAAGCACGCAAAGACACAGGGTCAATGGAAGCGTTGGGCGAAGGCAGGGGCTTTGGGCGCAAATTGGGGGGGTGCAACGGCGGTGCCGCGTGGTAGTGTTGCGACAGTCGAAACGGGAAGGGGCCAAAGAGCCCTGCCCGAAGAATTGGCAGGCAAAAGGGGCTGGGTTTATGCGGGCTGTGCGGCGGGGCTTTGGGATTGTTTTGGGGCTGATCTTGTGGGGATTGGGCGGTGTTGCCCAGGCGCAGCAGCAAAAGGTTTGGGTGCAGATCGATGCCGAACCCACCCTATCGGCGGCAATGGACACGGCGCGCGCCTACGGCGCAAGGTTCGATCAGGTGCAGGGCTATCAGCTTGGCTCGGGCGGGTATGCCATTGTTTTGGGGCCGATGGAGTCGGGTGTCGCAGTGACCACCTTGCAGGGCCTTTTGGCACAGAATATGATTGCGGCGGGCAGCGCCTTGTCCAGTGGGCAGGCCTTTGGCCAGCAGTTTTGGCCCGTTGGGGCCGCAGATCAAACGGCAGTTGCCCAAAACCTGCCCCTCGCCCAAGATGACGCGCTTGGCTTGGATGAAGAGGGGCGGCGTGCGGTGCAAACGGCCCTAAAATGGTTTGGCTATTACGCCGGATTTATTGACGGTAATATCGGGTCAGGCAGTCGTGCTGCCATTGCCGCTTGGCAAACCGCGCAGGGCTATGATCCCACTGGGGTGCTAAGTGCCGACCAAAGCGCCAGTCTGATCGACACGTTCCGCGCCGAGGATCGTGCCTTTGGCCTTGAAACCATCACGGATCCGATTGCGGGCATTGAAATCAGCCTGCCCATGGCGATGCTGACACTTGACAGCACCACACCGCCTTTCGTGCGTTACGCGGCCAAGAACGGATCTGGCGTCACGGCGCTTTTGATCTCGCAGCCGGGCGGCACTCAGGCGACCCTGTCGGACCTTTATGACTTGCTGCAAAAGCTGGATATCATGCCCGTGGTCGGCGATCGGACGCTGGAGAGCAGCTATTTCACCCTCACCGGCCGCAGTGCAAAAATCCAAACACATGCCTACGCGGAAATCGTGGGCGGGGCGGTGAAGGGCTATGTTCTGTCGTGGGATGCGACCAAGGGCGATCAGATGCTGCGCATGGCTGCAATGATGCAATCCTCGTTCCGTTCGACGGGTGATGTGGTGCTGGATCCGGCATCTTTGCCTTTGGACGAGGCCGCCAAGCGTGGGCTTTTGGCAGGGATGAGCGTGAAAGACCCCAAAGCGACGCGATCGGGCTTTTTCATCGATCAGGCCGGATCGGTTCTGACCACGATCGAGGCGGTGGAAAACTGTGGGACGATCACTTTAGACCAAAATCACGGCGCAAAGGTGTCTTTTGCCGACAAAGCCAGCGGTGTGGCTGTGTTGACACCCGAGGCCGCCATCGCGCCGCGCAGCGTTGCGGTCTTTGCACCAGACATGCCGCACGTCGGTTCGCCAATTGCAGTGTCGGGATACAGCTATGGGGCCCGTCTGTCTGCGCCGATCTTGACCCAAGGCACGCTGGAAGAAACGCAGGGCCTGAACGGCGAGCAGGGCCTATTGCGACTGGCCTTGCAGGCCATGCCCGGGGATGCGGGGGGGCCGGTGCTGGACAAGGCAGGGGTGGTGGTAGGATTGCTGCTGCCGGCGCAGATCAAGGCGGGCAAAGACCTGCCCGATGGGGTGGCCTATGCCATCTCGGCGACAGCGCTTGCAAAGGTTTTGACCCATCCGCAAGGCCCGTCTGTGCAGATGGCGCAATCCACAGCGGTAGAGGCCCCGACGGCCAATGCGTTGCATCGGGCTTTGCGTGATATGACGGTGCTGGTGTCGTGTTGGGACTAAGGCTGGGGGGCAACCGCGCCCCAGCCGAGATTTTGTCGTGCGCTTTAGTCTTTAGCGCTTTGGATGTCACTGTCGTGATCTGACCCATCTTCGTTCTCATCTTCAGACCCGTCATCATCGGTGCCATTGGCGAGCGGGTTGATTTTTGCCCCTAAAGCCACGGCGAGGCAGGTGGGTTCGCCATTGGGTGCCGTTGGCTGGGCGCTGGTGGCGCAAGGCGGCAGTGGAGCCTTGGCGGTGAGCACTGCGGTGGTGGCTGCGGCTGCGGGCAGAGCCAAGCCGAAGGTTATGGCGGCGATGGTCCGTTTTAGGGTCATGGGATCCTCTGGGGTTCAAGACGGTCTGTGGCTTTGGGCCAGTCAACCTTAAAGCCCTTTTGCCCTGTGAACCTGACACCTGCCTGAATAGGCATAACAAAGACGCAAAAGGCCGAGGATTTCGCCCCGGCCTTGGTGTTTTGCGTCAGGTGGGGTGCCCCCACCCTACGGGTTAGTTGCGGGCGCGGTCGACCATTTTGCCTTTGGAAATCCACGGCATCATGGCGCGCAGCTTTTCGCCCACTTTCTCGATCTGGTGTTCGTCGTTGCGACGACGGGTGGCCTTGAAGAAGGGCTGGCCGACCGAATTTTCCTGCATGAAGTCAGACACGAACTTGCCCGACTGGATGTCTTCCAGAACGGCTTTCATGCGGGCTTTGGTTTCGGCATAGGGCAGAATGCGCGGACCAGAGACATATTCGCCGTATTCAGCGGTGTTGCTGATTGAATAGTTCATGTTGGCAATGCCGCCTTCGTAGATCAGGTCGACGATCAGCTTCACTTCGTGCAGGCATTCGAAATAAGCCATTTCCGGCTCGTAGCCGGCTTCGACCAGCGTTTCAAAGCCCATGCGGATCAGTTCCACCAAGCCACCGCACAAAACGGCCTGCTCGCCGAACAGGTCGGTTTCGCATTCCTGACGGAAATTGGTTTCGATGATGCCCGAGCGGCCGCCACCGATGCCCGAGCAATACGACAGGCCCAGCTCCATCGCGCGGCCAGAGGCGTCTTGGTGCACGGCCACAAGGCAGGGCACGCCGCCGCCTTTGACATATTCGCCGCGCACGGTGTGGCCGGGGCCCTTGGGGGCCATCATGATGACGTCAACGCCGGGCTTGGGCTCGATCAGGCCGAAGTGGATGTTCAAGCCATGGGCAAAGGCGATGGCCGCACCGTCGCGGATGTTGTCGTGGACGTATTTCTTATAGGTATCGGCCTGCAATTCGTCGGGCATGGTGAACATGATCAGATCAGCCCAAGCGGCGGCCGCGGCGATGTCCATGACCTTCAAACCCTCGCCTTCGGCTTTCTTGGCCGAGGCTGAACCGGGGCGCAATGCCACGACAAGGTTCTTCGCGCCGCTGTCGCGCAGGTTCAGCGCATGGGCGTGGCCTTGGCTGCCATAGCCCAGAATGGCGACCTTTTTGTCTTTGATCAGGTTGATGTCGCAGTCACGATCGTAATAGACGCGCATGGCGTTCTCCTTTTATGATGGGGGCAGCATAGGGGTTTTCGGCATATTGGCCGTGCATTATTTGACGGCGGACGATTTTTCTGCGAAAAATCATGCGCCCTTTGCTGATATGGTGAAAAAATCATGCTCATCGACGAAACCGACCGCCGGATCTTGCGCCATGCTTTGGCAGAGCCGGGGGCGAACCGCGCGGACTTGGCCGAGCGTGCAGGTGTAACCCCCGCCACCCTTTGGCGGCGGATGGAGCGGCTGAGGGATCAAGGGGCGATCAAGGGCCTGCGCGCGGTGATCGACTGGCGGCGGATGGGGTATGAGGTGGAAGTGTCGCTGCGCTTCACGCTGGATAAGACCAACCCGCGCGCCTTTGACGAATTTATTGACGCCGCACGGCTGGTGCCTGAGGTGATCGGGATTGAAACCTTCCTCGGCCGTGTCGATGTGCGCCTGAACGTCATCGCCCGCGACATGGCACAGTATCAAGAGATTTACCGCCAGCGCATTCTGGCCTTGCCCCATATCGCCGAGGTCGAGGCGTTGATGTTGATCGCCACAATAAAGGACAGCGAAGGATTGCCGCTGTGATCGACTTGGATGATCTGGACCGCGCGATGCTGCGCGCTTTGGCCCGGGAAGGCACGCTGTCGGCGGGTGAACTGGGCCGCCGTTTGAACTTGTCGCAGCCTGCGGCGTGGCGCCGGCAAAAGCGGTTGGAAGAGGCGGGGGTGATCAAGGGCTTGCGGTTAGAGGTGGACCGCACCGCGCTGGGCTTTGGGGTGACAGTGTTTTTGGGGGTCAAGCTCGCTGCCAAAGGGCGCGTCTCGCTGGAGGATTTTGAGCGTGCGGTGGCCAGCATTCCCGAGGTGCAGGTGGTGCAGCACGTTCTGGGCCTGTTCGATTACCGCCTGCGCGTGGTCGCCCGCGACATAGCCGACTTTGAGCGCGTGCTACGCCGCCGGATCATGACCTTGCCGGGGGTGGGCAATGTCGAGGCCAATGTTTTGCTTACAGAAGAGCGCCGCGCGGGGCCAATTGGATGAAATCTGTCGGAAATGGGTTTTGCCACGCAGCAAACTTGCGCTAAATTTGCGCCAAAGAGGGAGATCCAGATGACTTTGCCGCATGCCCATATCGACCCGCAGGGATTGCAAGAGTTCTCGGTCGTGTTCACCGACCGGTCGTTGAACCATATGTCGCAGCGCTTTCAAGGCGTGATGCGCGATATCTCTGCCCTGTTGAAAGAGGTGTATCACGGCACGGCCACCGCCCTGATCCCGGGGGGCGGCACCTTTGCGATGGAGGCTGTGGCGCGGCAGTTTGGCCAAGGCAAGGTCATGATCGTGCGCAACGGCTGGTTTTCCTACCGCTGGACGCAGATCTTCGAGGCGGGCGGCTTTGCCGGTGAAACCCATGTGATCATGGCCAAACGCGCGGGCAACGCCCCCCGCGCCCCCTTTGCGCCGCCGCCGATTGAAGAGGTGGTCGCCAAGATCCACGAGGTCAAGCCTGAGGCGGTTTTTGCGCCACATGTCGAAACCTCCTCCGGCATTATCCTGCCCGATGGTTATATTGCAGCCATGGCGAAAGCCGCGCATGAGGTCGGGGCGCTGATGGTGCTAGATTGCATCGCCAGCGGGTGCATCTGGGTGGATATGGCGGAAACCGGCGTCGATGTGCTGATCTCGGCCCCGCAAAAGGGCTGGTCGGCTTCGCCTTCGGCGGGTGTGGTGGTGATGTCGCCCTTGGCCGAGGCGCGGTTGGCCGAGACGACGTCGAACTCGTTTGCGGTCGACTTGAAGAAATGGCGGGCGATGATGGCCGCTTACGAGGGCGGCGGGCATGCCTATCATGTCACGATGCCGACCGATGCCTTGGTGGGCTTTCGCGATGCGATGCTGGAAACCAAAGCCATGGGGTTTGAGGCGGCAAAGGCCGCGCAATGGGACTTGGGGCGTCAGGTGCGCGCGCTTTTGTCAGCGCGCGGTGTGGTTTCGGTGGCAGCCGAGGGCTTTACCGCGCCGGGTGTGGTGGTCAGCTTTACCGAAGATGCCGATATCCAGACGGGTGCTAAGTTTCGCACCGCTGGCTATCAGATTGCTGCCGGCGTGCCATTGCAGGTGGGCGAGGGGGCGGATTATCGCAGCTTCCGGCTGGGGCTGTTTGGTTTGGACAAGCTCAAAGACGTGCCCGGCACGATCGCACGCCTGACAACGGCGTTAGAAGCCGCGATGCCCGCCTAAGCGTTTAAACGCCCAAGCGGCGCGCGCGGGGCGGGCCTTGACGCTCCGCGGGGAGTATTGCGGCACAGGGCAAGGGCATGTCGTTTGGCTGTTGTGTTCGATTGCCGTTAAAGCTGCGGGTTGAAAACCATGCAAGGCGATCTTGGCAGCTGTCACGCCTGTCCGATCTTTTGGCCTAGCGTCAGATTTCGACGGCCAGCGTCATTTTCATGGCACTTTGCCTGAAGATCCCTTTCCCAAGTTGGCGATTTTGGATCGGGAAAAGCTGTCCCGATCCAAAATGCAAAGGCGGCCAAAGAACCTTGGGCTGCGGGCGTTATAAAGCCAAACTGACCCAAGCCCCGTTGCGCTTGGAAGACCGCACGCAGGCGTCGACGAAAGCCACACCCTCTAGCCCTTCTTTCAGGCCCGGAAAGATCACGGCGCTGTCTAGGGCCATACCCTCACGCCGTGCGATGATGGCGCGGGCGGCTTCGGCATAGATATTGGCGAAACCTTCCAAATAGCCTTCGGGATGGCCCGACGGGATGCGCGTCATCCGCGCTGCCGCCTCGCCCGTGGCAGGGCCGCCACGGGTCAGGCGGTATTTGGGCTGGCCCAAGGGGGCAACCCACAGGTAGTTGGGGTTCTCCTGCTCCCACTCGATCCCGCCTTTGGTGCCAAAGATGCGCAACCGCAGGCCGTTTTCTTGACCCGAGGCGACTTGGCTGCACCACAAAGTGCCCCGCGCGCCCGAGGTATAGCGCATCATGATATGGCCGTTGTCATCAACCCGCCGCCCGGGACCAAAGCTTTGCAGGTCGGCGGACAGTTCGTGCAAGGTCAATCCAGTGACAAAATTGGCCAAGTTGAACGCATGGGTGCCGATATCGCCCGTGGCCCCGCCCGCACCAGAACGCGCCGGATCGGTGCGCCAATCGGCCTGCTTTTGGCCGGTTGATTCGATCGGTTCGGCCAGCCAATCTTGGATATATTCCACATTCACCAACCGAATATCGCCCAAAGCACCAGCAGCGATCATCTCGCGCGCTTGGCGGATCATCGGGTAGCCTGTGTAATTATGCGTCAGGGCAAAGACCACGCCCGACGCCTGAGCCGCCTTAGCCAGTTTCTTGGCCTCAGGCAGGGTGGCGGTCAGCGGTTTGTCGCAGATCACATGGATGCCGCGCTTTAGAAACTCTACCGCCACGGGGGCGTGCATATGGTTGGGGGTGACGATGGCCACAGCCTCGATCCCGTCTTTGCGCCGCGCTTCTTTCTGCGCCATTTCGGCAAAAGACCCATAGCTGCGCGCCACGCCCAAATCGGCGGCAGAGGCAGCCGAGCGCTCGGGGTCAGAGGAAAACGCGCCTGCGACCAGCTCATACTGGTCGTCCAAACGCGCTGCGATGCGGTGTACGGCCCCGATAAAAGCGCCGCGCCCGCCGCCGACCATGCCAAGGCGGATACGAGGGGCGCGGGCCACGTGGGCAGCGGTGATGGCCATGAAAACTCTCCTTTAGGGTTTTGAACGAACAGCGCAGCATCCAAGAGCCGCGCCGCTTGCTCTTCATCTTGGTCCAAATACTCCGGGGGGTCCGGGGGGCTGGCCCCCCGGCTTGAGGCGGTTGGGCGGTTAGCCCAAGCCCAACATCTTGCGATTGGCCGCCCGGTCAGTTCCGGCATCGGCGAAATCGTCAAAGGCTTTCTCGGTCACGCGGATCATATGGGCTGCCACAAAATCCGCCCCCTCGCGCGCGCCATCTTCGGGGTGTTTCAGACAGCACTCCCATTCCACCACGGCCCAGCCGGAAAAATCATATTGGGTGAGTTTGGAGAAGATCGACCCGAAATCCACCTGCCCATCGCCCGGAGAGCGGAAGCGCCCCGCGCGGTTCACCCAAGACTGGAACCCGCCATAAACGCCTTGGCGGCCGGTCGGGTTGAATTCGGCATCCTTGACGTGGAACATCTTGATCCGCTCGTGGTAGATGTCGATATGGTCTAGATAATCCAGACATTGCAGCACGTAATGGCTGGGATCATACAGCATATTGGCGCGTTTGTGGCCTTTGACGCGGTCTAAGAACATCTCGAAGGTCACGCCGTCATGCAGGTCTTCACCGGGGTGGATTTCATAGGCCACATCCACGCCGCACTCATCGGCATGGTTCAGCAAGGGCAACCAGCGGCGGGCAAGTTCGTCAAAGGCTTCTTCCACCAAGCCAGCAGGGCGCTGCGGCCAAGGGTACAGATAGGGCCAAGCCAAAGCGCCCGAAAAGGTGGCGTGTTCGGTCAGGCCCAGATTGCGGC
>CAIMWI010000043.1 GCA_903845215.1 uncultured Rhodobacterales bacterium | reverse complement strand
TCCAGAATTTCCAACAACACCAGAGAACCTTCGCCCCCCGCCGCCGCTACCTCCCCGCGTCCAACACTCACAAGCGCCGTCCCCGTTTCGGTGAGGCCGTATCTAGGCAAACTCACAAATACCCGCAAGAGGAAAAAAGACGGATCGTCGCATTTTCTTCGCAAATGCTGATTTTTCTGCAAAATCCAAGGCTTGGCAGAGTTTTTACCAAATGATCAGGGGTTTTTGCGCAAGATAATTTCGTGACCTTAGACGTTTTTGGGGGAATCACGACCAAAGGCGCCCACGCAGCCCAAAGCGGGCAACCCGCCATGCCAAGAGGACACAGAGAATCCCCGCGTAGGTCAGAACTTCGGCGGTATAGACCTTGCCCACCATCATAAAGTGTATGGTCGCCAGAATCGTTGCCGGATAGGCCAGTTTGTGAAGGCGATTCCATGCCTTTGGGCCCAAGGCTCGGATCGAGGCGTTGTTCGATGTGGCCGCCAAGGGCAACAGCAAGACCAGCGCAGCCATTCCCACCACGATGTACCACCGCTTCACCAAGTCTGACAGGATCTGTCCCCACCGCAGCCCCATGTCGATGGTTAGCCAAGCCGCGAAGTGCAAGACGACATAAGCAAAGGCCAACAAGCCCAATTGCCGGCGAAATCGCAGCAGGTTTATGCCGACCCAGCGCAAAGGCGTGACGCAAAGTGTTGCGATCAGGAGGCGCAGGGCCCAAAGACCCAATCCCCACTCAATCGCGCGTACCGGATCAATGCCGATTTTTCCGGTCAGTGTTTGATAGGCCATCCACACTGCGGGAAGCGACCCCGCGATATAGATGGTCCAAGTGGGCACACGGCGCAGAACGTTATTCAGCATCAGTAATCGGCCGCAAGATCCATGCCGGAATAAAGGCTGGCCACTTCATCCGCATAGCCATTGAACATCAGCGTGTCTTGCCGCCCAGCCAAAAGCCCAGCACCGATGCGCCGTTCAGAAGCTTGGCTCCATCTTGGGTGATCCACCTGCGGGTTCACATTGGCGTAAAATCCATATTCCTGCGGTGCGATCTGGTTCCATGTGCAGGGCGGCTGGGTATCTGTCAGCGTGATGCGCACAATCGCTTTTATATTCTTGAACCCATACTTCCACGGCACCACCAACCGGATCGGGGCGCCGTTCTGGTTGGGCAGGGGTTGGCCGTAAAGACCTGTGGCGATCAGCGTCAGGGGATGCATCGCCTCGTCCAAGCGCAACCCTTCGACATAGGGCCAGTCAAGGGTACCCATCTTTTGCCCCGGCATTTCTTCGGGCCGCAGAAGGGTTTCAAACCCCACATATTTGGCCCCGGGCTGCACACCAAGCTTGTCTAACAGGGCGCTGAGTTGGAAGCCCTGCCACGGGATGATCATCGACCACGCCTCAACACAGCGAAAGCGGTAGATGCGTTCTTCGATCGGCATGCCGCTGATCAGTTCGTCCAGATCATAGATGCCGGGCTTGTCGACCATGCCATCAACTTTGACAGTCCAAGGTTTGGTCTGCAACATCGAGGCATTGGCGGCGGGGTCTTCCTTGCCCAGCCCAAATTCGTAGTAATTGTTATAGCCTGAGATCTCCTCACGCGTGTTGGGCGTCTCGTCGGTGGAATAGGGGCTGTTACCCAAAGCGGGAGAGGCCAGCAGCGCAGCCCCCGCCGCCATGATCTGACGGCGGTTCAGGAACATCGTGTGCGGCGTTACATCCGACCAACGTAAAGTGGGCTTATAGGTCATTATCCAGATCCTGTCTTGTTCAGCCTATAAGATGCAGCAAAAGCGCGAAAAGACAAAATCATCTTGTCTCACACCTGCGTCAGCGGGCTGAAACAATCCCCAACACAGATCAGTTCGGCGCTTTAAGGCCTGCACCCTTTAGCAACCATGTCAGGACCGGCATCGTCAGAAGCGTGCTGGCCACAGCCATCAGCAGCAGCGCCGTGAAACTCGCAGCCGAGATGATCGCCTTTTCCAGAAGGATATTGGCGAAGATGATCATGATCAGCGCTTTGGTCTGTAAAAGCCAGCCGATGGCCCAGCTGTCCGCGCGCCGCCAGCCTAAGATACGGCCTGCGATATGAACGCCAACCAGCTTGCCCACAACCGCTGCCAACAGCAAAGCCCCAGCGGCCACAAAGACCATAGGCCCGCCCAGATCCCAACTGGTGCGCAGCCCGGTAGACAGGAAATAGACCGGCATCAAAGCCACCAGCACGGCTGCTTGGAAAGCATCCACTTTCTGATTGTCAAACCACCGCGCCTCTAGCACAGCGCCCGACAGGAAAGCGCCGACCATGAAGTGCAGCCCCGCCCAATCGGCCACAAAGGCATTGGCCGCTAGCCAGATCAGCCCGACATACCAGCGGTCGGCCTCGCGCAAACGTGGTACCAGCCGGCGCATTCCAAAAGCGGCCACCCCGAAGATCAGAAGATAGCCTGACTGCATGCCCAAGCGGTGCAAATCCAGCAAGATCAGCGCCATAACTGTCCAGATAGCGACATCGTCCAGACTGGCGTAGCGCAAGATACGCTGGCCCAAGGGCTGGCGAAGCAGGCCCAACTGGCGCAAGAACAGCACCAAAATCGGCAAAGCTGTCACAGCGCAGGCCATGCCAATACCCAGCACCGCCTGCCAAACTTGCCCCTTTTCGCCCACCCAACCGGGCGACTGCACCAAACCCCATGCAACCAGGGTTCCCAAAACCAAAGGCACCACCAAAGCAAAACCCGCGGCAAGCGTGGTTTCACGCCGCTCTTTCCAAATGCCAGTCATGTCTAACTCCAGACCAGCCACAAAAACAAACAGGATCACCGCCCATTGGGCGACGGCATTGATGCCCGCGATCACCTCGACGCGAAAAAGGCCCTGGTAGATGTCAGGCGCCCAGACGCCCAAAACACCGGGGCCCAATACGACGCCCGCGATGATTTGCACAACAACCAAGGGAAGAACGACAGTGCCACCAAGCGCACGCCAAACGGCCCACGGCAGCGCGAAAATGACAACCATGGCCAAAAGCAAGTTTTCGCTGATCGACATTTACCAAACACTCCACCGATCGGCAAAGTCTAGGTGACATTTCGATGAAATCAAAGGGGGCCAGCCTGACTTAAGCGCCTTACGTCTAAGGCAACGCAGGCAATTACCAAATCTTGCACTTTGTTCAACAGCCCCACGCGCTTGTCCCCCAACACGCAGATGCAGCCACATACTTTGCGCACCAAAAGGCCCGCCCATTGATCCAATGGGCGGGCCTTGGCACAGTCAGGGTTCGATTACATCGGCGGCATGATAACGGCATCGATGACGTGGATCACGCCATTCGATGCTGCGATATCGGCGGTCGAGATAACAACACCATTCACTTTGGCGCCACCGTCCAGCGTAATGGTCACTTCAGCGCCATTCACAGTCTTTGCCTTCAAACCTTCGCTCAGGTCGGTCGACATCACTTTGCCCGCAAGCACATGGTAGGTCAGCAGGGCGATCAGTTTGTCTTTGTTTTCGGGCTTCAGCAACTCTTCGACAGTACCTGCAGGCAATGCGGCGAAGGCGGCGTCAGTCGGGGCGAAGACGGTGAACGGGCCGGGGCCTTTCAGCGTTTCAACCAAACCAGCGGCGGTCAAGGCGGCGGCCAGCGTGGTGAAGTTGCCAGCACCAACGGCGGTATCGACAATGTCCTTGTCCGCAGCGAAAGCCGGGACAGACAGGAACGAGGCAGCGACAGTCAAGGCAAGGAAGGTTCTGCGGATCATTTGATTAGCTCCAAAAAGGGTTGCCACACTCGGCAAAATCAAGACGCATCCGGCACGCAATTGGTTCACTATAAAATTTGCGTGAGGGGGGCTTGTAAACGCACGCAAGCTAACAGACCCATCGTCCAGCGCCTTTCATCACAAATATTTGAGTTTACGTTATTAATCCGTAAAAAAGGGGGGCCGTGGCCCCCCCTTGTCGTTAGTGGACCACCACGGTGGCAGGCCGCTCTCTAGAAGATGGCACGATGCGGTCACCAATGAGCAAGCCGTCTAGTCCGGCTGACACCACAACGGTGCTGCCATCCAACACATCGCCTGCCAGCAGCATCTGCGCCAACTGGTCTTGCAGGTTGCGCTGGATCACCCGTTTCAACGGGCGCGCGCCGTAGACCGGATCATAGCCTTCTTCAGCCAGCCAAGCCTTCGCAGCACTGTCCAGTTCCAGCGTAATCTTGCGCCCAGCCAGCCGCGCTTCCAGCTTGCGCAATTGGATTTCGACGATGGCCCCCATATCGGCGCGGGCCAGACGTTCGAAGATGATCGTCTCGTCCAGACGGTTCAGGAATTCAGGGCGGAAATGGGCGCGCACGGCGTCCATCACCTCGGCCCTTGCGCGGGTTGGGTCGGCCCCTTCGGGCAACTGGCTCAGCGCATAGGCCCCAAGGTTTGACGTCAAGATGATCAGCGTCTGTTTGAAATCCACCGTGCGGCCCTGACCATCGGTCAACACCCCGTCGTCAAGCACCTGCAACAGCACGTTGAACACATCGGGATGGGCCTTTTCCACCTCGTCAAACAGCACGACCTGATAGGGCCTGCGCCGCACGGCTTCGGTCAAAACCCCGCCCTCGTCATAGCCCACATACCCCGGAGGCGCGCCGATCAAGCGGCTGACGGCGTGCTTTTCCATGAACTCGCTCATGTCGATGCGCACCATCGCACTGTCATCGTCAAACAGATACTCGGCCAGTGCCTTGGTCAGTTCGGTTTTACCCACACCCGTTGGCCCAAGGAACAAGAAAGACCCCAAAGGCCGCCCTTCATCGTTCAACCCCGCCCGCGCACGGCGCACGGCATTGGCCACGGCGGTGACAGCGGCGCGCTGGCCCACGACCCGTTCGCCCAGCTTGTCTTCCATCGCCAGCAGCTTTTCGCGCTCGCCCTCCAGCATCCGCGACACGGGAATACCTGTCCAGCGTTCGACCACTTCGGCGATCTGCTCGGGCCGCACCGCTTCGGATACCAGCGCCAAGCCTTCGCGGGCTTCGGCTTCGATCAACTGCTTTTCCAGCGCAGGCAGAGTGCCGTATTGCAATTCACCGGCCTTGGCGAAATCGCCATCACGCTTGGCCACTTCCAATTCGGCACGGCCACGATCCAGTTGTTCTTTCAGATCGCGCGCCTTTTCAAGGCTATCGCGTTCCATCTGCCATTTGGCCGTCATGCCCGCCGATTGCTGCAACAGATCAGACAGTTCTTTTTCCAACCGCTCCAGCCGATCTTTGCTGGCGGCGTCGTCTTCTTTCTTCAACGCCTCGGCTTCGATCTGCAATTGCAGGATCTGGCGATCAAGGGCGTCAAGCTCTTCGGGCTTGGAATCCACCTCCATCCGCAGGCGGCTGGCGGCCTCGTCCATCAGGTCAATCGCTTTGTCAGGCAGGAAGCGGTCGGTGATGTAGCGGTGGCTCAGGGTCGCCGCGGCCACCAAAGCCGCATCCGCAATGCGCACGCCGTGGTGCAGTTCGTACTTTTCCTTGATACCGCGCAGGATGCTGATTGTATCCTCGACCGTGGGTTCATTCACCATCACAGGCTGAAACCGCCGCGCCAAAGCCGCGTCTTTTTCCACATATTTGCGGTATTCATCCAAGGTGGTCGCGCCAACGCAATGCAAATCGCCCCGCGCAAGGGCGGGTTTGATCAGATTGGCGGCATCCATCGCGCCATCAGATTTGCCAGCGCCCACCAGCGTGTGCATCTCGTCGATAAACAAGATGATGTCGCCTTGCGCACTCGTGACCTCGTTCAGCACGGCTTTCAACCGCTCCTCAAACTCACCGCGATATTTCGATCCGGCGATCAGCGAGCCCATATCCAGCGCCATCAGCTTTTTGTTGCGCAAGGATTCCGGCACATCGCCGTTGACGATGCGCAGCGCCAAGCCTTCGGCGATGGCGGTCTTGCCCACACCGGGTTCGCCGATCAGCACGGGGTTGTTCTTGGTGCGGCGGGACAGAACTTGCATGGTGCGGCGAATTTCTTCGTCACGGCCAATGATCGGGTCAATTTTGCCTTCTGAGGCGGCTTCGGTCAGGTCGCGGGCGTATTTCTTCAGCGCGTCATAGCCTTCTTCGGCACTGGCCGAATCTGCTGTGCGCCCTTTGCGAATCTCGTTGATCGCGGTGTTAAGCTTTTGGGCTGTGACAGCCCCCGCCTCTAGCGCGTCTTTCGCCTTAGAACTTACCAAGGCCATCGCCATCAAAATACGCTCGACCGGAACAAAGCTGTCGCCCGCCTTTTTGGCGACTTTCTCGGCCTCGTCCAGCACGCGGGCCAAGTACGGGTCCATAAAGGGCTGGGCGTCGCCGGTAACCTTGGGCAACTTGGCCAAGGTCAGGGCCAAAGCCTCGGCCACCCGTACAGGTTCGCCACCCGCACGCCGGATCAGGTTTGACGACAGGCCCTGTTCGTCATCCATCAAGGCTTTCAGCAGATGTTCGGGTGCCAGTCGCTGGTGGCTTTCGCGCATGGCGATGGTTTGTGCTGCCTGCAGAAACCCACGCGAGCGTTCGGTGAATTTTTCCAAGTTCATGAGTATCTCCTACTTAAGCGCCCCAAAGATGCCCACGCTTGCAGCACATCTTTTCGGCCTCGTCTTTGATCTGGGTTCGGTTTGGGCAATTTGCAATCCATCCCAAGGCCTGCCAGTAAAAAATGTCTGATAAAAACCCGCGCTTGACCGCAGGCCATCGAACCCGCCAGATACAGGCCCAAACCCAAGGCCGGCCCGTGCAAGCACTTACCCAATCCCTTCGCAAAACCGCTTTGGATTATGGCTTTTCTGCCATTGGCATCACCACGCCCCACGCCATCCCCCAAGCCGCTGCCCGTTTGCGCGGCTTTTTGGCAGCAGGCCACCATGGTCAGATGGGTTGGATGGCCGACCGCGCGGTGTGGCGCGGCGATCCGTCGGCGCTTTGGCCGCAAGCCAAATCGGTTATCATGCTGGCCGAGGCATACACGCCCGCCACCAACCCACTGGCGGGGTTGGCGCATCCGACCAAAGGGGTGATTTCTGCCTATGCCCAAGGCAAAGATTACCACGATCTGGTCAAACGCCGGCTGAAACGCTTGGGCCGCTGGCTAATTGACCAGCAAGATTGCGAGATCAAGGTTTTCGTCGACACCGCCCCCGTGATGGAAAAGCCCTTGGCCCAAGCCGCAGGGTTGGGCTGGCAGGGCAAGCACACCAACCTTTTGTCACGCGATCTGGGCAACTGGGTCTTTCTGGGGGCGATCTTTACCACGCTGGACCTGCAAGTTGACGCCGCCGAAACCTCGCACTGCGGCACTTGCACTGCGTGTTTGGACATTTGCCCCACCAAAGCCTTCCCCGCACCCTATCAGTTGGATGCGCGGCGCTGCATTTCCTACCTGACGATCGAACACAAAGGCCCCGTTGACCCCGATCTGCGCGCCTTGATGGGCAACCGGATTTATGGCTGCGACGATTGCTTGGCTGCCTGCCCGTGGAACAAATTCGCGGTGGCGGCCTCTGAGATGGGGTATCAGCCCAAGATCGGCCTGCCCGACTTGGCCGATCTGGCTATGTTAGATGATACCACCTTCCGCGCCCGCTTTGCCGGCAGCCCGATCAAACGCATTGGCCGTGACCGGTTTGTGCGCAATGTGCTGTATGCCATCGGCAACGCGCACGACTCTACCCTGATCCCACACGCCCAGCGCCTGACCCAAGACGCCGACCCAACCGTGGCCGATGCCGCCCATTGGGCGCTGGCGCGGTTGACAAGAACCGTCTGACCTTGCCAAGCCCCGCCCCGATGTTACCTTGGGCCAAAGCAGCGCAGAGGGTGCCATGGGTGATCGTCTAAAGGGAAAAGTGGCCATCGTATCCGGCGGGGCCACGGGGTGCGGGGCCGCAGCCGTGCGGTTGTTCGCCGCAGAAGGGGCTGCCGTGGGCATCATCGACCGCAATGTACAAGCAGGCCAAGCTTTGGCCTTTGAACTGGCCAGCCTTGGCAAACGGGTGGTCTTTGCCACCGCCGATGTGTCGCAAAAAGATCAGGTCGAGGCGGCTGTGGCCAATGTCAAAGCCTCGCTCGGGCCGGTGAATGTGCTGTTCAACCATGCGGGCACGATTGTCATTAAGCCCTTCTTGGAAACGGAAGAGGCAGATTGGGATTTTCTGTTCGATGTGAACGTCAAATCCATGTACCTGATGACCCGCGCTGTTCTGCCCATGATGCTAGACGCGGGCAAGGGTTCCATCGTGTGCACCTCGTCGATCTCGGCGGTATATGCCACGCCGAATGAGGTGCTGTATGATGCCACCAAAGGCGCCTGCCATATGTTCGCCCGCGCAATCGCCGTTGAATTCCGCGACAGGGGCATCCGCTGCAACGCCATCTGCCCCGGTTTCATCGAAACCCCCCACGGCTTGCGCGAGGTGGCGGAACTGACCGCCCTTGGCGTTGATGTATCGGAAGCCGCCCTCAAAGCCGCGCAGGGCCGCTTTGGCCAGCCCGAAGACATCGCGCGCGCCGCGCTATACCTTGCCTCTGACGATGCCGAATTCGTCAACGGCACCCAGCTTTTCGTCGACAACGCCTTCTCCGCCGTCTGACCCCCATAAAGGCCAAACCCATGAGCAACGCCCACTGGATCTACACCCAAACGATCAAAACCTTTGCCGCAGGGGCAGAGCCGCCGTTTGAAGACCCTACCGAACTGATGGCCTCTTGGGGCAAAGTCTGGGGGATTGATAATGACGTGGGCAAGATCCGTTCGATCCTGATGCACCGCCCGGGGCCAGAACTGAACGTGGTCGACCCCGCCAAACGCTTGGCCGAGATTGGCAGCTTTGGTGACCCTGCCGTGGGCTGGTATTTCCAATCTGACACGCCGCCCGACCCGCCCCTGATGCAGCGCCAGCACGACGGCTTTGTGGCCGCCCTGCAAGCCGAAGGCGTCGAGGTGCATTATATGGAAGGCGAGGCGGGCAATCGTCTGAAGCAAATCTACACTCGCGATCCGGTGATCATGGTCAAGGGCGGGGCCATCGTCTGCCGCATGGGTGCGCGCATCCGGCGCGGAGAGGAACTGGCCGTCACCCGCACCTTGGCCAAGATCGGCATCCCGATCCTGCGCACCATTTCAGGCAGCGGCATCATGGAAGGCGGCAGCTTTGCATGGCTGAACGAAAAAACCTGCGCCATCGGCGTGGGCGTGCGGGTGAACCGTGAGGGGGCCGCGCAGGTGGGCGAGGTGCTAAAGCGCCAAGGGGTTGATCTGCTGATCGTCGAACTGACGGGTTATGACATCCATCTGGATGTGTCCTTCCTGATGATCGACCGCGATCTGGCGATCTTGAACCCAATGGGGCTGCCCTATTCCTTCCTTGAAGACCTCACCGCGCGCGGCATCCGCTATATCGAAACCGATCCGGGCGATGATCCGTGGATCGTAAACTCTCTGGCCATTGCGCCGGGCAAGGTCTTGATGCCCGAAGGCGCGACCAACCGCACGCTGGACCGCTTGGCCGCAGCGGGGGTGTCGTGGCAGACCATCCCCTATGCGGCGAACCACAAGAACGGCGGGGGGCTGCATTGTTCCACCACCCCCTTGCGCCGCGACAGTCTTTAAAACAAAGGGCGCGCTTTAAAGCGCGTCCTGTTCCAAATTCAGCCACAAAACCTCTGCAACGCTTAACTTTAGCGCCACGCCGGGCAGCGTGGACAGGATCTCGCCCGGCGATCTTGGCCCGACCAAGGCCAGTGACTGGAAGCTTTGGCACAAAACCCAAGCGGTGGCGATGTTATGGGCCGTCACGCCCTTTTCGGCGGCCAAAACCTCAGCCCGGCGGCGGCGTTCGGCGTTGTCGGGGCTACCAAAGCAGGTTTCGGGCGCGGTGTCGGCGGGCAGGCGGTGGCGCAACGCCTCGGGCAGGAAATATCCGCGCGCTTGCGATGACCACGACAGATGCGCCACCCCCCCTTGGCGCAACTGTGCAAGGCTTTCGGGCGTGTTGGCGGTGACACAGCCTGCCCAAACCGGCTTTTGCATCACGGCCAAAGACAGGTTGTTGTTCAGGATGCGAAAGGGTTCTGCGCCTTGGGCCTTGGCATAGGCGTTCGCCTCGGCCAGACGGGCGGGGGACCAGTTCGATCCGCCAAAAATCCCGATCTTCCCCGCCGCTTTCAAAGCGTTCAGCGCATCGACAAATTCCGCGGCGGGGACCTGAGGGTTATCGCGGTGCATGATATAGATCGGCACCTGCGACAGGCCCAGACGGTCAAGGCTGATGTCCAACTGCGCCTCGATCGCGCGGGGCGTGCAATAGGGGGTATGCGCGCCCTTGGCGATAACGACGACCTCTTTGGCTACGCCCCTTGCAGCGATCCATTCGCCCAAGACTTTTTCGTGCAAACCCGCGCCATAAACAAAGCCCGTGTCAAAGGCATTGCCGCCCGCCTCGGCCCAAGCGTCCCAGACAATTGCGCCTTCGGCCAGCGTGTTGCGGTTGTCACAGCCGATGATCAGTTGCGAGACAGGCTGCGCCACCCCTGCCAGCGTCACCTTGGGAATTTGTGCCACACCTTTGGGCATGACGCCGGGCAAGATGCGGTTGGTGGTGAGGGTTTCGGCAAAGGTCTTATAGCCTACCTCAGCCCGCCACTTATCCAGCGTTTCAGTGTTGCCGATGCTGTCGGCAAGGCTGGGCGCGGGGGCGGGCGCTTGGGTCAGGCCGTCGGCTATGGCTTTAGAGACATGCTCTGCCTCGAACGCAAACAACATGCGCGCGTCGCGCAGCGTTTCGGTGCGGGTTTCTTGGCCCACGGTGATGTGGAGCGTGGCATCCGAAGGCCCAACATTGCGGCCGGGCACCCAAGGATCGTCGATCACGATCTGCCCCTTGGGACCAGAGATGATCGCCCGATTGTCCATGTTACGGCAGACGGCCACCGCGATTTCGGCGATAAAGCCAGAGGCAAAGGTCAGCAGCCCATGGGCCACAGCATCAACCCCCGTGTCGGCCAAAACCCCCGTACCTTTCACGCTGACAGGGTTGTCAAAGGGTGCGCCAATCGCAGCGCCGGCAATCAAACGCGCCAACGACACCGGATAGCCGCCCACATCCAATATCCCACCCCCGCCCAAGGCCATTTCGTACAGCCGTGATCCGGGTTGATAGGGGGCGTTAAAGCCGAATTGGGTGCGAATGTGGTGGGGGGTGCCAATCTCGCCAGCGGCGATGATCTCTAACACGCGGGCGATTTGGGGATGGCAGCGGTACATGAAAGCTTCCATGAAGAAGCGCCCTGTTTGGGCGGCGACTTCGGTGACGGCAGTCACCTCAGCAGCGTTCATGCCCGCAGGTTTTTCGCACAGCACATGCTTGCCGGCCCGCATAGCTTGAATAGACAGTTCGGCGTGCCACGGATGCGGGGTGGAAATATAAAGGGCGTCCACCTCTGGATCGGCCATGATCGCGGCATAGGTGGCATAGCGCTTGGCGGCGGGGATAGCGTAAGCCTGCCCAAAGGCGTCGCGCCGCGCCGCATCGCGGCCCGCGATGGCCACCAGCTTTCCAGCCGTCGCTTGCGCCAATCCATCCGCATAGTTATGCGCGATGGCCCCCGGCCCGATGATACCCCAACGAATTGTCATGACAGCCTCCGATGTTTGCCCCTTGGTAGCAGTCGAAACATCGGGCCGTCAAAGGAAGGATGGGCAAAGAAGCCCATCCTTAATCGCACATCAGGCGCGAACCAGCTTTTCGTATTCGGTCGACACGCGCTTGGTCAGATCACCCACCTCGAACATATGATCGCCGATCTGGCCCACTGGGGTCACCTCGGCAGCGGTGCCGGTCAGCCAGCATTGTTCAAAGCCTTGCAGCTCTTCGGGCATGATGTGGCGTTCATGCACCACGATTTGCATGTCTTTAAGCATCTGGATGACGGTTTGCCGTGTGATGCCGTTCAAGAAAGCGTCGGCTTTGGGGGTATGTACTTCGCCGTTCTTGACGAAGAAAATATTGGCACCAGTCGCCTCGGCCACATAGCCCCGGTAGTCGTACATCATGGCATCCGAGCAGCCCTTGGCCATAGCCGCATGTTTTGACATGGTGCAGATCATATATAGACCTGACGCCTTGGCCGCCGAGGGAATCGTTTCGGGCGAGGGGCGCTTCCATTTAGAGATGTCCAGCTTGGCCCCTTTGAACTTGGCGTCGCCGTAATAGGCCCCCCAAGTCCAGCAGGCAATCGCCAGCCGCACCGGATTGGCCATAGCCGCAACCCCCATCTCTTCACCCGCCCCACGAAAGGCAATCGCGCGCACATAGGCATCGGTCAGGCCATTGGCTTTCAGCACTTCCACCTTGGCGGCGTCGATTTGGGCGGCGGTATAGGGGATCGGCATATCAAGCAGTTCGCCCGACAACAAAAGCCGTTCGGAATGTTCGGTCGATTTGAAGATCTTGCCGTTGTAGCAGCGCTCGCCCTCGAACACGGCGCTGGCATAATGCAGCGCATGGGTCAGGACGTGGACCTTGGCTTCGCGCCATTCCACCAGTTTTCCATCCATCCAGATGAACCCGTCGCGATCGTCATATCCTGCCATCTCGTCCTCCACCTTTGCAAATGTTGCGGCGATTAGGTCCACTTCGGACATAATATTGCGCAAAATCGGCATTTTGCTAGCAGTGGCGTTTTACAATGTCAACAAGGCTGACGTAGTTTGGACCGGCATTTTGCCGCTTGGAATGTCAGAAAGGCTGACGTAAATTCATTCCAGCAAGGGGGCATCATGGCAGACAATGCATCCGGCAGCGACAGCCTGCTTTTTCTGACCGACGACCAGTTGCGCAAAGGGATCGAGGCGATGTTCTTCGCCTATCGCGGCTTTACCGCCGACCCCGACCGCATCTTGGAAGGGCTTGATTACGGCCGCGCCCATCACCGCGCCATCCACTTTATCCACCGCGCGCCGGGGATGACGGTGTCTAGCCTTTTGGGGATTCTGGGCGTGACCAAGCAAAGCCTGAACCGCGTGCTGCGCACCCTGTTTGACGATGGCTTGGTCGAGGCGCGGGTGGGCAAGACCGACAAGCGCGAACGCCGCCTGCACCTGACCGACAAAGGGGCATCCCTAGAGCGCGCCCTGTCGGATGCCCAACGCGCCCGCATGCGCGCCGCCTACCGCGCCGCGGGGCCCCAAGCCGTGCAAGGCTTTCGCACGGTGTTGGAAGCGATGATGGATCCCGAAATGCGCCGCCAATACCAAGGCCTGCGCGAGGATTCGCCATGAGCGCACCGCAAACCCACCTTCTGGTCGTGGATGATGACGAACGCATCCGCGGCCTGTTGCAAAAGTTCCTGATCCGCAACGGCTTTCTGGTCACCACCGCCCGCACCGCCGCCCAAGCGCGGCGCTTGATGGCGGGGTTGGAATTTGACCTGCTGGTGCTGGATGTGATGATGCCCGGCGAGGATGGCATCGCCTTTACCCAAGACCTGCGCAAAACCAATCCCCTGCCCATCCTGCTGCTGACCGCAAGAGGAGAGGCGTCGAACCGCATCGAAGGGCTGGAAGCGGGGGCCGATGACTACCTTGTCAAACCCTTTGAACCCAAAGAACTGCTGCTGCGCATCAACGCCATTTTGCGCCGCGTGCCGCAGGCCCCCGCACCAATAGGCCCCGCCCCCAAAACCCTGCACATGGGCGACGTGCGTTATGATCTGGACAGGGCAGAGCTGTGGCGCGGCGACAGCCTGATCCGGTTGACGGCGACCGAAGCCCAACTGATGCGGCTGTTTGCGGCCGCGGCAGGCACCCCCGTGCCGCGTGAAAAACTGGCAGGCGATTTGCCCAAAGAAGCGGGCGGCGGCCAAGAACGCGCGGTGGATGTGCAAATCACCCGCCTGCGCCGCAAAATCGAAGACGATCCGCGCCAACCGCGCTATCTGCAAACCGTGCGCGGCGAAGGCTATATGCTGCAGCCCGACTAGGGCGGGCTTTGGGTTGGGGGTAGCGTTCCGGCCCAGCGCACCCTTTGTCAAAAACTTCGCATTGGCGCGGAACAAAGCCCCGCACGGCGCTGGACTTGGGGCAAGCCTCGCCGCATTGTCACAGCGCACCAAAGGCCCGAGGATCCCATGCCCAGCTATCTGAATTTAGAAATGCGCCTGCGCCGTATGACCAAGCGGCTGGACGAATTGCAGCAATGGACCGCGCGCGAGGTGGTGGTCTTGAACCGCTGGACCTTGCAAGGCCAACCCATCGCCGCAGGCCATCGCTGGCAAGACAACGGCGAACCTTTGCCCTTTGCGCATCCGATGGTCGAACTGCCCGCCCACTGGCCACTGGAAGATACCCGCCTGCACCTGTGGCTGGGCGGCGAGGGCTTGGTGCGGCTGGAGGGGGCCACCACCACAACCCACGGCCTGAACCCACCCCACATGGACTTTCGCCCGACCGAGCGCGCCTTTGCCATAAAAGCCGATTGCGTTGCCCGCCTTGAACAAGGCGTGCCCAACCGCAACGCCGCCTTGGGCCGCACCGAACTGGTTTGGCTGGAAACCGATCTGGACGATTTCATCCGCATGCAGCGCCAAGTGATCGAACTGGTCCGCACCCTTGGCGGCCACGAGGTCGAAGGCTGGCCC
>CAIMWI010000042.1 GCA_903845215.1 uncultured Rhodobacterales bacterium | reverse complement strand
TCAGCGGGGACACGTCGAGAATAATAGAAGTAGCCATCTCGAACATAGGTGTAAGGAATCGAATTGGTCTGCAATTTGGTCAGTACCCCAAGCTACCCACACCCAACAGGGGTAGGAATTATCAAGGGTTATCAACGGGATACACTGAAATTTCAGATATTTTATGGCGGAGAGGGTGTCCGCTCTAAAATTCTCCCTAAGACTATGAAATCTCAGGCATACTTCCTGTAAATATATGCTATATAACAATTTTAATTGCTGTCACAAGATAACCTTGTCTCATCCTATCTCAACAACTATCATAGAAGCTCACGAAAAATGTGGGGCTGGATGTGGGACTGACTGTGAAGCTAACCGAACTGAAGGCACGAAAGATCAATCCAGCGGATGGCGCTCTTGCCGATGGGACTGTGACCGGACTTCAACTGCTGCCCGGCTCTGAGGCTGGCCGTGGGAAGTGGCGTTTGCGCTTTGTCTCGCCAGAGACAGGCAAACGGCGCGACATGGGGCTCGGCGCCTATCCTGAGGTTTCGATCAGTCAGGCGCGAGAGTTCGCGCAGGCAGCGCGCAAGCAAATAGTCAGCGGTTTAGACCCACTCGAAGAGGCTGAACGCAAGCGCTTGCAAACTGACCAGAGCGTGCGACTGCCGAACTTCCAAGAGGCTGCTGTTAAGGTCCATGAGGAGCACAAGTCGAGTTGGTCGAACGGTAAGCACATCGATCAGTGGATCAACACCCTAACAACTTACGCGGTTCCCATCATTGGTCATCGGCGTGTTGACACCCTAAAGCCGTCAGACTTTGCAGACGTCATTCGCCCGATCTGGATCACTAAACCAGAAACGGCGCGTCGGGTGAAACAGCGCTGTTATGCCGTGATGAAGTGGTGCTGGGGCAATGGATATGTACAGGGCAACGTGGTCGACATGGTCGACACACTTCTACCAAAGCAGAGCGTTACGGCTAAGCAAAAGGTCCATCACCCAGCCATGCCTTGGCGTGTCGTACCAGATTTCATGACGCGAGTTGTCCGCACGAAGAACGATGTGACCCGACATTTGTTGGAGTTCACAATCCTGACGGCTGCTCGCTCTGGCGAGAGCCGGGGTATGACATGGGCCGAAGTGGACCTCGACACTGCTACTTGGACCGTGCCAGCAACTCGGATGAAAGCGAAGGTTAGCCACCGTGTGCCTCTGTCGCACAGAGCCGTGGAAATACTGGAACAGCGGCGGGCAATTAGCCCGAATTCCGCCTTGGTCTTCCCTTCCCCCAGAGGGAAGGTCCTCACCGACATGGCGCTTACAAAGTTTCTTAGGGACCATAATGCGATCAGCGATGAGCCCGGAAGGGTTGCCACAGCGCACGGCTTTCGTTCATCCTTTCGGGATTGGGCCAGTGAAACGGGAGTGCCACGCGATTTGGCCGAGCGCGCGCTGGCCCATACGATCCGCAGCGCGGTAGAGGCAGCCTATCACCGGACCGACCTGTTAGAGCAGCGGCGAAGCGTCATGGAGGCATGGGAGAAGCTGATGATGGCAAAGTTGTACATATTTCATTCAGACTTGTCGGCACTTCAAGACATGGAGCAAGCAATTGCCGGAAGCTTGCCCAGTTACAGCAGCGCCTCAATTTCAGCAATGGCTGAGATAGGCCTTGGGCATCCGGCACTTTCAGAATTGCGGAAAAAAGTGGGGCGCAAGCTCCCGGTGCGAGGTCGACGCCCAACGGTAGACATTCATGTTCTATTGTACGATGTGGCTGCAGTCATAGCGGAGGCAAAGAATACATCTCGTGAAACAGTGCTACGCAGCATTTCGGGTTTCTCGGAAGATAGGAAATCGACACCCGACCTTGACTTGGCCACTCGGGCCATCTTGCGCTCCCATGGTCTTCCATTCGCCGGAAGCCTTCAGCACCAAGCCAGACAAGCCCTAAAAATAGACTAGCGCTCCCATTTCCTCCCCAGGGCAAACGATTGTTAAGCTGGTACGGCTGGTATCATCCTGATTAACCCGGAGGACACCGTGGCCAACCCGCACAGACTTGAGATATTAACCAGCCTGCCACCCGAGGCGCTGGTTTCAGCAAAGGAAATCTCCCTACTCGCTGGCCGAAGCCGCGCCAGCCTATGGCGAGACGTACAGGCGGGGCGCTTGCCCCGACCAGTTGCTATCGGCCCTCAGACCCGCCGTTGGCGTATCGAAGATGTACGCGCCTACCTGAAAGGGGGTGCGGCATGACCAACTTGCAAAAAGCCCAAGAACAATGGGGCACGCTAAAGGTGCAACGTGCAGCGAAGGCCTATGAGGCAGCGATGCGGCCATACAATGAAGCTTTATCTGAGTTTCCTGCTCAAAGAGCTGCGCTGATGGTTATCGGAGTTTCGATTGCATTCGCAGCGGGGAAGACTTCCCGACAAGACGTCGCCAGTACACTTCGACTAGCGTCCGGAATCTCCGGCATACCTGTCGAGGCATGGAAGGCGCTGAGCGAGCTAAAAATCTGTTTGTTTCAGCTTCAGGATGCAAAGTGCTCTATGATTGCAGGGGGCAAAAAATGAAGGACTTCTTCACTTCGATCCTGCCATCGCAAGGCTTGTTATTCATTGCGGCACAACAGGGTGGGGCGATGCGTCATCACGCTTGCAAAGACCCGGGTGAGGCCGCCGAACAAGCAAGGGCGTTAAATGACAGCGGGGCGACCGTCTACCATGCATGCGCTTCTTTCAGTAAGCTATCTTATCTCGACGCCTTGGGGAAAAAACGCCAGCGAACTGCTGACAACGCGATGTACGCCAAATCATTCTGGCTGGATATCGACTGCGGGGAGCAAAAGGCCGCCGATGCAAAGGGTTATCTAAACAGTGACGAAGCCGTAAAAGCACTGGGGAAGTTCGTCAGCGATAATGACCTTCCTCAACCACTCTTAGTCAACAGCGGGGGCGGCATCCACGCCTACTGGCCACTATTCGACGATCTCAGGAAGGAAGAGTGGCAGGTCATCGCGGCAGATCTGAAGCGCCTTACCCATGATCCGCGATCTCGCCTGTTGTCAGATGACAGCCGCACGGCTGATATCGCCAGCCTCTTGCGCCCGGTCGGCACCTTGAACCGAAAGTACGAGCCGGCACGTGACGTGCGATTGCTTGAGAGTGGGCACCCCGTCTCTGCGACAGATTTCCATAGAGCAGTTCAGAAGGCCCTGAATAGGAGGGAGAATGTTGCGCCACACGCATCATTGGGTGCTTACCCGGCAACCCACAGCGCACCGACAACCAGCATCCCTGCAACAGTTTCGCAAGGCGAACGAAATCAGCAACTTCTCAGCTATGTTGGGAAATTGCGAGCAGACAGGATGGCAGAAAATTTGATTTTTGAGGCGGCGCGTGACTTCAACTCAGCAAGATGCAAGCCGCCCTTAAACGATGTAGAGGTGGCAGACATTGTCAGCCGATATGCTGTCTCGCAGAAACCCACTTGGCCAGAGCCTCAACCGATCAAGGCAAATCTGTCCGAAGTTCCAACGCTCGACTTGACCATGTTGCCTGACGTCTTCCTGCCGTTTGTGAAGGATAATGCCGAACGTATGGGTCAGCCTTACGACTTTTTTGCTGTTCCCCTGATGATCGTGGCGGCAGCGGCGCTCGGTAGCAGTTGGGCGGTATGTCCTAAAGCCTTCGACGAGGGCTGGAAGGAAAGCATGGTGTTGTGGGGCGGCATTGTGGCTCCGCCAGGATCAAAGAAATCCGCATGTTTAAATGCCGCACTCAAGCCAATTCACAAAATTGCGGAGCAGCTCACCCTCGAGCACCAGCAAGCCTTGTCGGATTACCAGCGGCTCAAGGACGACTATACCGACCAACAACGGCAACTTAAGAAGCCCACTGGCCGTGCAGCCATAACCCAGTTGCTGATGGAGCCCGAAACCCCAAAGCCAGAACGCATCCTTGTGCAAGACACGACCTACCAAAAGCTGGCTGACATCATGTGCAACTCGCCCAGAGGGCTATTGTGCTCCATGGACGAACTGGCAGGCGCGTTGGTCAAATGGGATGAGAAGGGACAGGAGGCAGCCAGACAGTTCTTTCTGACGTCTTGGAATGGTGATCAGCCTTATGTGGTCGACAGGGTGGAAGCAGGAACAAAGCAGATAAAACGGGCATTCCTTTGCCTCATGGGAGGCTTCCAGCCCTCCGTCCTTGCCCAATATGTCAAGCAATCCACGTCCGGCAATCGAGGCGATGACGGTCTCGTTCAACGTTTTCAGATGCTGTCATTTCCAGACAGTCAAAAAGAGCTGACTGAAGTAGACAGGAGGGCGGACAAAGTCGCGGAGGAGATGATGTTAAGCGCGGTGCTTAGACTGCGCCACTTGTCACCTGCGAGCGCTGGGGCAGAGATGGACCAAGTTTCGACAAGAGCGTTCTTGCATTTCGATTCTGATGCACAAAGTGAGTTCGACAACGCTCGAAAAAAAATTGAGCATAAAGCGAAGTCAGGAAAAGCCGGTCCGGCAATGTCTAGCCACTTGGGCAAGATGCCGGGCACGATAGCTAAACTTGCACTCTTAATCCACCTGCTTGACGGTGGCTCAGGCCCAATCGACATGACCGCAACGACAAAGGCGCTAAAGTGGTTCATGTACCTGTATTCGCATGCCAAACGAATTTACGGCAGTTCACCGACAGCATCATTCGACTCCACTTCGATGCTCTTGCAAAAGATAAAGCAAGGTCACTTTCCAAACCCATTCACGGCCCGGGAAGTTGTTCGTAAAGGTTGGACCGGGCTCACCTCGCAACAAAGCGTCGAAGATGCCATTGAATGGCTGGTTACTTGACACTGGCTGCGCACAGACGGGTTAGACACAGGTGGCAGACCGAAGGAGGTTTACACCGCACATCCAAAGACGTTGGAGCGGAAGCAAAAATAGTTATGTCAGTATTGTCAGTAGGGGTACCCCCCTTTTTTATTCGTTCTTTGTCTGTTTTCTTACTCGCGCTTGGGGCCCCCCCACTGACAAAACTGACAAAACTCCAGGCCGCCACCAGAGGAAAAGGGTATGAAGCACTACATCGCACAATTGCAGGCCGTTGCTGAACAGGC
This sequence comes from uncultured Rhodobacterales bacterium, assembly GCA_903845215.1. Classification (GTDB taxonomy): domain Bacteria; phylum Pseudomonadota; class Alphaproteobacteria; order Rhodobacterales; family Rhodobacteraceae; genus Stagnihabitans. The sequence continues at coordinate 81,885 of CAIMWI010000042.1, read as the reverse complement.
GCAACGCCAAAGGGACGTTGGATTGCCTAGTCCCCACAAAGATCGCCGCATACAAAGCGACACACCGCTAACCGAGCAGATTGAGGCACTCATGCGCTCCCTGCCGCCCGCACAGCGCGACAGAGCCTGGTCGATGGAGGAACTGGTGTTACGCCTTCAAGGGCGCTACAATGAGAGGCCAAGCGCAGGGGACGTCGGTTTGGCCCTTCGCCGTTTAGGCTGGACGCGGATCAGGGAATGGTCTGAGGGTGGTGGTGGAAGAAGAGTTTGGCTAGCACCCGATACTTCAAGTGGAAAGGAAAGCAACGTTGGAATTATTACTGAGATACACCGAGTCCCGTGGAATCCGAATTTGATGACTTGACGTATGGGTTTGGAACGATTCAGCTATGCCCATGATCCGTCCTGGCTTTCTTTCCTCAGCAGACCGCATCGAGCTCGAGGCTTGCGTGCGTCGCCAGCGCGAGGACTACGGTATTGCGCGTCGCGCAAATGCCATTCTTCTGTTCGATGACGGCAAATCCTGCCAAGAGATTTCGGAGTTCCTGTATCTGGACGACGATACTATCCGCGGTTGGTATAAAACCTACCAGCAAGATGGCTGGGATGCGCTGGATGGCTGGAAAGGCGGTCAGTCCCGTATGACGCAGGCACAGGAGGCTGCGTTATGCGCCTGGCTGGAAGCGCGCTTGTGTCGCTCGACGGTTGAGATCAGGGCCCATGTCGCAACTGAGTGCGGTCTGAACTATTCCCAGTCTGGCTGCATCAAACTTCTGGCCCGACTGGGCTTTGAATACCGCAAGCCCAAGCCCCTGCCGCGCGTGGCATCCATGGAAAAACAGGCCGCTTTCATCGCATTTTACGAGAAACTGATGCATGAGTTACCAGCAGATGAAGCCGTCTACTTCGCTGATGCGGTGCATCCAGAATACCAAACCAAGCCGGCATTTGGCTGGGTGAAGGTCGGATCAAATCCAGCGGTTCTCAGCACGGCAGGGCGCGGTCGTGTGAGCATTCATGGGGCTGTAAACCTCGAAACCTTCCATGCACCCTTTGTCGAGCCCACAACTGTTGATGGGGTCAGTGCAGCACAGCTTCTGACCAAGATCGAGGAGCGAAATTCCGATAAGCGCATCATTCATGTCATCTGGGACAACGCTGCATACCACAAAGGGCCCGATGTCAGAGCATTCCTCGCCAGGACAGCTTGCCGTATCCATCTGATCCAGCTGCCGCCCTACTGCCCTCATCTCAATCTGCTTAAGCAGCTTTGGGCTGTCTTGCATCAATACGTTACCCACAATCGCTACTGCCCAAATCAGAAGCAGTTTGCCAACGCCATCCTGGTATTCATGCGTGAAACCATCCGGCAGGAATGGACGAAATTCCGCGATAAAGTGTCAGACAACTTCCGAATCGTAACGCACGAGAATTTTCGGGTTCTCAAGTAGAAGTGGTATATTTATATTGACTATAACGTCGCACATCTGCCTTGTTCAGTGGCTATAAAATGAACGTTCTCCTTACCGGTGGTGCCGGATATATCGGCTCGCATGTTGCCCTTATCTGCCAAGAGGTGGGGCACCAAGTTTCAATCCTCGATAACTTCTCAAACAGTTCACCAAAATCTGTAGCGCGCGTTCAAGAGCTGAGCAGAAAACATATTCTACTTCACAAAGGCGATGTTCGAGACCCAGATTTACTGCGTCATATCTTCAAAACGGACGAAATTGACACAGTGATACATCTTGCTGGTCTTAAATCTGTTGGTGAAAGCGCCTCCAAGCCCCTAGATTATTACGACATAAACATGTGTGGAAGCCTAACCTTGGCTCGCACGATGGCAGACTGTGGCATATTTCGGTTCGTTTTCAGTTCCACCGCTTCGATTTACGGAAATCAAGAAACGATGCCGGTAACCGAGAGGTCTCCAGTTGGAACTCCTGCTAGCCCGTATGGTCGCACAAAGCTTATGGTGGAGTATATGTTGAACGACCTTTGCGCCTCTGATTCTCGCTGGAGTGTCGCTGTACTGCGATATTTCAACCCGGTCGGCGCCCATTCAAGCGGCACCATTGGGGAGAGTCCAATGGGGACGCCCACCAATCTGGTTCCATTTGCGATGCAGGTGGCTGCTGGTAAACGCATCTCGCTATCAGTATTTGGTGACGATTATCCAACTAAAGACGGAACGGGCGTGCGAGATTACATCCATGTCATGGATCTCGCTTTTGGGCATCTGGCCGCAGTGAATTTCATTGCAGGTACGGCTGGGTTTAACGTGTGGAACCTCGGCACTGGACATGGCCATTCCGTATTGGAGGTTATTAATGCTGTCGAGAAAATCACTGGTCGTGAATTGCCCTACCGCATAGAGCCTCGTCGCCAAGGGGATATTGACCAATGTTGGGCGTCTGCGGCCAAAGCCGAGGAGGATTTGGGTTGGCGAGCTCATCGCACGTTAGATGAAATGTTGGCCGATCACTGGTATTGGCAAACGCAGAACCCCGATGGATATGAATAGTAAGGCGCGCAGAAAATCAAAAATTGTAATCATCTGTCGTAGCGGTTATCTGAAGGTTTTTGACTTTCTTCCACGCCCTAGAGCAGCTCAAATGCAAAGTCGTAGGCCCATATTAACCAAGTATTTCTCTGATTTCGCTCTTCTGATCATGGTATTTTCGATATAAATCATGGTGTTGAGGGCTAAGGGACGTGTTTCATGGCTCACCCAGAGGGTGCGGCTTTGCGGCGGGCAGATCGTGTGAATTTTGACCCTCGTGTGCGGCTGGAATTTTGAGGCACTTGCCGCCATCCGCTGATTACGAACGCCACCCCTCTGCGCGTGACCGCGATCCAGGTTCGAACTTAAAAAAACTGGCAGGACAGGTCTGTCCACCACGCTGACTAACGTCGCAGTCCGACCAGGATGATCCACGTTCGCGGCACGATCCGCCCAAATCCACCGGCCCAAGCGACCGCTGACACCGCTCAGGGCAAAAAACGCTTGTCTAGCGGGCAGATTCAAGCGATCTTGACGTAAGTAGGCAGCCTACTTGGGGAATGACAGCTGAAATACCTTGAAAATAATGGGGTCAGTCTTGACTAAAATCACCATTGAGTTGGAGGCGCTGCTTGCGGCCGACTATAACAATGTGACAAGCAAAGGTTGTTCCGGTGAAATAGAGGAATTTAAGAAGAAGTGTATCAGTCTCTCAATGCAATATTTCAACGAAGGCAATTACGAAAAATCACTCCCCTATTTCAAAATACTTTGCTCTTTAGAAAAGCGCAATGAACGTTGCTGGAACAATTTAGGACTCGCTCTCTCTGGGTTGGGGCACTTCGAGGCGGCGTGCGCTAGCTTTGGGGCCGCAGTCAAGCTTAATAACAACTTTCTCTACGCTCTCGGAAACCTTTCTTATGCCCTCATGCGGACGGGGCGTTATTCAGAGAGCATGGACTATGCACGCAAGGTACTGGCTCGGGAACCCGAAAACCAGTTTGCCAACAGTTCGCTGGCGTTCTGTCACACGGCTTTGGGTGAGACTGAGGATTCAGAAAGGATTATTTCTAAACTCGATACCGCCTATGGCGAAAATCTATCCATCGCTTCACTGTTGCGGGCCTTGAATCAGTCGTGCAGGAATAAACATCATGAAGCGTTGTGGGAGTTATCAGTTTGCGCTGAGAGATGGCCTCAATCTGATTTGGCGCGGCAAGCCTTTCTAAAGTGCTTTGCACATTTCGCCAAAACATCGGAACCTGAAGTGATTGATGAACTGATTGAATCAGTTAATCTTGCCCCTCCAGCAATAAAAGATGTAGCCGTCGGCATCACAACGAGCGTACCTCCTGAGAACTGCATTGATATCGTTATTCCGATATTCAACTCACTCGATGACCTTAAGGACTGCTTGGGATCAATTCGGAAATACCAAACTAGCGCCCTTGGATATATTATTTTGGTCGATGATCGGTCAGATTTTGCCTGTACCAGTTGGATCGAACAGTACGCAAGCGCACATCCAGATGTCCTTGTGTCAAGAAATACGGAAAACCGCGGCTTTGCCTTTTCTGTTCAAAAGGGCGTGTCGCTTAGTTCGGCTGAATTCGTTGTCATGTTGAACAGCGATACGACTGTTGGCAAGGGCTGGCTCGAAGGACTTTGGCGCGCAATCACATCGAGAAGCGACGCCGCCGCAGCGGGACCATGGTCAAACCAAGCATACTTTCAGACTTTGAAGTTCTCCGGTTTGGCGCGCTCGAACCTTTCGGCGTCCGAGGTAACCGACAAAAGAAACTCATTCCTTCACACGTTTCAGTTTGACACGAACAAATACCCAGTGGTCCCGCTATTGAGTGGATTCTGCTTGATGATGCGAACGAGTGTCTTCAGGGACATCGGTGAATTTGATTTGGAGTCATTCCCGCGCGGTTACTGGGAAATTCAAGATTTTTGCCTAAGATTGATTGATTCAGGAATGGTATCGGTCTTAGCAACTGACGTCTTCATATATCATTCGGCAGGCAAGAGTATTTCTGAGGAGCAGCGTGATGCTCTCACTAAGGGAGGCGTTATAAATCTGTATAAGAAGCGTTCTGCATTCCGCGTACTCTGTGCCGAAGCCCTGTGTGCCGCTGAAGCTGAGAAATTTCGCGTTCTCTTTGACCGAATCTCACCAGGCATTATAGCGCAGATCATGGCCCAATCGAGGCATGACATGGCGGTTTTGGCGCCGGGCGCTTTAGCGCTTCCGAACCTCCGCCGCTTTAATGCGCCTGATCTTTTACAGCGAGATGGTATCGACGTGCCGATGGCGTTCGCGAATGTACGAAGCCAGCCAGGGGCGGTCTTTATCATCCCGTTCCTCATTATGGGGGGAGCTGAAAAGTATGCGGCTGACCTCGTTGATGTCTTGAGGATGAAGTCTGTCGGGCCAGTTCTCGTTATCGTGACCGATCAAACGGAGGAAGAAGCGTTTGGTTGGCAGAAATTTGAGATTCTCTCACCATTGCAGCAAAGCAACATCATTTTCTGGCGAGACATATGCAGCAGTTTTAAATGGCAAGACCCATCCGCGCTCAGTCGTTTCATAAACGCTCTTCAGCCGAGATTGGTTGTTATTGTCAACTCTCATCTCGGCTTAGAGACAGTTGCTAAGTTCGGCCGCGGCCTGTCGCAATTTGCGCGCCTTTACTGCGCGTTTTTCAGCATGGGTATAAACGGGCTCGGGGCGCCCTATGGTGCCTATTTCCCGCGGAGAATTATGCCCTTCGCACTTGCGCTGACCGACAATCAACCGATGGAAGAGACGTTGCGTCGCTTGCATGGAGAAATACCTGGGCCGGGAATTGCCACCCTGCCGCCGCGCATACGTATTATAAGTGACGAACTATCCGCGTCGAGGCTATCTGCACGGCAGGAGCGAACCCTGAAGGGTCGAGAAAGGCGTTGGCTCTGGGTCTCGCGCATTGAGCCCTTCAAGGGGACTGCACTACTCGCCGACTTGGCAAAATCCAGACCTGCAGATCAATTTGAGGTCTTCGGGGCTGTGGATGGGGAGCAAGTGCCAACCGAACTTATATTAAAAAATATTAATGTGCGTCCTGCATTGCAAGATGTGATCATGGCTGATTTTACACAATTCGACGGATTTATCTTTACAAGCTTGTTCGAGGGGATGCCAAACACGGTCCTCGAGATGAGCCAGCATTTGATCCCAATGGTGCTGGCAGACGTAGGTGGTTTGCGACGAACATTCGACGATGACGCGGCGCTCTTCGTGCCGCATGGCGCAGATACCAAGGAAAGCGCGGCTGCTTTCTCTCTTGCACTTGACAGAGTTATCGGGATGGAAAGTGTCGCAATCGTTCGGATGGTTGCGGCCGCGCAAAGACAGATGCTAGCGAAGCATTCGTCGGCAGCGCATGCCAACACAGCAGCCACTATCTTTGGGATTGAATGACCTTCCTATGATTATGATAACCGTCACAATTATCCTGCATCGAGAAGGGCCGCTTGCCCTGCCAGCTCTTTCGTCAATGCGCGACATGGTTTTTCGGGCGCGCAGTGCAGGTTTGACAGTTGAAGCCCGTGCAGTGCTTGACCGTGCTGATGACATTACCCGTCACATGATTACAACTCGTGGTGAGTGGCTCGATGGTGTCGATGATGTCTCCTTTGGGGATCTCGGCCTGTCCCGCAACTTCGGTGTCGGCGTAGCACATGGGCAGTATCTGGCGTTTCTTGATGGAGACGACCTGTGGGGTGATGAATGGCTGAAAAGCGCCTATCGGGCTGCAACTGCGAAGGACGCACCAGTCGATGCTATTTGGCACCCAGAGTTGCTTTACTATTTTGTAGAGAGCGACTATCCGCTACCCTCAACGAATTCGACGCCTCATTCAACTGCGAAGTCATTTTATATGCGACACGCCCCCAATGATGGCTATAGTTTTGATAGAGATGTCCTGTTACTGAACAATATTTGGGCAGCAAACGTTTTTACGCATCGTACCGTTCACCAGCGTTACCCCTATTCTTCGATAGACCGAAGCAAAGGATTGGGTATTGAAGATTGGTCGTGGAATATAGAGACCGTCTGGGCAGGACTGCCCCATCGTATCGTTCCCAACACCGTTCACCTTATCCGCGTGAAGGAAACGGGCTCTCTCGGTCAACAGAACAATGCTGAAGGTCTATTGCCTTACTTCCCTAAGGATTGCCATCCCCGCTTGGGCAATATTCGCTTAACGAACGCCTGAACGATCAGCTTTGTTGGGGTCATGACTTCGGTAGCGGGGGCGTATCAGCTTAGACTCTAACATCAAGTGTTAAATCTTTAGCCTGTGTTTGGATAAGGGCAACGTACCCGCCTGACTAGTAGTCTTTATAGCCTATTTGTATTTCCTTCTCCGCCCCAGTCGTCGTCATAATAGTCGCTATCAACATCGACGTAGATCACGTGCCCCTGCACTTGGAAGCGCTGTACTTGCTCTTTAGTGGCTGCCGCGGGCTGCAGCCCTATGAACAATCCCAGGATGGCTGATGCTAACGATCTCAATTGCGTCCCCAACGCTGTGTTCTCGGCTACATCCCACAACGCGGCCGTTGCTGCTCGTTTTGTATCTTATGGGCATTCGAAAGCAGCACCACCTTAACACGCATGTAAACTTTTCCGAAAATCGCCCTGTGTTGTGAGAGGTATATCATTCTACCGGGGGTGGGGGTTCTTCTCTGTCCATGCCCCCGGGGGGCCCTGCTTGCGACTGTTGGGTCGCACAGGACTTTATATCAACATTTCCGACACTGCACCTTGCGGAGTAAGACGTTGACCACTTCAGCTGCGCACTTGTTGACCCCCGACGTCTGAGCACTTCTAGGCAGAAGCGGATGTGGGGCTAGATGTGGGCCCAGCCAAACAGGCTAATTGCAACGCATTGATAATGTTAATTCAATTTTGGTAAATGGCGGAGAGGGTGGGATTCGAACCCACGGTGGGCGTGAACCCACTCCGGTTTTCGAGACCGGCGCGATCGACCACTCCGCCACCTCTCCGTGCCTGTGATCGTTTGTGAGGCGGGGTTTAGCCTTGGGGCAGGCTAAGAGCAAGGCCGAAATTGGGTGCCGGTGCGGATAAACATTGCGGCGGGTTGCAGATAAAAGGATGCTTGACTCGGGGCCGCCTTCCGGGACATATGCGCCATCCTGAACAGTCGCATGGCTGCGCGGTGGTATGTTTATGTCGCCCCAAAGTGGGCGCGCAGTTCGAAGGCGGGGCAACCTATAAACACCCATTTATTTGGGGGCCAAAGAACGCGGAGAGAGAAAAGGAAGAACTATGTTTGCGGTCCTCAAGACCGGTGGCAAGCAATACACGGTGCGGGCGGGTGACGTTCTGCGTGTGGAAAAGCTGGCTGCCATTGCTGGTGACAAGATCCAGTTCAATGAAATTCTGATGGTGGGTGGCGAAACGCTGACCGTGGGCGCGCCTTTGGTGGCGGGCGCTGCGGTTCAAGCCGACGTGATCGACCAGATCAAAGGCGAAAAGACGATCCACTTCGTCAAGCGCCGTCGTAAGCATTCGTCCCAGCGCACCAAGGGCCACCGTCAGCAGTGGACACTTGTCCGCGTGACCGAGGTTCTTGCTTCGGGTGCTGGTTCCACGGGTGTGGCTGCTGCGACCGGTACGGCCGCCGCGCGCCGCGCTGCCCATAATTCCGCTGCGAAGGAGTAATCCCCGATGGCACACAAGAAAGCAGGCGGCTCAACCCGCAACGGTCGCGACTCGGCTGGACGTCGTTTGGGCGTCAAACTGTTTGGCGGTCAGGCCGCTATTCCGGGCAACATCATCTGCCGTCAGCGTGGCACCACTTGGTTCCCCGGTGAAGGTGTTGGCATGGGCACGGATCACACGATCTTCGCCGTGGTCGAGGGCCGTGTCGCCTTTAAAAAGGGTATGAAGGGTCGCACTTTTATTTCCGTTCTGCCCGTCGCAGAGGCTGCCGAATAAGCCGAACCGTTACAAAGTAACAGTAAACGGGGGATCGGCTGAAAAGCCGGTCCCCTTCTCTTTTGGGCATTTCGCTGAAATCCCACACACATGCGCTTTTTAGGGAGCAATCCATGACCCTGAATGTCACTCTGCCGCGGCCCGAAACGGATGCGCAGCCAGAGATACCTGCTGGTCCCTTTGTATTACGCCCTGTGCGCCGGTCAGATGCTGGTCTGTTTGCGCTTTATGCAGGCGACCGCCGTGTTGCCGAAGGCACGCAAACGATCCCACATCCTTTGCCCCCCGGCGCGGCCGAGGCTTTTGTTGCCCGCGCCATGAAACAGGGCGGGGTTGAGGATATCTGGGTCATCGACGGCACTGCTGCCGGTTTGGCCGAGGTGCTGGGCGTGATCAGCCTAAAACGGATGGATGAAACCAAATGGAATCGCGGACAGTCTGAAATAGGCTACTGGGTGGCGCCCGCCTTTTGGAACACGGGCATCGCATCCCAAGCAGTTCGCGCGCTGATCACTGTCAACCCCAAATGCAGCCGTAGCATCTTTGCCGAGGTTTTTCAGGACAATCCTGGGTCGGCCCGCGTGCTGACCAATGCCGGTTTTCAATATCTGGGCGATGCCGAAAGTTTTTCAGTGGCGCGCAATGCCCGTGTGCCGACATGGACCTATATCCTAACCTTAGCCTGACCGCCCCGCCCTTGCATCTTTGGCCTTGCCAGTGTTGCATGCCCAAAAGGAGGAGCCATGCGCAGCATTGACCTGAATTCCGATCTGGGCGAGGGGTTTGGCCCTTGGTCTATGGGCGATGACGCCGCCATGCTGGGCCTTGTCAGTTCGGCTAATATCGCCTGCGGTGGCCATGCCTCTGATCCGGAAACCATGTTTGCCACGCTGCGGCTGGCTGCCCAAAACGGCGTCATAGTGGGGGCGCATCCGGGCTATGCCGACCGCGAAGGCTTTGGGCGGCGCATTATTCCCATGACGCCGGCTGAAATCACCCGCATGGTGGCGGCGCAGATCGGCACCTTGATGGGCTTGGCCGCTTTGGCGGGCACCAAGGTGGCCTATGTCAAGGCACACGGGGCCTTGGCCAACCATGCCGCCGAAACCCCCGCCGTGGCCCAGGCGATTGTGGCGGCCTTGCGCGCCATATCGCCCGACCTTGCGCTGTTGGCCATTTCGGGCACCTGTCAGGAACAAGCCGCCCGTGCGGCGTACTGTCCGGTCTTTAGCGAAATCTTTGCCGACCGTGGCTATCTGTCCACGGGCCGCTTGGTGCCGCGCAGCCGACCTGATGCGATGATCTTGGATGCCAAGGTCGCGACAGCGCGGCTTTTGGCATTTATAGAGACCGGCCTGATGCCCGCGGTCGACGGCGACCCGATCCCGCTTGACGCCCAGTCTATCTGCATCCACGGCGACAGCCCACATGCTGTGGCCATGGCGCAAGAGATCCGCGCGCGGCTGACGGCCGAAGGGGTCACCCTTGCGCCCTTTTTGCGGGTCTGACCCGTGACGCTATATCGTCCCATCGCTGACCATGCCGTGCTGGTGGAATTTGGCACTGCCATCAGCGATACTGCCCATGCCCAAGTGCTCGCCCTTGATCAGGCGCTCGCCGCCAACCCCTGCAAGGGCTTTCGCGAGGCGACACCCGCCTTTGTCAACCTGCTTGTCGATTTTGACCCCGTCCAAACCGACCATGCCGAGGTCGAAGCCCATCTGCGCCGCTTGTCCGATCAGCCCCTAACACCGCGCACCCCCGCCACATGGGACGTGCCGGTCTGCTACGAAAACGCCCCCGATCTGGCCGAGGTTGCCCGCCGCACTGGTCTTTCGACCGAGGCCGTCATAGCCGCCCACCTTGGCGGCGATTACCGCGTGTTTCTGTACGGCTTTGCCCCCGGCTACGCCTATATGGGTGGCCTGCCCGAACCGTTGAAGCTGGACCGCAAAGCCACGCCCGTGCGCGGGGTGCCTGCGGGGCAAATCATCATCGCAGGCGCCATGTGCCTGATCACCACGCTGGTGATGCCCACCGGCTGGTGGATCATCGGCCGCACCCCCACCCGTGTGTTGACAGGCGATGACGCGCGCCCTTTCCTGTTTGACGTGGGCGATCATATCCACTTTCACCGCGTGTCAGAGGCCCAGTTTGCGGCCCGGTTCGAGCCCCTGCCGTGACCCGCCTGCGCGTGGCCTTTGCCGGGCCGCACATCACCTTTCAAGACGCAGGCCGCTTAGGCATGATGCGCTTTGGCGTGCCCGCCTCGGGGCCAATGGACCGTAAGGCCTTTGCCATCGCGCAGTCGGTCTTTAGCAACCCGCCCGAGGCTGCGGCCATCGAGATTTCGTTGGGCGGTCTGGCCTTGGACTGTATCGAAGGGTCTGTGACCTTTGCCGTGGTGGGCGGGGGGTTTATCGTGCAAATTGGCGCGCGGCGGTTGGGGGCGTGGCAGGTGCACACGCTGCATCAAGGCGAGCGGCTGGTGATCCGACCCGGGCCTTGGGGCTGTTGGACCTATCTGGTCTTTGCAGGACATCTGATCACCCCGCAGTGGCTGGGCAGTTCTGCCACCCACGGCCAATCGGGCTTGGGAGGGGGCACTTTGGTGTCTGGCCAAGAAGTGATGGTGCAAGACGCCCGCACTTTCCCTGCGGTAGAGGGGGCTATTCCCTGCCCGATCTGGGCCCGCCCGCGCCCCCTAATCCACGCCGTCCTTGGCCCGCAAGACCGCTTCTTTTCGTCCGAAAGCCTTGACGATCTGGCGACGCAGCCGTTTTATCTGACCAATTCGTATGACCGCATGGGCCTGCGCCTGCGGGGGCCATCTTTGACGCCTGTGGGGGCCTTGTCCATCCCGTCAGAGCCTATTTTGCGCGGGTCGGTGCAGGTGGCGGGGGATGGGTTGGCCACGGTGATGCTGGCCGATCATGGCACGACGGGCGGTTATCCCAAGATTGCTACGGTTGTGTCTGATGATTTGGACGGCTTTGTGCAACTGCGCCCCAATGATGCGGTGCGCTTCAAGCTGGTCTCGCCCGCCCAAGCGGTGGCCATTGCGCGGGCAGGCGATCGGGCCTTGCGCGCCTACCTCACGCGGGCGTGCTGACCGGCGCGGATCATCTGGGCGTGCGCGCACGCGACGGTTTCCAAAGACTGCGCGGCAAGCTCTGCCAGATCACCGCCGCCCACGGCCCGGTGGTTCAACCGCTCGCCCAAGGCCAGGGTGATGGGATATTCGCCCACCGCATCTTCCAGTGCCACCGCCCCAATCAAGGGCACGCGCAATTGGCCCGCCACGATCTTGGACACGGTGCCCTTTTGGTCCGCCCCAAAGCGCGCGCCAAACACCGCCGCCGCCGCATCGACCCCGCCTGCTTTGCGCACCAGCGCGTCAAACAGCGCCTTGATCACCGCGTCATTCATCGGCGTCCTCCACAACGCTGTTTCCTTGGCAAGGCCGCAGCAAAGCTGCGAAGATCTGCCAAACCCAAACCACCACGCCGACCCACGTCAGACCAACCACCGCCAAAAAGGCAAACATGCTCATGCCGCCATCCCCCAAGCATCTTTACGAAAGGCCCACTTTCGGGCAGAAAGTCCACACTTTTGATAATGGAGGTTATTGACATGCGATTGACGACCCTGCGCCCGGCCCTGCCCTTGGCCATTTTGGCCCTGACATCCCTGACGGCGTGCAAAACCGCGCTTGACCTGACGCTGTTTGCGTCCGATCTGGTCGGCGTGGCGCAAACCGGCACCCCGATGGACGCGACCGCGACCCTGAGCGTTGAAACCGGCACCAAAGACAAATGCGACGAGCTGCACGACGCCGTGGCCACCGCCCTGCTCAAGGGCTTCACCTCGGCCGAGTTTGTCGCCTGCCGCGAAGATGGAATGGCAAACCTTGCCGACTTCCGTGTCGCTGTGCCGATCCTTGGCGCGAAGGCCGCGCTGCAAAGTGCTTTGCAAATCGCGGTCATCCCGGTGGGGGGCAACTTCAGCGCGGTCTTGCGCCAAGATGGCGACCGCATCGACCAGATCAAAGCGGCCTTGACCAAAGAAATGCAGCTTTACGCCGACCAAAAGCTGGATCCGGCGATCAGCCTGACCTTGCAAAACGACTTGGCCGACACGGCCAAGGTGACGATGCAGGGTGCCTTTGTCGACGGCGCGCCCTATCAACTGTCCGAACAGTTCGATGTCAAGCGCCGCGGCGAGATCCGCATCGTCTTGTCTGACGTGGGCAATGCCGCGCTGACCGACAAAGGCAGCTTGCTTTTGGTCCTGAAGGCACCCTAACCCCATCACGCGGCCTCCTCTGGTCGATCATGCAGATCGACCAGGGCTTGGGCGGAAATCTCGACGCCGCGATCTTTTGCCGCGCGCAAGACAGCCCCGTGAAACCGCGCCGGAATCGCGTTCATCTGCGCCCACTTGTCGACACCAAGGCGGGCCAGCCTGCCTCCCCCAAACCCCCGTGGAGTATTCGCGCCAAGATGAAGGGGGCGGTTCACGAAGGGATTACGCGGAAAGGGCTGATTTTAGGCTTTGCGCAGGGTGCTGGGGGCCATGCCAAACTGGGCGCGAAAGGCGCGCGAGAGGGCCGAGGGGCTGGAGAATCCGGTGCGCAGGGCAACATCGGCCAAGGGATGGCGAGTGTCGGTGATCATCCGGCGCGCGGCTTGCAGGCGCAGGGATACGCCGTAAGCTGCGGGTGTGGTTTGCAGGGCGGCGCGAAACAGCGTCTCTAGCCTGCGTGGTGACAATCCCAAGGCGCGGGCGGTTTGGGCCGTGGGTTCGGGGACATCGATCCGCGCCTCCATCCGCGCGACGGCTTGCGCCACGCGCGGGTCAAGGCGCGGATCGGCGGGGTGGGGCGAGGCGATTTGCGGGTCAGACCCGGGGCGCGGTGTGGTCAGGAACGATGCCGCCACTTGCCGCGCCAAGGCGGGACCGTGGCGTGCGCCGATCAGATGCAGCATCAGGTCGGCGGCGGGGGCGGCACCGCCTGCGGTAAATCTGTTGGCGTCAATCACCCAGCGATCTGGCACCACATCCACCTCGGGGTGGGCGGCGGCGAGGTCTTCCAGATCTTCCCAATGCACCGTGGCGCGGTGGCCCGCCAAAAGCCCCGCTCGTGCTAAAACCCAAGCCGCTGCATCAATTCCGCCGACCGCCACAAAGCGCGGGGCCATACGCGCCAGATCGCGGATCAGGGGGGCGGTGGCCACTTCAGACTGGCGAAAGCCTGCGATGACGACCAAAGCATCCGCCCCCTCTGCCGCCGACAGCGGGCCTGACGATGGCAGTTCGATCCCACAGGTCAGAGGCACGGCCCGCCCGTCGGGCGACACCACGCGCCACCGGTACGCCTCGTGCCCCAGATGCCGGTTGGCCGAGCGCATCGGATCCAGCGTCGAGGCGACCTCGAGGATCGAGGATTGCGGCAGAACCAGCAGCGCCAAGGTCAAGACCTGCGGCGAGGGTGCAAAGATTTGTGCGTTTTTCGTCATATAGATTTCGTAAATCGTCAAGCGCGCCCTGACAAGCCCGTTATGCTGGCCCCAATCAAATTGGAGGACGCCATGCCGCTAGCCATGAATCGCGAAGTTTTCATCACCTGTGCCGTGACCGGATCGGGCGGCACCCAAGACCGCAGCCCGCATGTGCCGCGCAGCCCGGCGCAAATTGCGGCCTCGGCCATTGATGCGGCCAAGGCGGGGGCGGCGGTGGTGCATTGCCATGTGCGCGACCCCGAAACCGGCAAACCCAGCCGCGATGGCAAATTGTACCGCGAAGTCACCGAACGCATCCGCGATTCAGGCACCGATGTGGTGTTGAACCTGACAGCCGGCATGGGCGGCGATATCTACTTTGAAAACTCGGAATCCATGCACCAAATGGGCCCGCGCTCTGACATGGCAGGTGCCACAGAGCGCGTGGCCCATGTGGTCGACTGCCGCCCCGAGATTTGCACGCTGGACTGCGGCACGATGAACTTCAACGAAGCTGACTATGTTATGGTCAACACCCCCGGCCTTTTGCGCGATATGGCGCGGCGGATGACAGCGGCGGGCGTGCGCATCGAGATCGAGGCCTTTGATACCGGCCACCTGTGGCTGGCCAAGGAACTGGCGAAAGAGGGCGTGATCCCCGCACCCACCTTGGTGCAACTGTGCATGGGCGTGCCATGGGGCGCGCCGGATGATCTCAACACATTCATGGCCATGGTCAACAATGTGCCGTCCGATTGGTTCTGGAGCGCCTTTGCCATTGGCCGCAACCAGATGCCTTATGTGGCAGCCTCGGTCCTTGCGGGGGGCAATGTGCGGGTGGGGTTGGAAGATAACCTGTGGCTGGATAAGGGCGTTTTGGCCACCAATGCCCAATTGGTCGAACGCGCTGTCAGCATCATTTCCAACCTTGGCGCGCGGGTGATCACACCCGCCGAAGTGCGCGCCAAGCTAAAGCTGGAAAAACGCGCACCGATGGGGAAGTGACATGACCAGAAAAGCAGCGATCATTGGCGGCGGCGTTATCGGCGGCGGTTGGGCGGCGCGATTCTTGCTGAACGGCTGGGATGTGGGGGTGTTTGACCCCGACCCAGAGGCCGAGCGCAAGATCAACGCCGTTCTGTCCAACGCCCGTCTGGCCCTGCCCGCCTTATCGGACGTGCCCATGCCGCCCGAAGGCAAGCTGACATTCCACGGCACGATCGGCGAGGCGGTCGAGGGTGCGGAATATGTGCAGGAATCCGTATCCGAACGGATTGATCTGAAGAAAAAGGTCTACGCCCAGTTGCAGCAAGCCAATCCAGGCGTGCTGATCGGCTCGTCCACTTCGGGGTTCAAGGCGTCAGACTTGCAAGACGGCTCGCCTGCGCCGCACAACATCATCGTCGCCCATCCGTTCAATCCGGTTTACCTTTTGCCGCTGTCAGAAGTTTCGGGCAGCCCCAAGAACCCGCCCGAAGTGGTCGCAAAAACCGTGCAGATCATGAAGGACATCGGGATGTTCCCGCTTGTTCTGAAAAAGGAAATCGACGCCTTTATCGGAAACCGCTTTCTGGAAGCCGTCTGGCGCGAGGCGCTGTGGATGCTGGTGGACGGGGTCGCGACCACGTCGGAAATCGACGACGCCATCCGCATGGGCTTTGGCCTGCGCTGGGGCCAGATGGGGTTGTTTGAAACCTACCGCGTGGCGGGTGGCGAGGCGGGGATGCGCCACTTTATGGCCCAGTTCGGCCCTGCGCTGAAATGGCCCTGGACCAAGCTGATGGACGTGCCAGAGTTTAATGACGCCTTGGTCGATCTGGTGGCCACCCAGTCAGACGCCCAATCCGGTGCCTACGGCATCCGCGAGCTAGAGCGGATCCGCGACCAGAACCTGATCGGCTTCCTGCGCGCCTTGAAAGAGCGCAACTGGGGCGCTGGCAAAGTGCTTCTGGCCCACGATGCCGCCCGTGCGGCGGCCTTTCATGCCAGCGCAGATACGCCAAACGGCGCGCCGTTGGTTATGGCGCAGATGCAGGTTCTGCCCGGCTGGATCGATTACAACGGCCATATGACCGAAAGCCGCTATTACTTTGCCAATTCCGAAACGGTCGACGCCTTTTTGCGGTTGATCGGCGCGGGGATGGATTATGTGGCGGGCGGGCATTCCTACTATTCCGCCGAAACCCACATTCGCCATCTGGGCGAAGCGAAGCTGGGCGACCGTTTGACGGGCACGCTGCAAATCCTGTCGGCGGATGAAAAGCGTTTCCGCTCTTTCGTTCGGATCCTCAAGGGTGATGAGGTTGTGGCCACGGTGGAACAGCTTTGCCTGCATGTCGATACGACGCAGGGCAAAACCGTCCCCGCCTCGGCCGAGGTTTGGGCCAAGCTCAGTGCGATAGCCGCCGCCCATGCAGGCTTGCCGCATCCCGACGGTGCGGGCCGTGCGGTGGGTCAGAAGAAATGAAAACCGTCCTGATCACGGCGGGGGCCAATGGGATTGGCTTGGTGATGGCATCGGGCTTTCAGGCCGCCGGCTACAGGGTCTGGGTGACCGATGTCGATGCGGCGATGATCGCCGCCCTGCCCGCAGGAATACGGGGCAGCCATGTCGATGCTGGCCACGAGTTGGGGATGGAAGCGTTGTTTGCCGACATTGCCCAAACTTGGGGCGGACTGGATGTGCTGTGCGCCAACGCCGGGATCAAGGGGCCAACGGCGGCCATCGAAGATATGCCGCTAGAAGGCTGGCACCAATGCTTGGGTGTCAACCTTGACGGGGCGATGCTGGCGGCAAAATATGCAGCGCGGTTGATGAAACCGGCCAAAAAGGGGGTGATGATCTTCACCTCCTCGACCTCGGGCCTCTACGGCACGCCCTACCGCGCGCCCTATGTGGCGGCGAAATGGGGCATTATTGGCTTGATGAAAACCGTGGCGATGGAACTGGGCCCCCACGGCATCCGCGCCAATGCGATCTGCCCGGGGTCTGTCAACGGGCCGCGTATTGATGCGGTGATTGATGCCGAGGCCCAAGCCAAGGGCCTGCATCCCGATGCGGTGCGCGCAGGCTATGCGGCGGGCACAGCCCTTAAACGCCTGACCGATCCGCAAGATGTGGCGGATATGGCGCTGTTTTTGGCGTCAGACTCGGCCAAGATGGTGTCGGGCCAAGCGCTGGCCGTTGACGGCATGACCTATAACGTAGACCCCCAATAACCAGCGGAAAGTGTTGCACGCCATGGATTTCGGCCTGACCCAAGAACAGCAGATGATCGTCGACACCACCCGCGCCTTTGTGGAAAACGAGTTGTATCCGCACGAAGCCGCCGTCGAACGCTCGGGCCATCTGCCGCTAGAGGTGATCCGCGAGGTGCAAGCCAAGGCGATTGCCGCAGGCCTGTATGCCGCCAATATGCCCGCCGAAGTGGGCGGGGCGGGGTTGGACACCTTGTCGTGGCTTTTGTATGAAAAGGAACTGGGGCGGGCCAATTATGCCCTGCACTGGACTTGCGTGGCGCGCCCTTCGAATATCCTGCTGGCGGGCAATGCCGAGCAGCGCGAACAATATCTGATGCCGTGCATTCGTGGCGAGACGTGGGATTGTCTGGCCATGACCGAACCTGCCGCCGGATCAGACCTGCGCGGCATGAAAGCCACGGCGCGGCCTGACGGGGATGACTGGGTGCTGAACGGCACCAAGCACTTCATCAGCCACGCCGATTTGGCAGGCTTTGCGATTGTCTTTGTGGCCACCGGCGAAGAAGACACCCCGCGCGGGCCGAAAAAGAAGATCACGGCGTTCTTTGTCGATAAGGGCACCAAAGGCTTTACCGTGCGCGACGGCTACCGCAACGTCTCGCACCGCGGGTACACCAACGCCGTGCTGGAATTTGACGATTGCCGCCTGAACAAGCGCCAGATCTTGGGCGAGGCGCATAAGGGGTTTGAGGTGGCCAATTCCTGGCTGGGCGCCACGCGCCTGCAAGTCGCATCGACCTGCCTTGGGCGGGCGGAACGTGCCATGGGCCATGCCCTGTCCTATGCCGCCGAGCGTAAGCAGTTCGGCCAGCAGATCGGCAAGTTCCAAGGGATCAGCTTTAAGCTTGCCGATATGGCGATGGAATTGAAGGCGGCTGAACTTCTAACGCGGGAAGCCGCTTGGAAATATGATCAAGGCACCGTGTCCGAGGCTGATATGTCGATGGCCAAGCTGAAGGCCACCGAAGTGCTGGCCATGATTGCCGATGAGGCCATCCAGATCCACGGCGGCATGGGCCTGATGGAGGAACTTCCCCTTGAACGCATCTGGCGCGACGCAAGGGTGGAACGGATCTGGGAGGGCACATCCGAAATCCAGCGCCACATCATCAGCCGCGAGTTACTTCGCCCGCTGGGCGCATAACGATTTTTCTGCGAAAAATCGGGGGGCGCTGCCCCCCCGACCCCCCGAGATATTTGGGCACATATGAAAGGAGATCAGATGAACAATTTGAATCAGGCGAAAGGCCCGCAGGGCAGGGCTTGGGCGCTTCCTTTATCTTTCATATGTGCCCAAATATCCTCGGGGGTACGGGGGCAGAAGGCCCCCGGCTTGGGTCAGGGATACGGGGTTTTGGCATGAGCCGTCTTGACCGCTTGATGCGGCCCAAATCCATCGCTGTCATGGGGGCGGGTTGGGCATTGAACGTGATCGCGCAGTGCCGCAAGATGGGTTTTGCGGGGCAGGTTTGGCCCGTGCACCCGACCAAGGCCGAGATTGGTGGGTTAAGGGCCTATGCGTCCCTCGCCGACCTGCCCGGCGTTCCGGATGCGACCTTTGTCGGTGTGAACCGCTTTGCCACCGTTGATGTGGTGGCACAGCTTTCGGCCATGGGGGCCGGGGGGTCGATTTGTTTTGCCAGCGGGTGGACCGAGGCGGGCGAGCCGGAATTGCAGGCCAAGTTGGTGGCGGCGGCGGGGGATATGCCGATTTTGGGGCCGAATTGTTACGGGGTGATCAATTATCTTGATGGGGCCTTGTTGTGGCCCGATCAGCACGGCGGGGTTCGTGTCAGCTCTGGTGTGGCTTTGGTCAGCCAGTCGTCCAACATCGTCATCAATCTGGGGATGCAAAAGCGTGGCTTGCCCGTGGCTTACGTCGCCTGTCTGGGCAATGCCGCCGTGGTGGGCTTGGCCGAGCTTGCGGGCGCTGTGCTGGATGATCCGCGGGTGACAGCCCTTGGGCTTTATGTCGAAGGCATCGACGACGCCCCAGCCTTTGCCGCCTTGGCCGAAAAGGCGCGCGTTTTGGGCAAGGGGATTGCCCTGATCAAATCTGGCAAGACGGACCTGTCGCAGAAGGCTGCGGCCTCGCACACCGCTTCGCTCGCCGGGGGCGGCGCGGCGTCGAGCGCCTTTTTGCGCCAGATTGGTGTGGCAGAGGTGAACTCGCCTTCCGAATTGATCGAGACGCTTAAAATCTTCCATGTGCATGGTACGGGGTTGGGGGCGCGGATCTGCTCGCTGTCGTGTTCGGGCGGCGAGGCGGGGTTGGTGGCAGATTTGGCCGAACCCTTTGGCATCGACTTCCCGCCGGTTCCAGCACCGATCCGCGACCGGTTGGGCGAGATTTTAGGACCGATCGTGGCCATTGCCAATCCGCTGGATTACCACACGTTCATCTGGGGCGATGGCCCGCGCACCACGGATGTGTTCTCCACCATGCTGTCGGGCTATGATGCGGGCATCTACATCATCGATATGCCGCGCGGCGATCGTTGTGATCCCGCGGGTTATCAGCCGGCCTTCGACGCCATCGTGGCCGCTCAGGCCCAAACGGGCAAGCCCGCCTTTCCCGTCGCCTCGATGGCTGAGAACTTTGACGAAGCCTATGCCGCCCAGCTTTTATCGCAAGGGGTGTGCGTTTTGATGGGGCTTGAGACGGCCCTGGCTGCGATTAAAGCCGCACAAATTCCCGGCGGGGCGGCGGGATGGCGGCCTTTGCCCGCCCTTGCGCCGCGCCAGACGCGGTTGTTGAGCGAGGCCGAGGGCAAGGCTTTGCTGGCCGCAAGCGGCATTGCAGTGCCCAAATCTGTCACCGCGCCAACGCTTGCGGGGGTTGCGGCGGCGGCTGCGGGGTTGGCGGCACCCTATGCGCTCAAGGGTCTGGGCTTTGCCCATAAAACCGAGGCCGGAGCGGTGCGCTTGGGCTTGAGCAACCTAGAGGGGCAGGCCGAAATGGTCGGGTCCACCGGCTATCTGGTGGAAGAGATGGTCAGTGGTGCTGTGGCTGAGATTCTGGTCGGCCTGCAGCGCGACCCGATCTATGGGTTGACGTTGACCTTGGGGATGGGCGGGGTGACGGCCGAGGTTTTGGCCGATACAGTCACGCTGATCTTGCCTGCGTCGCCGGACGAGATCCTCGCGGCCCTGCGCCGCCTGCGGCTTTGGCCCTTGCTGGATGGCTACCGCGGTCGGCCCAAGGCCGATATGGCGGCTTTGGCTGATCTGGCGTTGCAGCTTGGCGCTTTGATGGCCAGCGACACCAGTCTTGAAGAAATCGAAATCAATCCGGTTCTCGTGCGCCAAAAGGGTGCCGTGGCCGTCGATGCCCTTATCAGGAGGGTTTGACATGGACATGTCTGCCCAAGGCCCGATCAAAACCCGCCGCGAAGGCGCGATCTTAGAGGTCACGCTTGACCGCCCCAAGGCCAATGCCATTGATCTGGCCACCAGCCGCCTGATGGGCCTGACCTTTCGCGCCTTTCGCGATGATGACAGCCTGCGCGTTTGCATCCTGCGGGCCGAGGGCGAGAAGTTCTTTTGCCCGGGCTGGGATCTGAAAGCCGCAGCCGGCGGTGATGCCGTCGACGGCGATTACGGCGTGGGCGGATTTGGCGGTTTGCAGGAACTTCCCAACCTGAACAAGCCGGTGATCGCGGCGGTGAACGGCATTTGCTGCGGCGGTGGGTTGGAACTGGCCCTGTCGGCGGATTTGATCTTGTGCAGCGACAACGCCACTTTTGCTTTGCCGGAAATCCGGTCGGGCACGGTGGCGGATGCGGCGTCAATCAAATTGCCCAAGCGCATTCCTTATCATGTGGCGATGGACCTGCTTTTAACTGGCCGCTGGTTTGACGCCGAAGAGGCGCTGCGCTGGGGGATTGTGAAAGAGATTTGCACCCCCGCCGCGCTTCTGGGCAAGGCTTGGGATCTGGCCCGCGTGCTGGAATCGGGCCCGCCGCTGGTTTACGCCGCGATCAAGGAAGTCGTGCGCGAGGCCGAGGCCTTGCGCTTTCAAGACGCGCTCAACCGTGTGACCAAGCGCCAGCTTGTGACGGTGGATAAGCTGTATTCCAGCGAGGATCAGCTAGAAGGCGCGCGCGCCTTTGCCGAAAAGCGCGATCCGGTTTGGAAGGGGAAGTAGGTTGTTTCCTAAAGCCCGATCTGGCGCGGCGCCTTGTGATTTGGCGGCGTAAGGTTCTTTTGACGCTCTCTTCCGCTGACGGGTGGGTGCAAGTCGATTTTTCTGCGAAAAATCGGGCGGCGTGTCCAGTGGTCGCTTTGGAACCATCTTTGATCGTGAGGCCTTTGCGCCAAAACCCCGAGCCTGGCGCGATGAACGCCCCTTTGGGCTGACCCCATGGCGCAACGCGATTTTTCGCCGAAAAATCGGTCTTGGGACGGGCAGCGGTTTTACCCGTTCGCCGGAATAACCTTGCCCGGGTTCATCAGTCCTGCCGGATCCAACGCCGCTTTGACCGCGCGCATCACATCCAGCGCCACGGGGTCTTTGCGCCGTGCCATGCTGTTGAGCTTTGACAACCCAACCCCATGTTCGGCGCTAAAGCTGCCGCCCAAGTCTGCCACGATATCCTCGACCGCTTCCACCACGGCATCATACAGCGCGGGGTCGTTGCGGGTGGGGTATACGGTGAAGTGCACATTGCCATCCCCCAGATGCGCCACGCTGATCGTGTCAGCTCCCGCATCGAGTGCTGGCAGGCGGGCATCAAAGCGGGTGAAGAATTCGGGCACCAGATGTAGGGGCAGGGCGATGTCGGTGTCGATGGTGGGTTGCCGGTCGATCGTGATCTCGGCCGCCAGCTCGCGGCGTTTCCACATGGCAAGGCGCTGGGCGTCGTTCTGGGCGATCTCGGCATCCAAGACAGCGCCGGTTTCGATCAGCGTTGCAAGCGTGTCTTCCAGAAGGGCCACCACGGGCACGGTGCCATCGGCCTTGGGGGTGTAGTCTTTGGGGGCAATGGCTGCGATTTCGACCAGAATGTTGGTCTCATAGCGCCGATCAAACGGCAGGCGAATGTCGGGGCGGCATTCGGACAGGCGCTGCATATAGCTTGCAGGCATATATTCAAACGCCTCGACCGCGCCGCCCGAGGCCTCTTGCAAGCGGTTAAGCAGGTCTAGCGCATCAGGCAGGCTGCGTGCCGCCAGTGTTGCCGTGGCATAGGCTTTGGGGCGCGGCACCAGTTTCATCACGGCGGCGGTGATCACCCCCAGCGTGCCCTCGGCCCCGATGAACATTTGCCGCAGATCGTAGCCCGAATTGTTTTTGTGCAGTTCCGACATCAGGTTCAAGATGCGCCCATCGGGCAAAACCACCTCTAGCCCCAAGCACAGCGCGCGGGTGGACCCATAGCGCACCACGTTCGACCCACCCGCATTGGTCGACAAAACCCCGCCAATCATCGCCGACCCACGCGCGCCAAACCACAGGGGGAAGTACAAGCCCTGCGCCTCGGCCGCATCGTGCAGTGTTTGCAGCACCACCCCGGCCTCGACAATCGCGATGCGGGTGGAGGGGCGGATCTCGCGGATTTTGTTCAGCCGTTCGATCGACAGCATCAAGCCGCCGTTGGTCATCGCCCCGCCCACAAGTCCCGTCAGGCCGGAAACGGGGATCACGGGTGTTTTATGCTGTGCTGCACATCGCAAGACCGCTGCCACCTCTGCCGTATTGGCGGGGCGGGCGACGGCTATTGGGTTGGGGTGGTAATGCCCGCTCCAGTCGCCGGTGTATTTGGCAAGGTCGGGGCCGGTCAGCACATGGGCGGGGCCTAGCAGGGCGGCCAGATCATCAAGCAGGGTCATGGAATTTCCTTAAGCAGGTCCAGCACATAAGGGCCGATGGCATCGACAATCACCTCAACACCTTGGGCATTGGGATGCAATCCGTCTGGTTGCAGATAGGTCGTCACAGCGGTGGGGTCGGGGGATTTGGCCAGCAAGGGGACAAAAAAGCCCGGGGCAAGCAGCACATGATATTGGGCGGCAAGGTCGGGATAGATGGCGTCAAACTGGGCCTTATAATCTGGGCCATAGTTGCCCGCAGCCTGCAGGCCGATCAGCAGCACCGGAATGTTCTTGGCCTTGGCCCCTTGCAAAATAGCGTCCAGATTGGCGCGGGTCTGGGCGGGGTCTAGCCCGCGCAGCATGTCATTGGCGCCAAGGGTGACGATCAGGCCTTGCACCTCGGGCGCAAGGGTCCAATCCAGCCGTGCGAGGCCGCCCGCAGACGTATCGCCCGACACGCCGGCGTTTTGCACGGTGACGCTCTGGCCTTGGGCGGCCAACCATGCCTGCAACTGCGGCACAAAGCCTTCTTCCGGTGAAAGCCCGTAGCCTTGGGTCAAACTGTCGCCCAAAGCGGCAATTGTGGCGGCTTGGGCGGGACTTGCCAGCAATAACGCGATCGTGACATTGCGCAACGCCCGGATCAGCCCATATGAGGTCAAACGGGTAAAGGTGGGTGTCATGACGACTGTGTTAGATTTGCAAGATGTCCACCTGCGGCTGAACGGCAATGCCGGCGCGGTGGATATTTTGCGCGGCATTTCGTTGGCCGTGACAGCCGGCGAAAGCCTTGCCTTGATCGGGCCGTCTGGGTCGGGCAAATCCTCGCTCCTTATGGTGATGGCCGGATTAGAACGCGCCACAAGCGGGCGTGTCAGCGCCCTTGGTCAAGATCTGACCCGTCTGGACGAGGACGCTTTGGCACGGTTCCGCCGAGGCAATATGGGCGTGGTCTTCCAAAGCTTCCACCTAATTCCGACATTAACTGCCCTTGAAAACGTCGCCGTCCCCTTGGAAATTGCCGGAGAGGCGGATGCCTTCGCCCGTGCGCGCACCGAATTGGGCCGTGTGGGGCTTGGGGCAAGGGCGGGCCACTATCCCAGCCAGTTGTCTGGGGGCGAACAGCAACGCGTGGCCCTTGCCCGCGCCTCGGTCAGTCGGCCTAAGCTGTTGTTGGCCGATGAGCCGACGGGCAATCTGGATGCCGCCAATGGCGCGGCCATTATGGACCTGCTGTTTGATCTGCGCGATGCGCATGGGGCGACTTTGGTGATGGTGACCCATGCACCCGACCTCGCGGCGCGCTGTGATCGGGTGTTGAAGCTGGCCGATGGGCTTTTGGCATGATGTGGGCCTTGGCATGGCGCTTGGCGCGGCGCGAGCTGCGCGGCGGTTTGGCGGGATTTCGCGTGCTGATCTTGTGCCTTGCGCTGGGCGTCGGGGCGATTGCTGCCGTGGGGTTGCTGCGCGCAGCCATTCAGGGCGGTTTGGCCGATCAAGGCGGCGTGCTTTTGGGCGGCGATGCGCAAATGCATTTCACCTACCGTTTCGCTTCGGATGACGAAAAGGCTTGGATGGGCGAACACGCCTTGCGCGTGTCAGAGATTGTCGATTTCCGCTCGCTTGCCGTGGCAGGGGAGGACCCCGCCCTGACGCAGGTGAAGGCGGTGGATGATGCTTGGCCCTTGATAGGAGCGGTGGGGTTGCAGGCGGGCACGCTGGCACAGGCCTTTGCGCCGCAGGGCGGGATGCCGGGCGGAGTGATGGAAAAGATCCTTGCCGAAAGGTTGGGGTTGAAGGTTGGTGATACGTTCAAACTTGGGAACCAGACGTTTCGCTTAGGCGCTGTGCTGCTGCGTGAACCTGATAGCGCGACCGCAGGCTTTAGCCTTGGCCCACGCACCTTGGTGCGCACGGCCGATCTGGCACAATCGGGGCTGATCGCGCCCGGCACGCTATATGAAACAGATTACCGCCTGATCCTACCCGCGGGCGCTGATCTGGACGCGCTGCAAAAGGCGGCTGAGACGGCGTTTCGCGATAAGGGCATGACGTGGTCAGACAAGCGCAATGCCGCGCGCGGGGTCGAGAAATTTGTCGATCGCTTGGGGTCTTTTCTGATTTTGATTGGCCTTGCGGGGCTGGCTGTGGGCGGGGTGGGCGTGGCCTCGGCGGTGCGGGCCTTTATGGCGGCGCGGGTGGCCACGATTGCCACGCTAAAGGTGCTGGGGGCACAAGGGGCTTTGGTGCTGCGCGTCTATCTGATCCAGATCGCGGTGATTTGCGCGATTGGCGTGGGGTTGGGGCTGGTTTTGGGGGCAGGCGGTTTGATCGCGGGGGCACCGCTTTTGGTCAAGCTGATGCCCTTTCCGGTGGCTATTGGGCTGTATCCCGCCCCGCTGGTGCAGGCGGCCTTTTACGGCATGGTCAGCGGGCTGCTGTTTGCGCTGTGGCCCTTGGCCCAAGCGGTGCGCCAGCGTGTCACTTCTTTATATAGGGGCACGGCCGAGCGGGTTTGGCCCAAGCCCGCGCATCTGGTTTGGATGGGTGCCCTTTTGGCGCTGTTTGTTGGCGGCGCGGTTTGGTTTTCGGGCAATGCCAGCTTGGCCTTGGGCACGTTGGGCGGGGTCTTTGCGGCTTTGGCGGTGTTGGCGGCGGCGGGGCTTGGCGTCAAACATCTGGCGCGGGCGGCGGCGCGGTTGGGTTTTGTGACGGGTCGGCCTGCGCTGCGCTGGGCGCTGGCCGCGATGGGCGGGCCAAGGTCAGAGGTGCAGGCGGTTATCCTGTCGTTGGGGCTTGGCCTGTCGGTTCTGGCCGTGGTTGGCCAGATCGACGCCAATTTCCGCGCCGCCATCGCCCGTGATCTGCCCGCCAAGGCCCCAAGCTTTTTCTTCATGGATATCCAAGACGCCCAACTTGCGCCGTTTGATGCCCTTATGACCGGCAACCCCGCCGTCACCCAAGTGCAAACCGCCCCGATGCTGCGCGGCATTCTGACGCAGATCAACGGGCGCAAGGCGCGCGATGTGGTGGGCGATCATTGGGTGGTGACGGGGGATCGCGGGATCACGTTTTCCGACACCCCGCCCGAAGGCACAACGGTGACCGACGGCGCTTGGTGGCCCAAAGACTACAAAGGTCCCGCGCAGATTTCCTTTGCGGCGACCGAGGCGGCAGAGATGCACTTGAACCTGGGCGATCAGGTGATTGTCAACATCTTGGGCCGCGATATTGCGGCCACGATCACCTCGTTTCGCAAGGTCGACTTCTCTGGCGCGGGGATGGGCTTTATCATGGCAATCAATCCGGCAGCGGTGGCAGGGGCCCCGCACAGCTCGATCGCCACCGTCTATGCTGCACCCGAGGCTGAGGCGGATATCTTGCGCCAAGCCTCTGACACGTTCCCCAACATCACAGCCATTGCGATGAAAGAAGCAATCGGCCGCGCGGTTGAGGCTTTGTCAGCCATCGCCACCGCCACGGTTCTGGCCGCAGGGGCAGTTTTGGTCACGGGGTTGGTGGTGCTGGTGGGTGGGGCTGCAGCAGGCGTCCCCGCGCGGATGCGCGAGGCGGCGGTTTTGCGGGTCTTGGGGGCCACGCGCGGGCGGGTTTTGGCCAGCTTTGCGCTGCGGTCGGCCTTGATGGGCGCGGCTGCGGGGGCGGTTGCGATGGGGGCAGGGGCCTTGGGCGGTTGGGCCACGCTGCGGCTGGTGATGGACTTGCCCTATCGGTTTGAAATGTGGTCGGCCCTGTCGGTGGTTCTGGGCGGTATGCTCGCCACTTTGGCGGCGGGCGTGGTCTTTGCATGGGCGCCCCTGTCGGCGCGTCCGGCGGCGGTGCTTCGGCAGGCAGAGTAGCGCAGGCTTTGCGGCGCTCTGCCGCGGCGATTAACGGGTCTGGCCGCCCAGCCAGTCGCGGAACGCGGCCACGACATCGGCCTGCGAGTCGACCAGATATTGCGGCGCAGGATAGGCCCCCGAATGCACATCTTGGGCAAAGCGGGTCATCGCCTCGATCCGCAGGGCTTGCAGGCGGGCATGTTCGGCGGCGAAATTGGCGTAAACCTTGGCATGGCGCGGCACATGGCCGCTGTTTTGGCCCAGCACATCGTCGCTGAACAGATATTGCGCATGACCACCCGCGCCAGCCCCCATGGAAATCAAGAACAGGTCGGTATGTTCGGCGATGGCTTGGGTGATGGAATGGGGCACCACCTCTATCTCGACCGCAAAGGCCCCGGCATCGGCGAGGGCTACGCATTGGTCCCAGACCCGCTTGGCGCTATCTAGCGTTTTGCCGACGGCTTTGAACCCGCCCGTCCACGTGGCCTTGGACGGGATCAAGCCGACATGGCCGCAGACCGGAATGGCATGGTCGGCCAACTCGCGCACGGTTTTAAGCGAGCCGGAACAGTAAACCCCATCCGCCCCCGCCTTATACAGCGGCAAAGCCCAGCGCAGAAAATCATCCGTGCCGCCGATTTCATAGAAATTGTCACCGGGAAAGGCAAAGGCATGGGGGGCGACCTCGCGAAAGCGGCGATCGTGGATCATGGCAGGGGGGATCGAGAACAGCTCCACCCCTGCGGCGGCGGCGGCTGCCGCCTCGTCCAGCGTTTCGACGCGCAGCATGGCGTATTGGTGGCGGCCACGATTGGCCATCAGGTCGGCAACTGTGGGGCGTTGGGCCATCACGCCACCTCGATGTAAACGCGCGTGCCTTCGACCTTGGTTTTGAAGGTTTTCAGGTTGATGCAGACGGGGGCACGCTTGGCCTCGCCTGTGCGGTAGTCAAACTGGCCGTTGTGCTTGGGGCATTCGATCAGGTGATCCATCACCAAGCCATCGGCCAGATGCACGTCTTCATGGGTGCATTTTCCGGCGGTGGCGTAAAACTTGCCATCGGGGGAATGGTAGATCGCATAGGTCGCCCCCGCATGGTCAAAGCGGATCAGATCTTCGGCGTCGATATCGGACGTGGCGCAGGCGTCAATCCAAGGCATAGATGTGTCCTTCGTTCATTCAGCGGCGGTCTGACCCAACGCGCCTTCGTGGAAATCCATGCGATAGGGTTTAGCCGTCTCGGGCAGATCGCGGTGCAAGAAATAGTCCTCATAAGCAAATTGTCGCCGTAAAGCCGGCCACATTTCGGCAAAAGCCTCGCCAATCGAGGCATTGGGGCGCGGCAGGTCATGTTTGATCGCCTCGTGCAGGGCGGGCAGGGCGTGATAGGGCACCATGGGGAACATGTGATGTTCAACATGGTAGTTCATGTTCCAATAAATGAACCGCGAGATTGGGTTCATATAGACCGTGCGGCTGTTCAGCCGATGGTCGATCACATTGTCGGCCAAGCCGCCGTGTTGCAACAATCCGGTCATAATGTGATGCCAAGCGCCGTACATGCGGGGCAGGCCGATCACCATCAGCGGCAGAATTGATTGCATCCACACCGCCAGCGCCAAAGTGGCCGCATAGATCGCCAGCGTTATCCGCGCCACGCGCACCACTTTGGACCATTCGCTGTGCGGCACATAGGTCTTTTCGGTCGGATGCACGCCGATAAACGCATTGTACACCAAGCGCGGAAAAAAGGCGATCACATCGGGCACGCCGACAAAGGCCAGCAGCAGGCGTGCAAAGGCAGGCGGGCGCATGATGGCAATCTCGGGGTCGCGTCCGACAATGTAGGTGTCGGTGTGGTGGCGCGCATGGCTCCACCGCCAAGTGGCCGAATTGCGCATGATCATAAAGCTTGCGATTTCATAGACGGCGTTGTTCATCCACGGCGTCTTGAACGCCGTGCCATGCCCCGCCTCATGCCAGCGCGAGTCTGACGCTGACCCATACAGCACCCCGTAAGCCAGCCAGAACGGGATCGACCACAGGCTGGGCCAAAGTGCGATGCCCATGGCCGCAAAGGCCACCATGCAACCATACAAGATCACCGTGTCGCGGATGGCGGGCTGATCAGAGCGTTGCATCAACTCTTTCATCACCTTGCGCGGCACGTCGGTGTGATACCACTCGGCAGCGGCCAGCCCGATGTCGACGGCGCGTTGGCCATCTGGTCCCAGCAGGCTGTAATCCCGTTTGGTCATGACTTCCCCCCAAAGCGCTTGGCCCAGTTTACGGCATTAAGGGGCAAATGGCCCCGCCACGCAACGATGGACCTTTGGGCCTTCGTCAGATATCGTCAAACAATGACCTTCCAATGACGAGAAAACATCATGGCGCATCGGTTGGGATTTCAAGACTTAGCCAAGGCGGCTGGCGTGTCAGTCGCCACTGTCGACCGCGCCTTGAACGGGCGCGAAAAAGTGCGTGCTGACACGGTGGCGCGCATCGCAGAGGCGGCGCGCCAGTTGGGCCACCCAGCCGCCCTGCGCTTGGCGGGGGCAAACGCCAACCTGCCCGCCCTGCGCTTTGGGGTGGCTTTGCACAAGCAGGGCCAAGATTTCTACAAAGCCTTCGCCGAAGAACTGCACCGCGCTGTGGCCGATGCCAAGGGCGTGCGCGGCCAACTGGTGTTGGAATTCGCCTCGGGCCAAGCGCCGTCAGAAATGGCGCGGCGCTTACGATCCATGGAGGGGCGCTGCGATGTGCTGGCGGCAACGGCGGTAAACCATCCCGAAGTGACCGAGGCCGTCCAGCATCTGCGCGCCACGGGGATGCACGTTTTTGCCCTGTTGTCGGAATTTGCCGAAGGGGTGCGGTCGGGGTATCTGGGCTTAGACAACCTCAAACACGGGCGCACGGCGGGGTGGATGATGGCCTTGGCCGCCAAGGGGCCGGGGAAATTAGCGATCTTTGTTGGCGGCCACCGTTGGCATGGCCACGACCTGCGCGAAACAGGCTTTCGCGCCTATCTGCGCGAAACCGCCCCCCAGCTAGAGGTGCTAGAGGCCCAGATCAACCTTGAAACCCGCCAACTGACCTACGAGGCGACCCAAGCCTTGCTGGCCCGCCACCCCACCTTGCGCGGCATCTACGTCGCGGGCGGCGGGATGGAGGGGGCGATTGCCGCCCTGCGCGAAGCCAAACGCCGCGATGTGGCGCTGATCGTGTCGGCCTTTACGCCCGAAAGCCGCGCCGCATTGGGGGCGGGGATCGCGACGATGGTGATCGACACGCCCTTAGAAAAGCTTTGCCGTGCCCTGATGGCCCAAATGACCCGCGCGGCCCTTGGTCCGGCCCAGATGGACCATGTGGCGCTTTATCTGCCGCCCGATCTGCATGTGGGCGAATCAGTTTAAGCTTGGTGAGGGCAGCATCGTTGCCCATGCGGCGAAAAAATCTCGCCTCGCGTGTGTCGCGCGCGCGAAACGAAAGCTTCGCGCGAGGCGGGATAACGTTGGAACGCCTGTTCTGTTTTTAGAATTTTCTGTTGATAATCCCAAAAAATGGAATATCAATTCCATCAACACGGGGCAAAATCGCCCACACCTTCGGAGAATCACGCCTTATGCTGCCTTTTGCCCTGAACCACATGACCGCGCCGAACATGGCTTGGCAGCCTTTTTTGGACTTGGCCAAGGGACTTGGCTGTGTGGGCATTGAATTTCGCAACGATCTGTCCGCCCCGTTGTTCGGCGGCGCTGATCCGGTGGAGGTCAAAGCCGCCGTCGCCGCCCGTGGCCTGCGCTTTTTAGCGCTGGCCGAAGTGAAGATGTTCAACGATTGGTCCGACACCAAACAGGCCGAGGCCGAGGCTTTGATGAAGATCGCCGTAGCGGCGGGGGCAGAATCAGTCAGCCTTATTCCGCGCAACGACGGGGTGGCGGCGGACCGCAAGGACAGTTTCAACGTCACCCAAACCGCCCTGCGCGCCCTGCTGCCGATGCTCAAAGCGCATGGGCTCAAGGCGATGGTTGAACCCTTGGGCTTTGGGGTGTGTTCGCTGCGCTACAAGGATGTTCTGGCCGAAGTGATCCATGCCGTGGGCGGGGTGGGCACCTATTTCATGGTGCATGACACGTTCCACCATGCGCTGGCAGGCTTTGGGCCGATCTATCCGGAGCTTACGGGAATCGTTCACGTTTCGGGCGTGAACGACGCGATCTATCTGGACGATATGCGTGATCCGCACCGTGTGCTGGTGGGGCCCGATGATGTCTTGGGCAATGTGGCGCAAATCCGTGCGCTGCGGGCGGCGGGCTACCAAGGCCCGATATCTTACGAACCTTTTGCGCCTTTAGTGCACGGTCTGGCCGATCCGGCCCCGGCATTGAAAGCCTCGATGGAATTCATTCGCCAAGGCGTTGAGGCCTAGGCGATGAAATACCGCCCAAAGCGGGCGGCCCGGTTGGGAGAGAACGGGGCGCCGGGCCCCTTATGTGGAGGAGAGACCATGAAGAAGTATCTTATCGCTGGCGTGATGGCCCTTATGGGCACCACTGCTATGGCCGACATCGGCGTGACTATGGCCAAGTTTGACGACAACTTCCTGACCGTTCTGCGCAACGGCATCCAGTCTTATGCGGATGCCAACGGCCAGAAAGTGCAGATCGAAGACGCACAGGGCGATGTGGCCAAGCAATTGGACCAAATCAACAACTTCATCGCGTCGGGCGTTTCCGCGATCATCGTGAACGCGGTTGACACCTCGGCCACCCAAGCCATGTCGGATGCGGCCGCTGCTGCCAACATCCCGCTGGTTTATGTGAACCGTCAGCCGATCAACGTTGACACGCTGCCGGACAATCAAGCGTTCGTGGCTTCGAATGAAGTTGACTCGGGCACTTTGGAAACTTTGGAAGTCTGCCGTCTGCTGAAAGAAGCCGGCAAGGCTGAAGCCAATGTGTACGTGATGCAGGGCGAACTGTCGAACCAAGCCGCTGTGCAGCGTACCGCTGACATTCATGACGTGATTGGCGGCACAGAGTGCGGCGTGAAGGTCAATATCATCGACGAGCAGACAGCCAACTGGTCGCGCGACGAATCGTCGACATTGATGACCAACTGGCTGTCGACCGGCACCGCGTTTGACGCCGTGATCGCCAATAACGACGAAATGGCCATCGGCGCCATTCAGGCGATGAAGGCTGGCGGTGTTGACATGGCTTCGGTGATCGTAGCCGGCATTGACGCAACCCAAGACGCTTTGGCTGCAATGGCTGCAGGCGATCAAGACATCACCGTGTTCCAAGATGCCGCTGGCCAAGGATCGGGCGCTGTGGATGCGGCTGTGAAGCTGGCAGCTGGCGAAACTGTGGAACAGAAAGTTTACATTCCGTTCCAACTGGTGACCCCGGCCAACATGGCTGACTTCACCTCGAAAAACTGATCTGCATCTGACGCAGGGTGGGGGCGGCACATCAGCCGCCCCCATTTTGCTTGCCTGACGGCCAAGATCGGGCAGTATCATCCATCAGGGAAATCAGGGGAGGGGTGGTCATGTCAAAACCGACATCACAGCCAACGGGACTAGGTGGCCTGAAATACGACGCGTCCAAACGCGCGCGGGCCAACGAATGGAATATCTTTGCCGCTTTGATCTTTATCGTCGTCGTTTTTGAGGTGTTGAATCGCCTGAACGGAACCAGCTTCCTGTTCAACCTGCGCGACAATGTGCCGGGCCTGTTCAACCAGCAACGGCTGGACATTATGATTTTGCAGGTGGCCATTACGGGCATCATTGCTTTGGGTGTGACCCAAGTGATCATTCTGGGCGGGATTGATCTGTCGTCCGGCTCTTTGGTCGGGGCCACCGCCATGATCACCATGAGCTTTGCACAAACAGCCCTTGTGAACGGCAACCCCAACCCCAAGGCTGTCTTTGGGCCAGAGTGGATGGACCTTCCCGTTATCGTGCCCATCGTAGTAGGCTTGGGCTGTGGCATTTTTGCTGGCTTTATCAACGGCTTGTTGGTCGCCTATACCAAAATTCCGCCTTTTATCGCCACTTTGGGCATGATGGTGTCGGCGCGCGGTGCATCGCGCTGGTGGTCAAACGGCACGCCGGTGTCTTTCCCGACAGAAACCTACGCCACGGTGTCAAACGGCGATTTGCTGGGTACCCTGACCTTTGGCCTGTTGCACTGGGATGGGCAAAACCCCGCCGTGGTTTTTGTGGCCCTTGCGGTGCTGTTCCAAGTGATCATGATTTACACGCTGTACGGCAAGCACACCTATGCCATCGGCTCGAACGAGGCGGCGGCGCGGATGTCGGGGATCAATGTCGACCGCCATAAGGTGCTGGTCTATACGATTGCGGGCATGCTGGCGGGGGTGTCGGCGGTGCTGCTTACATCCAAGAACCTGACCGCACAGGCGGGCATGGGGATGATGTACGAACTTGACGCCATCGCCATGGCCGTCATCGGCGGCGTCAGCCTGTCGGGTGGGCGCGGGTCGATTGTGGGTACGGTTCTGGGGGCTGCGATCTTTTCGGTGATCATCTCGGGCTTCACCTCGATCAAGTTGGATGCCTATTACCAAGAGATGGTGAAGGGCGCGATCATCGTGGGGGCCGTGATCTTGGATCAATGGCGTCAGAAAAACCGGACGAGGGGCTAAGCCATGAGCGATATCATCCTGGAAACACGCGGCCTGACAAAGCACTACGGCGGCGTGCAAGCACTGGACGACGCCAATTTCATCCTTCACGCGGGCGAACATGTGGCTGTGGTGGGCGATAACGGGGCGGGCAAATCCACCTTTGTGCGCCAGATTACCGCCGTTGAACAACGCACAGCCGGTCAGATTTTCTTTGACGGCAAAGAGGTCACCCACGCAGGCCCGCTAGATGCGCGCGAGGCGGGGATTGAAACGGTGTTTCAGACCTTGGCCTTGGCCGATGATCTGGACGTGCCCTCGAACCTGTTTTTGGGGCGCGAGATCTTCAAGTTCCGTCTTGGCCCGTTTTCGTGGCTTGACCGCAAAGCCATGCGCGACCGCACGATGGAGGCGCTAAAGACAACGGCGGTGAAAATCCCCAATGTCGACAACCCGATCCGCAACATGTCGGGCGGGCAGCGCCAATGCGTCGCTATTGCAAGGACGGCGGCCTTTGCGTCCAAACTGGTCATTATGGATGAACCCACCGCCGCTTTGGGCGTGCAAGAAACCGCCCAAGTGGAAAACATCATCCGCGGCCTGAAAGAACGCGGCATCCCAATGGTTCTGGTCAGCCATAATCTGCGGCAAGTGTTTGATCTTGTGGACCGGATCGTTGTATTCCGTCGCGGGCGGATCGTGGCCTCGCTCAAGCGCGACGAGACCGATGGCAATGACATTGTAAGCTATATCACCGGTGTGAAAGGCAATGCCGACGGGGCATTTGCCTGAGGAAAGGGAACTATCATGACTCTGCGTTTCGGGCTTTTGGGCGCTGGCCGTATCGGCAAGGTGCATGCCAAGGCGGTCACCGCCAACCCCAAGGCCAAACTGGTGGCTGTGGCCGATGCTATGGCCCCTGCGGCCCAAGCCATTGCTGATCAATACGGCTGCGACGTGCGCACGATTGCGCAGATCTTGGCCGCCTCTGACATTGACGCTGTGGTGATCTGCACGCCCACAGACACCCATGCCGACCTGATCGAGCAGTTCACAAATGCGGGCAAAGCCGTGTTCTGTGAAAAGCCCATCGATCTGTCGCTGGACCGGGTGAAAGCCTGCCTGAAGGTCGTGCGCGCCAACAAAGGCACGCTGATGGTGGGCTTTAACCGCCGCTTTGACCCGCATTTCATGGCCGTTCGGGCCGAGATTGACAAAGGCTCGGTCGGCGATGTCGAGATGGTCACGATCACTTCGCGCGATCCGGGGGCACCGCCGTTGGACTATATCGCCCGCTCGGGCGGGATTTTCCGCGATATGACGATCCATGATTTCGACATGGCGCGCTTTTTGCTGGGCGAGGAAGTGACGGAAGTGTCCGCAATGGCTGCCGTGCTGGTTGACCCTGCCATTGGCAAGGCCGGTGACAGTGACTCGGTTCAGGTGATGCTGAAAACCGCCACGGGCAAGATGGCCCTGATATCAAACTCGCGCCGCGCGACCTATGGCTACGACCAGCGTATCGAAGTGCATGGGTCCAAAGGCGTGGTTTCGGCGGAAAACCAGCGACCTGTGTCGATCGAACTGGCCAACGGGTCGGGCTACACCCGCCCGCCGCTGCACGACTTTTTCATGACCCGCTACACCGAAGCCTACGCCGCCGAAATCACCGCCTTTGTTGACGCGGTTGGTGCCAAGAAAGCCGCAGCCCCCTCGGGCGAGGATGGCTTGGCAGCTTTGGCCTTGGCGGAAGCTGCTTTGCTGTCGGTCAAAGAGGGTCGCACGGTGAAACTGTCGGAAATCACTGGTTGACTTGACCTTCAGGTCAAACGAAACGGCGCCGGGTCAGCCCTGCGCCGTTTGCTTTTGGCCTTAGGCCACGGTCACTGACGTCATCATCCCGCTTGCCATGTGATACAAGTGGTGGCAGTGCAAATACCACTCTCCCGCCTTGTCGAAATCAACGGCCACCGTCACCATCCCGCCGGGTGGCACCATGACCACATCGCGCCTTGGGCCGTTAAAGCGGCCAAGGCCAAGGTCGACCACCTGAAAATGATGGCCGTGCAGGTGCATCGGGTGCATCATCATGGTGGGGTTCATGAACATCATCTCGACCCGCGATCCAAGGGCTGCTTGTAGGGGCGCGGCCTCGCCGTGGGCAGCGCCGTTGATTGTCCAGCGGTAACCCGGTTCCATCCCCAAGGCGATGTGCAGCATGGCATCAGTCGGTCTGGCGAGCAGTGGGAATTCGGCTGACAGGCTTGAATCGAACGTCAAGTCGACAAATGGGGCAGGATTTTCGGCCAATACTGGCACATTTGCGATCTTGGCCCCTGATGTGGCCAAGATCACGCCCGTCTGCATCACAGCGTTTTCCACCTGCGCCAAGATCGGAAAAGCCCCTCCTTCCGGCGGGATCTGCACCAGCAGGTCCACCCGCTGTCCTTGCGCCAAGGGGATGCTGGCGCGGGCAATCGGGGCGACCTTGTTCCCATCCACCGCTACAACCTGTGCAGCCAAGCCGCCTGCGCTAATCCAAAAGGCCGTGGCGGTTGCGCCGTTGATGATGCGCAGGCGGACGGGGCCGGATTGCACGGCGATCACATCGGGGTCGGCCAGCGTGCGATCATTGGCAAGATAGGCGTCATAGTCGACATCATTGGCATGGGTCATGCCGCCCATGGCCATGCCAGACATTTCGGTGGCCCCCATCTTCATGCCCCCCATCTTCATGCCTGACATATCCATTCCCCCCATATCCATCCCGCCCATGTGATGGCCTTGGGCTGTCATCAACCCTGCCGCAATCTCGGCGGGCGGGCGGAAGGAAAAGTCGTGCAGCATGATCACGGCTTGGGGTACATCGCCTGCATCCGCCTCGACCGTCACCATGGGGGCTGCCAGCAGTTGTTGCTCTGACAGGGTGTGCGAATGCATCCAATGGGTGCCCGCCGTCAGGGGAAAATCGTAAGCCTCTTGTGTGCCCGTGGGATGGACGCCGCCATTGGGGCGGGTGCGGTCGTCGGTGTTGCGCGCCAAGACTTGCCCGTGCCAGTGCAAGATCAAATCCTCGCCCGACTGGTTGTCGACAAGGCCGCGAAACCGCTCACCCTCGCGCGCCATCAGGCCGGGTTTGCCGTCTGGTCCGGTGATGCCATAAACCGTCGCGGCCTTGCCCAGCACCTCTAGCTGGCGCGACGCTACCGTCAGCTGCGCTGCGGGGGCTGCGAACCCGATGCGGGGTAGGGTGGGCAGCAGGGCCAAGCCAGCGGTGGCGGTCAGGAATTGGCGGCGGGTTTGGGGCATGGGATCCTCGGCGTTGAACGGTCACAGATAGGGCGTTGCGCGGTCTGCGTCACCTTGCAATGCGCCTGCCGCAAGGTCACGTTTGCGTGGCAGGGTTGGGGCATATCTTTTGCCCGCAACCCTTCCCCTCACCGCACCGTTGCGCTTATCTGCCCCAAACGACAGGAGCGCGCCTTGACCCAGATCACCCAACGCACCCGCGATATCTTTGCCCGCCTGATCGGCTTTGATACGGTCAGCGCCAAGCCCAACGTCGCACTGATGAACTATGTGGTGGCAATGCTGGCCGAGGCGGGCATTGACGCCACCCTGATCCCCGACACTACGGGCACCAAGGCCAACCTTTACGCCACCGTGGGCCAAGGGGGGGGCGGGGTCATGCTGTCGGGCCACACCGATGTGGTCCCGGTCGAGGGGCAAGCTTGGACCTATCCGCCCTTTGTTTTGACCGAAGAAAATGGCCGTCTATATGGGCGCGGTGCGGCTGATATGAAAGGTTTTTGCGCCGCTGCCATCGCCACGATGATCGCTGCCGGCGAGCGCACCAAAGCGGGCCGCCCCTTGGCCGTGCCGCTGCATCTGGCGCTGTCTTATGATGAGGAAATCGGCTGCATGGGTGTGCGCTCGCTCATCACGATGCTGCAATCTGCCCCGATCCGCCCGCGCTTTTGCATCGTGGGCGAACCTACCGGAATGCAGGTGGCAACCGGCCACAAGGGCAAGATCGCCTTGCGCGCCACCTGCATCGGCCGCGAGGGGCATTCCGCCCTTGCCCCTATGGCGCTGAACGCCCTGCATCTGGCCGCCGATTTCATTGGCGCGGTGCGGGCGTTGCAAGCAGATGTGGCGCTGAACGGGGTTCAGGACGGCGATTATGATGTGCCCTATACCACGCTGCATGTGGGCAAAATGGCGGGCGGGGTGCAGGTCAACATCGTGCCCAACACCGCCACGCTGGATTTCGAAATCCGCTCGGTCGCCGAAGACGACCCCGAGGTTTTGATCACCCGCCTGCGCCAAGCCGCCGAAACCATCTGCGCCCCCTTGCGCGCGACCTTCCCCGAAGCCGCGATCACCATCGAGCGGCAATGGGATTACCCCGGCCTTGGCACCAAATCTGACGCAGCCGTGGTCAGTTTCGTCAAAGCGTTGACCGGGGCGAATGGCACGATGAAAGTGGCCTTTGGCACCGAAGGCGGGCTTTTTGACGCCCGCCTTGGCATTCCCACGGTGATCTGCGGGCCGGGGTCTATGGCGCAGGGGCATAAGCCTGACGAATATGTCAGCCTTGAACAAATGGCGCGGTGCGAGGCGATGATGGCCGCCTTGCTGGACAAGTTGGAAGCGGGGTTCTAACGGCTTTCACCTTGGGGCGCGGGCTGATAGACAGATCACATGGCAGTCACCCTCACCTCACTTTCCGATCTTGCAACCTTGGGCTTTGATACACTCATCGACGCTCGCGCCCCTGCCGAATATGCCGAAGACCATCTGCCCGGGGCCATCAGCCTGCCCGTTCTAAGCGATGAGGAACGCGCGCAGGTGGGCACGATTTACAAGCAAATCTCGCCCTTTAGGGCACGCAAACTGGGCGGGGCCTTGGTGGCACGCAATGTGGCAGCCCACTTGGAAGGCCCACTTGCCGAGATGGGCGGCGGCTGGCGGCCCTTGGTCTATTGCTGGCGCGGCGGGCAAAGGTCGGGGTCGTTTGCCACGATCCTCGCACAGATCGGTTGGCGGGTTGAGACGATTGCGGGCGGGTACAAAAGCTGGCGGGCCTTGGTGGTCAAGCAGCTGTACGACACGCCCGTCGCATCACCGCTGGTGGTGCTGGATGGCAACACGGGCACAGCCAAAACGGCAATTTTGCACCTTTTGGTGGCCCAAGGCGTACAGGTGATTGATCTAGAGGGCCTTGCGGGCCATCGCGGGTCGTTGTTTGGCCACACCGCCCATGGCCAACCCTCGCAAAAGGCATTCGAAGGCGCGCTGGCCATGGCGCTGTCGCGGTTAGACCCGACCCGTCCCTTGGTGGTGGAGGCGGAAAGTGCCAAGGTCGGCAATCTGCGCTTGCCGCCGCAGTTGTGGGCCGCCATGGGCAAGGCCCCGCGTGTGACGATTGCGGCGAGTTTGCCCGAACGTGCACGCTATCTCAGCCGGGCTTATGCCGACATCGTGGCCGATGAGGCGCGGCTTTTGGGCGTCATCGGCCAGTTGCGCCACGCCCATTCGCATGAGACGGTTGAGGCTTGGGCCACCCTTGCGCAGTCAGGCCAGTTTGAAGCGCTGGCACAGGATTTGATGGAACGCCACTACGACCCGCGTTACGAAAAGCACCGCGCGCGGGCTGACCATGCCGAAGTTTTGATTGACGCCCAAAGTCTGGCCGATGCCGACCTGCCCGCACTGACCGCTCAGGTCGCAGCCGCTGTCGCCCGCTTGGTTAGGGCGTAAGCTACGCGGCCCAAGGTCCCGTCAAGATCCGCCGTGTGACGCGCTCTACCACCGCATCGCGGGCAATCAACCCTGCCACCCATTCACAAGAGCCTGCGTTATAGACAGCGCCAAGGCCGCGACGATATTCGGCCATGCAGCCATTGCCACGGCTGGCGCGGCCCAGTGTTTCGGGGGTGACAGACCCGTAAACCACCAAGGCCACCTCTTCGGCGTCCAGATGGCCGATGAAATTGTCAGCATCTTGCGGGCCAGTGGAATGGGCAAGTGTTGTGGCGGGCGATAGGCCCACGATGGTCAAATCGCCCTGCAACCCCGTGTTTTCGGCGGCAAAGGGTAGGCCGTGGGTCATGGTGTAGTCGATCCCGTCGACTTCGTAGCCAAAGATTTTGGATGCAGCGCCCAGCACATCGCCGTAGCCCAGACCGCTGTCTTTAACCGACCAGTGATCGGGCCGATAAATCGCAAAGCCGCCCGACCCATGGGCGGCACAGCGGCTCCACCCCGCATAAACGCCCATGGATCCGGTCAGGCCCATGGTTGCCACGGCGGGGCGGGCGACTTGGGGGTGATCCCAATAGCTGGTCAGGCGGGTTTGGTCGGGGGTGGGGTCATTCTGGGGCGCTGCGTATTTGTAGCAGGTTTGTTGGGTCAGATCATTGGACAGCCGCGTTTGCCAAAAGAAGTTGCCCGCAAACCGCGCCACTTCGCCGCCCTGCTGCACCCAAGCGTCCAGATGATCGCGCATCTCCCATGTCCAGTATTCGTCATGGCCCACGATCAGTGCGCGGGAATATCCGGCCAACAGATCGGGGTTGGCGTGCAAATCGTGCTGCGTGGCAAAAGACAGGCCAATCCCTTGCCCTTCGGCCCAAAGCGCAAAGGGCCGTTCGAACGCCGCCCATCCGGACGAGGCGTATTTTTTCGAAATGCCCTTGGCACGGGCGAAATCCATATGCGGATAGCGTGGTTTTGATAAAAGCGGCGAGGCGTGCGGGATGCGCGGGGCATCGACAGGCCACCGCACAAAGCCCTTGGCCCAAGGGCGGTGCAGGCTGACCACGGGGGCAAACTCGGCACGGTGGGGGCCGGTGATGCCCTGATAATGGTTCGATCCCCCCCAATCGTTATAAGCGCACCAAGTGCCTGTGGCCAAGATGAACAAAATGCCATCCGGCTTGGCGGCTTTCAGCACGAACAAATGGTCCGACTGATGCCCCGCCACCGTCAGGCGCACGACATAAACGCCCGATGCCCAATCGTGGGGCAGGGTCATACGGAACCGTTCCGGCCACCCGCAACCGGTGACAGAGCAGTCTTGCGGTGTGGGTTCAAAGCGCATGGCGACTTGCATG
Source organism: uncultured Rhodobacterales bacterium (assembly GCA_903845215.1). Taxonomy (GTDB): domain Bacteria; phylum Pseudomonadota; class Alphaproteobacteria; order Rhodobacterales; family Rhodobacteraceae; genus Stagnihabitans. The sequence goes on along the minus strand of CAIMWI010000042.1, from coordinate 41,179 downwards.
TCTACCAGCCTTTGCGGCACCAAACCGTCGCGCAAAATCTCGACCCGTGCGTTGGGGGCCGACGACATGGCGTGCAGCACCAAGGTTTGCCCCGGGGCATAGCTGATCTGGTCGGTATAGCCCCAAACCTGCGGGTGCGCCGGATCGGCCGAGGCGATTTCATAATAGTGCCCCGTCACCGCGTCGCCGTCATCATAGGGGCCAGCGACAAAGAAATCTTTCAAAGTCATGCGTTTATCCTACCTAAGGCCAGCTTTGGCCTGCGCGTGCACCTGCAACACCGCCAAAGCGGCCGATATAACCCGCGCCGCTTGCCCATCAGCGCGCGAGGTCAAGATGATGGGCACAGATGCCCCCATCACCAGCCCCGCCGCTTCGGCATGGGCCAGATGGGTGAGCAATTTTACAAGGATATTGCCCGCATCAAGATTGGGCACGATCAGCACGTCGGCTTGGCCCGCAACACCGCCCGTGATGCCTTTGGTGCGGGCGGCGGCCATAGAGACGGCGTTGTCCATCGCCAAGGGCCCATCGACCAGCCCGCCAGTGATCTGGCCGCGGTCGGCCATCTTCGAGAGGGCGGCGGCATCCATCGACGATGGCATGTCGGTGCTGACCGTTTCCACCGCCGACAAAACGGCGACCTTGGGCTGGGCAATCCCTAAGCTATGAGCCAGATTAATGGCGTTTTGCACGATGTCGATCTTGGTCGTTAAGTCGGGCGCGATGTTGATCGCCCCGTCAGACACCAGCAAAGGATGGTTCAGCCCCGGCACATCCAGCACAAAGACATGGGTAAAGCGCCGCCCGATGCGCAGGCCCGTGGTGCGATCAAGCATGGGGCGCAGCAAGACATCGGTGTGCAGGTGGCCCTTCATGATGGCCTTCACTTTGCCTGCGCGGGCAAGCACCACGGCCTGTTCGGCCGCCGCAGTTTCGCTGGCCGCTTCGACCAGTTGAACCGTGCCAAGGTCTGCGCCAATGTCCTTGGCCAAGGCGCGGATACGGGCGGTGGGGCCGATCAGCACGGGCAAGATCAGGCCTTGGGCCTGCGCCAACAACGCGCCTTGTAGGGCCTGCACCTCGTCCGGCCAGACGACGGCGGTGGTTAAAGCGGGCAGGGCTTGGGCGCGTTTGAGGATCGCGTCAAACTGTCGGTGAGTTTGCACCACCAATCCGGGCAGATCGCGGTCATCGTAGCTAAGCGGCCCAAGCGGCGCTTGCACTTGCGCTTTTCCCTGCACCATCACCGCCGCGTCGCGCAGACGGATCACTTCGGTGTCAAGGTCAACGATGCCCGAAGGCGCAAGCCCCGTCACCGTCACCCGCGCCAAAAGAGTGTCTCCGGCCTTGGCGTGGCCTGTAAAGGTCAGGGCTTGCGAGTGGTAAGATGTGCCCGGCCCTGGCAAAACATTGCCCAGCACGGCAGAAATCATCGCCGCCAGAAAGATGCCCGAGGCGGTGGTGTCAGGCTTGCCATCGCCATTGATATCCTCGCCGGGCAGGTGCATCGGGTTGTGGTTGCCGGTGGCGGCGGCAAAGACGAACAAATCGTCAGTTGTGCACAGGCGCTGCAATTCGGCCGTTTGGCCGAGTTTCAGCGTATCAAAGGGAAAGTTCTTGATGATCATGCGCCCAACTGTGGCAGGCCCGCAGCTTTGGGCAAGCACAATCCCAGCAAGGACGGATTAATTCGTCAAAACGCTGTACTGCCCATCCCAATAAAGCAGCGCGCCGCTGTTGGGGCAAGTTCTGATCTGCACGACCCTTCCGATCACGATAGAATGGGTGCCCCGATCGATCCTATCCTCGACTGCGCAGGCAAAGGCCAAGGGGGCATCGGCCAGAAGGCGCCCCCCGTTGTCGGCCGTGACCCACTCGGCCCCCGCATAGCGTGCAGGGCCTTGCAATCCGCCCTTGCCTGAAAACCGATCGGCCACCGTTTGGTGGGCGGCGCCCAAGGCCTGCCAGCCAAACACCCCCTCGCGCTGCAACGCCGGCCAGCACGACGACGCGCGGTTGACGCAGGCCAAGATCATCGGCGGTTCTGCTGACAGCGAGATGCCGGTGGTGACGACCAGCCCGTTGGCAGCCGCGCCTTGGCCCACGGTGATCAGGCTGCACGCGCCCACCAATCCACGCATGGCGGATTTAAAGGCCTCGGGCAGCGGGATGGGGGGATTTTGCGTGCTCATGGCGCACAAATAGGGCAGGGCGCGGCCGTGTCCAGTGACGGTTTACCTTGGGGGGCGAAGGGCCTAGTCTTTGTGCATCCGAATCCTAAGGCCGCCATGACCGCCCCTGATCCCGCCTACCGCGTTCTTGCGCGCAAATACCGCCCCGAAACCTTTGCCGACCTTGTCGGACAAGAGGCGATGGTGCGCACATTAAAGAACGCCTTCACGGCGGACCGGATCGCGCATGCCTTTATCATGACGGGTATTCGCGGCACGGGTAAGACCACCACGGCACGCATCATCGCCAAAGGGTTGAACTGTGTCGGGGCCGATGGGACAGGCGGGCCTACGACCGAGCCTTGCCTTGTGTGCGAACCCTGCCGCGCCATTGCCGAAGGCCGCCATGTCGATGTGCTGGAAATGGACGCCGCCTCGCGCACGGGGGTGGGCGATATTCGCGAGATAATCGATTCGGTGCGCTACCGCGCCGCTTCGGCGCGCTATAAAGTCTATATCATCGACGAAGTGCATATGCTGTCGACAGCGGCGTTTAACGCGCTGCTCAAAACGCTGGAAGAACCGCCCGAGCATGTGAAATTCATCTTCGCCACGACCGAGATCCGCAAAGTGCCCGTGACGGTGCTGTCACGCTGCCAACGCTTTGACCTAAAGCGGATCGAGCCCGAGGTGATGGTGGCCCTGCTGCAAAAGATCGCGATGGGCGAAGGTGCGCAGATCACCGAAGCCGCCTTGGGCCTGATCACCCGTGCGGCGGAAGGGTCGGCCCGCGATGCCACCTCGCTTCTGGATCAGGCGATATCGAACGGTGCAGGTGTGGTGCAAGCGGAAGCCGTGCGCGCCATGCTGGGGCTGGCTGACCGCGGGCGGGTGCTGGACCTGTTCGATATGATCATGCGCGGCGATGCGGCGGCGGCTTTGGGCGAACTGGCCGGGCAGTATTCCGACGGGGCCGATCCCTTGGCCGTGCTGCGCGATCTGGCCGAGATCACGCATTGGATTTCGGTGATCAAGATCACCCCCGATGCCGCCAATGACCCGACGGTCGCGTCAGATGAACGCGCGCGGGGCGTGGATATGGCGGCGCGTTTGGCCCTGAGGTCGCTGTCGCGGATGTGGCAATTGCTGCTTAAGGCGCTGGAAGAGGTGGCCTTGGCCCCCAATGCCATGATGGCGGCTGAAATGGCTGTGATCCGCCTGACCCATGTGGCCGACTTGCCCGACCCTGAAACGCTGCTGCGCCATCTGCGCAATGTACAGCCCTCAGGCCCTGTCGCGGGCGGCGCGCCTGCAGGCGGCGGCGGAGTGGCGCACGGCCCAATGATGCGCTTGGCCCCCGCCGCCCCCTTGCGCGGGCCGGTGATGGCCGGCGGGCAGGCACTGGCGCTGCAGTCGGATGCCGAAGCCGCCTACCAAACCTTCGACCAAGTCGTCGCCTTGATCCGCGACAAGCGCGATATGACCCTGCTCTTCGAGGTGGAATCCACCCTGCGTTTGGCCCATTACGCCCCGGGCCGGATCGAGTTTGAACCGACACCCGACGCCGCCCCCGATTTGGCGGCAAGACTGGGCCAAAGGTTACAAAGCTGGACAGGCCGGCGGTGGGGAGTTTCGGTCGTCTCTTCTGGCGGTGCGCCCACCGTTGTTGAAGAGCGTGACCGCGACCTGCTTCAGGCCCGCGCCGAGGTTATGACCAACCCAATGGTGCAAGCAATCCTCGCGGCCTTCCCTGATGCCAAGATCACCGAGATCCGCACGCCGGAAGCCATGCAAGCCTCTGCCGCCGCCTCGGCCCTGCCAGAGGTGGACGAAGAATGGGATCCTTTCGAGGAAAGCTAATCCCCGCCGTGCAAATATTGTGCAAAAATTCCGCCTCGCCCGCACCCTTGCCCCCGCCCCGCGCCTTATCTATCTCTATCCACACAACAACAGGAGATGCCGATGCTGAAAGGTTTGGCGGGCTTGGGCGATATGGCCAAGATGATGAAGGCCGCCCAAGAGATGCAAGGCAAGATGGCCGAACTGCAAGAGGATTTGGCCCATATCATCGTGCTGGGTGAATCGGGTGCCGGTCTGGTGAAAGCCCGCGTTACGGCGAAGGGCGATATCACGGGCCTTCAAATCTCTCCCAACATTCTGGTGCCGTCCGAAAAAGAGGTGGTCGAAGACCTGATCATCGCAGCCATCCGCGATGCCCAAGCCAAAGCCGCCGCCCGCAGCCAGCAGGAAATGGCCAAGCTTGCCGCGTCAATGGGCCTGCCTGCCGATCTTAAACTGCCCTTCTAACCCTTCACCGAGGCGCAAATACTCCCGGGGGGGGCTGGCCGCAGGCAACCCCCGGTCTTTGGACCAGAAAGCACACTATGACTGAAACCCCGCGCGACATCGAAGCCCTGATTGACCTGATGTCGCGCTTGCCGGGCTTGGGGCCTAGATCTGCGCGGCGCGCCGTGTTGGCGATGTTGAAGCGGCGCGAAGGGTTGATGGCCCCCTTGGCACAGGCCTTGGCGGGGGTGGTGCTTTCCGCGCGCGACTGTACGCAGTGTGGCAACATTGGTACGGCTGACCTCTGCGCCATCTGCGCCGATCCCGCCCGCGTCGGGGGAGAGCTTTGCATTGTCGAGACCATAGCTGATCTTTGGGCGATGGAACGCTCTCGTGCGTTCAAAGGGCGCTATCATGTGCTGGGCGGCACGCTTTCGGCCTTGGATCAAGTTGGGCCGGATGAGTTGCGCATCCCCGCCTTGATCGCGCGGATCACCCAAGACGGCGTGACCGAGATTATCTTGGCGCTGAATGCCACCGTTGATGGCCAAACCACCGCACACTACATCGCCGACGCCTTGGGCGGGTTGCCCATGCGCATCACCTCGCTGGCGCAGGGCGTGCCGATCGGGGGCGAGTTGGATTATCTGGACGATGGCACGATCGGCGCTGCGCTGCGGGCGCGGCGCGGGTTTTAGGGCGCTGTTAAACGGGCGGAGAAAAGCGCAGCGATAGGCACGACATCCCGCCATCCAGCTTGGCGCATTCCGAATTGCCGATCTCGCGCACATCATAGCCCGCCGCGACCAACTTGTCGCGGGTGCGCGGGAAACCTGCGGGCATCAACACCAGATCGTTAAAGCGGATCGCATTTGCGCAGGCCTCTTCACCCTCGGCCGTGTGGATCACGCGGTAGCCCGCAAAACAGCCCGAGGCGTCAAGGCGTTCGGTGGATAGGATGGTTTGGGCATCCAGCAGCGAGCAATCAGTTTTGAAATGCAGCACACCGGGCGGGGTAAAAACCTCGCGCACTTTATGGCCCCAAGATGCGACGGTTGCGGCCAGTTCGGCAATGCCTGCGCCATTGGTGCGCGCTGAACGGCCAACCAGAACCTCGGTTTCGGTGGTAAGGATATCGCCGGCTTCGATGAAGCTGTCGGCCCCGCTGATCGTGCGGACATCGACATAAAGGGCCGCCAGATGCGGTGCCATAAGGGCCGCTTCGCCCAAACGCGTCGGCGCGCCGGGGCGCATCACAACTGCCCCTTCGGGCAAGCATAGGGCTGTATCCTCGACAAAGACCGAATCCGGAAAGGCTTCTGCGGCATCCAGTTCCACGATCACAGCGCCCGTCGAGCGCAGTGCTGCGGTGTAATCGGCGTGGTGCTGGCGCATCAGCGCCAAAGACGGCGTGCCAGTATCCACGGCGCGCAACCCGTTGATGATGCTTGCAGCGGGCTTGCGCGTGATAGCATGGGTGAAGCGATAAGATCGGTCAGTCATGGCAACCTCGCGCCGCTTGGAAAATTGGCCCCTGGGCGGGCGCTCGGCTTATCTTACATCACACCAAGCCTGTCGCGGCAAGCCTTGGCCTTGCACCCAACAAGAAGCCCGCACCCTAGGGATGCGGGCTGTTTTGACCCAATTGGGATCAGCCTTGCCGTGATTTTCTTACAAAACGTCGTCGTCATCCTTGTCGTCATCGCTTTGCGGCAGGTTGAAAAAGCTTTCCGCATCCGAGAAATCTGCGGGCTTTTCTGCGCGGGGGCGGTCTTCGGCGCGGGTAAAGGCCTCTAGCCCCGAGGGCATTTTGGGCGCGTCTGACATCCCCAAGGACTGCGATGTGCTGACCAACTTGCGCCGCTCGTCATCTGACATGACCACGCCTTCAGAGGCTTTCTTGCGCGCCGCAGCTTGGACAGCGGTGTCAAGCTCGGTCTGTTTGCACAGGCCCAGGGCCACCGGATCAATCGGCGTGATCTGGCCAATGTTCCAATGGGTGCGCTCGCGGATGGCTTGGATCGTGGGTTTGGTTGTGCCCACAAGTTTGCCGACGGCCCCATCAGACAATTCGGGGTGGAATTTGACCAGCCACAAGATCGCGGCAGGGCGATCTTGGCGCTTGGACAGCGGGGTGTAGCGCGGCCCACGCCGCTTTTCTTCACCCACGGCGGAAAGGTTGAACTTGAGCTTTAGCCTATAGGACGGATCAGCCTGCGCCCGCTCGATCTCGATCCCGTCAAGCTGGTTGTTGGACACTGGGTCAAAGCCTTTGACCCCGATCGCCACATCGCCATCGGCAATGCCTTGAACTTCCAATTCATGCATCCCGCAGAAATCCGCGATCTGAATGAAGCTGAGTGTGGTATTATCCACCAGCCAGACAGCGGTGGCTTTGGACATCAGCGGCTTTGACATCGGATCATTCCCCTTACAAATCTTTCCCACACCGGGAAAACGGCTGCGGCCCAAGGCCGCGATCTTCTCGTTTTCAGGGGGAAGTTAGGGTGCGTATAGTCAGATTCTTTGGGATAGGAAAGTGCCAAATTCAATGCGGCCGCGGGCAGGGCCAAGGGCGGAACGCAAGCCGCCCTTGGTGTGAATTTTGAAGGCGCTAGATCACATCTTCAGCGCGTCAGCCGCCGAGATGGTGGGCAAGCCCAAGGCCAAGCCCACGGCGGCATAGGTCAGCTTGCCTGCATGGGTGTTCAAGCCTGCCAGCAGGTGCTTGTCGTCAGCACAGGCTTTGCGCCAGCCCTTGTCGGCCAAGGCCAGCATAAAGGGCATCGTCGCATTGCCCAAAGCCAGCGTCGAGGTGCGCGCGACGGCACCGGGCATGTTGGCCACACAGTAGTGCATGATCCCGTCGACGGCATAGATCGGGTCTTGGTGCGTGGTGGCATGCGAGGTTTCAAAGCACCCGCCTTGGTCAATCGCCACGTCCACCAGCGCTGCACCCGGTTTCAGTTCTGACAATTGCGCGCGCGAGATCAACTTGGGGGCCGCAGCGCCGGGGATCAGCACCGCGCCAATGATCAGATCGGCCTGACGCGCCAGATCGATCGTGGTGGCGGCATCGGCATAGCCGTTCTTGAACTGCCCGCCAAACACATCGTCCAGATAGCGCAGACGGTTGACCGAACGGTCCAGCACCGTCACATCCGCGCCCATACCTGCCGCGACCTTGCCCGCATGGGTGCCCACGACACCGCCGCCGATCACCAGAACCTTGGCGGGCAACACACCGGGCACACCGCCCAGCAAAACACCGCGCCCGCCATTGGCCTTTTGCAGCGTCCACGCGCCCACTTGCGGCGCAAGACGGCCTGCGACTTCCGACATGGGGGCCAGCAAGGGCAGGCCGCCGCGATCATCGGTGACGGTTTCATAGGCAATCGCTGTCACACCGCTGGCCAGAAGATCGGCGGTTTGCTCTGGATCGGGGGCAAGGTGCAGATACGTGAACAAAACTTGGCCCTCGCGCAGGCGCTTGCGCTCGACGGCTTGGGGTTCTTTGACCTTGACGATCATCTCTGACGCGGCAAACACCTCTTCCGCCGTGTCAACAATCTTGGCCCCTGCGGCGACATAATCGGCATCGGTAAAGCCCGCACCCACGCCAGCGTTGGTTTCGATCATGACCTGATGGCCACGGTTCACAGCCTCGCGCGCGGCGTTGGGGGTCATGCCGACGCGGAATTCCTGCGGTTTGATCTCTTTGGGGCAACCGATTTTCATATGCTCTCTCCCTTGGGGCCGATAGGATCAGTCTGGCGCAAGTCTGGTGCAGATGGGTTGAGATTTTGCTGGTGCAATTGGGCGAAATTGGTAATATTTTGCGTGAAACTGGCTTTGGACGAGAATTTTTCCCATGCTTGATCCGCTTGACGCAATCGACCGTCGTATCCTTGGGGTGCTGCAAAAAGACTCACGAGTGACGAATGCCGAACTGTCCGAACGGGTGAACCTGTCGCCCTCGGCCTGCCACCGCCGCGTGCAGCGGTTGGAGCAAGACGGTTTCATCGCCGCCTATGTCGCCTTGCTGGATGCGCGCAAGATGGGCAAACCGACCATCGTTTTCGTCGAAATCACCTTGCAAAGCCAAGCCGAAGACCTGCTTGACGCCTTTGAGCGCGAGGTGGCCAAGGTGCCAGACATTCTGGAATGTCACTTGATGGCAGGATCGGCGGATTATCTGATCAAAATCATGGCCGAAGACACCGAAGACTTCGCCCGCATCCACCGCCGCTTTTTGTCGCGCCTGCCGGGGGTGCGGCAGATGCAGTCGTCGTTCGCGCTGCGCACAGTGGTGCAGACAACGGCATTGGCGGTTTAGGGAACATAGGGCTGTTATAACAAGTCGATACTTCGCGCCCTATGGACATGCCCCCCCGCCAATGTTCCCGCCTTGGTGGGCGGTGTGCTTGCTGCCCTTTTGGCGGGCTGGTTTTTCGCAAAGACATTTAAGGAAAGAAAAACCCCCGGCCTTGCGGTCGGGGGTCAATCGGGTGGGCATCTCTGCCCCAGTGTTCGCTGCGTCGGCCTTTGCTCAAGACCGGCGATGTTCAAGCCAAAGCTTAAACGCCGCCTTCACGCTGAAGCTTCTTGCGCGCAAGTTTCCTTGCACGGCGAACGGCTTCGGCTTGCTCGCGCGCTTTTTTGACGGAGGGCTTCTCGAAATGTTGCTTAAGCTTCATTTCGCGGAACACGCCTTCGCGCTGCAGCTTTTTCTTGAGAGCCCGAAGGGCTTGCTCGACGTTGTTGTCACGGACGCTGACCTGCATGTGGTTGTCACCACCTTCCTAAGTTAGAGTTGCACTAGATGTGCAGGCCCGTTGCGCTTAGCAAAGGGCGACGGGCTTGTCTATAAGGTCTGGAATGCGGGGATGGCGATGGCGGGGGTGAATGTGGATAAGACGTTGGAAATGCTGGTTTATGCAGCACTGCCACACGTGGCCTTTGAAGGCTGGTCGCAGGCGGCTTTGACGCAAGCTGCAGCTGATTCGGGCCTGACCTTGGCGCAAGCGCAAGCCTTGGTGCCGCGCGGCGGGGTCGATCTGGCGCTGGCTTATCACCGTTTGGGCGATCAGCAGATGGTTGCGGCCTTGGCCGAGCAAGATTTGCAGGCCATGCGCTTTCGCGATCGGGTGACTTTGGCGGTACGCTTGCGCCTTCAAGACACCGATGCCGAGGCGGTGCGGCGCGGCACGGCGTTGCTGTCTTTGCCGCTTTACGCAGCCGAGGGGGCGCGGGCCCTTTGGGGCACTGCGGATGCCATTTGGGTCGCTTTGGGCGATAGGTCGACAGACGTAAACTGGTACTCCAAACGCGCCACGCTGTCGGCGGTTTATGCGGCAACGGTGCTTTATTGGTTGGGCGATGACAGCCCCGATCATGCTGCGACGTGGGAGTTTCTGGACCGCCGCATTGCCAATGTCATGGCCTTTGAAAAGGCCAAGGCGGCGTTTAATGCCAATCCCTTGGGCAAGGCGCTGATGACCGGACCCTTGGCCTTTTTCGACCGCATCCGTGCGCCAAGTGCCGCGCAGGATTTGCCGGGCTACTACCGAAAGGGGCTTTAAAATGACCCTGTCATACGACATGCACGCAATCGCCATCACCGAACCCGGTGGGCCAGAGGTCTTGCAGCCCTGTATGGTGCCGGTTCCGGTGCCAAGCCATGGCCAAATCATCATCCGGCTGGCCTATGCCGGCGTGAACCGCCCCGATGCGCTGCAACGGGCGGGGTCTTATGCGCCGCCCGCCGGGGCCTCGCCCCTGCCGGGGTTGGAATGTTCCGGCACGGTGGTGGCTTTGGGGCCGGGCTGTACGCGCTATAAAGAGGGCGATCAGGTCTGCGCCCTTTTGCCCGGTGGCGGATACGCCGAATACGCCGCTTGTGCCGAGGTCCATGCCCTGCCCATCCCGCAGGGCCTGTCGCTGCGCGAGGCGGCTTGTTTGCCCGAAACATGTTTTACCGTCTGGTCGAATGTGGTCATGCGCGGCGGGCTGAAGGCGGGTGAGCGGTTTTTGGTGCATGGGGGCACATCGGGCATTGGGGTGACCGCCATCCAGATCGCCCATGCCTTGGGCGCGCGGGTTTTTGCCACAGCGGGCAGCGATGACAAGGCGCGGATTTGTCAGGATTTGGGCGCAGAGATGGGCCTGAACTACCGCACGCAAGACTGGGCGCAGATCTTGCGCAAGGCGGGGGGCATGAACCTGATCCTTGATATGGTGGGCGGGGCCTATCTGCCGCAAAACCTGCGCTCTTTGGCCGATGACGGGCGGTTGGTGCAAATCGCCTTTCTGCAAGGTGCCAAGGTCGAGGTCAACTTTGCCGACCTGATGATGCGCCGCCTGACCCTGACCGGATCAACCCTGCGCCCGCAATCTGACCTTGCCAAAGCCCGCATCGCAACCGAGGTGGAAGCCAATGTGTGGCCTTTGGTTGTAGCGGGCAAGCTAAAGGTCGTTCTCGATAGTGAATTCCCCCTGACCGAGGCCGCCGCAGCCCACGCCCGCATCGAAGCGCCGGGCCATATCGGCAAGATTGTTTTAAAGGTGCAAGCCTAGGACCGCGCCTTTATCGGGCTGCAAACCGTTTGGGACGATCCCCTGCTTTCATGTTCTGAAGCAAGGGGATAGGGTGGCGCAGCCCAAGGATCTGATCGCCATGCAAGACCCAAACCTGCCCCTGATGCGCGACCTTGTCCTGATTGGCGGCGGGCATACCCATGCCTTGGTGGCGCGGATGTGGGCGATGAAGCCCTTGGCTGGCGTGCGGTTGACCATAATCAATCCTGATCCGGTGGCTCCCTATACCGGTATGCTGCCCGGCTTGATTGCAGGCCATTATCACCGTGGCGACATCATGATCGACCTTGTCCGTCTGGCGCGTTTTGCCGGTGCGCGGTTGATATTGGACCGCGCAATTGGCATCGACCGTGATGCGCAAACCGTGATCCTGCAAGGCCGCCCGCCCTTGCCCTATGATCTGGCCAGCATTGACATCGGCATCACCTCGGACCTGCCCGATCTTGCGGGCTTTGCCGACTTCACCCATTCGGCCAAGCCGTTGGGAGATTACGCCCGCGCGTGGGAGATTTTTGTGGCCCGCGCCTTGCCCAAACCACGCGTCGTTGTGATTGGCGGTGGCATTGGCGGGGTGGAACTGGCCCTGGCTTCGGCCCATCGGTTGCGCGCGATGGGCGCTGAACCGCAGGTCACTTTGGTCGATCGTGGCGCGCAGCTTTTGGCGCAGATGCGTCCTGCCAGCCGTGCAGGGCTGATGCGCGCGCTTGCATACTACGAGGTGACGGTCCTGTCCACCCTTAGCCCCCTGCGGGCCGAGGCGGGGGAGGTGGTTCTTTCAGACGGGCGCAGACTTTCGTCCGACTTTACCCTGACGGTGGCTGGCGCGCGGGCGCAGCCTTGGCTGCAATCCACGGGGCTGACGCTGACCGATGGCTTTGTTGCAGTGGATGCACAGTTGCGCGCATCGGATCCGTTGATTTTTGCCGCAGGCGATTGCGCGCATGTCACCCACGCGCCGCGCCCCAAAGCGGGGGTCTATGCCGTGCGCGCAGCCCCTGTGCTATTTGCCAATCTGCGCGCCACGCTGACCGGCGAACCCATGCAGAGTTTCCAGCCACAGCGCGATTACCTGAAGCTGATCTCGCTGGGCCGCCGCGCGGCCTTGGCGGATAAATGGGCCCTGCGCAGCGGCGGGGCTTGGCTTTGGCATCTGAAAGACCGGATCGATCGTCGCTTTATGGCCAAGTTTGCCGACTATCCGGCCATGGCCCAGCTGAACCTGCCAAGCCCGGCGGTTCTGGGATTGGCAGAAGCTTTGTCAGAAAAGCCGCTGTGTGGTGGCTGTGGGGCCAAGGTCGGGTCACAGGGGCTAAGGGCCATGATGCAGGCCCTGCCCAGCCCGCAACGGCAAGACGTTTTAACCGGGGTGGGCGATGACGCGGCTATCTTGCGCACCGATCACGGTGTGCAAGTTATCACCACAGACCATCTGCGCACTGTCACTTGCGACCCGCGTCTGATGGGTGAGATTGCGGCGATCCATGCCTTGGGCGATATCTGGGCCATGGGGGCCCAGCCGCAAGTGGCCTTGGCCCAAGTGATATTGCCGCGCCTGTCAGAAGACCTTCAGGCCCGCACCTTGGCTGAGGTGATGGGTGCGGCCTCGGCTGTTTTTGCCAAGGCCGGCGCTGATGTGGTGGGCGGGCACACAAGCCAAGGGCATGAACTGACCTTGGGTTTTACGGTGACAGGCCTTGCCGCAAGTGCCTTGACCAAAAAGGGCGCCGAGGCGGGGGATGCGCTGATCCTGACCAAGCCTCTTGGATCAGGCACGATCCTTGCCGCCGAAATGGCCATGGCGCGGATGCCCCCCTTTCTGCTGGGCGAAGTGGTGACCGCCTGTTTCACCCAAATGCGCCGCCCTTTGGCGCAGGCTTCCGCCATTTTGGCGCCGCATGCCCATGCCATGACCGATGTCACCGGCTTTGGACTGGCCGGGCATGTGATGGAGATGATGGAGGCCTCGGGAACCGCCGCCGACCTATGGCTTGACCAAGTGCCCCTGATGATCGGGGCCGAGGCTTTGGCCACCTTGGGCGCGTATTCGTCCCTCGCCCCGGCAAATCGCGCGGCCCTGCTGGGGCGGATACGCGGTGAAGGCTTGGCAACACCGCGCGCAGCCTTGCTGTTTGATCCGCAAACCTGTGGCGGTTTGCTGGCGGCCGTACCTTGGGATCAAGCGGCAGATCTTATCGCGCAGTTGCACGAGGCAGGGGATAAAAGTGCTGCCATGATCGGGCGCGTTGCGAAGGGTTCGGCTGAGATCCGTATTTCCGGCAGTCCAAGTGCCCTGTGATCTGCGCGGGGTCTTGCCGCCGTCTGTCAGAATACGGGGTCGACGCGCAAAGTGGCTGGGCTTAGGCTAAGGTTTTCCTTTCGCGCATCGAGATATAGATGGCGCATGAGATCAGGATCGCCACACCCAAAAAGGTCCAACGATCGGGAAAGTCGCCAAAGAAGATCAGCCCCATCAGGGTTGATGTGACCATCTCGGTATAGGCCAAAGGGGCAAGCAGGGACGCTTCGGCGTTGTCATAAGCGCGCACGATGCAGTAGTGGCCAATGTTTGCGATGGCTGCCAGAGCCAGAAATTGGGCCCATTGCGCCAGCGTGGGGGTTTGCCAAACAAAAGCGACCAGAACCGATGCCAAAAGACAGCCCAAGGTGTTGGTGTGAAAGGTGGTCACGATGGCTTTGGCCCGACCGGATATGCGGCGCGTCAGCAGAAAGTACAGCGCAAGACTGGTGCCAGCAGCCAAGGCAAACAGGCTGCCAGGGTTCAGTGCCGTCAGGCCCGGCCGAATGATGATCAGCGTGCCCACAAACCCCACGCAAACGGCCGCCCAACGCCGAGGCCCCACCGTTTCTTTCAAGATCAAAGGGGACAGCGCCGTCACGACCAAAGGCTGAACAAAAAAGATCGCCAAAGCATCGGCAATGGGCAGATATTTCAGCGCGCAAAAGAAAAAGAAAGTGGCGGCCATCAAAAGGCTGGCGCGCAGCGTGTGGATGCCGGGTTGATCTGGCACCAGCCCTCTAAGGCCCGTGTGGCGGACTGCGAAAGGCAGGGTGAGCAGGGCCCCAAATGTCAGCCGCGCCCAAACAATCTGCATCACGGGCACGCCGTCTTGGCCCAAGAATTTTGCCAAGACGTCAATGCCCGGCAAAATTGCCATGGCCGCCAGCATCAGGACAATGCCCTTCAAAGGGGTTGGGGAGGGCAAGGGCTACCTTTCGGACAGTGGGGCGGGGGCAAGCCGGGGCGCTGCCCCGGACCTCGGGATATTTGGGCAAACATGAAAGGGGTTACAGGAAGGCATGCAGGACAGCGGCAAGATTTTCGCCCAATTCGGGGCACAGATAGCCACCTTCTTGCACGATCAGCACGGGCAAGCCAAGGGCTGCGACGGCGCGGCCGATCTGGGCAAAGCCCTGTGTGGTTACGGCAAGGCCCGCGAAAGGATCGCCCGCAAAGGCATCAAGGCCCAAGGCCAGCACCAGCGTATCGGCCCCCCAAAGCGTGATGGTCTGCAAGGCTTGGTCAAGTTCGCGCAGAAAGGCCGCATCGGCGCTGCCACGGGGCAAGCAGAGGTTCAGGTTGGCCCCTTCGCCCGCGCCACGGCCACGCTCGTCAGGATAGCCCCAATAGAAGGGGTAGTAGCGTTCGGGATGGGCGTGGATCGAGACCGTCAGCACATCGGGGCGGTCGTAAAAGATGCCTTGGGTGCCATTGCCGTGATGCAGATCGACATCCAAGATCGCCACTTTTCGCCCTGACAGCACCAGTTGCTGGGCTGCAATTGCGGTGTTGTTCAGATAGCAAAACCCGCCCGCGAGTTCGCCAAAAGCGTGGTGCCCGGGCGGGCGACACAGCGCATAGGCTGCGCGCGCGCCTTGCAAAAGCACCTCACTGCCTGCAATCGCCGTTTGCGCCGAGGCATAGGCCGCGTCCCAAGTTTGTGCGCTGATAGGGCAAGAGGTGTCTGTCATATGATACCCCGCCTGCCCGACGGCAGACAGCGGGTAGCCATCGGTGCGGTTGGCGGGGTGAATGTTGGGGATCACCTCGGCACTGGCACCGGGGATGTGTTGCCAGCGGGCATGAATGGTTTGCAAAAAGGTCAGATAGCGCTGCGGGTGGATGGCGGCGATTGGGCCGATGCCATGATCGGCGGGGGCTTGCGCGTGCAGGCCAAGCGAGGCGACACCCGCCAGCAAAGCATCGATACGGCTGGGGTGTTCGGGGCAGGGCATGGCCGCCCCCGAGGACAGGAAGAACTTGGGATCATGGGCGCGTTGGTTGGGGTGGTGGAAGATGATCATGCAAGGTCTTTCAGGGGCGGTCCTTCAAGGATCATCATCGCGTAGCCGCGCGGGGTAAAGCCCGTTTTGGCGTAAAACCTTGTGGCGGCAGCATTATCGGGGCTGACGCCCAAGGTCATAAAGCGCGCGCCCCAGCTTTGATACTGCATCACAGCGCCAAGCAGGGCGCGCGCCAGTCCTGTGCCGCGCGCTTGGGGGGTGACGTAAAGGTCTTGAAGATAGACACCCGGCTCGCCCCTATGGGTGGAAAAATCTGGATAGTAAAACGCCATGCCGTGGTCGGCGATAAGGGCAAAGATCAGCGGCGCTTGGGCGAACAAAGCTTGCGCGAGGGCCGTTTCACTGGCCACTTGGTAGGTGCCGCCATCTTCATCTGACAGGGCCTGCAACATGGTGCGCAGGCGGGGCAAGTCGGAAGCGGTAACGGGGCGGATGGGGGTGGGCTTGGTCAAAAGGCCACCTGGTCGCGGCCCTTCAGCCCCAACATCGCGCGTGCCTCATCGGGTGTGGCTATGGTGCGACCAAGGCGGGTTACGATTTGGCGGATCAACTCTACCTGTTGGGCATTGGATTGGGCCAAAACGCCTTTGGAAATGTAAAGATTATCCTCTAGCCCGACACGCACATGGCCGCCCATGGTGGCGGCCATCGTGGCCATAGGAATTTGGGCGCGACCTGCTGCGAGAACCGAAAACTGGTAGGTGTCGCCAAACAAACGGTCTGCGCTGCGTTTGAGCAGCGTGAGAATTTCCGGCTCGGCCGGCATGCCGCCCAAGACGCCAAAGACAAACTGCAAGAACAGCGGCCCTTGAACCAGTCCACGATCGACAAAATGCTTCAGCATAGTCAGGTGGCTGATATCATAACACTCAAACTCAAACCTTGCCCCGCGCGCTTGGCCCATTTCGGATAAGACATGGGCGATGTCGCGCGGTGTGTTCTTAAACACCACATCGTCAGAGTTTTCTAAAAAGGGTTTCTCCCAATCATGTTTAAACGCAGAAATCCGCTCCAACATCGGATACAGCGCAAAGTTCATCGACCCCATGTTCAGGCTGCACATCTCGGGCGCATTGGCCTTGGGGGCTGCAAGGCGCTGGTCCAGTGTCATCACGGCCGATCCGCCCGTGGTCATATTCACCACAGCATCGCTGCCCGCTTTGATCGCGGGCAAAAACCCCGCCCAATGCGTTGGATCGGCCGATGGGCGGCCTGTGTCGGGGTTTCGTGCGTGCAGGTGCAAGATGGCGGCCCCCGCCTGTGCAGCCCCAATGGCGGAAGTCGCAATCTCTGCCGCCGTCACGGGCAGGTAGGGTGATTGGCTTGGCACATGGATCGAGCCCGTGATGGCGCAAGAGATGATGATTTTGGACATGGCCCCCCCCTTGCGGCGCACAGTGGCACGGCGGCGGCGAAGACGAAAGGGGGCGGGTTACTTTACCGAAAACGGTGCGATCGCCATCACTTCGTAATGATCGTCAAACAGCAACCGCGCCTCGTAATCGCCCGGCGTCAGGGCTTCGTAAAGCTCTGCCGCGGGGAAGGTGAGAGTGCCGTTGATCCGCGCGCCGGTGTAGGCAAAGCCAAGGTAGTTATAAACTGACGGCTCGCCTTTGTGGTAAATGCCAACCCAATCCAGCTTGAACCCCGCCGCACCGGTGAAGTGCAAGGCGATGTCGCTGGTCAAGGTGACGGGGGCTGTTACGACCATTTCGGCGCGGCCATCGGACGGCACGATGGCAAAGCGCGTGCGGGCGATTTCAAGGCCTGCCGCATCCAGCATCACCGCGTCATAATCGCCCTGCGGCAGGCCAAGGGTGGACAGGCGGATCGTTGGCCTATCATCTGGGGAAACGTCGGAAATGCCGATCAAAGGCGTGGTTTCGCCGCGCGGCACAACATTGGCTGAATACGTGCCACCGTCGGGCGTGGCCACGCGGATGACAAAGCTATCTCCGGCCCGCACCGGTCGGGGTTCAACGGTGATCAGGGCGGGGGTGGGAATGGGGTCAACCTCAACCGTGGTCAGAACCGCGCGGTGATCCGAGGGCCACGGCGTCACCGATAGGGTGTTTTGCGCATTGCCGGCCTCGCCCATCACCACGGCATCCAGCGGCTTCAGGTTGGCTGTCCAAGTGAAATCGATCCGGTCAAAGGTTTCGCCCGCAGGAATATACGGGGCTGGGCGGCCCGCTGTCCAAGTCAGGCCGGGGGTGTGAACGGGGTCGGGGTGGACGGCGCGGAAACTGTCGGTAAAGCCGGCTGTTTCCAGCGCAAGGCTGACGGGCCATTCCACGGCAAACGCCGGGGTTGCGCGGCTGCCGGTGGCGGCACTGGTCCAATCGCGCCACGACGGGCTGTTAAAATCACCGGTCAAGATCACCGGCACGCCGCGATCAATTAGGGGCTTTAGCCCGTCGATCAGGGCCTGCGCCTCGGGCAGGCGGATGTCGATCTCATTTTGCACAACCTCGGCCAAGGGCGTGCCATCGCGCACCAGTTCGGGGCCATAGGGATCAGAGGTCAGGTGGGTGTTGGCCACGGCGATCACATGGCCGGGGGCGACCTCGATCCAAGCATGAATGGCATCCGGGTCGAGGCCCGCAATGGAATAGGGCGGCGCTTCAGCATGGGTTGTTTCGCCCAAGGCACTGTCAAAGATGGGATATTTGGATAAGATATGGCGGCGCTGATCGGCATAGGGATAGCCTGCTAGGGCGGCAATTTCTAATGTTTTGCCATCAGGTTCTTGCAGGCCCACAATATCGGCATCGGCCAGTTGGATGGCTTTGATGACGCTGGCATAGTTCACCTGATCGCCGCCATACCATATGTTAAAGGTCAAAACCTTAAGCCGCATCGGATCGGCCATCGCGGGTGCGGCGAGCAAAGCAAACAGGATGACTATGCGCAACATGGGCTACCTTTCTAAGGTTTTGCTGATCATAGCATGAACGCGCCACAATACGTAGTGATTTAGCCCGTTGGAAAGAAGCCTTGTGCGCCGTGCAGGGCTTGCTTGACAGGTCGTCTTATTTGCTGAACGTTTGTATAGTAGGCAATTGGCCTGCGACAGGAGGCCCGATGGATCCCGCCCACGCCATATTGTTTGAACCGGTCAAGATCGGCCCCGTGACGGCCCCGAACCGCTTTTACCAAACCCCCCATGCCACGGGGTTTGGCTGGCAAAGGCCGCAAGCTTCCGCAGCGTTGCGGGGGGTTAAGGCTGAAGGTGGGTGGGGTGTGGTGTGTACCGAGTATTGCTCGATCCACCCCTCGTCGGATGATAGCCCTTCCGCCTATCTGACCCTGTGGGGCGAGGAAGATGTCGCTCCCCTCGCCAGCATTGCCGATGCGATCCATGCGCATGGGTCACTTGCGGGGGTGGAACTTTGGCACGGCGGGGCCCATGCGTCGAACCGCTTGACCCGCCTGCCCACGCTGGCCCCGCAAACCCAACCCGCCCTGTACCATCTGCCCACGGCAGCCCGCGCGATGGATTTGTCTGACATTCGCGCCTTTCGCGGTTGGCAGCGCGATGCGGCGCTGCGGGCCAAGCGGGCGGGGTTTGACATTGTCTATGTCTATGCCGGCCACGATTACCTGCCCTTCCAATTCCTGTCGCGCCGCACCAACCAGCGCAGCGATGCCTACGGCGGGTCTTTGGAAAACCGTGTGCGCTTGCTGCGCGAGATGATCGAAGAGACCAAAGACGCCGTGGGCGACACCTGCGCTGTGGCCTTGCGCATGGCGGTGGACGAGTTGCACGGCCCCGACGGCATCACAGCCGAAGGCGAGGGCCGCGACATCGTCGCTATGCTGGCCGATCTGCCCGACCTGTGGGATGTGAATCTGGCTGGTGCCTTGGGCAATGACAGCAAATCGGCGCGTTTTTCGGGCGAAGGCTATCAAGAGGACTATATCCGCTTTGTCAAAGGCGTGACAGGCAAGCCGGTTGTGTCGGTGGGGCGGTTCACCTCGCCCGAGCGGATGGTGTCGCAGATCAAACGTGGCGTGCAAGATTTCATCGGTGCGGCCCGTCCGTCGATTGCCGACCCCTTCCTGCCCGCCAAAATTCGGCAAGGGCGGGCGGATGAGATTCGCGAATGTATCGGCTGCAACATCTGCCGGGCTGCCAATAACGAAGGCGTCAGCCTGCGCTGCACCCAGAACCCCACGATGGGGGAAGAATGGCGCAAAGGCTGGCATCCGGAACGCATCGCATCCCATGCGCCCGATAAGGTGCTGGTGGTGGGCGCAGGCCCTGCGGGGCTTGAAGCCGCCCTGAGCCTAGGGCGGCGCGGGCTAGAAGTGTCGGTGGCCTTTGCCGAGCGGCAGGCGGGCGGGCGCATCAACCGCGAAAGCACTTTGCCGGGGTTGGCCACTTGGGCCCGTGTGCGCGATTGGCGGCTGACGATGCTGGCCAAACTTCCCAATGTCACGCTCTATCCTGAAAGCGCTATGACGGCGGACGATGTGGCGGGCTTTGGCGCCGACCATGTGGTGCTGGCGACAGGATCGGTCTGGCGGCGCGACGGGGTGGGGGTGCTTGGCATGACTCCGCGCGACTTTGCGGGGGCCCTGACGCCAGATGATATCTTTGCGGGGGCCAAAGGGACGGGCCCCGTCGTGATCTATGACGACGAGCATTATTTCATGGCTGGTGCCTTGGCCGAACGGTTGGCAGGGCAGGGGCATGACGTGATCTATGTGACACCGCAAAACATGGCCTCGGCTTGGACGACCTACACCGACGAGCAGGGCTTTGTGCAGGCACGACTGATCGAAGCGGGGGTGAAGCTGGTCTTTGCCCGCTACGCCACCGCTTGGGCCGACGGCGCGCTGCAAACCGACTGCGCCTATACGGGGCGCGCCTTGCCGCCCTTGCCCTGTGGCACGCTGGTGCTGGCAACGGGGCGCGTGCCGGTCGATGGGCTTTATCAATCGCTGGTCGGGCGGGTGGCCTCGCTCGCGCGGGTGGGCGATTGCCTGATGCCGTCGTCAATGGCCGATGCGATCTATTCCGCCCATTCCTACGCCCGAGAACTGGGCGAAACCCCTCAACCCCTGCGCCGCGAAATGCCCCCCCACCGTGGTGCGATATGAGACGCCCGCGTTCAACCGCCGTGCCCCAGCGGCCCTTTGGCCAAGTGCCACTGGGCATAGCGCCGGTCGAGGTGATCTCGGCCGATCAGGTCGAAGCCATTCACACAGCGGCGCTTAAGCTGCTGGCGGGCACCGGCCTTAAGGTGCTGCACCCGCCTGCGCGTGCGTTCTACGCGGCGGCGGGGGCGCAGGTGGCGGGGGATATGGTGCGGCTGGACCCCGATCTGGTGATGGACCTTATGTCGTCGGTGCCCGCGACCTTCACCTTGGCTGCGCGCAATCCGGCCAAATCGCTGCGCTTTGGCGGACGGGATATGGTCTTCACCTCGGTGGGCGGGCCAGCTTATGTGATGGACCTTGACGGCGGACGGCGCGATGGCACCATGGTCGAGGTGTGCGAATTTCTTAAGCTGATCCAAGGCATTAACGTGATTCACCAAGAAGGTGGTGGCCCGTTTGAACCGATGGACCTGCCCGCCGCCACACGGCATCTGGACTTGTATCTGGCGCAGATCACCTATCTGGACAAAAGCTGGCAAACCCAGACGCTGGGACATGCCCGCACCATGGATGGGATCGAGATGGCGGCGATCATGTTCGGCTGCGCGCCCGACGCCTTGCCCGTCAGCCTGCTGGGCATCATCAACACCAACTCGCCGCTGCAACTGGATGTGCCGATGGCCGAAGGTTTGATTGCCATGGCTTCCCACGGGCAGGTCAACGTCATCACCCCCTTTACACTGGCAGGGGCCATGGCCCCCGTCAGCATCGCAGGCGCGCTGGTGCTGCAACATGCCGAGGCGATGGCGGGAATTTGCCTGACACAAATTGTCAAAAAGGGGGTGCCGGTGATGTATGGCGGCTTCACCTCGAATGTCGATATGCGCTCGGGCGCGCCGGCTTTCGGGACGCCCGAATATGCCAAGGCAGCGCAGGCCTCGGGGCAATTGGCGCGGCGGATCGGGGTGCCGTTTCGATCTTCCAATGTCACCTCTGCCAATGCAGTCGACGCGCAGGCGGCTTATGAAAGCCAGATGGCCCTGTGGGGGGCGATCACGGGCGGGGCGCATCTGATCGAACACGCCGCGGGGTGGATGCACGGCGGACTGACGGCCAGTTATGAAAAGCTGATCTTGGATGCCGATATGCTGCAAATGATGCAGGCGTGGATGGACCCTTTGCCCACCGACGATGCCGCCTTGGGGCTAGACGCGATTGCCGAGGCCGGACCCGGCGGCCACTTTTTTGGCACAGCACAAACCATGGCCATCTATCAGACAGCCTTTTACCAACCCATGTTGTCGAATTGGGACAATTACCCCAACTGGCTGGAAAAAGGTTCTGAAGACGCCCCACGCCGCGCCAACCGGATCTGGAAAGAGGTCATCGCGGGTTATGAAGAGCCCAAACTGGACGACGCCAAGGCCGAGGCGCTGGCAGATTATGTCGCACGCCGCAAAGCCGAAGGGGGCGCGCCGATGAACTGAGGCTGCGGTTCCCTATCCGCCCCACGTGCGCCCAAGCAGCGCCAGCCAGTTGTCGCAGCACAGCTTGCGCACCAGTGCCTCGCCATATTGATGGTCTAGCATGGCTTGCTGCAGGGCGGGCAGACCTGCGACATCGCCGATGCCTTGCGGGATCGTGGCCCCGTCAAAGTCTGACCCTAGGCCCACGTTGTCTTCGCCCAGATGGGTGATGAGGTGGTCAAGGTGGGACAGGATATCCTCCCATCCCATATCTGCCGATTGTTTGCCATCGCGGCGCAGGAACGAGGTGGCGAAGTTCAAGCCCACCATGCCGTTTGATGCTTTGATCACGCCCAGTTGCCGATCCGTCAGGTTGCGGCTGGATTGGGTGATGGCATGGGCGTTGGAATGGGTGGCCACCAGCGGCGCATTGGACAGGGCCGCCACATCGTCAAAGCCCTTTTCAGTCATATGGCTCAGATCCAGCATGATCTTTAGCTCGTTACAGGCCACGACCAGCCGCTTGCCTGCGTCGGTCAAGCCGCCGCCCGCGTCGGGAGAACTGGGGTAAGCAAAGGGCACGCCGTGGCCAAAGATCGTGGGCCGCGACCATACGGGGCCAAGCGAGCGTAATCCCATGGCGTGAAAGCCGTAAAGCGCATCCAGATCAGGGCCGATCGCCTCGGCCCCTTCCATGTGCAAGATGCCCGAAATCACGCCCGCCGCCATATTGGCGCGGATATCGGCCACCGAGCGCACGATCTTAAAGCGCCCCTGCGAGGCGCGTTCCATCCACAGCATGTGGTTGGCCATGGCCCAAGCCGTGGGCAAAGCCCCCTCGGCCGAGATCAGCGCGGGCAGGGGCAGGCGGTAGGGCGGATTTTCCATCAGTTGGTGATAGTCGATCCCGTCGTCGTCTTCTTGCGGCGGGGAGGGGATGTAGATGGCGAAAAATCCGCCCACAAACCCGCCCTGCACCATGCGGGGCAGGTCAAGGTGGCCTTTACCCTCACCCGTCAGCCAGATGGCGTCGCGGTTTTGCGGGGCATTGAAAAGGCGCAAAAGGATGTCGTTGTGGCCGTCGAAGGTTGGGAGCATGGCGAGCCTTTGGCTGGCGGCAGGACCGGGGGTTTCACACCCCCGGACCCCCGTGGGATATTTGGGCACATATGAAAGGGGGCAGGGTCATGGGTTAGCCTTCCAGCATACGGTCGGCTGAGGCCGCGAAGAGCGCGCGGGCATAGGGCGTGGTCATGGCGGCAGAGGCGAGGGTTTCGCGCGACAGTTCTTCGACCGCTTGGCCGTTTTGCATCACCAGCACGCGGTCGCACATATGGTCGATCACGGCCAGATCGTGCGACACCATCAAAAAGGTTAGCCCGCGTTCGGCGCGCAGGCGCGACAGCAGGTTGAGCGTTTCGGCCTGAACCGAGGCATCAAGGGCCGAGGTAGGTTCATCCAGCAGCAAGATCTGCGGTTGCAGCATCAAGGCGCGCGCGATGGCCACCCTTTGGCGCTGCCCGCCCGACAATTGGTGGGGGTAGCGAAAGCGAAAAGCGGGCGGCAGGCCGACATCGACCAGCGCCTGTTCAATCTTGGCATCAGAGCCGCGCCCTTGGCCATGGATCGCCAGTGGTTCTGAAAGAACCCTGTCCACCGTGTGGCGCGGGTGCAGCGAGGCATAGGGGTCTTGGAAGACCATTTGCACTTGGGCCGCAAAAGCGCGCCCGCGCGGGGTGGGCAGGGGCGCCCCGTCGATGCGGATCTGCCCGCCCGTGATGGGGGCCATGCCGCAGATGGCGCGCAGGATGGTGGATTTGCCCGACCCGCTTTCGCCCACAAGCCCGAAGCTTTGCTTTGCCTCGACCTTGAAGGACACCTCTTGCACCGCGCGGACCTTGCGGCCGGCGGTGGTGAAGGTGACAGACAGGTTTTCGATCTCGATCAAGGCCATGTCAGCGCGCCCAATCGGCGTTGCGGTCAAGGGCGGGCAGGGCGCCGCGCGACCCGCCAATGCGCGGCAGGCAGTTGAGCAGCCCTTGAGTGTAGGGGTGCTTGGCCTGCAAAAGGTCTTTGGCCGCCAGTTCTTCCACGATCTTGCCCTTGTACATCACCAAAACCCGATCACAAAACCGCGCCACTAGCCGCAGATCGTGCGAGATAAAGATCAGCCCCATGCCGCGGGTTTTCACCAGATTATCAAGGATATTAAGCACTTCGGCTTGCACGGTCACATCAAGGGCCGAGGTGGGTTCGTCGGCGATCAACAGGTCGGGGTCGGGGATCAGCATCATGGCGATCATCACCCTTTGGCCCATGCCGCCGGATAATTCATGGGGGTAAGCCTCCATCACGCGGTCGGGGTCGCGGATTTGCACGGCTTGCAGGGCGGCTATCGCCTTGGCCCGTGCCTCGGCACGGGGGGCGTGGTCGCGTTGGCGCAGGCCTTCCATCAGTTGTGCGCCCACTTTCATCACGGGGTTCAGCGAGAATTTCGGGTCTTGCATCACCATGGCAATCCGCCGCCCGCGCAGGGCGCGCAGGTCGGTTTCGGAAGCCGCCATCAAGTCTTGGCCTTCAAACGTCATGGCATCCGCTTCAATCCGCCCGGGCGCGCGGATCAGGCGCAAGACGGCGCGGCCGGTCATGGTTTTGCCCGATCCGGATTCGCCCACGATCCCCAGCCTTTCGCGGCCAAGGTCAAAAGACACACCGCGCACGGCCTGCACGGGGCCGGTTTCGGTTTCAAACGTCACGCGCAGGTTCTTGACGGACAGAAGTGTCATTTGCCAGCACTCCGCGGGTCAAGCACATCGCGCAGGCCATCGCCCAGCAGGTTAAAGCCCAAAGAGACGATGAAAATCGCAAGACCCGGCATGGTGGCAACCCACCATTGTTCAAACAAAAACTTGCGCCCCGCCGAGATCATCAGCCCCCATTCCGGCAGGGGCGGTTGCACGCCCAAGCCCAAAAAGCCCAAACCTGCCGCTGTCAGGATGACGCCTGCCATATCCAGCGTCACGCGGATGATGACCGAGGGCAGACACATCGGCATCACATGGCCCCAGATCAGCCGCAGGGCTGAGGCGCCTTGCAACCGTGTGGCCGCGATGTAATCGGAATTGCGCACAGTCAGCGTTTCGGCCCGCGCCACGCGGGCGTAGGGCGGCCAACTGGTGACAGCGATGGCGAGCACGGCATTCACCATCCCCGGCCCGAGAACGGCCACCAGGGCCAGCGCCAAGATCAACTTCGGGAAGGCCAGAAAGATATCCGTGATGCGCATCAAGATCGCATCGACCCAGCCGCCGAAATAACCCGCAACGGTGCCGATGATCAGCCCCACGACGGGGGCTGTCAGGATCACCAGCAGCACAATGTACAGCGTGATGCGCGAGCCGTAGAGGATGCGGCTAAAGATATCGCGGCCGAAATCGTCGGTACCCATCCAGTGGCCGGGGGTCAGGGGCGGCAGCAGGCGGTCGGGCAGGGACTGCACGATGGGGTCATAGGGGGCGAGCAAGGGCGCAAAGATCGACATCAAGATCAGCGCCAGCGATATCCCAAGCCCGATCATCGCCAAAGGGTTGCGGCGAAACCGCAGCCACGACAAAAACGTCTGCCCCGCGCGCGATTGCAGGCGAGATTTGGGGTTCGGGTCTAACAGCCAAGGGATCAAAGCGGTCATCTGGCCCTCGGGTCTGCTAGGCGGTAGAGGAAATCGGACAGCATATTGATGCCGATGTACACAGCCCCCACCACGATTGTCCCGCCCAGAACGGCGGGCATATCGGCGACCAACAGGGCATCGGTGATATAGCGGCCAAGGCCGGGCCAAGCGAAAATCGTCTCGGTCAAGACTGCGCCTTCCAGCAAATAGGCGTAAGACAGGGCCACGACTGTAATCAGCGGCACGGCCACGTTGCGCATGGCATGAACCCAGACCACGCGGCGCTCGGGCATGCCCTTCACGCGGGCGGTGGTGATGTATTCTTGCCCCAACTCGTTCATCATGAACGACCGGGTCATCCGGCTGATATAGGCCATCGACAGATACCCCAGCAGCGAGGCAGGCAGGATGATATGCGAAAGCGCGTTCCAGAACATATCCCACTCGCCCGCCAGCGCCGTGTCGATCAGGATCATATGGGTAACGGGCGGGACTGTCATGTCGATCATCATTTCATACATGGAATCCAAGCGGCCCGGCCCACCGACCCAGCCAAGTTCGCCGTAAAACAGCAAAAGTCCCATCAAGCCCAGCCAAAAGACGGGCATGGAATAGCCCATCAAGCCTATCAAGCGCACCAACAAATCGCGCCACGATCCGGGCTTGGTGGCCCCCAAGACTCCCGCCGGAATGCCCACAATCACGCCGATCAGAATGCCAAGGGTCGACAGTTCCAGCGTGGCAGGGAAATAGCGGCCAATCTCGGACAGGATCGGGTCGCGGGTTCGCACCGATTGGCCCAGATCGCCGTGAAACACATCCCAGACATAGATGCCAAACTGCTGCCAAAGCGGGTCATTCAGCCCCAGCTTTTGCGTCAGTGCGGCGATTTGTTCGCCCGTGGCGCGTTCGCCCAAGATCGCTGTCACCGGATCAATCGGAATCACGCGCGAGATGAAAAAGGTCACGGCCAAAAGGCCGATGAAGGTGATGAATAGTGAAAACAGCGTATTGGCACTTTGACGGGCAAAGCGCAGCGCCGCCGAGGGTTGGCCGGCGGCGTCAGAGGAATGGGCGGTGTCTATGGGTGCCATGCGAGATGCGCGCGCCGGTCGGCCGGCGCGCGCTTGTCCTTACTTTGTCACAAGCCAGAAGGCTGCGGCATCCACCGCGCCACCGGCATAAAAGCCCTGCACGTTCGACCGCAGACCGGTTTGACGCGCCTGTTGGAACATCAAGATAAAGGGAGATGTTTCGCGGTGGGTCTTTTGGATGTCGGCATACATGACCTTACGCTTTTCAGGATCACGCTCCATCACAGCCGCTTGCGAAGCGGCCGTCATAGCGCCCGGATCGTAAGCGTTGCGCCAAGCCAGATAGCCGGTGGCATTGGCTTCGTCCGAGTTGTCGGGGTTTTCGGCGAAGGTGGACGAGTTGGTGTTCGGATCGGGATAATCCGGACCCCACGTTTGCAGCGTGGCGTCATGCAGGCGCGCACGGTAGTCTTTCAGAACCTCGGCCCCCTCGCCCACTTTCAGCTCTACCTTGATTCCGGCTTGGCCAAAGGTGTTCTGGATGGATTGCGAAATATCCATCCGGTCGGCGGCGTTGCGCACGGTTAGGGTAACAACCGGGTCTTTGATACCCGATTCCGCCAGCAAAGCTTTGGCCTTTTCGATGTCCAAGCTATAGGGCAGATCATCCAGCGCGCCCAGATAGCCCTGCGGCAAGAAGGATTGGTGCGTGATGACCGCGCCCTTCATGATCGTGTCGGCCATGCCTTGGTAATCAATCGCCCAACGCATCGCGTCAAGGAACTTGGCGTTCTTGTAGTTTTCGTTCTTTTGGTTGAACGACAGGTAATAGACCTGACCGCCCACGTCCGTGACAACGCTGACATCGGCATTGCCTGCCAGACCGGCCACATCGGTGGGGGTCAGGGCGCGGGCGATATCAACGTCACCCTTTTCGATCTGCAACCGTTCGGTCGCGGGTTCGGGGATGTGCTGGATGAAGACGTTCTTCAAGATTGCATCGCCGCGCCAATAGCCCGGACGCGCCTCTAGAATGACGCCTTCGTTGGGTTTGTACGATTTCAGCACATATGCGCCCGTACCGGCCGAGTTGTTCTTTAGCCACTCGTTGGCCATATCGCCGCCCACGTCATGGGTCTTGACGGTTTCGGCATCGACGATCGAGGCCACACCCGCCGTCAGGCAGTTGTACAGGAAGGTCGGCGCGAAGGGCTTGTCAACTTTCAGCGTCAGCGTGTCGCCGGCACCAGTGATCATGGTGTCAACGTTTTCTGCTGTCCAGCCGAACTGGTTTAGAATGAAGGCCGGGGTTTTGTTGACCTTGACAGCGCGCTGCAGCGAATAGGCCGCAGCCTCTGCCGTCACAGGGTTGCCCGAGGCAAAGGTGACGCCGGCTTTCATCTTGAACGTATAGGTCACGCCGTCATCGGCGACCGACCAGCTTTCGGCCAGACCGGGTTCCAGCGCCAAGGTGGCGGGGTTGATCTCGACCAAGCCGTCATAGGTGTTGTTGACGATATCAAGACCCGAGAATTCGTAAGCCTCGGCCGGATCCAGCGAAACGATGTCGTCAATTGCGGCAGCGACCACCAGCGTATCGGCGGGTGTTGCGGCCATCAAAGCGGCGGGGGCAGCGCCCAAAAGCAAAGCTGCCAAGGTGGCAGCACCTGCTTTGCGGGCAAAGGGAAGGAAGGCCATGGATAACTCCCTGATATTGTTGGTATAACGTACAGATGTCGGGCCCCTTGCTGAGTCCCGATGCAATCCTTTGCCAAGTGGGCAACTTTCACGCGCCCTTGTCAACCATTCGCCGTAGGAGGCGCCTAAAGCTTGTGCAAAAGCCGCGAACTTTGGCAAATTCTCCTCTTTATTGACCGCTGTACAGATCCGTTGCGCGTACCATAGCATCGGCGATGCCCGGTTCGGTGCCGGTATGGCCTGCATCCGGCACAATGACCAACTTGGCCTGTGGCCAAGCCGCCGCCAAATCCACCGCGTTGCGCACGGGCGTGCACACATCGTACCGCCCGTGGATGATTGTGCCGGGAATGGTGGCCAGCTTATGGGCTTGGGCCAAAAGCCAGCCGTCTTGGGCGAAAAAACCCTTGTGGTGGAAATAATGGTTTTCGATGCGGGCAAAGGCTAAGGCATAGGGTCCATCGGCCCAAGCCTCTTCGCGGGCGGGGTTGGGCAAAAGCGAAATCGTCCGCGCCTCCCACAGGGTCCAGGCGCGGGCGGCGGCCTCTTGGGCGGGGCCTGCGGGGCCGGTCAGAATGCGGTGATAGGCCGCAACCATCGCGCCGCGTTCGGCGTCGGGGATGGGGGCCTGATAGGCGGCGAAGGCTTCGGGGAACAGAAAACTCGCCCCGCCTTCTTCGTAAAACCAGTCGATCTCTTCCTGACGGATCATGAAAATGCCGCGCAAGACCAGTTCGCTGACCCGCTCGGGGTGGGTGACGGCATAGGCCAGTGCCAGAGTTGAGCCCCAAGACCCGCCCGCCACCTGCCAGCGGTCAATCCCCAGATGCTGGCGCAGGGCTTCGGTATCGGCGACCAGATCCCAGAGAGTGTTCTGCTCTAGGCTGGCGAAAGGCGTTGATTGCCCGCAGCCACGCTGGTCAAACAAGATGATCCGATAGCGGGCCGGATCATGGCCTTGGCGCAAAAACGGCGAAATCCCGCCCCCCGGCCCGCCGTGCAGGACGACCACAGGTTTGCCTGCGGGATTGCCGCATTCCTCGAAATAAATCTCATGCAGGTCTGACACTTTCAGCCGCCCCGTCTTATAGGGCGCGTTCGGCGGATACAGCGGGCGAAGGTCGGTCATGGCAGTCTCCCTTTGCCGCCACCTTTGCGGGCCAAGGGGCACACCGCAAGCCCTTTCATACTTGTCCAAATATCCAAATCCTGCCCTGTCCGCTTGCCAGCGGGTGGGTAATCTTTCACAACATGGGCGAACAGGGGGGATGGGGCATGGCAAAACTGGCAGTGATCACAGCAGGCACCAGCGCCATCGGGCGGCATTTGGTGCTGGGACTGGCGGGGGCGGGCTATGATGTGGCGCTGACCCATCTGGGTGCGACAGCAGAGGCCGCAGCGCTGGTCGGCGCGGTTGAGGCGCTTGGCACAAGGGCGCTGGCAGTGGAAAGCGATGCAGGGGATGAGGCGCAGGTCTTGGCCTTTCACGCCCGCGCCGCTGACTGGGCGGGGGCGGTGCCGCAGGTCTTGGTCAACAATGCCGGCATCCAGACATGGTCGCGCCTGACCGATCTTGAGGTGGCCGATTGGGACCGTGTCATGGCCACCAACCTGCGCGGCACCTTCTTGAACACCCGCACCGCCGCGCGGGCCATGCAGGATGCGGGGCAGGGCGGGTCGATCCTGACGCTGGGGTCGGGCTGCAACACCCGCGCCTTTCCGCGCTTGGTGGATTACACGGCGTCCAAAGGCGGGATCGAGCAGTTCACCAAGGTTGCCGCCTGCGAGCTTGGCCCCTTTGGCATCCGCGTCAATTGCATTGCGCCCGGGGCCATTGCCACCGAACGCACGGCGGCAGAGGCGGGCGATTACGCGGGCACTTGGGCCCCCATCACCCCCCTGCGCCGCATTGGCACGCCGCAAGATCTGGTCGGGCCGATGTTGTTTTTGATCTCGGACGCCGCGGCCTTTGTCACCGCGCAAACGCTTTATGTTGACGGTTGCACCTTTTCCCAAGCGCCTTGGCCCTATCCGACCTGATCCGTCACGCGCCTGTTACCCGCCTTGGGCATCGTGCCCAAAACGGAGGGTTGCTTATGGCGCGGTGGCAGGATGCATTTTTGGCAGGGGGTGAAAACCCTCGTCTTGGCAGCCGCTTTAACGCCCAAGGACAGTTCTTGCCCGAACATGGCAACACAATCGTGGCCCAAGTCACGGCAGGCTCTGCCACCGAAGCTGCCCTGATCGACCTGCGCCAAGCTTTGATGGCTTTGCCCCATGCCGACCACTTCGCGTTTACGGCGGTGCAAAGCTATCACATGACCGTTTATGAAGGTGTGATCGAAACCCGCCGCGCGCGCGGGTATTGGCCGGATGATCTTGCGTTGGATCTGTCGATCGACGCGATGACAGACGCCATGTCTGCCAAGCTTGCAGCCTTCACCCCGCCGCCGCCCTTCAAGATGCGGCTGGAAGAAGTCACCCCCCTTGGCCTTCATCTGACAGGTGCCACGCCGCAAGACGAGGCCACGGCCCGCGCATGGCGCGATGCTTTGGCGCAGGCTTTGGGTTTTCGCACCCCGTCGCATGACACCTACGGCTTTCATACCACGATGGCCTATCAAAAGCGCTGGCCGCCTTCGGAAGCTTTGGGCCATTACGAACAGGTCTTGGCGCAGTTGGGGGCCGACTTTGCCGCCCGTGTTCCGGTGCTAGACCTTGACCCGCCCGCCTTTTACCGCTTTTCCGATATGAACGCTTTTCCACCCGTGCGGCGTTGGGTGGGGGCCTAAGGTACAAACCGTCCTGCGCTGGGAAAAACCAGTCGTTTCTTGACACAGACGGGTTGCGCGATCATGCCAAGTTGAGCAGAGTTTTTTTACAAGGCTTGATCCATGATCCGCCCCGACCCCGCCCAAGAATTGCGCGCCAATGTCGCTGTGCCATTTGAACGTGCGCATGCCATGCCAAAGTCGGTCTACACCTCGGCGGCCTTCGCAGCGCAGGAGCGGGCCGAGATTTTCGCCAAGGATTGGCTTTGTGCCGGACGGGCCGAGACGTTGAAAGAACCAGGCGATTACCTGACGATGACGATTGCGGGCGAACCTGTGATCGTGCTGCGCGACAAGGACGGGCAGTTGCGCGGCATGTCCAACGTCTGTCGCCACCGCATGTCGACGCTGTTGGAAGGGCGCGGCCATGTGCGCGCCATCGTCTGCCCCTATCACGCTTGGACCTATAACCTTGACGGCACCCTGCGCGGTGCGCCTGCCATGGCCGCAAATGAGGCGTTTTGCAAAGACAAGATCGCCTTGCCCGCCGTGCGGGTGCAAAACTGGCTGGGCTGGATCATGGTCACGCTCAACCCCGATGCCCCACCCCCGCATCAGGCCTTGGCCGAGGTGGAAAAGCTGATGGGCCATCTGGATATGGGCGCATACTTCGAAACCTTTCAAGAAACGTTTCGCTGGAATACCAATTGGAAGGTCTTGGCCGAGAATTTCATGGAAAGCTACCATCTGCCCGTCTGCCATGCGGGCACGATCGGCGGTTCGGTTGATCTGATGAAGATGACCTGCCCCGAGGGGACTTTGGCCTTCAACTACCATTACATCGTCAAAAATGACTCGGTTCCTTTGGCCTTGGCACATCCGTCAAATACCACGCTGCAAGGCGATGATCGGCGCATCACATGGCTTTTGGCCATCTACCCCGCGCTGATGATCACACTGACACCCGGGTATTTCTGGTATCTGGCCTTAACCCCGCAAGGCCCCGATCAGGTCGATGTGCTGTTTGGCGGCGGGATGAGCCCGGAGTGGATGGCCGATCCATCCGCGTTGGACAATCTTGCCGCTGTCAAAGCCTTGCTGGATGAGGTGAATGTCGAAGACAAGGGCTGTGTGGAAAAGGTGTATCGCGGGCTAGTGGCGGGGATGTCTGACCCGGGCCCGCTGAGTCATCTGGAACGGCCGAATTACGAATTTGCCCAATATATCGCATCGAAACTATCAACCGCCGCAGGCTCGGCACAACCGGCGGAGCGTGTCGCGTGATCAAGCAAGCCCTTATTGTCAGCCACGGCCAACCCAGCGATCCTGATCCGGCAGAGGCCGCCTTGGCGGCGTTGGCGGCCAAAGTGGCAGCACTCTTGCCTGATTGGCGGGTGGACAGTGCCACCTTGGCCAAGCCCGATGCCTTGGCCAAAGCCGTGGCAGGCCGCCCGCACGGGGTGGTCTATCCGATGTTCATGGCGGGGGGCTGGTTTCCCATGACCGAACTGCCGCGCCGGATGGCGGCGGCGGGCGCCACAGATTGGGCCTATCTGCCCCCCTTTGGTTTGGACGAGGGGGTTCAATCCTTAGTGCTGACCTTGGCGTGCGAAGCGGCTGCAGCGCAGGGACGCACGCCTGCGCAGACCGACCTGCTGTTGGCCGCCCACGGATCGTTTCGCAGTTCTGCCCCTTCTGAAGTTGCCCAAGCCGTAGCACAGCGCCTGAAGCGCGCGGGCTTTGCGCGGGCCGAGGCGTTTTTCATCGACCAAGAGCCGCGCATTGCCACGGCAACAGGCTTTGGGGCAGGGTCTGTCTGCCTACCCTTCTTTGCGGCAGAGGGCGGCCATGTCACCGATGACCTGCCGCAGGCCTTAGCCGAAGCAGGATTTGGCGGGCGTTTGCTGCCCCCCTTGGGGCTGGATGCGCGGGTGCCAAGCCTGATTGCGGCGGCGTTACAGGGCCAAGCCTAGCCCTGCTAGACCGTGTACAGATACAGGTCGAAATCCACCTCTGACACGGTGCGCATCACACGATCATATTCTGCCGCAGCGATGGCGGTAAAGGTGCGGTGCATGTCGGTGCCTAGTGCTTCCTTCAGAAAATCCGATGCCTTGGCCGCTTCGATGGCCGAAAGCCAATCGCGCGGGATGGCGGGGGCGTCGGCGCCGTTGGCGTAGCCGTCGCCCGTGGTTTCGGGGCCGGGGTCGATCTGGTGCTTAAAGCCATAGCGAATACCCGCCAGAACAGTGGTCGCGACCAGATAGGGGTTGGCATCCACCCCCGCCGGACGATGTTCGACCCGCCGCGCCTTCATATCGCCTGCCGGAATGCGCAGGGCGACCGAGCGGTTGTTGACCCCCCATGTCGGCGAGACGGGCGCATAGGAATTGGACGCAAAGCGCCGCCACGAATTGGCGTGCGGCGCAAAGACCAGCATCGATTCGCCCATGGTTGCGCGCAGACCGCCGATGGCGTGTTTGATCGTGTCAGACCACTGCCCCTCGACCGCTTCGACAAAGACATTGCGGCCTGCGCTGTCTTGCATCGAGACGTGAAAGTGCATCCCCGATCCGGCGTAATTCTCGTTCGGTTTGGCCATGAAACAGGCGGTCACGCCGTGGGCGCGGGCGTTCATACGCACGATGCGTTTGAGGCGCATCAGGTCATCGGCGGCTTGCACCACATTGTCGCGGTAGTGCAGGGTCATTTCATACTGACCAGGGGCGAATTCCGAGATCAGGGTTTCGGCCTTGATCCCGATCAACTCAGCGGCTTTGTAAATATCGGTAAACAGCGGCAACATGCCGTGGAGTTTATCAACCGAATAGACATCGGTCTTATTTGACGCCCGCCCATCCAGCACATCGCGGGCCGGAACCATCTTGCCATCAGGGCCGCGCTGGTTTTCCAGCAAGAAAAACTCCAGCTCGAACGCCCCTGCCGGATAAAGCCCCTCAGACGCCAGCGCATCGACCTGCGCTTGCAAGGCATGGCGGGGATCAGAGGTCATAGGGCTGCCGTCAAGGTTGTACATCGACATCAACACCTCACCCCGGGGCGGGGCGGTGTTGTGCAGGGCTTTTAGCGTGCCCGGGATCGGCCAAGCCCGCCTGTCGCCATCGCCTTGATCCCAGATCAGGCCGGTTTCGTGCACATCTTCGCCGCAGACATCCAAGCCCAAGATCGAGATCGGCAGCAGCCGCCCCGAGGTATAAAACGGCAACAATTCATGGCGGCGGATGATCTTGCCGCGCCCTATGCCGTTGGAATCGTGCAAAACGATATCAAAGGCCTCAACCTCGGGGTGGGCGTTCAAGAAGGCGTGGGCTTCGTCGATTAAAGAGCCGGAGGGGCTGGTCATGGGCATCTTTCAGGCGGTCAGTTCGCGCAGAACCTCGGCAAAGGTGGCGATCAGGGTGTCGACCTGACGCCGCTTTGTGGCGGGGCTGATGAGCATCATGTTGTGGAAGGGGGCAATCAGGCAACCGCGGTTCAACAGCGCCATATGCAGGGCGGCTTCGATCTGCGGTTGGTGGGCAAGGGCGGCCTCGGCCCCGTTGTGCAGCGGGCCGGGGGCGCAGATAAACTCTACCCGCGCACCAACGCGCAGGGCGTGCCATGGCAGGGCGTGGGCGGTGATGGCTTGGGTCAGCCCATCCAGAAGCCGCTGGGCCAGCTTGTCCATATGGGCATAGGCGGCGCGTGTCATCACCTGCGACAGGGTGGCGCACAGGCAGACAAATTGCAGCGGATTGGCCGACAGCGTGGTGCCCATGCCGGAATGGCCGGCGGGGCGGTTGGCATTGGCGGCTTGGTAGCGGATGGCGGTCGCGGCATTTAGCCCCCATGCGGCGGTGGGCAGGCCACCAGCGACACATTTGCCCACGACAAAGATATCGGGTTGCAGGCCATGCACGCCGCAGTATCCGCCGTAACCGGTGGAAATTGTGTGGGTTTCGTCCAAGATCAGCAGGCTGCCATATTGCGTGGCCAAGCGGCGCAAGCCTTCCAGAAAGCCCGCAGACGGCAGGACCATGCAGGAATTGGTCAAGACAGGCTCTGTCAAGATCGCGGCGACATCGCCTTGGGCCAAGGCGGCTTCGACGGCGGCAAGGTCATTAAACTCGCAGCACACGGCCAAGCTGGACAGGTCGGTGACTTGACCCAAAAGGCCCGGGCGGTTGACGGTGTGGCCGTCCTTGAGCGTGACGAAAATGTCATCGACCGTGCCGTGATAGCAGCCGTTAAAGACCAGCACCTTGGGCCGCCCCGTCACCGCCCGCGCAACGCGCAGGGCAAAGCGGTTGGCATCGGTGGCGGTGGTGGCGATCTGCCAGCGGTAGGGGCCAAAGACATCGCACAAAAGCTGCCCCGCCTCTAACGCGGCTTCGGTTGGCAGCATATAGGTCAGGCCCTTGCGCGCTTGGGCGCGGATGGCTTTGGCGACGGGTTTGGGCGAATGGCCGAACATCGACCCCGTATCGCCCAGACAAAAATCGTTGATCTGGTAACCGTCGATGTCAGTGATCAGCGCGCCATGGGCTTCGGCCACCAAGGGCAGATGCGGCATGGGCCAGTCTTTCATCCAATGCATCGGCACGCCGTCAAGATAGACCTGATCGGCATGGGCCATGGCACGGGCCGATTTGGGGCGGGTCGCGGCAAAGCGCCGCGCCTCGCGCTGGGTCAAGGCGTGCAGTTTGCCCGCGTCAATGCCGGCGATAAGGCTGGGGCTGGTCATGGCATGTCCTGTCAGTGCAAGGGTCTTTATGCCGGATAATTTGATCAAATGAAAGGGGCAGAACCCGCGCCTAAAGCCGGATGACCGAGATCAGGCGGCCATAATCCGCCTCGCGGGCATGGGTGGTGCGGCGGTAGGAATAAAACCGGTCAGGGTCAGCATAGGTGCAATGGCGCGTCCAATTGGCCTGAACCCCTGCGGTGCGCAGGCGGTGCAGGCCATAGGCTGGCAAGTCAAACAGTATTCGGTCGCCTTGGCCTTGGGCGAAAAAGCGCCGGGTGGTGGGGTCGTCATCGGTGAAGGTTTCAAAGAACTCTGGCCCGACTTCGTAAGCACTTTGGCTGATGGAGGGGCCGATGGTGGCGCGGATATCGGCGCGCTTGGCACCAAGGCTGACCATCGCGTCAACCGTCGCTTCTAGCACGCCATCTTTCGCGCCGCGCCAGCCTGCATGGGCCGCCCCGATCACCCGTGCCACGGGGTCGGCGAACAGCACTGGTTGGCAATCTGCAGTCAGGATCGCCAAGCCAAGGCCGGGAGTGGCGGTTACCATGCCATCGGCTTTGATCGGGGCTGTCGGGGTGTCTGTGACATGCACCACATCGGCAGAATGGACCTGATGCAGGCTGATAAGGGATGTGGGCGGCAGGCCCAAAGCCTCAGCCACCCGGGCACGGTTAACTTGCACCGCGCTTGGCTGATCGGTGCTGCCCGGCCCGCAATTCAGCCCCGCAAACATTCCCGAAGATGCCCCGCCCTTGCGGGTGAAAAACCCATGCGGAAAAGCGATTGTGTCAGAGGTGAGAATTTCCAGCATCAATGGCTTCCGGTTGGGGCAGGGTGATGTGCCGGAAAAAGCGCCAGCACTTTGAACAAGGTTCCCATTTCATCGCGCGCGGTCAAGCGCTGCGTGGCCGTCAGATGCGATTGCAGGGCAGCGCCCGACAGGTTTTGCGCCAAACGGGCGGAGCGTTGCGCAATTCCAAGCGCTGACAGAAGCGCGCCTTGGGTGGTATAGGCATGGGCAAGGGGGCGGGCGAACGCGGTAAGGGCCGCAAAGTCAACATGGGCGGTCAGGTCGGCTTGGCCGGGGGTGGCAAAGGGATCGACGGGCTGATGCCCCTGCACCGCCTGAAACGTATCGCCCAGCGACAACCATCCGCCATAGTCGATGACCAGCGCCGCCCCCTTATCTGCCATGCGGGCGGCAATTTCGGCCATGATCGCGGGGGCTGCGGGGCAAAGCTCGACAATCTGGCCTTGGGCTGTGTCGTTCACGCGGTCTTCAAGCCCCGCAATCGGCACCACGGGGCCAAGGCCAAAGGCTAGCGCGTCACCCGATAAGCCCACCATGCGTTCACGCCAACCAAGCCCTGCGCGTTCAAATTGGCGGATCGGCAGGGCGTCAAAGAACTCGTTGGCGATCAAAAACAGCGGATCGGTCGGCAGGTCTTGCACAGAACCTACCCAAAGCGGATCAAATGCTTGCAAAGCTTTGGCCTGAACGGCCCGCAACCGTGGCGAGGCTTCGACCAAAACCACCCGCATCGCCATATGAAAACCTGACACGGATTTGGTGGCGCGCAAGATATCGGCCATCAAGGTGCCACGACCGGGGCCCAATTCAGCCAAGGTGAACGGGTCAGGTGCGCCTTGGTCAACCCAAGCCTGCGCCAGACACAGGCCCAACAATTCGCCAAACATCTGCGAGATCTCGGGCGCGGTGATGAAATCGCCTGCGGTGCCAAAAGGGTTTTGCGTGGTGTAATAGCCGTGCTGTGGATGCAGCAGGCATTCGGCCATGTAGTCGGCCAAGCTCATCGGGCCATGGGCGCGAATGCGGGCCGCAAGAACCTGCGCCAATGGGGTCATACAGGGCGGGCCTTCCAAAGAAACCACAGACCCACGGCGATCATCGGTAAGGACAGGGCTTGGCCTTGGGTCAGGCCCCAGCCGTAGCTTTGCCAGGCTAGGCCCAAGGGGTTGCCATCTGATATAAACTGCGCGTCAGGTTGGCGAACAAACTCAACGGCAAAGCGCGCAGCACCGTACCCCGCGATAAACACCCCCATGATGCGCCCCCGTCGCCCCAACCACCCACCCCGCCACGCGCCCCACAGCAAAATGGAACCTAACAGCAGGCCTTCCAAGGCGGCTTCGTACAATTGGCTGGGGTGGCGGGCGCAAACGCCTAAAATACCGGGGCAAAACTGGGCGGCATCGCCCGGGAAGGCCACGCCCCAAGGCATATCGGTCTGGCGGCCCCACAATTCGGCATTGATGAAATTTGCCACACGCCCCAAAAACAGGCCGATGGGCGCCACCATGGCGAACAGATCGCCTGTGGTCAGTGCCGAAATCTTCTCACGCCGGCAAAAGATCAACCCCGCCAGCGTAACCCCCAGAAATCCGCCGTGAAAAGACATTCCACCCTCCCAAACCCGCAAGACTTGCAAAGGGTTGGCAAGATAAAATTCTGTCTGATAAAAGATCACATAGCCCAACCGGCCACCCAAGATGACGCCCGCGATCACCCATGTCAGCAGGCGTTCCAATTGATCCTCGCTCATCGGCGGGGTTGCCCATAAGTTTGGGGACCGCAGCGCCTTTCTGATCATCCACCACCCCGCCATCAGGCCTGCAATATAGGCCAGCGCATACCAACGCAGGGCAAGCGTTAGGCCAAAAACCTCAACCGAGAAGACCTCGGGCGAAAGAGGCGGAAAGGGGATATAGGACATGGGACGCCTTTGTTTGAACGGATGTTTTTCGGCCCCACGGGCCACGAAGTCAACCACCTGCACCCTTGAACGGCGCAAGGCATAAGGCCATATAGGGTAAAACAAAAAGGAATGCCAAAATGCAACAAGGTAACAAGTTCTTCGATGACGTCGGCAAACTGATGACCAACGCTATGGGTGTTGCACAGGGCGCCAAGACCGAGATGGAAACGGCGATGAAGTCGTTCCTAGACCGCTGGATGGCCGACCGCGACTTTGTCACCCGCGACGAGTTTGACGCTGTGCGCGCCATGGCGCAAAAGGCCCGTGAAGAAAACATCGCATTAGAAGCGCGGATTGCAGCACTTGAGGGTAAGAAAAAGGACTGAACGGTTTAGGGACTTGGGCGGAAGGGGCTGGAGTGCCCCCATCGGTTGATCCAGTTGATCAGTACTCGTTCGCTCCCTTGCCAGCGATAATCTTCGCCCGAAATTTTTCGATACGGGCCACACGTGTGGCCGCCGCCTTGGCCGCTTTCAGCGCAATGACATAGCTGTTTTGACGCCCCGGGGTCAGGGCATGAAACGCCTCGGCAAGTTCCGGATCTGCATCCATCGCCTCGATCATTTCTTCTGGCAGTTCGAGCTCGCGTATTACCTTCTGTGCCTTTATCCCGGCTGCCGCGTATTCCATCGACTCAGCAAGATAGGCGCATATCACCGCAGCCTTGGCCCCAACGTCCGCCAAATCGGTAAAGCGGATGGCGTCGGCGTTTTGCGTGTTCGGTCCTTGCCGCTCCAACACACCTTCTGGATCTTTCAACAACGAAGGGTTCATGAAAGTCAGCCGAAAATCGCCCCGGAATGCCCCTATGATGGCAATGTTTCTGCCCGCGTGCATGTAGCACGGATGCCCCCATTTCACCGTCTCTTGCAGTCCCATTCCTTGGCAAATTGCGCGCAGCGCATCCAGACCGGCGGACCATTTGCGGGCGGAGCAATCGGCTGTTGCGAACCGGTCGCAACGACCGCATCCCAGCGTGAAGTAGTCTTCGATCGCCGCAATCATTGCCATGATGCCAAGTCTCCTCCATCCGACATTCCCCAAGGCGCCTGCCGCAAGACCGGAGTTTTGCCTGAGTTTGCTTGCCGAACAAATGTTTTCGACCCGACCCCCGGCCAGCCAACTTTATAAGTCTTTACAACTTTTTTTATAAACCAAAACCGCCCCGAAGGGCGGCTTATGGTCTTGGTATCATTAGGAATATTGGTGGAGCCAGGGAGGATCGAACTCCCGACCTCTTGAATGCCATTAGTCTACGTACATATATGTTTCAATATGTTAAAGCATGGTTTATAACATGGGTTTATAACTTTCTGTTTGAGGTGCCATGTCAAAAGCTCCATCTGCCATTCGTCTTTACCAAGGGCTGTCAATCTACCGTGTCGAGAATTCGACGAAGTGGTATGTCAGGGTTTGGGACCGTAAGCGTAAGAAATACATCGTGAAATCCACGGGAGAGGATAGTGCTGTCAAGGCGAAAGCACTGGCTCAGGAACTTGCTCTGTCACTACTGAAGGCAGAAAAGCCCGTTGAAAGGGAGTTCTCCTTTAACAACTTTGCCCTGAAACTTCTCCATAAGTCCCGTCTTCAGCAAACATCTGGTGATCGCAGCAAAGGTTACGTCAAGGCTCTTCACTGGGCTATCCAGAACGAGGACTGGGGGTTGTTGAGGTTCTTTGGGGAGCGGGATGTTCGGCAGATACGAACGCAAACGTATCAAGAGTACATGGCTGACCTTGCTAAGCGTCGTCCTGACATGACGGCATCAACACGAAACACGCTGATGGCGACACTGCGAAACGTCCTCAAGATTGCTCGGGACGAAGGCGTGATTGACGCTGTTCCCGAAACGCCACGTTCTAGGGTGAAGGACAATCCAAGACCGTTCTTCAGGTTTCACCCTCTCGTGGCAAAGGATGATGACAACTATCAGAAGCTGCTTCGGCAGGTGAAGCAGATGGCGGACCAAAGCATTTCGGTCAGGGGCATTGAGATCACAGACGAGCTATACGACCTTGTCTTGTTCCTCACTCATTCCTTCGTCAGACCTATTTCGTCGGAGCTGTATGCGATCAGGCACAGTGACATCACAGTTGCCAATGACCCTCGACGCTTGATCGTTACCGTCCGAGACGGAAAAACGGGCTATAGGTCCGCAAACACGATGGAAGCGGCGGTGTCAGTTTATCAAAGGATTAAGATCCGCTACCCTGATGCTAAGCCTGACGATTACTTGTTCTTCCCTGATTACAAGAACAGGATCACCGTTTCGAACATCGTGCAGCGTCAGTTTCGGCAAGTTCTAAAGGATGGAAACATTCAGATCGACGAGGCGACGGGCAAGACACATACGCTGTATTCCTTGCGTCATACGGCGATTTGTATGAGGATCATCAACAGCGAGGGGAGAGTGAACATCTTCAACCTTGCGAAAAACGCTGGGACGTCGGTCGATCAGATCGAACGGTTCTACGCACGGTTCCTGCCGCTGTCGAAAGAGATGGCGAAGAACCTGCAAAGCTTTGGG
>CAIMWI010000041.1 GCA_903845215.1 uncultured Rhodobacterales bacterium | reverse complement strand
TCAAACACAAGACCATCCAAAACCGCCGCTTGAACCATCAGCGTCAAGCAGCATAACATGAACCCGATGAGCCAATGACCTCCGCTCCAAAATCACCGCGGATGTTCCAAATCATTCGACGACGGACAACGGCAAGATCACTCGGGCAGATCGCTCGAATATCGCCACTCGGGATGACACAATCTCGGCGGACCTTTCTGGCAATCTAGATGTGAGTGGATCCGACACCACGGTCAACGGCACCATGAGCGGCAATTTCCGGGAAGGCCAAATCCCTGAACCGATCGTTCCTGCGGGTCCAGGCTATATCACCGGCAACATCAACCTGACGACGGGTACGGCGCAACCGCTGTACGGTGGCTTTACCGTCACGCGGCAATAAGGAAAACAGGCGTGGGCAGTATCCAACAGACTGCGGCTGGCTCGCTGGGGTTACGCCTTCGGGGCGGGCTTCGGCGCGCCAGACATTGCGCCGCCGTTGGCCTGGTTCTGTCATTGGCGATTGTGGATCCCCTGATGGCGCAAGATGGCCGCCCGGCCTTAAAGATCGCGCCAGTTGTCACTTATGATCCCAACATGAACGGCGGCATGCCGGGGTCATCCTTTGTTTTGGGCGGCCTGCCCTTTACCCTGCCGCCCGACAACGTGGCTCAACAGGGGGTGCTGATCGGGGCGGGCCTGTTTTTGACGGGCCAAACCGATGTCAGCGCCAACTTTGGGCTTGAGTATTCGGCCCAAGCGCAATCCTTGCACAATCTTGCGTCGGATTTGCGGGTGCGCTCCGCAGGGGTGTCGGTCTGCGGTCTGACCTTTTTGTCAGAAACGACCCTCGGCTCAATCTGCGCGGCCACTTCGCGTGAAGAAAAGGCGCTGTCGCGGTCATCGACCGCGTCCTTCACATTCTCCGCCGACCATCGTCTGCCGATTGACCCAGCCGGAACCAAATTGCCCGGATGGGATGCATCGCTTGTCGGTTTGATGGGGCGAGACAAGATAGACGGCGGCTGGCGTAACAAGGCCGGCGGCAGTGTGGGGATTTATGGCCCCGAGGGTCGCAGCCTGACCCTTGGCCTGACGCTGTTTACCCCGGTCAAAAACGCGCTGTCGGATCGCTACAGCCTAGAGCTTGCGCTCAAAACCCCCGACACGTTTCCTGCCGGGCTAAGCCTGTCCTTCGTGCGGGCCGAGGGCGGCAATTTCTTTGGCCTAAGCCGCGAGGATTCCAGTGCGCGTCTGGGTGTTGATGTAAAACTGGGGCGGCGGATGTTGGCCAGCCTTGGCTATAGCCGCAAGAACAGTAGCATCGATTTTTTTGATGACACGGGCACGGCGGATATCCGGTTTTCCGTTCTGCAACGCTAACGGCGCCCCACTTCCAACGCCCCCCTGCCCCACATCTTTTCTTCCTCTTTCTTGGTATCTTAGCACCCCGACTGTGCCCCGCACATGACCGAAAAGAACGCGGCGTGTCGCTGAGCTTGCAAAATACTGGTGGTAAGCTGACCAAATCCATTACCGATGTTGGCGGTGTGAATAAAGGCGAGGTCTATGCCGTCTGCACCGACGGCACCCGGGTTCAAGGCCGTTTCATCACAGGATCTGGCAGTGAAAGTGGCACGGGGACTGTGACAGACACCTTGGCGAATACCTATAAGCTACTGTTTTAACGGCACAGTGCCCCTTTGGCGCATCCGGCAACCCACAGGGATAATGCCGGCTAGGGGGACAGTTCGCAAGGCCAGACCGGGGTCAAGGATCCAGTCTGCCAACCCCGCAACGAACACTGCGCACAGCGTTTGGCTCAGGACAGGATCGCGCCGGAATGGCCTGCAGAATTCCTTCAAAGTTTTACACAGCACCGCGCGATGTTAATTTCAGCACCTTGACAGCTTCTTGGCCCTACCATTGGCGTTTAAAACTCAGAATGTCAGCGTAAAGGCAAATCTCCTGGCGGGCATATCAGGTGTGGAAGATATGTTGGCTGCCGTCTGAGTTCGGGCTTCAAAAAAAATTAGCGAGTGTTTGCCTCCAACCTTTAGGCATTCACTTTTTGAAAATCAGAAATCTGACCAAAAGCACCCGCACCAGTTACAGGTAAACGCCGTGACGGTTATATCAACCAAAAGCCCCTAACACGATCACAGAATAAAATCATTCGCTGTC
Source organism: uncultured Rhodobacterales bacterium (assembly GCA_903845215.1). Classification (GTDB taxonomy): domain Bacteria; phylum Pseudomonadota; class Alphaproteobacteria; order Rhodobacterales; family Rhodobacteraceae; genus Stagnihabitans. The sequence continues at coordinate 34,889 of CAIMWI010000041.1, read as the reverse complement.
AGATCGTACAAACCAACCAGTTTGATCATAAACTCTGACGCGGTATCTTTGTCTGTGTCGGCAAGGACCAGCGTGTAATCATTGCCGTCTCCCTCATTATCATACTTTTGAAATCGCAAATCGCCTGAGGTGCTGGTCCCAATTTCTGCAGTGCCCAGCCACACAAAAGCATTGTTGCCGCTGATACTTGCGCTGGCGTCGATCGCACTTAGATTGATGCGATCTTGCCCCTGAATAAAATCCGTAATCGTATCTGCCGCGGCGAGGGTGTTCGCCGTTTCGGTCGCGGATTTAAAAACAAAGACATCCGCGCCGTCGCCACCAGTCAACTGGTCAATTCCCAATCCGCCAGTCAGACTGTCAGCTCCTGCGCCCCCTAAAAGGGTGTCGTTACCGCCGCTGCCGTCCAAAAGGTTGGCCCCGTCGTTCCCGGTGATGCGGTTGTTCAGGGTGTTTCCGGTACCGCCAAGACCTGCTGCGCCAGTCAGGGTTAAATTCTCGACATGGGATGCCAAAGTATAAGTGGCCGAACTGTTAACCGTATCGGTTCCCCCATTCAAACCTTCGGTGATCGTGTCACCGCCATCGGTGATGTAGGTGTCATCGCCAAGGCCACCGATCAGCGCATCCGTTCCAGCACCCCCGTCCAGAATATTCGCTGCGCTATTGCCTGTCAGCGTGTTGTTGGCGGCGTTGCCAGTGCCATTGATGGCAGCGGTGCCTGTCAGGGTAAGGTTCTCTAGGTTTGATCCCAGCGTATAGGTTTGCGCAACCTGAACAGTATCTGTTCCCCCAATAGCCGTTTCGATGATCGTGTCTGCGCTATCAATTCTATAGGTGTCGTTGCCATACCCACCGATCAACGTGTCAGCGCCTAGACCGCCATTCAGCACATTTGCCACCACATTGCCGGTGATGACGTTGTTGAGGCTGTTTCCCGTGCCGTTGATGGCGGCAGAACCGCTGAGGACCAGGTTTTCAACATTTTCAGCCAGAGTGTGCGAGGCCGAAGATTGAACTGTGTCCGTGCCCTCATCGACGGCTTCGCTGATCATGTCGCCGCCATCTGTCACATAGGTGTCATCGCCCGCACCGCCGATCAGGGTGTCTGCGCCTGTGTCACCATTTAGAATGTTTGCTGCGCCGTTCCCCGTGATCAGATTGTTCAGCGTGTTTCCCGTACCGTTCAGATTTTCTGTGCCAGAAAGGGTCAAATTCTCGACATTGGCGACCAAACTATATGTAAGTGCGCTGACAATCGTGTCAGTGCCCCCATTGACGGCTTCGGTAATCGTGTCAAGGCGATCGACGATGTAGGTATCATTGCCTAAGCCACCGATCATTGTGTCAGCGCCTACGCCACCATCCAGAATATTCGCGGCCGTGTTGCCTGTAATGACATTGTAAAGGCGGTTTCCCGTTCCATTGACGCTGACAGCACCCGTCAGGATCAAATTTTCAATGTTGTCATCCAGACTGTGCGACGCCGAAGATTTAACCGTATCGGTGCCCCCACTGTAGGCTTCGGTGATCGTATCGCCACCGTCGGTTGTATAGGTATCGTCGCCTGCGCCACCGATAAGGGTATCAGCACCGGTGCCGCCATTCAGCACATTGGCTGCGCCGTTGCCGGTGATGACATTGTTCAGACCATTGCCCGTCCCGTTGATGCTGCCAGACCCGCCCAGGATCACGTTTTCAAGGTTGGCTGCAAGACTGTAGGATACCGAAGTTTTCACCGTGTCGGTGCCGCCGTCAGCGGCTTCTGTGATCGTATCACCGCCATCTGAAAGATAGGTATCGTCGCCGGCGCCGCCGATCAGGGTGTCATTGCCCACTCCCCCATCTAGCACGTTTGCAGCACTGTTGCCTGTCAGCGTGTTATTGCCGCTGTTGCCCGTGCCATCGGCCGCAGCAGCCCCTTTCAGAATGAGATTCTCTAGATTGGATGCCATAGTGTATGACACCATGGCCTCAACAGTATCTGTTCCCCCATTCACCGCTTCGATGATCGTATCGTCGCCATCGATGATGTAGGTGTCGTTGCCCAACCCCCCGACCAGCGTGTCGTTGCCGGTCAAACCATCCAATAGGTTTTCGGCCCCATTGCCCGTGATGGTGTTGTTCAGGCTGTTGCCTGTGCCATTGATGCCGTCGGAACCACTCAGGATCAGGTTTTCAACAAAATCATCAAGACTGTAGGATCCCAAAGACACAACCGTGTCAATTCCGCCGGTTTCCTCTTCGACGATCGTGTCGCTGTCATCTGTTATATAGGTGTCATTGCCCGCGCCACCGTTCAAAGTGTCGTGGCCGCCACCGCCGGATAATGTATCGTTGCCCCCAAGCCCAAACAGGCTGTTGGCCGCACTATTGCCCGTGATCGCGTTGGCCAATGAATTACCAGTGCCTGAACTAGACGCATTTCCTGTAAGAATAAGGGTTTCAACGTTGGCTGTCAGCGTATAACTCATCAAGGCCATGACTGTATCAAGGCCTTCGTTCGTCAATTCTTCAACGACATCTGCCCCATCTTGAACGTCATAAACATCGTCGCCACTGCCCCCGATAAGGCTATCCGCGCCCGCACCGCCATCCAGAACATCTGCGCCGCTGCCGCCATATAGGCTATCGTTGCCTTCATACCCATTCAGCGTATCGTTGCCCACATCCCCACGCGCCAGATCGGCAAAAGCTGAAAGCACAAAGAGATCGCTTCCCGCAAGACAGGCGCGGATCATGCGGGCATCGTCTTTCGCGTCTGCTGTCACCATCGCGCCAAACATGAACGACGCATCCACACTGACATCTTCAATCGACCAAGCTGTCGCCCATTGGCCATCTGACCAAACCGAGGCGTTTATCCCGTTGAACGTTCCCCCAACGATCCCCCCAGTCGAACCCACACGTATGGCTGGCCCATAAAGGCTTACCGACAGTCTGGGTGCGGTATCTGACAGCGTCAGGCTGTAGGAATCGGCATAAACCTTGCCGTGCCAGGCAATCGACTTGTTGTCAGAGAAACGGTACTGAGGCGCGCTATCGCCGGCTTTGCTGAATGCGATCAGATCTTGGTTAAACTGCGCTTCTGATTGGAGTCTTGCCATGACCGATCCTAACGCTGTTACGCCACCCATTGCCCTGCATTAACAACTTGTAGCCCACCGTGTCAAAACGAGAATCGCTTTCGGCATGTCAGCTTGAAATATCAAACCGCCGTCTGCGCCATAAGCGCGCCGGCCACGTCGGCTGGGTTCACTCTAAAAAGCCCGTGCCCGGCGTGATTATTGATCAATCAGCCCATATTGCCGCGCTTTCCCGCGCAGGAATGGCAGGCCTTGGCCAATCACCTCTTCGCGGCTTTCCGCCACAGGTCGCCAGACCGCCAATCCATAAGCCAGTTCCGGCGGCATATTGATAAAGCTTTCCATCGCAAGCCCGCCCTTAAAGCCAATGGCCTTCAAAGTGGCAAAAATTTCGTCCCAATCACAGGTGCCCGCACCCGGCGTGCCACGGTCACTTTCAGACAAGTGTATATAGCGCAAATGCTCGCGTGCGGCGATGATGCCGTTGCCCGCGCCCTTTTCCTCGATATTCATATGATAGGTGTCTAGGTGCAAAAACAGATTTTTTGCACCCACCTTTTCAATCATGGCAACGCCTTGCCATCCGGTGTTGATCAGATGGCTTTCATAGCGGTTTACCGGTTCCACCCCCAACAGCAGCCCCAATTGCGCCGCATAGGCGGCAGCTTCGGCCAATCCGCGCGCCACATTGTCCAATTCCTGAACTGTCGGTGGCACCCCTGACTTTTCGCCGATGCCGCCATAGGTGACACCCGAAAGCGCCTTGGCCCCCATAGCCGCGCAGCAATCTAGGGCTGCCTTAAGAAACGCGACCCCCTTATCGGTATCGCGCGACAGCCAGCATCCTTCGGGCAATCCTAAAGACCCCACAGCCTGCAGCTGCGCTTTTTCCAAAAGCCTGCGAGAATGAACCGCATCAATGCGCTTGGGGTTTAAAACAGCGATTTCGATGAAATCGAAGTTATAGCGTACAGCCTCGGCGACCGCATGTTCCGCTGCTTGCGGGGTCCAATCCATGGTCCAGATGCTGGAATGTATGCCAAAGCCGTCCATAAAAGCCCCCCAAGATTTGGGGTCAGCATAGGGCGGGCGCAACATTGTGCAAGCGGCTGGTTTAGCGCTGCTGTGCGTCTTTCAGCACTTGCACCACCACATCGGGCGGCACATCTTCGGCCACAAAGGCCTGACCAATGCCGCGCGCAAGAATAAAGCGCAACTTGCCATCCACGACCTTTTTATCTTGCCCCATCAGCGCCAATAGCGCTTCGGCATCCGGCAAATCGCCCGCGATATCGCACAGGTCGGTTTTCATCCCCATCGCCTTAAGATGCGCACGCACACGGCTTGGTGCTTCTTGGGCGCAAAGACCCAAACGTTGGCTGACCTCGAACGCCAAGGCACAGCCAATGGCCACCCCCTCGCCATGCAAAAGCCGGTCAGAATAGCCCGTCGCTTTTTCCAAAGCGTGGCAAAACGTATGGCCAAGATTCAAAAGCGCGCGCTCGCCCTCTTCGGTCTCGTCGCGCTCGACAATGGCAGCTTTCATCTCGACCGAACGGGTGACGGCTTTCAAAATCACCTCGCCATCATAGCGCGCCAAGGCGGGGCCATGGGTTTCAAGATAGTCAAAAAACGCCTCATCCCCCAAAAGCCCGTATTTGACGACCTCGCCGTAGCCTGCCAGCAGATCACGCTGGGCCAAAGTGTTCAGCACCCCGATATCCGCCAGCACCAAAGAGGGCTGGTGAAAGGCCCCGATCAGGTTTTTGCCATGGGCCGAATTGATGCCGGTCTTGCCCCCAACCGAGGAGTCAACCTGCGCCAGCAACGTGGTAGGCACCTGCACAAATCGCACCCCGCGCCGCAGCACGGCGCAGGCAAACCCCACCAAATCGCCCACTACCCCGCCGCCAAGGGCAATCACGATATCCCGCCGTTCGATTTTTTCGGCCAAAAGCCATTCGACCGTGCGCGTGAATTCTGGCCAAGCTTTGGTGCTTTCTCCGGCGGGTAAACGTAACGCGGATGCGGCAATTCCAGCCTGATCCAAAGCTGCCAGCACCGTGTCCAAATGTTTGGCGGCCACATTGTCATCGGTCACAATGGCCACACGTCTGCGCCGTAAAAGTGGGGTGATCTGTGCGGCGATCTGGCCCAACAGCCCCGCACCAATCCGCACCTCGTAAGAGCGCGCACCCAAATTCACTGCAACACTATTGGCCATCTAAACCGTCTCCATCACGTCGGACCGCGTGGCCAAAGCTGCGGCCACGCGCGCGGCCATCGCATCCACAGACAAATCGCTGGCACTATCGACCGTCAGATTGGCTTGGGCATAGGCCGGCAAACGCGTGGCATAAAGTGCCTTCAGCGTCTCTTGCGGGTTGGCGGTTTGCAACAGGGGTCGCGTGGTTTTGTGGCGCACGCGTTGCCACAGCAAATCAATATCCACCCGAAGCCACACCGAAACCCCAGCCTCACCGATCAGATCGCGGTTCACCGCCGCCAAAAAGGCGCCCCCCCCTGTGGACAAAACACAAGGCGCACCGTGCAGCAACCGGCCCAATACCTCTGTTTCGCGCGCCCGAAAAAACGCTTCGCCATCGCGCTCGAAAATTTCCGCGATCGAGCGGTTGGCGGCCCGCACAATCTCTTCATCCGAATCACGAAAAGGCACTGCCAAATCCCGCGCCAAAGCGGTGCCAACGGCGGTTTTGCCTGCCCCCATCATGCCCACAAGCACCACGGTTTTTTTCAAACGCTGCATCGTTGCGGCCCGTTCCCTCTTTCGCAGACCTCTGGGGCAGGATAATGCCACTTCAGGGTTGCGCCTATGTGCCTGAATGGCGTGAAGTTGCGACAAATGCCATATATAATCGCAATTGTAGGTCTGTGCCGCAAGATCGAGGTTAAAAGACCAAAACTAACTGGCGCGTGGCCACAGCAAAGGGGGCAAAAGAATGGGGCGGTTGATTAAAGCAGTGCTGGTTTTGGCAATCTTGGGCTTTGGGGCTTTGGTCGCTTTTACCTATATGGCCGAAATGACCCCCGTGACGGGGCAAGTGACGGTCCCGGTGACCTTGAATGCCGATTGAAGGGCTAAAACTAGGTCTGGCGGCATCGGTCTTTGGGCTAGGCTTCGTCTTGGCCGCGCGTGCTGATGCGCCCTTGTCGGCGATTGATTGGCTAAGCCAATCTTTGATCTCAAACACCACGCCCTCTGTTCAGACCGAACCCGCCGTCAGCCCGATTGGGTTGCACACAGAAACGGTGACCGTGCAATCTTTGCAGGCAGACAGCGCGGATAGCTTGGGCATCTTGCCGCCCGCCGTTACCGGATTGCCGCGCAACCTGTGGGGTGATGGTGATGTTGCGGAAATTGCGCGGCTTTTGTTGCAAGACAACAGCCAAGATCTGCCCGCGATGCAAACCCAACTTCTGACCATTTTGTTGGCGATTTCGGATCCACCGGCAGGCGCATCGGCGGGGGAAGCGCTGTTCTTAGCCCGCATCGACAAGCTTTTGGCAATCGGCGCTTTGGATCAGGCCCGTGCCTTGCTAGACACCGCCGGCGCTGCAAACTCGCCCGAGATTTTTCGGCGCTATTTTGATGTGGCGCTGTTGATTGGCGATGAGGATCGCGCGTGTCAGGCATTGAAATCAGCACCCGGTTTGGCCCCTGCCCTGCCAACCCGCGTGTTCTGCTTGGCAAGAGCGGGCGATTTTGACACGGCCAAGTTGACACTAGACACAGCACGCGTTCTTCGCACCGTCAACGCCGAAGAAGGCGCTCTTTTGACCCGCTTTATGGAACCGGAACTGGATGATACCGGCATCACGCCCATCATGCCAACCCCCGTGACCCCGCTTGTTTTTCGCATCTATGAAGCCATCGGCGAGCCTTTGCCTGACACAGCCCTGCCCGTGGCCTTCAGCTATGCCGACCTGTCCGAAAACGCTGGATGGAAAGCCCAGCTAGAGGCGGTAGAACGTCTTTCACGCATGGGATCGGTGGCGCCGAACCTGCTTTTGGGCCTTTACACCCAACAAAAGCCCGCAGCTTCCGGCGGGGTTTGGGATCGGGTGGCAGCCTTTCAGGCTTTTGATGCGGCTGTCAGCGCCAAAGACCAACTGGCTGTAGAAGCCACCTTGCCGCTGGTTTGGACCAAGATGAAAGAGGCAAGCCTTGAAGTCCCTTTTGCCGCCCTGTTCAGTCAGGAATTGGCAAGTCTTGCCCTGTCAGATCAGACAAAATCTTTGGCCTTGCAAGTGATGTTGCTGTCGCGCCAATATGAAACCTTAACCCAGAATTTTGCGCCCCAAGATCCGCAAGAAGCCTTTCTTTTGGCCTTGGCGCGTGGGTCACTGCAAGGGGTAAGCCCGCCTGACGCGCTGGATGCTGCGATTGTTGCAGCCTTTAGCGCGCCCGTCTTGCCTGCCAGCTTGCAAGATATGCTAGATCAAGGACGCATCGGCCAAGCTATTCTGGCCGCCATGGCCCAGATGCGCCAAGGCGAGGCAGGCGATCTGCGCGCTGTGACCGAAGGCCTTTCTACCCTGCGCCATCTGGGGCTAGAGGATCTTGCCCGCCGCAGTGCCTTGCAACTTATCTTGCTAGAGCGGCGATTGTGAAAGGCGCCTTGTGATGTCAAACGACAGTCGACGCTGGATTTCCACCTTTTTGCAAGCGCAGGCCGCCGAACACAACGCAGCCCAAAACACCCTATTGGCCTATGGCCGCGACCTGTTGGCTTTTGCCGACTTTATCAGCCCCCGTACGCTGTCAGGTGCCAACAAATCCGATGTGGAAGCTTACCTGCTGCAATGTGCTGGCGAAGGCCTGTCGCAAAGCACCCGCGCGCGGCGTTTGTCTGCCATCCGCCAACTTTACCGCTTTGCGTTTGAAGAGGGGTGGCGCAGCGACAATCCGGCTTTGCAAATCACCGGACCGGGTGCCACCCGCCACTTGCCCAAGAACCTGTCGCAAGAAGATGTGCTGCGCCTTTTGCAAACCGCCCACACAACAGGCCGAACCCCGCGTGATCGCCAACGCAACGGGCTGCTTATGGAACTGCTGTACGCCACGGGCTTGCGCGTCAGCGAACTGGTCACTTTGCCCACTGCGGCCCTGCGCGGCGCCCCGCAGATGATCTTGGTCAAGGGCAAAGGCAATAAAGACCGCATGGCCCCCCTGTCGGATCCTGCGCGCATAGCAATCACCGCATGGCTCAAGCTGCGCGATGCCGAGGAAGATCAGGCCCGCTTGGCCGGAAAGCCGGCCAACCGCTACCTCTTTCCCGGAAATGGGGCCGATGGCCATCTCACAAGGCAACAGTTTTTCGGCCTGATCAAAACCATGGCCCTGACGGCAGGCCTTGACCCGGCACACGTCTCGCCCCATGTGCTGCGCCATGCCTTTGCCACCCATCTTTTGGCAGGCGGGGCTGATCTGCGGGTCATTCAGATGCTTTTGGGTCACGCGGACCTTTCCTCGACGGAAATTTACACCCATGTGATAGAAGACCATCTGAAGGATCTGGTTCTAAACCACCACCCTTTGGCCCACACCCCCAAGACCCGAGGATAACATGGACTGGATCATCGCCCACGCAACGCTTTTGCTGACAGCCTTGGCTGTCACAGCGCTTTTGCTGATCTCGGCCTTTTTCTCTGGCTCGGAAACGGCGCTGACGGCGGCGTCACGCGGGATGCTCAAGGCACAGGCTGACAAAGGATCACGCGGGGCCAAGGCCGCCTTGTCGGTCACCGATGATAACGAGCGGATGATCGGCGCGCTGCTTTTGGGCAACAACATAGCCAATATCTTATCGGCCGCCCTAACCACAGCGCTTTTGACCGATTTGTTCGGATCAAAAGGGGTCGCGATTGCCACCGTGATGGTGACGGTGCTGGTGTTGGTTTTTGCTGAAGTTTTGCCCAAAACGGTGGCCATCATCTCGCCCGTTCCTGTGGCGATTTTGGTGGCGCCGGGGGTGAAGTTGTTGATCGTGCTGTTCACCCCCATTGTCACCACAGTGCGGGCCTTTGTGCGGTTGATCTTGCGCCTTTTTGGCCTGCGCGCCGATCCCAACCGCCATATTCTGGCCCTGCGCGAGGAAATCGCGGGGGCCATTTCGTTGGGCCATTCCGAAGGTGCTGTGGAAAAAGAAGACCGTGACCGCCTGTTGGGGGCTTTGGATTTGGCCGACCGCACAGTGGACGAGATCATGCGCCACAGACGCGAAACTGAAATGATCGACGCCGATCTGGCCCCAGAAGAGATTGTGAGCCTCATGCTCGCCTCGTCGCACTCGCGCTTGCCGGTCTATCGTGGCAGCGATGAAAACATCCTCGGCGTTGTTCACGCCAAAGATCTCCTGCGCGAGGTGGAGCGTTTGGGCCATATCCACGCAACCCATGATCAAGCTATGGCAGCCTTGGATGTGGTGAAAGTGGCGATGAAACCCTATTTCATCCCCGATACAACCACGCTTGATGAACAAATGCGCGAGTTTCTTAAACGCCGCACGCATTTTGCCCTGGTGGTTGATGAATACGGCACCTTACAGGGGCTGATCACGCTGGAAGACATCTTGGAAGAAATCGTGGGCGAGATCACCGATGAATTCGACCTTGTCGACAAATCCAACGCGCTAAAGCGTGCGGACGATGGCAGCTATCTGGTGGAAGGCGCCATGACGATCCGCGATCTGAACCGCGCCACCGATTGGGCCCTGCCCGATGATGAAGCCAATACCGTCGCGGGCCTTGTGATCCACGAAGCGCAGATGATCCCCGCCCAAGGCCAAGCCTTCAGCTTTCACGGCTTTCGCTTTGAAGTTGTCAGCCGCCGCGAAAACCGCCTGACACGGATCAAGGTGCGCAAACTTTAGCCGTCAAAACCGAAGCTAAAGCGCGGATATCTGCGCATTGGTTCTGGATGAAACGACCAAAGCTGAAGGATTGCACCCGATGCAAGGTTTTGCCAGCGCCTGTCACAAAACCGTGTTGACCAAGATGTAAAACAGACATAATCATATTCGCAATGAAGTCGGCCAGTCCGACAGGGAGCAAAAAATAAAGGAGAAAGGGTCGCGTTTCGGCCCTTTTTTCTTTTGATGCGGCCATGTTTGTTTGTTGGGCGAAAAGACACTGCCGCCACGTGCAAAAGCAAACTGTTTTGTGACCTGACGGCTCGCGCCGCCTATGGTATGGCAAACGCATCGCACCCTTCGGCGCATCTTCAAGGATAGACATATGACCCGCACCCTCGCCCGCCTTGCCTTGGGACTCGGCTTATCCGCCGCCCTTTGCGGCGCATCGCTTCCTGCACTGGCGCAAACTACCGCAACAACAGCCCCCGCGGATGGATTGGCCATGGGCGTACCCGATGGCATTCCCGATCAAGCCACAGCCCAACTGGGCGGCATCTATCTGGCCGCCAAGTTTGATGCTTGGGACCAGCGCTGCGTGAAAAAATCAGATGGTGCTGACCCGTGCCAATTGTACCAACTTCTTAAAGATGACACCGGCAATCCTGTCGCAGAAATCAGTTTCTTTACCCTGCAACCGGGTTCACAGGCCGTTTTGGGGGCAAATGTTCTAGCCCCTTTGGAAACCCTGCTAACCGCCAATCTTCGCATTGGGGTTGATGCCGGAACGGCCAAAATCTATCCGTTTTCTTACTGCGATATGAACGGATGCGTCGCCAAGGTCGGATTTACGGCGGAAGATCTTGCCGCCCTGCAAGCGGGTACGGATGCGATTATGACCATTGTTCCCGCTGCCGCCCCCAACAAGACCGTCGTGATCAAGATCGCGCTGAAAGGGTTTACCGCAGGGCATCAGGCGATTGTTGATGCGGCGGCCAAAATCAAGAACTAAGCGAAAGACGCAGGCTGCACCGCAAAAGCTGCGGCACTAGCCTGCGTCACTGGAACTGGGCTCTCCAAAACGATCCTCAAGCCGCGCCACACGTTGCGACAGGCGCGGCAGACGGCGCAGTGCCTTTTGCAGTTCAATCGACTTGTCCATGGGCACCGCAGGATAGCCCAAAACGACGCGGCCCGCAGGCGTGCTGGTCATGATTTTTGTGGCAGCCCCTGCGATGACATCATCGCCCACAGTCAAATTGTCACCGACCCCGCATTGCCCGGCCAAGACCACGCGGTTGCCGATACGGGCTGAACCTGCCAGCCCGACCATGCCGCAAATCAGACAATCTTCGCCCACCTCGACGTTGTGGGCGATATGGGCCAGATTGTCGATTTTGGTACGGCTGCCGATTTTGGTAGAGCGGATCGTGCCCCGATCAATGCAGGTATTGGCCCCGACCTCGACATCATCGCCCAAGACAACCGCGCCAAGCGAGTGAATACGGTGCCATTCTTGGTGGCGAATTTCACTTCTTATTCCAAGGGTTGCGCGAATTTCCTCGACCCCGGAAATCTCGGGGGTCACAAAAGAGAACCCGTCTGACCCAATCACACAACCGGGTTGCAAGATAACCCTGTCCCCAATCACCACCCGCGCGCCAACCCTGACACCCTCAAGGATAAGGGCATCTTCCCCCACCATAGCGCCCGCCCCAATCGAGACATGTGCCGCAATACGCGCGCGCGCGCCGATTACAGCCCCGGCACCAATGCTGACAAATGGCCCAATCGCAGCCCCGGGCCCCAGCTGCGCAGAAGCGTCAATCACCGTCATCGCATGAATTCCGGGCGCAATCGCAGGCCCCGCATCCAGTTTGCGCGTCAAGCCCGCCATAGCCAAGCGCCCTCTTGGCGCAAAGATGGCCGCCTGCAACCCCAAGGCGCGCCAATCAGCCCCCGGCCACAACAAGGCGGCGCGCGCCTGCCCTTGTGCCAAACCTTCCGCATATTTTGGGTTGGTGGCCAGCGCCAACTGGTGTGCGCTGGCAAAGGCAGGCTCTGCCGCACCTTCCACCAGCAACTCCCCCGCGCCTTCAAACGGCGCACCGATTGCGGCGGCTATGCTTGCGATGCTATGGGCCAAATCAGCCTCCGCTTAGGAAAACGCCTTGCGCTTGATTAGCTTTGAATACCCGCGAGTGCCACCCCAGCCTCTGACAAGGCAGAGAAAAGCTTTTTGTCGCGGCCATAAATGTCGCGTCGATACCCCATCGCACCCGCATCATTTGGCCAGGCGGTGAAGTAAACCAAGTGAACCGGCACAGAAGCCTGAAGGTTCAGCACGGCCTCGGTTCCGGTGTTAAGGTAGCTGGCAAACAAGCCTTCGGGGTCGTCACTTTGGCGGGCCAGCAGAAAATACGCCAATTCAAACGGAGAGCCGACCCGGATACAACCATGGCTAAAGGCGCGCACATCTTTGGCAAAAAGCGACTTGGTCGGCGTATCGTGCAAATAGATGTTGTAGGTATTGGGAAACATGAACTTCACCTTGCCCAAAGCGTTGCCCTCTTCAGGCGGCTGGCGCAGGGCATAGGGGAAGGTTTCGGGCGTATAGGCCGCAAAATCCACCGTCGAGCGGTCAACGACGTTGCCGTCAGTGTCTAGCAGTTGCAATTGCGATTCGGCCAAAGGGTCTTCTTTAAACTGCGGCAAATACTCTTTCACCACGATAGAGCGTGGCACCGACCATGTCGGGTTGACCACCATGAACTCCATCACATCCGAAAATTCCGGGCTTTGGGTGTCGTGGCCCAACTTGCCAATCACGACGCGGCTTTCAAAGGTGGCAGCCCCCTCGTCGAAGACTTTCACCATGAAATCGGGCTGGTTTACCCAGATATGGCGCGACCCAAGATCGGCGTTCCCCATCCAGCGCAACCGCTCCATCGCGACAACCACCGATTTTAGGTGATCTTCGGCCGATGCGTTCAAACACGCAAGCGTGCCTTTGCCAACAACCCCATCTGGGCTGATGCCGTTGTTTTGTTGAAAACGCTGCACAGCAGCGTGCAAACTGGCGTCAAAGGTTTGCGTGAAAGAGCGGTCTAAATAACCAAGCGTGATCAAACGGTCGCGCAGCGCAATGATGTCTGCGGTACTGGCATCCGGCTTGATTTCCTCGGCCGTCAGGGCAGGCCCATATCCTCCAGCGGCCACCGCCGACTCAAGCGCAATTTTTTCGGCCATCAGGCGGCTGTACACCGGCGTCGTGGGCACAAGTGCTTTCAACCAAGCGGCAAAATCAGGCGAACCGGCTTGGGCCAGAATGGCTTGCGGGTCAGGACGCAGGATTTTGCGCTTGATGCCATCGTCAATCTTGGCGGGGGTCAAGACCCCTGATGACATATCCTGCGCAAAGGCCAAAAGCGCGGTCGACATCGTCACCTCTAGCCGGACAAGATCGGCCTCTGTTCGGGCCGAGGCAAAGGCCTTGCGCAGCGCCTTGGCATCATAACGCGGCACAGGCATTGCGTGATCTGCGGCCGTATCAAAAGCTTGCAAAGCAGCTTTGCGCCTTGCGCCGTCGCCCTGCCCTGTCCAAAGCGTGGCATAGGCGCGCGCGCTGTAGAACTGTTCAAGCACCGGATCGTCAAACTGACCTGTCGTCAATTCCTTCAGCGCGGCCATGGCAGGGTTCAGTCCCGCGCCCGTAGCCAAGCCCGCCCCCATCAAGCCAAGCGCCACCCGGCGGTTCACCGCACTGCTTTGCATTCTTTGGTCCCTTTAGCTGCTACTTTCAACGTGCAGCCCTTCTTTTTACTTAAGTTTCCTAACTCTAGCGAAAAACTGCCACTCTTGCAAACAACGCCAAGGCAAAAGTGGCGAGATTATCCGATCTGTCGCAGAAAGGTCACATAGGGCTAGAAAGTCGAAAGTGGCGGCTTTTCGCCACCCAACTCAGCGAATTCTTGCCGATCACCCTTTGCCTGCGTGATCTGGGCTGCATTCAGTGTTGGGCGAAAAGCGAACTTGTGTCAGTAAAGCGCAGCAGATCGTGAACGGCACATCAGAATTACCGGCACGGCTGTATATTGGGCACGACAACAGGACGGGCTAACATATGATACCTTCGGAAAACTCAGGCCTGTCACGGCGCAGTTTGTTGCGTATCTTTGCAGCCGCCAGCCTTGTAGCAGCTCCGACGTTTTCCAAAGCAGCCGGTTTTCTGAAAGGTGCGGGCGATGTGCGCCGCGTGCATATGTATTCGGGCCGTTCGGGCGAATCTGTTAATGCGGTTTACTGGATTGACGGCGCTTATATCCCCGAAGTTGTGGCCGAAATCAGCCATTTCATGCGCGATCTGCGGGTAGATTCAACGATTGCGATGAACCCGCACAATCTGGATATCATCGCGGCGACCCACAATCTGCTGGACGTGAACGAACCCTATATGCTGCTGTCGGGCTACCGCACGCCAAAGACCAATGCCATGTTGCGCGCAGAATCGCATGGTGTGGCAAAGAACTCTTTGCATGTTCAAGGGATGGCTGCCGATCTGCGCTTGGCGTCGCGCAGCGTAAAGCAAATGGCCAAAGCCGCCGAGGCCTGTGCCGCAGGCGGTGTCGGCCATTACAGCCGTGCAAATTTCGTTCACATGGATTGTGGCCCTGTGCGCACTTGGGGTGGCTGATCTGCGTGAATATGACAAACAAAAAGGCACCCTTGGGTGCCTTTTGTTTTTTGGGCCCTTAAGGGTGGGGCTATCAGCTGCCGCGATCCTGCCCATCCACCAGACTTGCGCGACGAAAGCCTTGCGCCACCACAAATTTCTCTGACGAATCTGCCCGACTGGCGGGCGGCTTTACATTGGCGACTTTGCGAAAAGCTTTCTTCAGCTGATTTTGCATCGTCAGTTCCGCGCCGCCTGCCAGAACTTTGGCAACAAAGGTGCCGTCTTCTTCCAGCACATCGAAGGCAAAAGCCAAGGCCGCCTCGACCAAGGCGATGATGCGCAAGTGATCCGTGCCCTTATGGCCAGAGGCCGAGGCCGCCATATCAGACAGCACAACATCCGCCCTGCCCCCCAGCCAACCCTTCACCAAAGCGTCTGCATCATCGGCCAGAAAATCCAATTGATGCAACTCGCAGCCTGCGATCGGTTCTATCTCTTGCAGATCAATGCCCAAAACCGTGCCAATCGGCTTATTGGCCTTTTCGCCCAAGGCATTCACCCGCGGCACCGCCACCTGACACCAACCCCCCGGCGCGCAGCCCAAATCCACCACCCGCGCGCCCGGCTTAAGAAAACCGTATTTGTCGTCCAATTCGATAATCTTATAGGCCGCCCGGCCGCGATAGCCTTCGCGCTTGGCTTTGGTGACATAGGGATCGTTCAACTGGCGTTCCAGCCATAGGGTCGAGGAAAGCTTCCTGCCCTTTGCCGTCTTAACCTTGATCCGCAGATCGCGCCGCCCTCGGCCAGAGTCATTCGTTTCAGTCATGCAAAAGGTCCGTCTCCCAACACGCCATCGGCGGTCATTTGTGCGTATAAAAGCCCCTCGCGCAGACCACGATCCGCAACAGAAAGCTGATCGGTTGGCCAAATGCGCATCAAGGCCTGCAAGATGGCTGCCCCAGACATGATCAACGTATGCCGATCACGGCCAATGCGCGGGTCTGTCCTGCGTCCGTCAGGACCAAGCGCCAGATACTCGCGGATGACAAGGTCGATTTGGTCGGTCGACATCACCAATCCATCCACTTTCGCCCGATCATAGCGCCGCAGCCCCAAAAATGACGCCGCAACCGTGGTCACCGTGCCCGAAGTGCCGATAATCTGAAAGCCTTTGCGCGCCTGCACGACAGTGGCAGGCGAAAAGGTGGATAGGCTTTCTTCAAAGAACCACGACATCAACGCAAAACGGGCCGAGTCGTCCTCGACATCGATGAACTGGTCTTTCAACGTGGCCACGCCAAGGGGAACCGAAATCCAATCCACCACGCGCGCGTCGCCCAAGCCCTGCCGATCAAACCCTGACGACAGCCGCATAATTGACTTGGGCCGATCATCAGGATCAACCTGACGCAGGTCGATCCAAACCAGTTCGGTTGACCCTCCGCCAATATCGACAACCAAAACTTGCTCTGAAGATGCCCGCACCAATGGCGCACAGGAAATCACGGCCAATCGGGCCTCTTCTTCAGACCCGATGATTTCAATCGTCAAGCCGGTTTCGCGCCGCACCTGCTTGATGAATTCTTTGGAATTGCTTGCACGCCGGCAGGCCTCGGTTGCAACCAAACGCATCCGCGAGACGCCATGTTTTTCGATCTTCTTCTCGCAAATCCGCAAAGCCTGGATCGTGCGGTTCATCGAAGCCCGCGACAATTTGCCCGAGGCTTCCAAGCCAGCGCCCAGTTGTACAGTTTTGGAAAAGCTATCCACGACCAAAAACTGACTGCCCTTGGGTTGGGCAATCAGCATCCGGCACGAATTTGTTCCCAAATCCAGCGCAGCATATAGCTGGCCAGATCCAGTCGGTAAGGGAGCAGACAGTTCCGGCAAAAGGGCCCCCATGACAGGGTCAACCTTCGCGTCGCTTGCGTCCGCCCCCCGGGGACGCTGGGGCGTCATCGCCGCCCTCCATCTATGGTTGGTTCTATCCTAGACCCGAAGCCTGCCAGTCTCAAGCCCGCAATCCGCTCTTGGCATGGGCAAGGCCCGTCGCATCCACGCCGTGCGATGTCGAAATCCGGCATCGCCTGTCGCAAATTGGCGCTACACAGGATCCGCAGCCTTCAGATCGGAATCACACCTATGCCCGACGTTATCATCGTTTACTGGCGCGACATCCCCGCCCAGATCATCGTCGGCAAAGGCCGCGCGGCTGCCAAGGTCAAGCTGACCGAACGCTTTGAACAAGCCATCGACCGCTGTGCGATGAAAATCGGCGCCAAAGATGCCGATGCCTATCTGGCCGAATGGCGCAAAGCCGAACCCTTTGCAGTTGAAGGCGAGCAGATGGAGGTGGCCCAAGCCCAAGCTGCCCAGATCGAAGCGACCTATGACACCGAACGCCTTAAATCCCTCATCGCAGCCGACGGCTGGGCAAACGCCTGACACAAAGGACAAGATCATGGCCCTGTTCAACTTTCGCCGCGATGCGGCCCCTGCGGCATCCTCCGCCGATTTGGAAGCCTTTTTGCAAGGCTATTCGATCGAGGTGATGCCCCGCACCGCCGAGAAAATCGAAGATTTCCGCGCCATCCTGCCCAAAGGCACGCGCGTCTACATCGCCCATATCGAAGGCACGCCCATCGAAGACATGGTCGCCACCGCCAAACGCATCGCGGGCGAAGGCTTTGACGTGATGCCGCATTTTCCCGCGCGTATCATCAAAGATAAGGCGACACTGGCCGATTGGATCGCACGCTATCAGGGCGAGGCGAACGTGCGCCAAGCCCTGCTTTTGGCCGGTGGTGTGACAAACCCGCACGGCGATTACCATTCCTCGATGCAACTGTTGGAAAGCGGTTTGTTTGACGGGTTTGACCGGTTGCATGTCGCCGGCCACCCCGAAGGCAATAAAGACATCGACAAAGAGGGCGATGCGGTGGTGATGCAAGCTTTGGCGTGGAAGCAGGCATTTGCCAACCGCTCTGATGCCAAATTCGCCATCGCCACCCAGTTCTGCTTTGAAGCCGACCCTGTGATTGCATGGGCCAACAAGCTTTCTGAGGCCGGCATTTCCATGCCCATCCACATCGGCATCGCAGGGCCCGCCAAGTTGCAAACTTTGATTAAATTCGCCATCGCCTGCGGGGTCGGCGCTTCGCTACGCGTGCTGCAAAAGCGTGCGATGGATGTGACCAAGCTTCTGTTACCCTATGAGCCCACCGAAGTGGCCGGCGAACTGGCCGCCCACAAGGCAGCAACCCCCGGCTTTAACATCGAACAGGTGCATTTCTTCCCCCTAGGCGGCATCAAAACCAATGCCCAATGGGTCACCGAAAACGGCGGCGCCGCGGGCCTGCCTGTGAACGCATAAAGGATAAGTGAAATGACCCGTACCGTTATAGAATCCAAAACCAAAACCGTCATCATCGGCTTTGACGAGCCCTTCTGCGTGATCGGCGAGCGTATCAACCCCACCGGCCGCAAGAAACTGGCAGCCGAGCTGGAGATGGACAATTTCGACACTGTTCTCAAAGATGCTTTGGAACAGGTCGCCTGCGGGGCCACGATCCTTGATGTGAATTCTGGTGCGGTCTTTACCAACAAAATGGCCGTCGATCCGCGCTATGCCGACAACAACTTCACCGAACCACCGCTGATGAAGGCTTTGATCGAAATCATCCAAGGCGTGGTCGATGTGCCGCTGTGCATCGATTCCTCGGTGCCCGCGGCACTGGAAGCGGGGCTTTTGGCCTGCGAAGGGCGGCCCTTGCTGAACTCTGTCACTGGCGAGGAAGAGCGTCTTGAACGCATCTTGCCCTTGGTCAAAAAGTACAACGTGCCGGTTGTGGCCATCTCCAACGATGATACCGGCATTTCGCAAGACCCGGATGTGCGCTTTGCGGTGGCCAAGAAGATCGTCGAACGCGCCGCCGACTTTGGCATTCCTGCTCATGACATCGTGGTCGACCCGCTGGTCATGCCCGTCGGCGCCATGGGCTCTGCCGGACAGCAGGTCTTTGCGCTGGTGCGCCGTCTGCGCGAGGAATTGGGCGTGAACACGACGTGCGGGGCGTCCAATATCAGCTTCGGCCTGCCCCAGCGCCACGGCATCAACGCCGCCTTCCTGCCCATGGCCATCACCGCTGGCATGACATCCGCCATCATGAATCCGGTGCGTCAAGCCGAGATGGAGGCAATTCGCGCCGCCAACTTCCTGATGAACCACGATGCCAACGGCGGCGAATGGATCCGCTTTGCCAAGGTTCTGGAAGCCGTGGAAGCAGGTGCCACCTTTGCCGAGGCGTCGGCCGCCGCATCGGCCGCCACCTCTGGTCGGCGTGGCGGGCGTCGCGCGCGGTCTGAGTAACCAATCTTTAACTATGGGGCGGTAAAATCCGCCCCATGGATACAATACGCCAAACCAATCCTGATTTCTGGCTGGACCAGGTCTTCGCCGCCAAGGCCGTGACCTCACGCGGGGTGGTGCGTCGGTCGCGCGCTTGGGTGGAAACCGAAATTGGGCTTGACCGGTTTGAACGTGCAGTGCGGGCCCGCGGATTTCATTTGATCGAAGCGGGCAGCCAATTGGTGGTGATCTGCGACCCAAGCCCCGTTACGATACGCTTTTAAGAACAAGTTTTCTGCGAAAACTCTCGAAACGATTTTTCTGCGAAAAATCCAAATTGAATTTTCGCAGAAAATTCGCAACTTCGGATTTTCGCAGAAAATCCGTTATTGCGCGGCCTTCTTCATCGCAGGACGCAATTCGCTTTCCAAATTTCCCGCCGTGATCGGTCCTGCCAAACGCAAGATAACCACGCCCTGCCCGTTGATCACATAGGTCTCAGGAACCCCGTAAACACCCCAATCCAAAGCCATAGGCCCCGCATCTGCCCCTATTTTGGCATAGGGATTGCCCATCTCTTCCAAAAACTTAGCCGCGGCCTCTGGGGTGTCTTTGTAGTTCACGCCATAAATCACCACGCCCTCTTTTTGCAACGCCGCAAGAATAGGGTGTTCTGCACGGCATGGCTCACACCAACTCGCCCAAAAGTTCACCAGTTTCACGCCGGGCAAGCGCAGATCAGCATCGCTCATCGGCGCGCCCGGCCCCAAATCTGTCACGCGAACGGGGGCTGCCGAACGCCCTTGCATCATCGAGGGCAAAGGTTGATCGCCGTTTTGCATCCCCTGATAGGCCAAAACCCCGAAGACGGCGAAGACCACCAAAGGCAAAAGGACAAGAGGACGAAAAGCCATTCAATCTCCTTGGGCCAAGCGGCCCTCAATCTGGGCCAAGCGGCGCTTTGTTATGGCCCCCTGCCACAAAGTCACCGCCAGCAAGACACCCAACAGCACAATCGAAACCGCATAAGCGCTTAAGACCGTGCTGGCATATTTTCCTAAATCCATCACAAGACCCCTGCCCTTTCACGCGCCATCAAAGCCCTGATCCGACGCGACCTTATCTCGGTTCGGGTGCGCATCAAAACAAGGGTCACGAACAAAACCACAAAACCTGCAATGCAAGTCCACAAGGGAAAGGCATAGACATTCGACACATGTTGCTCGGTATCCACACTTAATGACGCCCCTTGGTGCAGTCCTTGGTTCCAAAACAACACCGCATAGCGCGACAAAAACGCAAAGACCGACCCGACGATGCACAAAACTGACGTCAAATCTGCCGCCGTATCGGCATCATCCACCGCGGCCCAAAGCGCTATATAGCCCAGATAAAACAGGCCCAGAATCAGGAAAGAGGTCAAACGCGGGTCCCATGCCCACCAGGTGCCCCACATAGGTTGCCCCCAGATCGCCCCGGTTACCAAACCAATCATCGTAAACGTAAGCCCAACAGGTGCGGCCGCCTTAGCCGCCAAAGCGCTAACATGGTGCCGCCGGATCAGCCAGATCAACGACCCCACCAGCATCATGAACCATGCCGAAACCGCCATCATCGCACTGGGCACATGCAGATAAATGATCTTGACGGTCGAACCTTGCTTGTAATCCTCGGGCGTAAAGAAAAACCCCCAAATAAGGCCAATGGCCAGCAAAACAACCGCAAGCCCCGCCACCCAAGGCAAAGCCTTGGTCGAGGTTTGCATGAACTTCTTCGGGTTGGCATATTCCCAGATCGACATATTTTGTCCTTGCCCAATGGATCTTGGCTTTACAAATCACAGTCTCGTCACTGTGTCACTTCAGATTGGCCCGCAACGCCGCAGCCGCGGCAAAGGGTAAGATCGCCGCCGACCCAAGGCTGATTGCCGCCAACAGCATCAAAGGCACCAAAGCATCAGCGCCTTCAGCACCCCGACGCACCGCCTCGGCGCCGAAAATCAGCGTCGGCACATACATGGGCAGCACGATCAAAGACAAGATCAACCCGCCACGCTTCAGCCCCACCGTCAACGCCGCCCCAAATCCCCCGATCAACGACAAAGCCGGCGTGCCCACCAACAGCGCCGTCACCAGCCACACATAGCCCTGCGGTGCCAAGCTTAACAGCAGCCCCAAAACCGGGGCCAACAGCGCCAAGGGCAGCCCCGTCACCAGCCAATGGGCCAAGGCTTTCATCGCCACCACCCCTTCTAAGGGCAGCGGGGACACAGCCATCAAATCCAAAGCGCCATCCTCGAAATCCAGCGCAAACATCCGGTCAAGTGACAAAAGGCAGGCCAAAAGCGCACCCAGCCACAAAATGCCCGGTGCTATGCGTGTCAGCAATGCCCCCTCAGGCCCAACCCCCAAAGGCACCAACACCGCCACCATCAAGAAAAACGCCAATCCAAGCCCAAATCCGCCCCCTGCGCGCAACGCCAACCGCAGATCGCGCTGCAACAAAGCCCTCATGCAAAGGCCTCGTCAAATGCACCTTGGCGCTTCGACTTGGCTTTGAATTGCGACAGATCCAAAACCCGCGCCTCGGGCAGGCCCAAATCAATATGGGTCGCCACCACCGCAGCCCCCCCTTGTGCCAAATGCGCCCGCAACATCGCACCAAAAAGGCCAACCGAGGCTGCATCCAGCGACACGGTCGGCTCGTCCATCAACCAAATCTTGCGCCCCGTCACCGACAGCCTTGCTAACCCAAGGCGGCGCTTTTGCCCCGCCGATAAATCCGCCGCCCGCCGGGTTTGTAGGGCAGTCAGGTTCATGGCCGCGATTGCCGGATCAATCACAGTTTGCCCATGCACGGCAGCCCAAAACTGCAGATTTTCTGCCACGGTCAGGGTGGCCTTTAACCCATCGGCATGGCCGCTGTAGGTGATCTGTTCCTGATCCACCGACACACGCCCCGCCAAGGCGGGTTGCAAGCCTGCGAGTGTGCGCAACAGCGTGGTCTTGCCCACACCGTTGGGCCCACGCAAGATCAACAGGTCCGCAGCGACCAAGCCAAAGCATAGGCCTTCCAGCACCGTCAAACCACCGCGCGACACGGCCAGATCGTCAACATGTAACATAGCGTAAGCCTAACCCCTTTCGCTTGCGGCGGGAAGGGCTTGGACAGGGGCAAGCCCCGCGCTAAATAGACGCTGAACAGGAGACAAAAGATGACCCTTTCCACCCGCCGCCTTGGCAAACTTGGCTTTCAAACCACATCCATCGGCTTTGGCGCTTGGGCCATTGGCGGCACTTGGGGCGAGGTCAGCGAAAAAGACGCGAAAGCCACCCTGCACGCTGCGCTGGATGCGGGTGTGAATTTTATCGACACCGCGGATGTTTACGGCGATGGACGGTCTGAACGCATCATCGCCGCTGTGCTGGCCGAACGCGGCACATCCAGCACGCGCCCCTTCGTGGCAACAAAGGCCGGCCGCCGATTGAACCCCCATGAGGCCGAAGGCTACAATTTGTCCAACCTAGAAGCCTTTGTCGATCGCAGTCGCGCGAATTTACAGATGGATTGCTTGGATCTGGTGCAACTGCATTGCCCGCCGACGTCGGTTTATGCAGGCCCTGCGGTCTATGACGCGTTAGACGAACTGAAAGCCAAAGGCAAAATTGCAGCCTATGGCGTCTCGGTTGAAAAGATTGCCGAGGCGATGGAAGCCATCCGCCACCCCGGCGTGACCACGGTGCAGATCATCTACAACCTGTTTCGCCAACGCCCCGCCGATGGGTTTTTGGCCGCAGCAAAGACCGCAGATGTGGCCGTCATCGCCCGCGTACCACTGGCATCAGGCCTTTTGACCGGAAAAATGTCGGCCAAGAGCACCTTTGCGCCCGACGACCACCGCAGCTTTAACCGCAATGGCGAAGCCTTTGATAAAGGGGAAACATTCTCTGGCGTACCCTATGATCTGGCTTTAGCCGCAGTCGATGAATTGCGGGCCTTGGTGCCCGTGGATGTTTCGATGGCGGCCTTTGCCCTGCGCTGGATCTTGATGGAACCTGCGGTATCCGTCGTCATACCCGGGTCAAAATCAGCCGCGCAAAGCCAAGCCAATGTGCTGGCAGATGCCATTCCAACCCTGCCCTCTGCCACAATGACAGCCGCGCGCGAGATCTACACCCGCCTGATCGCCCCGCACGTTGCCCATTTGTGGTGACTTTGCCCTTTCATCTTGGCTTAAATACTCAACCGCTTCGCCTGTATCACACGCCGCAGATGAGTATTTAGACCAAGATGAAGGGGTTAGGTTCGGTCAGACAGATCCAGCCATTCTTCTTCGGCGGCGGCCAACGCCTCTTGGCGTTCTGTTAGCATATCAGAGGCTTTTTGGAACTTGACGGGTTCGCGACGATAAAGTTCAGGATCCGACATAAGATCGTTGAGCTTTGCAATCTCGGCCTCCATGCGGGCAATCAGGCCCGGAAGGGTATCAAGCCGCTTTTTCTCGGTGAAGGTCAGGCCCTCTGCGGTTTTTTTGATCGGTTTGGGTGGCTCTATCGTTGTACGGGGCGCTTGGGCCACGGGGCCTTCTTCTTGCGCGCCGCGTTGGGCTGCGTAATCTGACCAGCCGCCGGGATAGACTGTGGCTTTGGCATTGCCCTCTAGCGCCACGGTTGTCGTGGCAACCCGATCAATAAAATCGCGGTCGTGGCTTACCAACAGCACCGTTCCATCATAATCACCCAAGATATCTTGCAACAGATCCAGTGTTTCCACATCCAAATCGTTGGTCGGTTCATCCAAGATCAACAGGTTAGACGGCTTGGCCATCAACTTTGCCAGCAACAACCGTGCCTTTTCGCCGCCTGACAAAGATTTCACCGGCGCACGGGCCTGCGATTCGTCAAACAGAAAATCTTTCAGATAGGCCACAACGTGTTTTGGATTGCCACGCACCATAACTTGGTCAGAGTTGCCCGATACAGCCATCAGCGGATCATTGGTCAAATTGTTCCAAAGGCTTGCTTCGGGGTCTAGACGGGCGCGGCTTTGGTCAAAGATGGCAATTTCAAGCGAGGTGCCAAGATACACGCTGCCCTGATCCGGGGCGATTTCACCCGTTAGCATCTTTAGTAAGGTTGTCTTGCCAACACCGTTTGGCCCTACAAAAGCCACCCGATCACCCCGCAAAATTCGCAGATCGAAATTCTGAAACAGCAGTTTATCTCCAAAGGCCTTGGTCACGCCCTGTGCTTCGATCACCTTTTTGCCAGATGCCGTGCCCGAATCAAATTCCAGCGCCGCTGTGCCCTTGCGCCTTATCTGGCTTGAGCGTTCATCACGCAAAGCCGCCAAAGCCCGCACACGCCCTTGGTTGCGTTTGCGCCGCGCCGATATGCCCTCCACCGCCCAACGGGCCTCGGCTTTAATCTTGCGATCCAGCTTGTGGCGGGCCTCGTCTTCGGTCTCCCATGTCTCTTCGCGCCATTCCTCAAAGCCCAAGAACCCCAGTTCCCTGCGGCGCAGTACGCCACGGTCTAGCCAAAAGGTCTGCCGTGTCAGTCGGTTCAAAAGGGCGCGGTCGTGGCTGATCAGCACATAGGCCGCCCGAGTTTGGTTCAAGAAATCTTCCAGCCACTCAATGGCCGCAATGTCCAAATGGTTGGTCGGTTCGTCAATCAGCATCAATTCTGGTGCTTCGGCCACCAATTTTGCCAAGGCGGCGCGACGCTTTTCTCCGCCCGAGGCCGAAGACACCGGCGTGTCAGGCTTGAAGCCCAAACCTTCCGCCGCAACTTCAACGCGGTAGCCCTCGCCTTCCGGAATCCGACTGGCGGCATAGTCGCCCAAGGTGGCAAAGCCCGACATATCGGGGTCTTGCTCCATATAGCCCACGCTGACCCCCGGAGAGACGGCACGCAAGCCGCGATCAGCCTCGACCAACCCTGCCATGACCTTCATCAAGGTCGATTTGCCCGACCCGTTGCGCCCCACCAGCGCCAGCCGATCGCCGGGTTGCACGGTGAGGGTGATCCCTTCAAACAAAGGGTTGCCGCCGAAGGTCAGCGACAGATCGGAAAGCTGTAAAAGGGGTGCGCGTGCCATGCCTTGCCCCTAAGGCCAGTTGGGCAAGGCGTCAATCGCCTGTGGTGGAATTTCCCGCCCCAATCGCGCGCAAAGCGCGCGCCCGCCCTGCGGGAACCAGTGCCACAGGCAAAGCCGTCAGCACATGCAGCGTGTTCATCCTGCGGTCGATCACCGCATGGTCAGACACCCAAGCCCCCATCGCCAAATAGCTGCGCAACAAAGCCGGCAGGCCCAAGGGGTCACCCACAGCTTTGGGAAAGCTCACCCGTTCCGCAGCTTGCGGGCCAGGGCCGAATTGGGGCGGTGCGGCATGACGATGCAATGTGGCAAGGGCTGGACCGTGCAGATCCGGATCAGCACCCGCAAAAGAGGTGCATCCAAACAACAACGTCACCCTTTGCGCATCCAAAATCACCGTCAAAGCCCCCCAAATCAACCGCAAGATTGCGGCGTCCTTGATCCCCGGTCGCAGACAAAAGCGGCCAAGTTCCAGCTTCGCGCCGCCAAATTGTGCCAGACGGGCCAGATCATAGCTTTGGGCCGAATAACTGCCTTGCAAATCATCTTGCGGGCCAAAAACCTGCAAACGGCAACAAGCGACAAGTTGGCCAAGTTCATCCTCGACCAACATATGCTGGCAGCTTGCGTCAAACGCGTCTTGATCCAGCCCCGCGCGCCCATGAAAGGCCAGATGCCGCAAAGCTTGGGCAGAGGCGATGTCAGCTGTGGTTTGCCCCAAGCGGGCTGTATAACGCCCCCGTGTCAGCGGCCGCATCATCCTTTTCCTCTTCGCGCTTGCACAAGCCGGTGTTCGGCCTAGATTTGGCATTCACGCACAGGAGGATGCAATGGATAAGGTTGTAAAAACCGACGCAGAATGGCGCGCGCAGCTGGATGATTTGGCCTATAAGGTCACGCGCCAGCATGGCACCGAACGGGCCGGCACGCATGACGCTTTTCCCAAAACAGCCGGAACCTATCGCTGCCTGTGTTGCGATGCGCCCCTGTTTGATCAAGCGACCAAGTTCGAATCGGGGACAGGCTGGCCGTCTTTTTATCAGCCGATTTCCTCTGAAGCTGTGGGCGAAAGCCAAGACAACGGCTGGTTCATGCGCCGAACAGAAGTGCACTGCGCGCGCTGCGATGCGCATCTTGGCCATGTGTTTCCCGACGGCCCCAAGCCCACGGGCCTGCGCTATTGCATGAACGGTGTGGCCCTAACCTTCGAGCCGTCCGACTAAGCCCCAAAAACAAGGGCTTAACCCCGCAGGCACGGTTACTGGTTCAGCAGTGTTGCCGGATCAATCCTGCCGATGTTGCCAAAGATTTGCGACAAGACATTGCGGCCTTTGACCGGCTCTGTCGTCACGCGCCGCGAAATTGCAACAATCTCGCCCTTGTCCAATCCGAATCGTTCGATGTTGGTCACAACACCTGTGGCATCAAAGGTGATCGCCAAGACCTGCCGGTCGACCTCTTTTGGGGCCTTGGCCCCAACCGTTTTCCATTGGCTGCGCACATAGAACCATTGCGTCTCGCCAACCAACCCCTCCACCGAGGGGCGGCCTAGGAAAGCGGCCACCGTATCGCGGGTGTCAACGCCGGCGGCGATGTCGGCCAAGTCATTGTCGTCAGGCACAAAGCCGTGATTGGTGTAAAGCGGGGTACAGGCCACAAGCGAAAAAAGGGCCAATCCGCCCAAGGCGGCCTGCACCCCAGTTGCCATGCGCCCTAAAAACGCTGTTGGCTTGCGCATCAGGCTTTGTCGTGTGTTTTGATCCATGCCCAACGTCTTGCCTTCCCCTGCCCTGCTGGCCAAAGCTGCCCATAAGGGGCCTTGCCATCCTCGCCCACCTAGCCCTTTTAGGCCATGTCAAACGGTTCGTTGGCCAAGGCTTACATCATCCAAGGGGGTTGGTTCAAGAAAGGAACGCTTGACCCGCGCCCCGTGCCAGTTCTAAGCCCTTTGTCAGCGCAAGGAAGCCCCATGACAAAACCTCCAAAATCCCCCGCCCCTGCCGCCGCAATCCCTGCGGTGACGGCCGCTTTTTCAGATTTGCCAAGCCTGAACTTCAAGGTCACAGCCATTGCAGGGCGCACATCGACCCATGTGCGCTTTCATCCCAGCGCACCAGAACGTGCTACCATCGCCCAAGCCTTGGGCCTGATCAGCCTGCCCGCCTTGACCTTTGATGGCGACATTCGCCCCGCTGGCAAGCGCGACATGGTCTTGGCCGGCCAATTGACAGCCACGGTGGTACAACCCTGTTCGGTCACCCTTGAACCGCTGACAACCGTCATCGCCGAAACCGTACGACGCAGTTACATCGCCGATTACAAACTGCCCGAAGCCGATGAAATGGAAATCCCCGAGGACGATTCCACCGAAGCCCTGCCCGAAGTGATCGACGCCGCGGCCGTTGTGGTGGAAGCCTTGTCCTTGGCTCTGCCGCTTTACCCCCGCGCCGCGGGTGTGGAACTGGGTGAGGCTGTCTTTACCGAACCGGGCTTGGCACCCCTGCGCGAAGGCGATCTCAAGCCCTTTGCCGCGCTGGCTGGTTTGGTGCTAAAGGCCAAAGACACGGACAAAGGCTGATCACAACCAACAGATGCTGGGCGCGTGTGACAGGCATCTGAAAGACTTGCAGAAAAGGGCTTGCACGCGGCCCAAATCCGTCTATGTTCCGCGCCTCATCCAAGAGGCTGACCAGTCCAGAAAACGGCTGATCAGAAAAGCGGAAATCGCAAAGAAATCAGGGGTCTGTCCCCTTCAGTTTAAGGTGTGACATGGCTGTCCCGCAGAATCGTACGACCTCCTCCAAGCGCGATATGCGCCGCGCCCATGACTCGCTTGTGGCTGCAAACCCGGCAGAATGCTCCAATTGCGGCGAATTGAAGCGCCCGCACCATGTTTGTGGCGCTTGCGGCCATTATGACGCGCGTGAAGTTGTAGCCTCTAGCGCAGCTGTCGTTTCGGACGAGGACGCGGCGTAAGCCGCGCCGCTTAGGCCCGAGGCCAAGCAAACCCATGACCCGCGCGAGCCAAGGCCCAGATGCCCGCGGCACGCCCACCCAAACTGGACAGGGGCTGGTTTCATTGGGCAGCGCGCGTGTTGTGATTTCGATTGACGCCATGGGTGGCGATCATGGGCCGGCGGCAGTTGTCGCCGGTCTTTCTATCTGCGCCGCCCAAATGCCAGATGCCAATTTTATCTTGCACGGCGACGAGGGCGAGCTGACCAAACTATTGGCCCGCCACTCTGCCCTTCAGGGCCAAGTCACAGTCCAGCATGCCGCCCGCGTGGTAACGATGGATGACAAACCCAGCCAAGTCATGCGCCATGGTCAGGGCACCTCGATGTGGGGTTGCATTGATTCGGTCCGCGCCGGCGCAGCATCGGTGGCTGTCAGTTGCGGCAATACTGGGGCGTTGATGGCCGTTGCCATGATACGCCTGCGCCGCTTGCCGGGTGTCAACCGCCCCGCCATTGCCTGCCTGTGGCCATCTCGCAACGCGAGTGGGTATAATCTGATGCTGGATGCGGGCGCCGATATCAAAGCCGATGCCGCCGATTTGGCGCAATATGCCATGATGGGCGCCTCTTATGCGCGCAATGGCATGGGTCTTTCGCGGCCAAGGATCGGCCTTTTGAACGTTGGCACCGAAGACCACAAGGGCAGCGCCGAACTTAAAGCCGCCAGCGACCTGATCGCGCAGGCGGCATCGCGCGGTGATTATGAATATATCGGCTATGTCGAGGGCGTTGATCTGCCCTCGAACCGTGTCGATGTGATCGTCACGGATGGGTTCACGGGAAATGTGGCCCTTAAAACCGCAGAAGGCACCGCCCGCCTGATTGCCGATTTCCTGCGCGAGGCCTTTAACGCCACACGCCTTTCAAAATTCGCAGCGCTGCTGGCCATGAATGCCCTAAAACGTCTGCGCAGCCGCATGGACCCGCGCCGCTCGAACGGCGGGGTGTTCTTGGGCTTAAACGGCATCGTGGTCAAATCCCACGGATCTTCGGATGCAACAGGCGTTGCTGCTGCCATTGACATGGCCTATAAATTGGCCCGCTCAGGATTTCGCGAAAGATTGGCGGCGCGGGTTGCATCGACTATGGGCTCGGGGCAAAGTGGTGACGAAGGGGCCCACCTGCTGGCCCGTGATGCGGGAATGGGGCAACCGGAATGACACTGCGCGCCGTCGTCAAGGGCGTTGGACATTACCTGCCAACCCGCATTGTTCCCAACAGCGAACTTGAAACCCTGGTTCAAACCAGTGACGAATGGATCCGCAGCCGCTCTGGCATAGAACGGCGGCATTTCGTGGCCGAGGGCCAGACGACTTCTGATTTGGCCACTTTGGCCGCGCAGGCTGCCCTGGCCCATGCCGGCCTAACCCCTGACGATATCGACGGCATTGTGCTGGCAACATCAACCGCCGACCTCACCTTTCCATCTGCGGCCACCATGGTGCAAAGCAAACTGGCCATGACCCAAGGCTTTGCTTTTGATGTTCAGGCCGTTTGTGCAGGGTTCGTTTATGCCCTTTCCACGGCCAATGCCTTCATCGTGTCAGGCCAAGCCAAACGTGTGCTGGTGATCGGTGCAGAAACGTTTTCGCGCCTGATGGATTGGGAAGACCGCACCACTTGCGTGCTTTTTGGTGATGGAGCAGGCGCGTTGGTGTTAGAGGGGCAGGAACTTACCGGCACCTCGGCAGATCGCGGCATTCTGTCGACGGATTTGCATTCGGATGGTCGGTTCAAAGACCTGCTTTATGTGGATGGCGGCGTCTCTACCGGCACAACGGGCCATTTGCGCATGCAAGGCAAAGAGGTTTTTCGCCACGCCGTGGAAAAACTGGCCGAAACAGCCCATGCCGCCTTGGAAAAGGCAGGGCTGAGCGGCGAAGATGTCGATTGGATCGTTCCCCACCAAGCCAATATTCGCATCATCGAAGGCACCGCCAAAAGAATGCAGGTGCCGATGGAGCGGGTTGTTGTGACCGTGCAAGATCATGGCAATACCTCTGCCGCATCCATCCCCTTGGCCTTGTCCGTAGGCGTGCAACGCGGCCAAATCCGGCAAGGCGACCTTCTGGTGACAGAGGCCATCGGCGGCGGTTTGGCCTGGGGCGCTGTGGTTTTGCGCTGGTAAATAAGGGGCGCGCAAAGCCTTTTTGCGCCAAGGTCCATGCCTCATGACCTTCGGGGGAACGTTCCACCCAATGATTGCGCGGCAAGTCATTGTTATTGACTCGCAATTTGATCCGCCGCATCTTCTTCAAAAATACCTCTGGGGGGGAACAATGGCTGAAAAGACTTTAACGCGGATGGACCTAAGCGAATCGGTGTTTCGCGCCTTGGGTCTTTCTCGCAACGAATCTGCGCAACTGGTTGAATCGGTATTGCAACATGTCTCCGACGCGCTTGCGGCGGGCGATACGGTGAAGATTTCTTCCTTCGGCACCTTCTCGCTGCGCTCTAAAACGGCGCGGGTCGGGCGTAACCCGAAAACCGGCGATGAAGTGCCGATTTCCCCACGCCGCGTTCTGACCTTCCGTCCGTCGCATCTGATGAAAGATCGCGTTGCGGGCGGGGCCAAGTAAGATCAGGCCAGCGGATGGACAAAGCTGCGGACGCATTCCGCACCATTTCCGAAGTGGCAGAGGCGATCGGTATTCCCGCCCATGTCTTGCGGTTTTGGGAAAGCCGGTTTCCCCAGATCAAGCCCGTCAAACGGGCTGGCGCGCGGCGCTATTACCGGCCGTCCGATGTGGCTTTGGTGACGGGCATACACCAGCTTTTGCACATTGATGGTCTTACCATCCGTGAGGTACAACAGGTGCTGCGCGTGCAAGGCGTACGGCATGTGGCGGCCGTTGGAGGTGCAAAAACTGCCGATCTTGATCGTGCCGCAGCCGAAGCTTTGGCCCCCGTAGCCCCGCTTGCCGCCCGCGTTGAAGCCAAAATTCTACCCCTGACGCAACCCTCACACAGGGCCCCTTCTGCACCTCAGCAGCAAGTTGCCACGATACAATCTCTCTTCCCGCTAGACCCAAGTCCACCGCCGCGCGACAACCGCCCACCAGAACCCGTCGCAGCGCCGCGCAAACCCCGCCCCCCAATCACGCGCGCGATGGGATCACATGACCAACCCAGCCTGCCCTTCATCCTGAAGGAAGACGCCCCCGAAGCCCCCCATATCTGGGTAGAAGCGGATAAAGCCGCCGATTTTGATCTTGTGCCGCTGCGCCCATCCCAGACTATGGACGCGCCAATGGCATTGATGCTGGCGCAAATGGCCGCCCAGTTGCAGCCTTTGCGCGAACCCGCGGCAGGCCAAACCAGCCCTGCCCTGCGCGATCTGCACGACCGCCTGCGCCTGTTGCATGCCCGGATGATTCAGCCCCCGCCACAGCAAAGCTAGGTGCGGGCAACCATGTGTCCCGCCTCGCATTTTCCCGCTTGCTCCGGCCCGGAATATCGCTATGTAACGTCTCCATCGTCGGGTCGTAGCGCAGCCTGGTTAGCGCGTCCGTCTGGGGGGCGGGAGGTCGAGAGTTCGAATCTCTCCGGCCCGACCATTGCAAAAACCGTCTGTGGGGCATCTGGCCTTGCGGGCGGTTTTTTGTTTGAAATGCTTCCCGTGCCGCGAAAGGCCCGCCCATGAACCATCCCGGTGTGCTTCCCGCGCAAACGCTGCGCCACTTGATTGCGCTTGGCTCTATCAAAGCCCACCCGCAGGTTGATCCTGCCCAAGTGCAACCCGCCAGCCTTGATCTGCGCCTTGGCACCAAAGCCTACCGTGTGCGCGCCTCGTTTCTGGCAGGGGCTGGCCGCATGGTTGCGTCCCGACTGCAAGAGTTTACGATGCACGAGGTCGATCTGACCCAAGGTGCCGTGCTGGAAAAGGGCTGTGTCTATGTCGTGCCTTTGATGGAAAGTTTGGCTTTGCCGGCGGGGTTGTCGGCAGTGGCCAACGCCAAATCCTCGACCGGCCGGCTGGATCTTTTAACCCGCACCATCACCGATGGCGGGACCGAGTTTGACCGGATCCCCGAAGGCTATCACGGCCCCCTTTACGCCGAGGTCTGCCCGCGCAGCTTTTCGGTCTTGGTCCGCGCGGGGCAAAGGCTGAACCAGATCCGCTTTCGCTATGGCCATGCGACATTGTCTGATGATGACCTTCGCGCGCTGCACGCCCAAGACGCGCTTGTCTCGGGAACGCCTGTCATCTCTGAAGGCTTGGGCTTTTCCGTCGACCTGCGGCCTGCCCAGGGCGATCTTTTGGGCTACCGCGCCAAGCCCCATACCGGCGTGATTGACCTTGACCGCATCGCCCATTACCCCGCCCATGACTTTTGGGAAGAGGTACGCGCCACCAACGGCCAGATCATCCTTGACCCGGGCGCCTTTTACATCCTTGTCAGCCGCGAAGCTGTCACCATCCCCCCCGACTATGCCGCCGAGATGGCGCCCTATCTGGCCATGGTCGGCGAGTTTCGCGTGCATTACGCAGGCTTCTTTGACCCCGGCTTTGGCCATGCCACGGCGGGCGGTGCAGGCTCGCGCGGGGTGTTGGAAGTGCGCTGCCACGAAGCGCCTTTTGTGCTGGAACACGGCCAAGTTGTCGGCCGCTTGGTCTATGAAAAGATGACGGAACGCCCTGACACGCTGTATGGCACTGGCATAGCGTCGAACTATCAAGGCCAAGGCCTCAAACTCGCCAAGCAATTCAAGCGCGCCTAATCCACCCCCCCCGCACCCCCCTATTCATCTTGGTCCAAATACTCCACGGGGGTGCAGGGGGTGTGAAACCCCCCTCATGATTTCGGTCAAATTATTGTTTTTAAATAGAATAGATTGATTATATACTTAAGTCGTATACCAATATGTATACCATCACAACAAAAAGGTCATGGCGCGCTATTGGAGCGCTTGCCGTATTCGTCATCGTTTTTGCACGACCGCTGTGTGAACGCAGTCCAAGCAAGCGAACAAAAAGCGATCCACCAGTTGATGGACGGCAACGCCCAATAAAAGCATCGTTTCCGAGATAGGAGGGTAGGTTCGGGGGCATCCTTTCAAAATCCTGAAATTATCCAATGATTACAAAGTATATTGGCGGACAGAGAGACCGCCTTTTTGGTGTTTGTTGTGATCCTGTATGATCCTGTGAGTCAGTAAAAAACCCAACATTTATTGATCTTTTCGCTCTTTCATGTTCCGCTTCGTTCCACTATATTCCGATCAAGCAATGTGGAATTTTTGGGGGAAGCAGAAATGGCAGACCAAAGGGCGGCGAAGGTTCTCACGGCGGCTTTCCTCACCAAGGAATTGGACCCTGGCAGATACCATGACGGCGGCAATCTTGGCCTTTTCCTGCGCGTCGAACAGAACGGCAACCGCTTTTGGATTCAGCGCGTCACGATAAAGGGCAAGCGGCGGGAACTTGGCCTAGGAAGCTACCCTTTGGTCAAGCTGGCCGATGCACGGGCCAAGGCAACCGAGAACAAGCGCACGGCGATGCTTGGCGGCGATCCGCTCGAAGAAAAGCGCAAGACGCGGGAAACCATCACCTTCGCCAAGGCGATGGACCTGTATTTGGCGAAGAAGGACGCGGAATTTGGAAACGACAAACACCGCAAGCAATGGCGGGCAACGCTGGATAGATACGCCGTTCCCGTCATCGGCAAACTGCGCGTCAACGAAATCGAAACCAGCCATATCTTGAAGGTGCTTGAACCGATTTGGACTGAAAAGACCGTTACGGCTACCCGCCTTCGCCAGCGCATCGAAGCCGTGTTGGCATGGTCAACGGTATCGGGACAACGGACAGGCGATAATCCAGCACGGTGGGGTGGGCATCTTGCCGAACTCCTACCCAAACCCAGCAAGGTGGCCGACAAGGGCAATCATCCGGCGCTGGCTTTGGCTGATCTGCCCCGTTGGTGGGAAGCACTCGCCCAGCGCGACGGCATGGCCGCAAGGGCGCTGCAATTCATCGCCATGACCTTGGCGCGCTCAGGCGAGACTCGAGGCATGACGTGGGGCGAGGTGGACCTAGACGCGGCGCTTTGGACTGTCCCCGCCGAACGAATGAAGATGGGGCGAGAACACCGCGTCCCGCTCACCAAGGAAGCCGTGGCACTGCTCGAAGCCCTGCCCCGCATGTTAGGCTGCGACGTCGTATTCTTTGCCCCGCGTGGCGGGCCGCTTTCGGACATGTCGATTAGTGCCGTCATGCGCCGGATGCAGGAAGCAGAAGAAGCAGAAAAGAGGGTGGGCTATTTGGACCCGCGCTCGAAGCGTCCATCCGTCCCGCATGGGTTGCGGTCAACCTTTCGGGGATGGGCTGCGGAAACGGGCTTTGACCGTGACATGTCGGAAATGGCCTTGGCGCATAACGTTGGCTCCGCAGTGGAACGGGCTTATCAGCGATCCGACATGCTGGATCGGCGGCGGGCTATGCTGGAATCGTGGGGCCGGGAGCTTTCAGGTGATAAGTCTGCAACGGTTGTTGCATTCAAGACGGCATAAACTGTGAATCCGCTGAAACGCATCATATAGGCTTTTGAAAGACGCTAGACCCACTATGTTGTGTTTGTCGCGATACTCTTCTGGGCATCTACCCAGTTATCCACAGACTTGCCCTTGGTTGTATTTCGTCCAGAACGTGCCAGAATCAACTTGTTCGGAACCAATTCCGGATAGCGAAAAAGGAAGGGCCGCCTAACCTCTGCAAAGGTGGCGACCCTAAAGCGGAAGATTTTTGTATTTGTCCTCCGTCTCCTTTTTTGCACAACGTAACCC
>CAIMWI010000040.1 GCA_903845215.1 uncultured Rhodobacterales bacterium | reverse complement strand
TACCGACGAGACTTCTGGAACTTTGGTCTGCGACGAGGATGAAATCATGGAATCGAAAGTCGTCTCTGGCGTGGCCTTTAGCCGCGATGAAGCGAAAATGACGCTGGTGCGGGTTGAAGACCGCCCGGGCATTGCGGCCGCCATATTCGGCCCCTTGGCCGATGCGGGGGTGAATGTCGACATGATCGTACAGAATATCTCGGAACATGACGACCCGACCGACAAGCGCGCCTATACCGACATGACGTTTTCTTGCCCGACCAATCAGGTTTTGCGCGCCAAAAAGGCCATCGAAGACGCCCAAGCTGCAGGTAAATTCGCCTATGCCCAGCTGATCACAGACAGCGATGTGTCCAAAGTATCGGTCGTGGGCATTGGCATGCGCAGCCATGCCGGGGTGGCTGCAAAAATGTTCGCGTCACTTGCGGCAGAGAATGTGAATATCAAGGTGATTGCGACGTCTGAGATTAAGATCTCGGTTCTGATTGACCGCAAGTATATGGAACTGGCGGTTCAAGCCCTGCATGACGCGTTCGAGTTGGAAAAAGCCTAAGAAATTGTGTTTGGGCCGGCGTGGACGAAACCGCGCTTGCCCAAACAAGTTGTGCGGTTTCACATCTGTTCATTTTTTTTGTTTGACTGTGGGGTTGCCATATAGGTGATAATCAATCCCGAATCGGGAAACTGTCCATTACGACCCAATTCATAAACCCAAAATATCAGAGGCACTTTATGCGCAACCCTTTTAACTTTCACACACTTTCCGCCCTTATACTTCTGTCATCAACCGCGTTTGCCCAAGAAGTACCCGCACGCGATGGCATGAAGCTTGACCCTGCTGCAGGTCTTGAAATCGGAAAAATCTACGAAGCGTGGTTGACCCCCCATCAGGAAGGCGGCGAAGAAGAAGACACCCCCGCCATGGTTCCCAAGATGTTCAAATCCGTTGGCACACCCGTGCCGCGCGCTGAACGCCCCGATCGCGGCCATGGCACTTTGGCCTTCACCAAAGACCTTAGCCACGCCTATGCCCGTATCAAAATTGACAATGTGAAGGTCGAAGATGTGTCGATGTTTCACATTCATTGCGGCAGGCCGGGCGAATTGGGGCCGATCATTGTGGATTTTTCAAATAATGTGAACCTGCAAGAGGGCTTGGCCGATGGCGAGCTTTCGGTTGAAATCACCAACAAAGATATCACCGCTGTTCTGGACCACGCCCATAGCATGGTTGGGGCCGTGACCATGGGCTGCGGCATCAATCGTGGCGATGTGGCGACCAAGATGGTGACGGTTGCGGGCCTTGCCACAATCGCCGCAGAAGGCGAATTGTATTTTAATTTGCACACCAAAAATCAACAGTTTTTCGGTGATATACGCGGCCAGCTTTGGCCTGTCGAAAAGTAAAGTTTCCATAAAACAGGGGGCCGCAACAGGCCCCTTACCCATTAAATTTTAGAAAGAATTACCTTATGATGCGCTTGTTACAACCCACGCGCGTGATGCGCAACGACAGCCCTGCAATGCGCGGTCTCTTTTGGATCTTGGCCCTTGCCACATCGGCCACACAGGTGCTGTGCGCCTTGGGTTCGGGCGACCCCGATACGGCACAACCCTTGGCAGATTGGATCAATACCACCGCCAATCTGCTGAACATTTTGATTGCTGTTCTGGTATTGCTCCCCGCCACGCGGTTTTGGGGGGCGGTGGCAGCGGCGATCATTATGATCGTGTCAGCGATCACCAATTTTCAGGTTGATGGCTATGCCTATTTTCTAAAGGTGCTGCCCTTTGATGTTTTGGCCTTTGCGCTGGCCGCCGTGGTGGCTTGGCATCATCGCGACGATGTCAGGGGTCGTGCCTGACCTGTTGGCGACGGCAGTCACCCAAACAGCCTGAAAATCCCGCAAACACAGCCCTTTTGGCGGTTTAAATCCGCTGAAAGGGCCAATTTTATAATCGGCATTCCCTTTGCGCGAACAATGCGCTTATAGCTTAAGCCAAGACGGCAAACCAAAGGTCAGCCATGCCCGAACGCAGTGAAAGCGACAGTCGAAAGCTTTTGCGCCGCTTGCGCGACGTGCTAAGCACGCCCGCCAAGGGACAAGACCGGCTGGACCGCATCACCCATATCATCGCCGATTCGATGGGGACAGAGGTTTGCTCGATCTATTTGTTTCGCGATCCCGAAACGCTAGAGCTTTGCGCGACCGAAGGCCTGAAAAAAGAAGCCGTCCACAAAACCCGCATGAAGCTGGGCGAGGGGCTGGTGGGCCGCGTGGCGCGTTTGGGCCAGCCGGTCAACACCGCCAACGCCCCCGCCGAAAAGGGCTTTCGGTTCATGCCCGAAACGGGGGAAGAGATTTACTCGTCCTTTCTTGGTGTGCCGATACAGCGGGTGGGCGAAAAGCTGGGCGTCTTGGTCTTGCAATCCAAAGCTGCGCGCAGTTACGGCGACGATGACATTGACGCCATCGAAGTGGTTGCCATGGTGTTGGCCGAGATGGCCGAACTGGGGGCCTTTGGCAATGATGCGGGGCTTGCGCTGCACCGCCAACCGATGCTGTTTCGCGGCACATCCGGCCAAGAAGGCGCAGCCGAAGGCCGCGTTTGGCTGCATGAACCGCGCGTTGTGGTCACCAACCCCGTCGCCGACGACCCCCTGACCGAGATTGACCGCATCCGTGACGCGGTTGGCGTTTTGCGCGTGTCGGTCGACGATCTTTTGGCCGCGGAAAGTCTGGATAAAGACCAAAAAGCCGTGCTCGAAGCCTACCGCATGTTCGCCCATTCGCGCGGCTGGCTGCGCCGGATGGAAGAAGACATCCAACGCGGCCTGTCGGCCGAAGCTGCCGTGGAAAAAGAACAATCCACCGCCCGCAACCGTCTGGAACAGGTCGAAGACGCCTATCTGCGCGAAAGGCTGCAGGATCTGGACGATCTGTCCAACCGCTTGCTGCGCATTCTAACCGGTCAGGGCCGCGACACGGGCGCCGATATGCCCGACAACCCCGTGCTGGTGGCGCGCAACCTTGGGCCGGCAGAATTGCTGGAATATGGGCGCAAGCTGAAAGGCGTGGTGCTGGAAGAGGGCTCTGTCGGCTCGCACGCCGCCGTGGTGGCGCGGGCCTTGTCGATCCCGATGGTTATTCACGCCAAGGGCATCACCGGCGAGGCGTTGAACGGCAACGCCATTTTGGTCGACGGTGATCAAGGCATTGTGCATCTGCGCGCCGAAGAGGCGATTGCCCGCAGTTTTCGCGACAAAATCGCCATGCAGGCCGAGGCGCAAAAACGCTATGCCAGCCTGCGCGACCTGCCTGCGCTTACCACCGACGGGATAAGGGTGGAATTGCTGATGAATGCCGGCTTGATGGCCGATTTGCCATCTATGGTTGGGTCGGGGGCGGAAGGGGTCGGCCTGTTTCGCACTGAGTTGCAGTTTTTAATCCGCAACAAAATGCCGCAACGGGCGGAACTCGCCTCGCTCTATGGGCGGGTTTTAGATGCCGCCCAAGGCCGCCCCGTGGCTTTTCGCACGTTGGATATCGGGTCAGACAAGGTGCTGCCCTATATGAAACCCAATGACGAACCCAACCCCGCCATGGGTTGGCGCGCCATTCGGGTGGGGCTGGATAAGCCCGGCGTCTTGCGCATGCAGGTGCAGGCCTTGATCCGTGCGGCCAATGGCCGCGCTTTGGATATCATGTTTCCCTTTGTCAGCGAGTTTGGCGAATTCAAGGCGGCCCGCAGCCATGTGCTGCGCGAGATTCACCGCGAGCGCAGCTTGGGGCACATCACCCCGTCTGACATAAAAATCGGCGCCATGCTGGAAACGCCGTCGCTGGCCTACGCGCCGGACGAGTTTTTCAAACTGGTCGATTTCATCTCTATCGGCGGCAACGATCTTAAACAGTTCTTCTTCGCCGCTGATCGCGAGAATGAACGGGTGCGCAAGCGCTATGATGTGCTGAATGTGTCGTTCTTGCGGTTTTTGGAACATATCGTTGCGCGCTGTGCGCCTTTTGGCACCAAATTGTCCTATTGCGGCGAGGATGCGGGGCGTCCTGTGGAAGCGCTGGCTTTAGCAGCGATTGGCCTGCGCGTTTTGTCGATGCGGCCGGCCTCGATCGGGCCGGTCAAGGCCTTGCTGCGCGCGGTGGATTTATCAGCGGCCCGCGCCGTGATAGAAGAGGCCAAGCGCGACGGATCAGAAACGGTGCGCGGGGCCTTGTTGGACTATTTGGCAGGGCTAGAGGGTTAAACCCAGCCCCTTGGATCGGCCTTTCCGCGGGCGGGATTTTCGCCAAGTTCGAGAGTAAGCTTCTGGCGAAGCTGCGGCAATGCAAACCGCTCCTTGCTTGCAGAAGGCTTGGGATTTGTATCAGATACTCACAGCCTTGATGGAGATGTGACATGACTTTCGTTCGCCGCGCCGCCCTTCAGGTCGCAGAGATTTTGGCCCGCTTTGTCGAAGAGCAGGCATTGCCGGGCAGCGGGGTCACGGCAGAGTCATTTTGGCACGGGTTTTCCGATCTAGTCCACGAGATGGGGCCCCGCAACAGCGCCCTCTTGATCCGCCGTGCCGAGTTGCAGGCCCAGATTGACGCGTGGCATATTGCCCACCGCGCAAACCCCCATGATCCCGAAGCCTATCAGGTCTTCTTGCGCGAGATCGGCTATCTGCTGCCCGAAGGCCCCGCGTTTCAGATTGACACCACAGGCGTTGATCCTGAAATCGCCACCATTCCCGGCCCGCAGCTTGTGGTGCCGATCACCAACGCCCGTTATGCGCTGAACGCCGCCAACGCGCGGTGGGGCAGCCTGTATGATGCCTTTTACGGCACCGACGCGATGGGCAGCGCCCCACCTGCTGGTGGCTATGAACGTGGCCGCGGCGCGCGGGTTGTGGCGCGCGCGCGGGTGTTTTTGGATGAAGCTTTTCCGATTGTCGGCACCAGCCACGCCGATGTGCGGCGCTATTACGTCAAAGACGGGGCTTTGCTGGTCGACGAGCAGCCGCTGGTCAGCCCAGAGAAATTCGTGGGCTATCGTGGGAATCCGCGCGCGCCAGATTCGGTCTTGTTGCGCAACAATGGCTTGCATGTCGAACTGGTCTTTGACCGCGCCCATCCGATTGGCGCACGCGATCAAGCGCTTTTGGCCGACATTGTGCTGGAAAGCGCTGTCTCGGCGATTATGGATTGTGAGGATTCGGTGGCTTGCGTCGATGCGGCGGATAAGGTGCAAGCCTATGCCAAATGGCTGGGCCTGATGACAGGCACGCTGACAGCCGATTTTGACAAGGGCGGCCGCAGGGTCAGCCGCGCCTTGAACGAGGACCGCAGCTTTTTGGCCCCTGATGGCAGCACCTTAACCGTGAAGGGCCGCGCGCTGTTGTGGATACGCAACGTGGGCCATTTGATGACCAACCCCGCCATTCTCGACAGCGCCGGAGCGGAAGTGCCTGAAGGCCTGATGGATGCAGCCATCACCGTCTTGATCGGCAAGCATGACCTGTTGCGCCAAACCGGCCTGCGCAATTCGCATCACGGGTCGATCTATGTGGTCAAACCCAAAATGCACGGGCCGGATGAAGTGGCCTTTGCCGATGCCGTCTTTGCCAAGGTCGAGCAGTTTTTGGGCTTGCCCCGCCACACGGTCAAAATCGGCGTGATGGATGAAGAGCGGCGCACCTCGGTCAACCTTAAGGAATGTATCCGCGCCGCCAGCCACCGCTTGGCCTTTATCAACACCGGCTTTTTGGACCGCACGGGGGATGAGATTCACACCTCGATGGAAGCCGGGCCGTTCAGCCGCAAGGATTTCATCAAGCGCAAGTCGTGGATCGGGGCTTACGAGAATCAAAATGTCGACATAGGTCTGGAATGTGGCCTTTCGGGGCGCGCACAGATCGGCAAGGGCATGTGGGCAGCCCCTGATCTGATGGCGGCCATGCTGGAACAAAAGATCGACCATCCCAAAGCAGGGGCGAATTGCGCCTGGGTGCCCTCGCCCACGGCCGCGATCTTGCATGCGTTGCATTACCACAAGGTTGATGTCTTTGCCGTGCAGCGCCGGTTGGCGGTGGGCGGACGGCGGGCCTATGTCGAAACGCTTTTGGAAATCCCATTGGCGAGCTATCGCAAATGGAGCGAGGCGCAGGTGATGCGCGAAGTGGAAAACAACGCCCAAGGGATCTTGGGCTATGTTGTGCGCTGGATTGACCAAGGGGTGGGATGTTCCAAAGTGCCTGATCTGGGCGATGTGGGGCTGATGGAAGACCGCGCCACCTGCCGTATCTCGTCGCAGCATATCGCCAATTGGCTGCTGCACGACGTGGTGACTTTGGATCAGGTCGAGGCGGCCTTGCAGAAAATGGCAGGCCTGGTGGATCGGCAAAATGCCGGCGATCCGCTATATCAGCCGATGGCGCCGGGCTTTGACGGCATCGCCTATCAGGCCGCGCGGGAACTGGTTTTGCGCGGGCGGGTGCAGCCGTCAGGTTACACCGAGCCGATCTTGCACGCCCGCAGATTGCAGAAAAAAGCGCAAGCTTAGGCGAAAATCGCGAGAGTGTTTTTTCGCAGAAAAAACGTGGCTTTCGGGCTTACGTTTTTTCTGCGAAAAAACGGGCTAGACCCGCACGACGCGCACTTCGCTGCCCTTGGCGGTCAGCGCGATTTCACCACGACACAGCCGCAAGGCATCTTCGCCAAAAGCTTCGGCACGCCAGCCTGACAGGGCCGTGACATCGCGCTGACCCGCAGCGATCAGATCCAGATCAGACGAAGACGCGATCAGACGCGCTGCCACCCCCAGCCCTTCGGATTTGGCCTTCAGCAGCACACGCAACAAATCGGCCAGCGCGGGGTTGACCTGCAATTGTTCGCGCACCGCATCGGGGCGCGGCAGGTCTTCGGGCTTGGTCTCCATCCCCGCTTTGATCGCCGCAATGATGCCATCCGCGATGTCGGGCTTGCGCCCTTCGCGCAACAACAGGCGCGAGCGGCCAAGTTCTTCGTGGTTGGTCGGGCGGGTCGAGGCCAGTTCTAGCAGCGCGTCATCCTTCATCACCCGCGAGCGGGGGATGTTGTGGCTTTGGCAATAGCTTTCGCGAAACCGCGCCAGTTCCTTGACCACAGCCAGAAACCGGCCAGAGGTGGTGCGGGTCTTGATGCGCAACCACGCCTCTTCAGGGCGGGTGGTGTAGGTTTCGGGGTCTACCAGAACATCCAACTCTTCGGCGACCCAAGACTGCCGGCTGGTTTTGGCGATTTGAGCGGCAAGAAATTCGTAAATCACCCGCAAATGCGTGACATCGGCCACCGCATATTCGGCCTGCGCTTGGGTCAGCGGGCGGCGCGACCAATCTGTGAAGCGCGAGGTTTTATCCAGATCGGCCTTGGCGATCTTTTTCACCAGCGTCTCGTAGCCCACCTGTTCGCCAAAGCCGCAGACCATGGCCGCCACCTGCGTGTCAAACAGCGGCACGGGAAAGCAATTGCCCTCGACAAAGAAAATTTCAAGATCTTGGCGGGCGGCGTGAAACACTTTCACCGTCGCCTCGTGGCGGAACAGATCATAGATCGGTTCCAGCGACATATCAGCCCCTTCGATCGGGTCGACCAAAACCGCCTCGCCGTCTTTGCCCGGCAGCGCCATCTGGATCAGGCACAGTTTGGACCAAAAGGTCCGCTCGCGCAGAAACTCGGTGTCGATCGTCACATAGGGATGGGTTTTGGCAGCAGCACAGAAGGCGGCGAGATCTGCGGTCGTGGTGATGGTGCGCATGGGTTAGCTTTCGCTAGGGGCCTGCGGGGGCGTCCCGCCTGACCCCTATAGGGCGCGGGGGGGTAAATGGAAAGGGCGCGTGCGAAGGTTAAGCGTGGCAAATGCGCCGGGCGGAACGGATGCCGCCCCAAGGCCCCCAGCAACTTGCCCACGGGGCCGTCATCGGGGATGGGATAGAACTTGGGCTTCACGCCTTTGAACCAATAGCGCCCGTCTGCACCTGTGCGAAACACCCCGCGCAGGTTGAAATCGGGCTGGATGCCCTTTTGCTGCACATCGTAAAAGCCTTCGTCATTGGCCTGCCAGACATCAATCTTGGCATGGGCAATGGGTTTTCCTGCTGTATCCAGAATGCGCCCGCGCACCAACATTGGCTCGCCTTTGGCATCCAGACAGATATTGGCGCCCATGGGCAATTCCGGCGCATCGGCCAGATGAAACGGCCCCAGAACTGTCGATTCAGACGCGCCCGTGGGTTTGCGGTTGTTGATCGCATCGACCAGCATGGAAACGCCCATGATATCGGAAAACAGGATATA
Source organism: uncultured Rhodobacterales bacterium (assembly GCA_903845215.1). Taxonomy (GTDB): domain Bacteria; phylum Pseudomonadota; class Alphaproteobacteria; order Rhodobacterales; family Rhodobacteraceae; genus Stagnihabitans. The sequence goes on along the minus strand of CAIMWI010000040.1, from coordinate 35,247 downwards.
TTCCTGCCGCCAATCGCTGCACATCTGGCCCGTGGCGGTCAGAAACTGCAGGGCTGTCATCCATTCTTCGGTCGTGGGTTCAATCTCTTTGACAGCGGCGTGGATATGGCGGGTCAGCACCGCCATCACCTGTTTTAACCGTTCCGATTTGGCATCGGCGTTGCGGGCAATGACAACCTCGGCGCTGTCGCTTTCGGTGAAATATCCCGGTTCCATCTTAGCGCCCCAGAATAGATTTCAGCACGCGGCGCAGGTCGGCGGCGGGGCTGTCGGTTAGGCTGTCAGCGCGCCACGCAACATGGTGGTCAGGGCGCACCAGAACGCAGCCCGCATCCGACACTTCGCGCGCACGCGCCCAATCGCCGGTGTGATCCAGCAAGGCGCGGAGTGGGCCGATCAGGCGGGTGTCGATGGTCAGGCCCAGTTCGGCCCCGATGGTGCGGGCCGCATCTACCCAAGCCTCGCCCCCGATGCCTGTAAACAGGGCAAAGCGGCCGTGACCACACAGATCCAGGGTGGAATGCTTTTTGCCCGTTGCATCGAAAATCCACACATGCGGCAGGCGTGCGCCGGGCCATGTGGTGGGTTGGTAGTGCAGCACCGCGTCCAGTTCAAACGCGGGTTCCATCTGGCCATCGGTGACCACGGCAGCGCTGTCGTAGCGCTGGTTCATCTCGATGCCATGGGCGTCGAATTCGTATTTCTTAAAGGCAATCGCCTCGCGCAGGGCAGCGCGCTGCGCCTCGCCCGCGGGGGTGGCATCGGCGCGGGCGTCCATATTGGCGCGGATTTTGTCGTGATCGGTGCCGCCTGTCATGCCAAGGGCCTGAAAGATCGGGCCAAACTCGCCGATGGATTGGTTGGCGCGGGTGACGATTTGGCGCGCAATCGGCGCACGTTCGGTGGAATAGCTGTCCAGCAGCGCGGGGGCCGCCTGCCCTTTGACCACCATCGCCAGTTTCCAAGCCAAGTTAAACCCGTCTTGGATCGAGGTATTCGACCCCAGCCCGTTTGACGGCGGATGGCGGTGCGCGGCATCGCCCATGATGAAGACCCGCCCCTTTTGCATATGGGTGGCGAACATGTTGTTCACCGTCCATGTGTTGGCAGAGATCAGATCAATTTCCAGATCGGGGTCGCCCACCAGTTGGCGCGCCACCTGCGTGGCCAAGGCAGCGTCCACCACGGGGGCGGGTTGGGTGATGTCATAGCCCCAAACGATCAGCCATTCGTTCCACGGCCGCACCATCCGCACCAGCCCCATGCCGATGCCCCCCACATCCGCACCGGGTTGCATCACCCAGTACAAAACCGACGGACGATGGGCGACATATTTTGACAGATCGGCGCGAAACAGAATGTTCATCGACCCGCCAACACCCATCTTGCCCTCGAACGGCAATCCGGCGTGTTCGGCGACCAAGGAATTGCCGCCATCGGCCCCGACAAGGTATTTCGAGCGTACGGTCAAATCCTTGCCCGTCAACTTGTCGCGGCAGGTGGTGGTCACACCGGTGTCGTCTTGCACATGGTGCAGATATTCCACGCTCATCCGGCTTTGCGACCCGCGCTGGCAGGCGGTTTTGAACAGCAGCGGTTCCATAAAGGTTTGCGGCAGGTCGTTCATCTCGCAGGGCGAAGACAGCAGATGTTCGGCCTTGGACATGGGATGGGTGCCCCAGGAATTCATCCGACCAATCTCTTCGCCCGCAAGGCTGACGCAGAAGATATTCTCGCCCATCTGGGCTTGCGGTGTGGCGAACAGATAGGCTTCGTCTTCCACTTCGCGGCCCAGATCGCGCAGCACCTCCATTGTGCGTTGGTTGGTGATATGGGCGCGCGGCGTGTTGGCCAGCCAGCGGTAGCGGTTGATGACAAGGTTGTCGACGCCGTAACTGGCCAAAAGGGCTGCGGTGGCCGACCCTGCAGGGCCGGTGCCAATGATCAGAACCTCGGTGGTGATGTCAGCCATGATATCCTCTGATGTGCGGGGGGTGCCCGGCCCAAGCGGCCTGCAACAGGGCGCGAAGTGCGGGCTTTTCCAAGGGGCGGGGGTTGGGATAGGGCGATTGCGTCGCCAAATCGGCGGCGCGGTCAAGATCGGCCTCGCGCAGGCCTAAGGCGCGCAACGATTGGGGGGCGTTGAGGGCTTGGGCAAAAGCAAAAAGCCCCTGCCCCGCCGTTTTGGCCCGCAAAACTGCTGCCAAAGGCGCCAAAAGATCCGGCACAGCGGCCTCATTATAGGCCACGGTATGGGCCAGAAGGACGGCATGGGTTTGGGAATGAGGCAGCCCAAAACTGCCACCCAAGGTGTGGCACAGCTTATGGTGCAGGCCCATACCCACTTGGCCCAGAACAAGGCCACATAAAAAGCCGCCATATTGGCAATTCGCGCGGGCTTCCAGATCGTGCAGGTTTTCCAGAACCTTGGGCAAACCAGCGATCAGCCACTGCGCGCCTTGCAGGGCCAGCGTGCTGGTCAAAGGGTTGCGGTCAGGGGCGTAAAGCGCCTCGGCGGCATGGGCTAGGGCATTGAGCGCCGAGGTCACGGTAAGCGCGGCGGGCAGGCTGGTGATCAGGCGCGGATCATAGATCACCACCTGCGGTTGCAGGTGCGGATCGCTTTGGGTGGTTTTGCGCCCCGCCTCGGTTTGGCCCAAGATGCCCGTCACCTCGGATCCGGCATGGGTGGTGGGCACGGCGATATGGGGCAAGCCGGTGTGCAGCGCCAGCGCCTTGCCCAAGCCGGTGACAGAACCACCACCCAAGGAAATCAGCGCATCCGCCTGTGCGCCCAGAACTTGCGGTAAGGCTTGCAACGTCACCTCAACCGGCGTGTGCATCTGCGCCATGGGCAAAACGGCCACAACGGCGGGGCCGATTTCAGTGGCCAAAGCCTGCGCTTGCGCGGCGTGGCCGGGGGTGGCCAAAAGCACGGCGCGCGACAACGACAGGCTTTGCAAAGCAGCGGCCACCGCAGGGGCGCAGGGTTCGCCAAACCGGGCGCGGATGGCGGATAGGCGCAGGGCAAAGGTTGGTATCTGGGTCACGGCAGCCTCCGCCGTCAGGGTATCTTTAGGAAATTTGAAACTTGATCGGTTTATGGCGATACTTTATATCATTTTGGTATGAAGATGGATCCCCGTCAGCTAGAGATCTTGGCCGCCATCGTGCAGGCGGGCGGATTGACCGAGGGCGCAGCCCTTTTGGGCAAGTCGCAACCGGCCCTGTCGCGATCGGTGGCAGCCCTTGAGGCGCGCTTGGGCAGTGCCCTGTTCGTACCCGGTCGCCGCCCTTTGCAGCCAACGGAACTTGGTGCGCGCTTGGCCGAAGAAGGCGCGCGCATACTTCAGGCAGCGCAGTCCGCAGGCCAAGCCGTGCAAAGCTATCGGCTGGGAAAGGCGGGGGCGGTGCGCGTTGCGGGCACGCCGGTGTTTATGGACGGTGTGATCGTGGCGATGATCGCGGGGTTTCAGGCGCAAAACCCCGATGTGCGGCTAGAGCAAAGCTATGGCTATGCGCCTGATCTGGCGGCATCGGTGCAAAATGGCGCGCTGGATCTGGCGATTTGCCCGCTGCGGCCGGATGATCTGCCCGAGGGGTTGGCCTTTGACACGCTATTGCCCGGCCGAAACGTGATTGCCGCGCGCGAAGGGCACCCTTTGCTGCGCGGCCCTGCCGTGACGGCGGCGGATTTGCTGCGGTTTCCTTGGATAGCCCCGCCCACCAACAGCCCGCTTTACGCCGATTTGCAGCGGGTTTTGTCAACCATCAGCACCGAACAGATCCGCATCAGTTATTCAGGCGGCAGCCTTTCGGCCGTGATGGGGATGCTTGCAGGGTCAGATAGTTTGACGGTCTTGCCCTATTCGGTGCTGTTCGCGTTGCGCCGGCAATATCGGGTCGCGGCCCTGTCGATCCGCATTGAACATCCTGACCGCAAGTTGGGACTGATGTATCGCACCACCTTGGGCCTTAGCCCCACCGCGCGGCGATTGCGCGCCTATCTGACGGGCCAGTTTGAAACCTTAGCCGCCACGATCCAGCATCACGAGCGTCAGTCTTTATGGCGCCGATAACGGCCTGTTACGCAGCCTGCGCCGAAAACCGCGTTTGTTTTGCCAAGATGGGCGCAAACGCCCTTTTGTCGGGCGAACTGCCCAAGTCAAGTGCCCCATCAGCCCAAGACGGGCGGCCCAGCAACGGCGTTTTGATATAATCTTCGGTGACAAAGGATAGGTCGGCCGCAAAATCCGCTGTTTGACGTGCCTGATCGGTCAGATCTTTCAAATCAAGGCGCATTTGGGACAAGCCATGGCCTCGATCATCGCCGTGCGACGCCTGGCAGATCGCGGTCAAGCGGGCCGACTGATCATGCAGACAGCCTGCCAATTGGGCCAAGGCGGCGGCAAGGTCGATCTGGGCAAAGCCTGCAAACCCTGCGGGAACGGGCAAGTCAACGCCCTGCTGCAGTCTTTGAGATAGCAAATCCACAGCACGTTCCACTTGGTCATAAGCGAAGGGAAAAGGCGATGACGCGGGCAGCGGGGTGATCGGATTTTGCGCCAAGGCAACCATTCGGTCGACCAAGGCTGTGATAAAGGCGGCCTGTTCGATCTGGGAGTTGGTGCGGTTTTGCCAAAGTCGCTCGGCCTCTTGGTGCGCGGCGCAGCTGCTGGCTTGGGCCTTGTGCAAAACGCCCGCCACAGCTTGTGCCAAAACCGCCAAAAGACCCGCTTCAAGCGCCAAAACCCCAGCCCGCAGCAACGCATTGGCATCCGGCGGCAGCGCCGCCATCCCTGCGTGCAACGCAAGGTCGGGCAACAGCGCCACGCCGGCAAAGGCCAAAACGGCAGCGCTGCTGAAAAGGGGTAAGGTCAACGCCATGGCGGCGGCGGTGTAGAGGTGGCCCAAACCCTGCCAAGCACTGGTTTGCAATTGATCCCCCAGCACCGATGCGATGCCGCCAAAGGCCAAGGCAATCAACACAGCGCCCAAAGGGGAAAGACTGCGGCGCAGCCCAAACACGCTGGCAAAAGATGCCAAGATCAGCGCGGTGACAGCGGGGGGCAAAGCGTCGCCTTGACCATTGTAAGCCACGCCTATGATCAGCGGCAGGTGCAGCCATAAGGCGCAAACCAAATACCGCGCGGCTGTCAGGCGCAGATGATCTGCCCTTAAATCCATGGCGCCCCCCTTGCGAAAAGGACGCGATGTCGCCCTTGGGCGAAGGGCGACAGGCCAAGGCTTGTGGGGCGTGTTTTTGCTTTCATGCGCCTAGGTTGGACGAACTTCTTTAACCCAACCCTAACACGCCACGAAAATCTTACCTTTAAGCAAAATTTTCCGCAAAATCCCGCCCTAGCTTTTGCGGCGCAAACGGCGCACAAGGGCTGCATCCACCGCCGGTGTGACAAATTTCGACACATCTCCGCCCAAGCGGCAAATCTCTTTCACCAGCTTTGACGCAATCGCCTGACGGCGGGCATCGGCCATCAAAAACACCGTCTCGATCGAGGCATCAAGCGCGCGGTTCATGCCAACCATCTGGAATTCATACTCAAAATCCGCCACGGCCCGCAGGCCGCGAATGATGATGCCCGCCCCCACATCGCGGGCGCAATCGATCAGCAGGTTTTCAAACGGATGCACGATGATCTCGCCACCCACCCGTGCGGCGATTTCGCGGCATTCTTCTTCCACCATGAACACCCGCTCTTCTAGCGCAAAAAGCGGCGCTTTGTCGCGGTTGATGGCAACGCCAATCACCAATCGGTCAACCATCGCCATGGCGCGTTGGATGATGTCGATATGGCCCAAGGTGATCGGGTCAAAGGTGCCGGGGTAAAGGCCGATGCGCATGGGATGCTCCGCAGTTTTATCGGCTTAAGCAACATGACAGTGGGCGCGGGCGCAAGGGGCAAAAGTGCAGCGTCAGGCGGCCTCTAGCCGCAGCATTTCGGCGCGCACCTCGGCGGTCAGCAGGGCGGCAAAGCGGTTCAGCCGATCCACCCGCCCGTCGTCGGCATGACGGATCAGCCAAAAGCTGCGTTGCAAGCGGATTTGGTCGGGAATGACGCGCACCAGTTCGGGGGCGGCGGGCAGGGCAAAGTCATGCACCACGCCCAAACCCGCCCCTTGACGCAGAAAGTTCAACTGAACCGAGACAGAGTTTGACGCCAAAGGCGGCGCTTTCACCCCGATTTCGGCCAGATAATCCAGTTCTTTGTCAAAGATCATGTCGGGGATGTAGCCGACAAAGCGGTGCGCGGGCAGGTCTTGCGGGCCGCCGATCGGCGGATGGGCGGCAAGATAGGTGTGAGAGGCGGCAAGATGCAGGCGGTAATCTGTTAGCTTTTGCACAGTCAGCCGCCCTGCCGTGGGGCGCGAGACGGCGATGGCCATATCCGCCTCGCGCTTGGACAGGTTAAAGACGCGCGGCAGGGCGACAAGGTGCACCTCTAGCCCGGGGTTGGCATCGCAGATGCGTGTCAGAACTTGGGGCAGCAGATAGTTGGCGCAGCCATCGGGCGCGCCAATGCGGATTTGGCCTGTCAGACCCTCGGGGCCGGTAAGCGCCTCGGCAGCGCCGTCCATCGCGGCCTCGGCGCGTTCGGCGTGGGTCACAAGGCGTGCGCCTTGATCTGTCAGGGCATAGCCTTGGGGGCCTTTGGCAAAAAGGCGCGTGCCGATTGCATCCTCTAGCCGCGCAATCCGGCGGCCCACGGTGGCGGGATCAACCTTTAAGGCGCGGCCTGCGGCGGATAGGCTTTCGTGGCGTGCCACAGCCAGAAAGATGCGCAAATCGTCCCAATCCATCGCCACCCCCTTTGCAATACCGCAAGGCCCTTTTGAAATCTTGCCCCTTTCTTGCGCATTTGTGCAAGGCTATTGTGCCTTCAACCTAGGAGGTCGCCATGAAACATATCGGACACTGGATCAACGGCAAACATGTTGCCGGAACCTCGGGGCGCACGGCCCCCGTTTACAACCCCGCGACGGGCGAAGTGCAGGCCCATGTCGCCTTGGCCAGCAAGGCAGAGCTTGACGCCGCCACCGCCGATGCCGCCGCAGCGCAGGTGAAATGGGGCGCCACGAACCCGCAGCGCCGCGCGCGGGTGATGATGGAATTCGTGCGCCTGCTGAACCGCGATATGGACAAACTGGCTGTGGCCCTATCGTCTGAACATGGCAAGACCGTGCCCGATGCCAAAGGCGATATCCAGCGCGGGCTGGAGGTGATCGAATTCTGCATCGGTGCGCCCCATCTGCTGAAGGGCGAATTCACCGATTCCGCGGGCCCCGGAATTGATATGTATTCCATGCGCCAACCCATCGGGGTTGCGGCAGGGATCACGCCGTTCAACTTTCCAGCCATGATCCCGATGTGGAAAATGGGGCCGGCTTTGGCCTGCGGCAATGCGTTTATTCTTAAGCCGTCCGAACGTGACCCGTCGGTGCCAATGATGCTGGCCGAACTGATGCAAGAAGCGGGCCTGCCTGACGGCGTGTTGCAAGTGGTGAATGGCGATAAGGAATCGGTCGACGCGATCTTGGACAATCCGCAGATTGCCGGTGTGGGTTTTGTCGGATCGACCCCGATTGCCGAATATATCTATTCGCGTGGCACAGCCAACGGCAAGCGCGTGCAGTGCTTTGGCGGGGCCAAGAACCACATGATCATCATGCCCGATGCCGATATGGATCTGGCAGCCGATGCTTTGGTGGGCGCGGGCTACGGCGCTGCGGGCGAGCGGTGCATGGCGATTTCGGTGGCCGTGCCGGTGGGCGATGAAACGGCAGACCGCTTGATTGCCAAGCTGATCCCGCGGATCGAAAAGCTGAAAGTCGGCCCCTATACGGGCGGCAATGATGTGGATTACGGCCCCGTTGTGACCGCAGCCGCCAAGGCCAATATTCTGCGGTTGGTGGACTCTGGCGTGGCAGCGGGGGCCAAGCTGGTGGTCGACGGGCGCGGCTTTAAGATGCAAGGCTATGAGGACGGCTTCTTTGTCGGCCCGCATCTGTTTGACCATGTGACCTCGGATATGGAGATTTACCGCAAGGAAATCTTCGGGCCGGTCCTATCGACGGTGCGCGCCCAAACCTATGAAGAGGCGCTGAAACTGGCGATGGACCATGAATATGGCAATGGAACTGCCATTTTCACCCGCGACGGCGATACAGCGCGCGATTTTGCCAACCGCATCAACGTGGGCATGATCGGCATCAACGTGCCAATTCCCGTGCCGCTGGCCTATCACACCTTTGGCGGCTGGAAGAAATCGGCCTTTGGCGATTTGAACCAGCACGGGCCAGACAGCTTTAGGTTTTACACGCGCACCAAAACGATCACCTCGCGCTGGCCCTCGGGGATCAAAGAAGGCGCAAGCTTGAACTTCAAGCAGATGGACTAAGCGCTGCGGCAAGTGCGCCAGATCAAGGCCCTCGCAAGAGGGCCTTTTTCTTTGGCGTGATGCAGATCAAGGCGTCACATTTAAGCGCGGTTATGCTGGGCAGCGTTGCAGCATATAAAGGAGACGTCCCATGTTCACCGCAAATATCGGCACCGCCGACCGCATTTTCCGCATCCTGATCGGAGCGGGGCTGCTGGTTTGGTTCTTTATGGATCACGCCATGGGGCCATGGCATTGGGCCAAAGCCGTGTTTGGCGTTATTGCCCTTGGCACAGCGGCGCTGAACTTTTGCCCGCTTTACCGGATTTTGGGCACAAAAACGACCTAAGCCACCCTGCCCCGCTTGGCACTGGCCAGCATGGGTTTAAGATAGCGGCCAGTATGGCTGGCCGCTATTTCGGCCACCTGTTCAGGCGTGCCACAGGCGACGATCTCACCCCCGCCGTCGCCGCCTTCGGGACCGATGTCGATCAACCAGTCGGCGGTTTTGATGACATCTAGATTGTGTTCGATCACCACGACCGAATTGCCCTGATCGACCAAGGCATGCAGCACCTCTAGCAGTTTGCGCACATCGTCGAAATGTAGGCCGGTTGTGGGTTCATCCAAGATATACAGCGTCTTGCCCGTGGCGCGGCGTGACAGTTCTTTGGACAGTTTCACCCGCTGCGCCTCACCACCTGACAAGGTGGTCGCCTGTTGGCCGACTTTGATATAGCCAAGCCCCACTTCGCACAGCGCCTCCATCTTGTCGCGAATGGCGGGGACGGCTTGAAAGAATTGGGCGGCATCTTCGCAGGTCATATCCAGCACGTCGGCGATGCTTTTGTTTTTGAACTTAATTTCCAAAGTCTCGCGGTTGTAGCGCTGGCCTTTGCAGGTTTCGCAGGTCACATAGACATCGGGCAAAAAGTGCATTTCAATCTTGATGACGCCGTCGCCCTGACACGCCTCGCAGCGCCCGCCCTTGACGTTGAACGAAAACCGCCCCGACTGGTAGCCCCGCGCTTTGGCTTCGGGCAGGCCTGCAAACCAATCACGGATCGGGGTGAAGGCGCCGGTATAGGTGGCGGGGTTGGAACGCGGTGTGCGCCCGATAGCGCGTTGATCAATGTCGATGACCTTATCAAGGTGTTCAAAGCCCTTGATCGTCTCGCAGGGGGCAGGCGTTTCATGGGCACCGTTCAGGCGGGTCGCGGCGGTTTTGAACAGGGTTTCAATCGTCAGCGTCGATTTGCCGCCGCCAGACACGCCCGTAACGCAGACAAACATCCCCAGAGGAAACTCTGCCGTCATGCCTTTGAGGTTGTTGCCCGTGGCATTCACCACCGTCAGCTTCTTGCCATTGCCCTTGCGGCGCACCTTCGCCACGGGGATAGACCGCGCGCCTGACAGATACTGCCCCGTCATGCTGGCAGGATCGGCCGCAATCTGGGCAGGCGTTCCGCGCGAAACAACCATCCCGCCATGCACCCCCGCCCCCGGCCCCATGTCAAAGACGTAATCGGCCTCGCGGATGGCGTCTTCGTCATGCTCTACCACCAAAACCGTATTGCCCGCATCGCGCAGGTTTTTCAGCGTGGTCAAAAGGCGGTCATTGTCGCGCTGGTGCAGGCCGATGGAGGGTTCGTCCAGCACATAAAGCACCCCCGTCAAGCCAGAGCCGATCTGCGAGGCCAACCGGATGCGCTGGCTTTCCCCGCCCGACAAAGTGCCGGCATTGCGGCTCATCGTCAGGTAGTTCAGGCCGACGTTGACCAAAAACCCCAACCTTTCGCGGATTTCCTTTAAGATCGCCTTGGCAATCTCGTTCTGCTGGCCCGTCAACTTTTCAGGCACCGCCCCCACCCAGGCAAAAGCCTCGGCAATCGACATTTGCACCACTTGGCCGGCATGCAGGCCCGCGATTTTCACGGCCAAGGCTTCAGGGCGCAGGCGGTAGCCGTGGCAGGTGCCGCAGGGGCGGTTGTTTTGGAACCGCTCCATCTCTTCCCGGCTCCACGCCGAGTCGGTTTCTTTGTAGCGGCGTTCCATATTGGGCAGAACGCCTTCAAAGATGCGCTTGACGGTGTAGATGCGCCCGCCTTCGTCATAGCGAAATTCGATCTCTTCCCCACTCGATCCGCGCAGGAACACTTCTTTCACCGCCTCTGGCAGATCTTTCCATTTCTTTTTCTTATCAAAGCCGTAATGGATGGCCATGGCGTCGACAGTTTGGGTGAAATAGGGCGATTTGGATTTGGCCCAAGGTGCTATCGCCCCCTGCGCCAGCGTCAGGCTTTGGTCGGGCACCACAAGACGTTCGTCAAAGAACAGTTCCATCCCCAAGCCGTCACAGACAGGGCAAGCGCCAAAGGGCGCGTTGAACGAAAACAGGCGCGGTTCAATTTCGGCGATGGTAAAGCCGCTGACAGGGCAGGCGAATTTTTCCGAATAAGTGATGCGAACAGGATCGCCTTCTGCGGGGGCGGTTTCAATCACGGCAATGCCATCGGCAAGGTTCAGCGCCGTGCGGAAACTGTCGGCCAAGCGCGTTTGCAAGCCATCGCGCACCACGATGCGGTCGACCACCACGTCAATGTCATGGCGCAGCTTTTTGTCTAACGTGGGCGGTTCGTCCAAATCGTAAAAGGCGCCGTCAACCTTGACGCGCTGAAAGCCCTGTTTGCGCAAGTCAATGAAATCTTTGCGATATTCGCCCTTGCGGTCACGGATCAGGGGGGCCAGCAGATAGGCGCGCGCGCCCTCTTCCATCGCCATGACGGCGTCGACCATGTCTTGCACCTGCATGGCGGTGATGGGCAGGCCGGTTGCTGGCGAATAGGGAATGCCCACGCGGGCGAACAGCAAGCGCAGGTAGTCGTAAATCTCGGTCACCGTGCCCACGGTCGAGCGCGGGTTTTTCGAGGTGGTCTTTTGTTCGATCGAAATCGCGGGCGACAGGCCGCTGATATGGTCAACATCGGGCTTGCCCGCCATATCCAGAAACTGGCGGGCATAGGCCGACAGGCTTTCAACATAGCGGCGCTGGCCTTCGGCATAGATCGTGTCAAACGCCAGCGACGATTTGCCCGACCCAGACAGGCCGGTAATCACCACAAACTGGTCACGCGGAATATCGACATCCACGTTTTTCAGATTGTGCTCGCGCGCGCCGCGCACTTCGATGAACTTCTGCTCTGCCATGATCTACCCCATAGGTCGCCGGAAGATAGGCTGCCGCGCGGCGGTTTCCAACCCGAAACTGTGAACGAAAGATGAACTTAGGCCGAGATCTTGAAACTTCCTGCGTCGGGCTTTACAAATTCAATATCTTGAATATATATAAGCCACCCTCAGAAAGGCAAACCAATGTTCAATTTCCTGCGCCCCGCCCCCGCCCAACCCAAACTGACCATGGCCGAAGTCGCAGCCCAAGTCGCGGCTGGCCAGATGCTGCTGGTCGATGTGCGCGAAAAGGCGGAACTGCACGCCTCTGGCACGGCCAAGGGCGCACTGCACATTCCGGTGGCGCTGATTGCGATGAAGGCCGACCCCAAAGGCCCCGATTTTGATGCGCGCTTTGCGGGCAAGACGATTGCGGTCTTTTGCGCCTCGGGCGGGCGGTCGGGGATGGCGGCGCAGGCTTTGGAAAAGCTGGGCTATAGCGCGCTGAACTTGGGCGGCTTTGCCAATTGGGTGCAAGGCGGCGGCGCTGTGGTGCGCGTTTAGGGCTTAAGGACGAAATGGGGGGCCGTGCCCCCCCCGCGCCTAGGGCCAAGCCCTAGAAATGCAGCGCGCGGCCGTAAGCGTCTAGCACCGATTCGTGCATCATCTCGGACAGGGTTGGATGCGGGAAGACGGTGTTCATCAGGTCTTCTTCGGTCGTCTCTAGCTGGCGGCCGATGACGTAGCCTTGGATCAGTTCGGTAACTTCCGCGCCGATCATATGGGCACCCAACAGCTCGCCTGTTTTGGCATCGAACACGGTTTTGACCATGCCTTCCGCCTCGCCCAAGGCAATCGCTTTGCCATTGCCGATAAAGGGGAAATGGCCCACCTTGACGGTGTATCCGGCATCCTTGGCCTTTTGCTCGGTCATCCCGACCGAGGCCACCTGAGGGCTGCAATAGGTGCAGCCTGCAATGGAACCGGGTTTGATCGGATGCGGATGGCCGCCTGCGATCAGTTCGGCCACCATGACGCCTTCGTGGCTGGCTTTGTGCGCCAACCACGGCGCACCGGCGATGTCGCCAATGGCGTAAAGGCCCGCCACGCCCGTGCGGCAATATTCATCTGTCACCACATGGGTGCGGTCAATTTTGACGCCCAAAGCCTCTAGCCCCAGCCCTTCGACATTGCCCACGATCCCCACGGCAGAGATCACAGTGTCAAATTCCGCCGTGGTCGTGCCATTGGCATCTTCCAGATAGGCCACGACCTTACCGGGCGATCGATCCAGCTTTTTGACCGTGGTTTTTTCCAAAATCTTCATGCCCTGCTTGACGAAAGCCTTCTTGGCAAAGGCCGAGATTTCAGCGTCTTCCACGGGCAGAACGCGGTCCATCACCTCGACCACGGTGGTGTCCGCGCCCAAGGTGTTAAAGAAGCTGGCAAATTCGATGCCAATCGCACCAGACCCGATCACCAGCAGCTTTTTGGGCATCCGCTTGGGCTGCAAGGCATGGCGATACGTCCAGACCAGATCGCCGTCCGCCTCTAGCCCCGGCAATTCGCGGGCCCGTGCGCCCGTGGCAAGGATGATGGCCTTGCCTGAAAGCTCTTCCACGCCCTTATCGGTCTTGACCGACACCACCCCCGCTTTGAGAAGGCTGGCAACCCCCATAAACACAGTGATCTTGTTCTTCTTCATCAGATGCCCGATGCCGCCCGACAATTGCTTGGCCACCCCGCGAGAGCGTGCAACAACCGCGTCCAGATCAAAGCTGGCCCCCGTGACCGACAGGCCAAATTCCTTGGCGCGGTGCATCAGGTGAAACACTTCGGCCGAGCGCAGCATGGCCTTGGTCGGGATACAGCCCCAGTTCAGGCAAATGCCGCCCAGATTTTCGCGCTCGATAATGGCGACCTTTTGGCCCAGTTGTGCAGCACGGATCGCGGCCACATAGCCCCCCGGGCCAGACCCAATCACCACCACATCGAAGCTTTGCGCTGCCATCTTCACTCTCCCCAAAAAGTAGTTTGGCCTTAAACTATCTCAAAACCTCAAGCAAGCTTACCTGCGCCTTGGGCCTATGCGTCTTTTGCATGGCTGGCTTGAAGGGCTTGCACCACCGCGCCGTAACCGCCTTGGTCCAGAAACGCCGCTTCTAGTGCAGTGTTTTGGCGCCCCAAGGCGGCGTTGCGGGAAGGGAAGCGGCCAAAGCGGGCGATGATCTCAGCATGGGCGCGGGCGTGCAGCGCCATGTCGGGGTCTGAGGGCAGGCGTTCTTGCATCAAGCGCACGGCGCGGGTTTGATCGGCTGGGTTTTCGGAATGCTCAAAAGGCATGTAGAAAAACTGCCGCTCAGGCTCGGGCGCGCCCATGTCCCAGCCTTCGTCCAAGGCGCGGCGGGCGGCGGCGAGGGCCAAGGGGTCGGTGGCAAAGCTATCGGCGTGGCCGCGGTGCATGTTGCGCGGCAATTGGTCGGTCAGGATCAAAAAGGCCAGCGTGCCGACCGTGCCATCAACCCAATGATCCAAGCCGCCATCACGCGCCGCTTGCCACAGATCAAGGCACTGCGCGCGGCACAAATCATCCAGCGCCGCGCCGCCTTCATACCAGCCCTCCGGCCCGACTGTGCCCAGCCAAAATTCCAAAACCTCTACCGGATTGTCCATGCCACACCCCTATTTTATCCTAGCGTGACAGGTTCGTACCGCCCATGCAATCAACCCGCGCGGCGGGTGCGGGGTTCTTGTTCCATCACCGCCCCCACGGCCAGCGAGCTGGCATTGGGCGACAGGCTGGTAAAGCTGGCTTGTTCCACCGGGCCCGACCTGCGGGTGATGCGCCATGCGGCATAGCCAGCAAGCGCGGCAAACAGCAGCGCCAAAAACAGAAAATACCCCCCCGCCCCGATCTGCGCCATGAACCAGCCCGACACCAGCGGGCCAAAGATCGCACCAAAGCCGTTCAGAAAGATCAATCCGGCCGATGCGCCGGGCATATCCTCTTTGGTCAGATAATCATTCGTCAGGGCAATCAGCAGCGAATACAAGGGGTTGATGATCCCACCCAGCAGCAGGGCGACGCCCAAGATCAGCGAAAATGGCAGGGGGATAAAGCTCGCTAGCGCCATCAGCACCGCGCCCAGCCCCGACAGGCCCATGATCAGCGCCCGCCTGTCCATCCGGTCGGACGCCCAGCCGATGGGATATTGCAACACCAACCCGCCCAGATACAGCGTGCCGCCAAAGGCCGCGATCTGGCCAAAGCTTAACCCCTCCATCGCCCCCCAGACCGAGGCCATTCCAAACATCCCCGCATAAATCCCCCCCGTCAGCAGCATTCCCATGCAGCCCAAGGGCGATGTGGCGAAAAGCTTGGCAAAGCTGATGCGCTTGGCGTCTTCAAAGGTGGGGGCGGGTGTGTCGGCCAGAAGGATCGGCATAAAGGCCAAAGACACCAGCACAGAGGGGATGATAAACAGCCCAAACCCCGCAGGGTCGCCCAAGGCCAGCAGCCCTTGGCTGGCGATGATGCCCAGCATCTGCACGATCATATAGGCCGACAGCGCCTGCCCGCGGGTTTCATTGGTGGCGGTGTTGTTCAGCCAGCTTTCCGCCGTCACATAGATGCCAGAAAAACAAAACCCGATCAAAACCCGCATCAAAGACCACGCCGTCCAATCCAGAACCAGCGGGAACAAGATCAGCACCGCCGAAATCAACGACCCAAGGGCCGAAAACACCCGCACATGGCCCACCCGCCGGATCATCGAGGGCGCAAGGCGCGACCCGCCCAAGAACCCGACAAAATAGGCCGACATGACGATAGACAGCTGAAATGTGGTGAAATGCTCAATCGCCCCGCGCACCCCCAAAAGCGTGCCCTGCACCCCGTTGCCCACCATCAAAAGCATGACACCCAAAAGCAGCGGCCACGAATGGCCAAGAACCTTCAGCATTTATAGCTCCTTTGACGGGCAGACATCACGGGATCAGCAGCGACGAATCGCCGTAAGAGAAGAAACGATAGCCGTTTGCGATGGCATGGTCATAAACGTGGCGCATCCTGCCAGCCCCCATAAAGGCGGCGACCAGCATCAAAAGCGTGGATTTGGGCAGGTGGAAATTGGTCATCAAGCCATCGGTGACGGCAAAGCGAAAGCCCGGATAGATGAAGATATCGGTCGGCCCGCGCCATGCCTGCACTTGGCCCGTGGCCAAAGCGGCCGTCTCAATCAGGCGTAGCGCTGTGGTGCCCACGGGAATGATCCGCCCGCCCGCCTGTTTGGTTGCGGCAATCTCGGCCGCGGCTTGGGGCGTCACCTCGCCCCATTCGGTGTGCATTTTGTGGGTGGTGACATCGTCGACCTTGACTGGCAAGAAGGTGCCTGCGCCGACGTGCAGCGTGACTTCGGTGAAATCCACGCCCTTGTCGGCCAAGGCTTGCAAGAGCCAGGGTTCAAAATGCAAACTGGCTGTGGGGGCTGCCACCGCGCCGGGATGGCGGGCAAAGACGGTTTGGTAATCGTCTTTGTCTTGGGCATCGGCGGGGCGTTTTGCCGCAATATAGGGCGGCAGGGGCATTTGGCCGGCAGCTTGTAAGGCGGCGTCAAAATCGGGGCCTTTAAGATTGAATTCCAATGTCAGGTCGGTTTCAGACTTTTGCACCACTCTGGCACAAAGATCACCGCCAAAGCGGATCACCTCGCCCACCTGCACCTTGCGCAAGGGTTTGGCCAAGGCGCGCCAGCCTGTGGCGGTTGGGTCCAGCAAGGTGACTTCCACCTTGGCCACCGCATCCGCCCTTTGGCGGGTGCCAAACAGGCGCACGGGCAAGACGCGGGTGTTGTTTAAGATCAACCGGTCGCCGGGGCGAAAAACATCCACCAGATCGCGCACATGCAGATCAAGCAGATGATCTGCATGGGCCACCAGCAGCCGTGCCGCACTGCGCGGGCGGGCGGGGCGGGTGGCGATCAGGGCCTCGGGCAGGTCAAAATCAAAATCCGAAAGCTTCATCCCCCGCCCCCCCCTTGTGTTATGCTTGCTGGCAGATCCAACGAAGGGGCCGGCGCGCGAAACAAGTCGCGCACCATGCCCGGGGTCAAGATCGACAGCGGGTTGACCGAGACCTGTGCCGTCTTGGCAGGGCCTTGCAACTTATAGGCAAAGCCAAACAACCCCTCGCCACGCTTTGTCAGAAAAGCCCCCAGTCCGTTCAGCACATAAATGGGTGACACAACGCCGCGCATATCCAAACGATCTGTGTCAGAGTGGTAAAGCCCTTCAAAAGACACCCCCATCGACGCCCCAATCGCGGAACCGCGTTGGACATCTATGGTCTTTGGGGTGACGACAAATTGCGCATAGGTCGTGTCAAACACGATCCCCGCGCCGCGCAATTGATCCAACAGGCCCACCACGGAAATGGCGGAAAGAAGGTCAACCATAACCGAACCATTGTTGACCCGAATATCCTTGATCGCGGCCGATCCGTCATAACTGCCCGCTTGTGCCCGCGGGATCAGCGTCATCGACAGGCTGCCCCCTTGGGCCGAGGCAAAGACCCCCGCCGCCTTCATCGTAAGACCTGCCTCGTCAGACTGGATTCGCACCGCCGTGCCATAGCGGCTGGGAACGGCGACGCCGGTGATCGGGGCTGTATCGTTCAGCGCCCCGCTGAAGGCCCCATTGAGCCCGCCTTGGGTGAAAAAATCGCCCTCAAACCCCGTGATGCGCAAGCTTTCCGCCAGTTTGACAGATTGCGCCGAAATGCGAATGGCCTTGCCAGTTGTGGCAGTGGTGCTTGCCATAGTGGCGCGCGCTTGGGGAAAGCCCTGCAGGTCAATCGTGCCCGAGGTCATGGCCAAAGTCACCGGCGCGCCGGCGCCTTGGCCCGCAATCTCAACCGCGCCATTGAACCAAGGGGCAATTCGGAGCTGATCGAACCTTGCCAAATCCAAGCGGCCGTCGGGATGCAGCCGCACCTTGCCCTTGGCGTCAAGACCGGCACCTGACAGGTCAAGGCGCGTCACCTCTGGGGCGGGGCCAAGGCGAACGTCCACCTCTAAACGCCCAGAATCATTCGCAGATTTTGACCACCCCACTTCAGGAAGGGCCAGCGCCATGCCCCGCAGATCAGAGCGAAGCTGCAACCGAGCGGCACCGTCCTTGGGCAGTTCCAGCGTGACGTCGGCTGACGTTTCACCTGTGACCATGGTGTCGGGCAACCCCAGCGCAAACTCGGCCACCGCCGCCTGTGACAGCTTGACTTGGCCTGTGATTTGGGCAGGCAGAACTGGGCGCGGCGCCGTGGTGATATAAATCCCGTCAGTCAGCCCATTTTGCAGGGCTTGTTCTTGCGCGGTGGGGGCGGTGTCGGGCAATTCTTGCACAAAGCTGCCCTCGAATGGCACGTTCCCGATCAAGCCTGCCCCAGAAATGCGCAGCCCCTTGGGTGTTACCCCCACCGTCAACAGGGGCGAGGTAAACCTGTGGCCCTTGATCAGCACATCCGAGGCGAAATCCACCACCTTGGCCGTCACATCAAAACTGACATCCCAAGGCATGACGCGCGCCTTCATGGGAAAGCTTATCTGTGCCGTCACGCTGGCGCGCCCTTGGCCTAAATTCACCGGCTGCCCCGCTTTTTGCAGGTAATGAAACGGCGCTTGATCCATCAGCGACAAAACGCCCGTCAAAGCGCCCGTCATATGCAACTCGATATTGGCGATCGCGGCCTTTTGGGTGATGTCGGGCACCGCAAGCACTGTGCCCGCCACATCGACCGCGCCACCTTCAGGCGGTGTCAGAATGCCTTTTGACATGACCAAAGTATAGGATTTACCTTGAATGGTGGCATAGCCATCGGCCCCTGTGACGGGCGGCATTTTGGGCATCATGCGCAATTCGGCCTGCGCGTAGCTATAGGATATCTCTGTCTTAGGCTCGGCCCCGGGGGCAAGTCGCACGCTGGCGCGCAGGCGCGACAGGTCTGCATTGCGGATGTTGCTTTCTACCCAATTGCGCGTGCCCGTCACCAATCGCAGCGGCCACAGCGCCAAAAGCCGGTCGCGCGAAATCTGGTTCAGCGTCAGGTCCAAGGCCACGCGCCATCCGGCAGGATCGGCGCCGATCTGCCCTGACAATCCCAGATGCTCGCCGCCCTCGTTCAAGGCCAGCTGACCTATGTCAAGCGTGAAGGGATCCAGCTTAAGACGCACATCAACCGACCCTTGGTGAAAGGTGACGGGGGCAGCAAACAGGCCCGCCGGATCAACCGACAGATCTGAGATCTGGATCTGGCCCAAGAAGGCGGCAGGAATGCGCCCCGACAGCGCGCCGGTGATCTTCTGGCCCTTGGCATCGACCAGATAGACTTGGCCCTTGGTCGCCACCCGCAAAGTGCGGCTTTGCAGCGACAGGTCGCTAAGCACAATGCGCCCACCCGCCGCATCGTACCCAAGCGCGAGGCTGGCCTTATCAAAGGCAATCGGCGTGGCCTTGGGCGCGGGCTGCAAGGCGCCCGCCCCGAAATCCAACCGCCCGTCAAAGGCCCCAACACCATTGCGATCAATCACTGCCACCAAACGGCCCGAAATCGGCGCGTCCAGCACGCCAAGCCAACCCAACACCGGCGTTTGTGCCGCAATGTCCTTTGCCGCGACATTATCCACCTGCACTTCAACGCGCGCCGAACCAGCCCCCTTGGCGGCGACGGCTGTCAGAACGGCACGGGCGGGGGCCGTACCATCTGCCACCAAAGACAGGCTGATCTGGGCGGAAATCTCGGTGGCGCGGTGGTCAATTGTCACCAAGCCATCGCCCACTTGCCATGTGCGGTCGGTGCGCTGATCGGTCAGGGTCAAGCTGACGCCTTCCGCCCGCACTTGGGTAAGATGCGTCAACAATGGCAGGGCAAAGGCTTGATCAAGCTTGGCGAAAACCGTGGTGAGGTTGTCAATCTTGGACCCAGCGCCGCTGCCCAAAGTCAAAAGCAGATCGCCTTCGGCATCGCGCCGCAACGCGATCCGCGCGCCCACGATGCGCAGGCTTTTGACCTGAAGTTGCCCTTGCGGCAGGCCTGCGGGATCAAGGCTAAGATAGGCTTGCGGTAAGGTCAGCAGGGTCTGGCCATCCGCTTGCAGCAGGCGCAGATCATCCAGCACCAAACGGGGCACCCAATCCTCGCCCAAGGTCACATCAATGCCGCCCAGCGACAAAGCCCCGCCGGGCAGGGCCTCGGCCAGACTGCGGTTCAGGCGGGCTTCCACCTCGGCCACAATCCAGACAGGCATGGGCAGCGTTCGGCCCAAAAACTGCAGGGTCAGCGCAGCAAGTCCAAAGACCAGCGCCAAAAACGCCATCCGCCCCCAAAGACCGCTGCGCGGACGGCGCGGGCGTTTGGGGCGCCGTCTTAGGGCAAAGCCTTTGCGCGGCCCGGGCACGGCCGCGGCCGGGTCTGTCATAGGGGCTTCGGGCTTGTGCCCTGCCCCGCTGCCCTGCCCACCCGGTGTCATGCCTGCCTCATCCTAGCCTTTCTACAGCCGTTGCCTTTATCTGCGCCGAAAGGCAACTAGATGCCAAAGCCATATCAACTCAAAAGGCAAGGAGCCGCCCATGACTTCGCATCTGAACATCGGCCAAATGGCCCCTGATTTCACCTTGCCCCGCGATGGGGGCGCGCAGGTGACGCTTTCCAGCTTGCGCCCCAAATCTGTGGTGCTGTTCACCTATGGCGCCGACGGCACGCCGTCTTGCACCAACGAGGTGATGGACTTCAACGCTTTGCTGCCGCAGTTTGCCAGCCTAGGCGTTGTGGTTTTGGGCCTCTCTAAGGACAGCGTGGCCAAGCATGACAAGTTTATTGCCAAAATGGATATCAAAATGCCTTTGCTGTCAGACAAAGATGGTCAGATGATGGAAAGTTGGGGGGCTTTTGGCGAAAAGCTGTTCTTTGGCAAATTGGTTCAAGGTGTGCTGCGCTCGACCTTCTTGATCGACGGGTCCGGCAAAATCGCGCATATCTGGAAGGTCGATAAGGTCAAGGGCCATGCGGCCGAAGTTTTGGCCCATCTTCAGGCCTAAAGCGGCCAAGAAAGAAAACGATGACAAAAACGCTGTCCGAGATGGCTGTCGAGGTGTTGACCACCGCCGATGGCCGCGCCAAGACCGCCCTTGGGCGCGCCCATGCCGCCCGTTGGTTTGCCGCGCGTGCGGCAAGCCAGCCCTTGGCCATCGGCTGCACCTTGCCGCCGTTGCAACCCGCGCGGCCCCAAAAGCCCGATCTTCTTTCGCCGCGCGATGTGCCACGCCGCAGACCCAGCAGTGCCTTGGGGCGCATCGCCATGCTGCACGCGATTGCCCATATCGAGTTGAACGCCGTTGATCTGCATTGGGATCTTCTGGCCCGCTTTGCCCATATCCCCATGCCTCTTGGCTTTTATGACGATTGGGTCAAAGCCGCCGATGACGAGGCCAAGCATTTCAACCTGCTGTGCGACTGCCTTGAAAGCTTGGGCAGCTTTTACGGTGCTATGCCGGCTCATGCAGGCATGTGGCGCGCCGCCGAAGACACGGCCGAGGATTTTCTGGGCCGCTTGGCTGTGGTGCCCATGGTGCTGGAAGCGCGGGGCTTGGATGTGACACCGGCGATGATTGCGCTGTTTCAACAGGCGGGCAACGCGCAGGCGCTGGCGGCGTTGCAGGTGATTTATGCCGAAGAAGTGGCCCATGTGGCCTATGGGTCAAAGTGGTTCAACTGGATGTGTGGCCGCGACGGGCTTGATCCGAAAGAAGAATTTCACACGCTTGTGCGGCGCTATTTCCACGGGCTGTTAAAGCCGCCATTCAACGAAGAAAAGCGCGCCGAAGCAGGCCTGCCACCCGATTTTTATTGGCCCCTCACCCAAGACAAAGACGAATCCGCCTTGGGCCCTTCTGCGGTTTGACGGCGGATTTTCGCAGGGGTTGGGCCTGCCCGTGTTAAAGCGATTGAAAGGCTGCAAGGCGCTGTCTACTCACACACCAAGCCCCTCTGGGCCCCTGCCCTTGCCCCTGTCCCAGAACGGACCCACGCCATGTTTTTGAGGTTGTCCCACCGGATCGAGACCGCTTTGGCGCCTTGGTTTCCCGAACAACGCCTGTTCTTGAAATCAGATGCGACGACCCGCTTTGTGCGCCTGCGCCCACTGACCCAAGCCGTCAGCCTTGCCGTGGGGGGGGTGGCTTTGGGCTGGTTTCTTCTAGCCTCAGCCATTTTGCTGATGGATTTTCTGAATGCCGGATCGTCGCGCGACCAGATTCAGCGGCAAACCAGCCTGTTTGAACAACGCTTGAACGATCTGTCCAACGACCGTGACCTGCGGGCGGCCGAGGCTGCGGGTGCGCAAGAGCGGTTCAATCTGGCGCTGAAACAAGTCTCGGCCATGCAAGAGCGGCTTCTTGCCTCTGAAACGCGCCTGCGCGAGCTTGAGACCGGGATTGATGTGATCCAAAACACCCTGCGCCGCACCATCCACGAGCGTGACGAGGCCCGCGCCACCATCGCCCAAACCAAGGCCGCCCGCACCGAGCCTGCAGGATCCGCCCCAACCGAGGCCGATCGGGCCCGCGATGTGGCACAAACCCTAGACCTGATGGCCGCCGCCCTGACCGAAACCGCCAAAGACCGTGACGCCGAATCTGCGCGGGTCTTGGCCGAACAGGCCAAGACCGCCGCTGTGGCCCAACAAAAACTGCAACTCGAATCACGCAACGCCATTATCTTTGGCAAGCTGGAAGATGCCCTGACCCTCTCGGTCGAACCGCTGAACAAGATGTTCAGCTCGGTGGGGCTGAACGCCGATGACCTTATCGATGCGGTGAAATCGGGGTATTCTGGCCAAGGCGGCCCGCTTGCGCCGATTTCGTTCTCGTCGATGGGCCTGTCAAATAGCCCAGACGAGCCGCGCATCAACGCGATCTTGCAAGGGCTAGACAAGCTGAACATCTATCG
Source organism: uncultured Rhodobacterales bacterium (assembly GCA_903845215.1). Taxonomy (GTDB): domain Bacteria; phylum Pseudomonadota; class Alphaproteobacteria; order Rhodobacterales; family Rhodobacteraceae; genus Stagnihabitans. The sequence goes on along the minus strand of CAIMWI010000040.1, from coordinate 12,684 downwards.
CATCGCGGCCTTTAAGGTGCCCTTGGCCATGCCGTTACAAACCCGTTTTCGCCTGACTTCGGGCTTTGGCGGGCGCAATGACCCGATCAACGGCGCGGCGCGCATGCATGAAGGGCAGGATTTGGCGGGCGATTACGGTTCGGCCATCTACGCCACCGCAGACGGCACTGTGACTTATGCCGGATGGGAAGGGGGCTATGGACGCCTGATCAAGATCCGCCACATTCAAGGCATTGAAACCCGCTACGGCCACTTATCGCAAATTGATGTGCAAGTCGGTCAAAAGATATCGCGTGGCGAAAAAATCGGTGATATGGGAAATTCAGGCCGGTCTACTGGCACACACCTTCACTACGAGGTTCGGCTAAGCGGGAAACCCGTGAACCCGATGACCTTTATAAGGGCAGCGAGAGATGTTTTCTAAAAGTCGCATTAACGAAGTTGGCTCTAAGCCGAACGAAACCGAAAAACCTAAGGCGCCCGACATGCCTTTGGTGAAGCCTTCGGTGGAATATACGCCGGTTGTGCCCAAGGGCAAAGTTGGCCCGTCGATCCTGTCGTCTGACCTGACGGTTGTGGGCAACCTTAAAACCGCTGGCGACATTCAAGTTGAAGGCACCGTGGAAGGCGATATCCGGGCCCATATGCTGATTGTGGGCGAAACCGCCACGATCCGGGGCGAGATTGTGGCAGATGATATCGTCGTCAATGGCCGTGTGATTGGGCGGGTGCGCGGGCTGAAAGTGCGCCTCACCTCGACCGCGCGGGTCGAGGGGGATATCATCCACAAGACCATCGCCATCGAAGCCGGTGCGCATTTTGAAGGGTCTGTGCAGCGGCAAGATGATCCGCTGTCGGCAGGACGCACGGCTTTGCCTGCCCCCGAAGGCGACGACACGCCCTAATTCTGATTGGCCTGTTCTGATTGACCCGATCGGGCACCCCTGTGCGGTGGCCGATCTTGAGTGTTGCGCGGCAGCGAAAGCCGCCATGTCAAGGTCGTGAACCGCCTAGACGGGCGCGGGCCACTTCGTCCACGCTGCCGCAATGACACCACCTTTTTCCCTTACGCGCACCAAACCGGGCTATTTGTTGGCAGCGGCGGTCATGGCATCGGCCATGGGGTTTATCGATTCGTCCGTCACCGCCATCGCCCTGCCCGCCATACGCGCCAGTCTAGGCGGAACGCTGGCGACCGCCGCATGGGTGCAGGCGGGGTATTTGCTGGCGGTCACCGCCTTGGTGCTGGTCGGCGGGGCCATGTCAGACCGCTTTGGCGTGGTGCGGGTGTTTCAAGGTGGGATCTTGGCGTTTATGGCAGCATCGGTGCTGTGCGCGCTTGCACCTTCCATGCCCTTGATGATCGCCGCACGGATGCTGCAAGGTTTGGGCGCAGCGTTTATGGTGCCGGGGTCGATGACTTTGGTTTCTCGCGCCTATGGCAGGGCCGATCGGGGCCGCGCACTGGGGCTTTGGGCGGCGGCCTCTACTGCCACGACGGCGGCGGGGCCTATCTTGGGCGGTTTGGTGCTGACCTTGGGCGGGCCAGAGGTGTGGCGGGTGATTTTTGCGTTGAACCTGCCGCTTGGCGCGGGTGCGCTTTGGCTTTTGGCGCGTCATGCCGTGCCGGATCAGGGACGTCCGGGCACGCCGGTGGATATATGGGGCGGGGTTCTGGCGGCCTTGGGCTTGGGTGCTATGGCCGTGGCCTTGACCGAGGGCGAGGCTTTGGCCGTGCCTGCGGCCGCGATCGCCATCGCGGCCGCGATCGGATTTCTTTGGGTCGAATCCCGCCTGCCCGCGCCCATGATCCGGCTGGATCTGTTTCGTGATCGCGCGTTCAGCGCCGTCAATTTGGCGACCTTGCTTTTGTACATCGGGTTGAACGGCGTTAGTTTCTATCTGCCGATGACGGCGATTTCGGTTTGGCATGTCACGCCATTGGGGGTAACGGCGGCCTTCTTGCCGATCTCGATCAGCATCGCCCTTTTGTCAGGGCGCGCGGGGCGATTGGCTGAACGGATCGGCTTTGGCTGGCCGCTGACCATTGGCAGCCTGATCGTGGCCTTGGCCTATGGGCTCATCGCCGTCTTTGCGCCTGCCCAAGATTTCTGGCACCTCACAGCGCCCTTTTGCCTGCTGACAGGGCTTGGCTTGGCCTTGGTGGTCGGCCCTTTGACCGCTTGTGTGATGGCGGCAGCGCCAGAAAGGGATCAAGGCGCTGCATCGGGCATCAACAATGCCACGGCGCGGGCGGCGGGCTTGATCGCCGTGGCGCTGATGGGGCGGATTGCGCTTTGGTCTTACGGGCCGGTCAGCCCTGAAATGCCCGGCTTTGGGCTGGCCCAAAGCTCTGGGGCGCATGATGCGGCCAGCAGTCTGGCCTTTGCCCATATTGCAGCCACCTGTTCGCTGATGGCACTCGCCGCGGCGGCGGTTTCGGCCTTTGGCCTGATCCGGCGGGGTTGACTTGGCTTAGCCTTCGCCCATCGCATCAGCACGGCTTTTGCCTGACACATCCTTGGCCAAGGTTGCGGCCATGAACCGGTCTAAATCCCCGTCCAGAACGCCTTGCGTATCGCTGGTTTCCACATTGGTGCGCAGGTCTTTGACCATCTGATAGGGCTGAAGAACATAAGACCTGATCTGGTTGCCCCAGCCCGCCTCGCCCTTGCTTTCATGTGCTTCCAAGATGGCGGCGTTGCGCTTATCCAATTCTTGCTGGTACAGGCGCGATTTTAGGGCCTGCATGGCAATGTCACGGTTCTGATGCTGCGATTTCAGCGAGGAGGTCACGACAATCCCGCTGGGAAAGTGGGTGATCCGCACGGCCGAGTCGGTCTTGTTGACGTGCTGCCCACCGGCCCCGGACGAGCGGTAGGTATCAATGCGGATGTCTTTGTCCTGCACGTCGATCTCGATATTGTCATCGACAACGGGATAGACCCAGACCGAACTGAACGACGTATGCCGCCGCGCGGCGGAATCAAACGGGCTGATGCGCACCAAACGGTGAACGCCGGCCTCAGATTTCAACCAGCCATAGGCGTTCTTGCCACTGATCTTGTAACTGACAGACCTGATCCCTGCCTCTTCCCCCGCCGTTTCAGACTGCATCTCGACGGTGTAGCCCTTTTTCTCGGCCCAGCGCACATACATGCGCGACAAGATCGAGGCCCAGTCACAGCTTTCGGTACCACCAGCACCTGCATTGATCTCTAAGAAGGTGTCGTTGCCATCGGCTTCGCCATCCAGCAGCGCCTCAAGCTCTTTTTGGGCGGCCAGTTCGGTCAGCGACTTTAGGGCGGCTTCAGCCTCGGCCACAATCTCGGCATCGGCTTCCGCCTCGCCCATTTCGATCAATTCGACATTGTCGCGCAGACCATGGGCGATCAGGTCATGGGTGGATTGGGCGTCGATCAGGGCTTGGCGTTCGCGCATCAGCTTTTGCGCCTTGGCAGGGTCGTTCCACAGATCGGGGTTTTCGATCAGGGCGTTGAACTCTTCCATCCGGTGCGGCGCGGTTTCAATCTCCATCCGCTGGCCCAAGAGCCGCAGCGACTTTTTGATCGCATCGACATGATTTTGGGTTTCAGAGCGCATGAAAGACCTTCCCAGTTACGGCATTGCGCCGGATTTAGCGCCGGATTTAGCGATAGACGGCGGGCGGGGCAAGCGGCGTCATGGCGTTTTGGCTTTGCCACAAGCCTATAGTGTCAATATAGGCCGCCAGAACTGACGCTGCCGAACTTGGCCTTTTCCTTTGCCCCATAGACGGGCGCTTCTGGGGTGGGGGTTGCAGGGGCTTGGGATGGTGCTGTGGGGTCGGTTTGATCTTGCTGCGCCAATTCCGACATTTCGCCGGGCGCAAAAAGGGGCAAATCTTGGCCCATCGCAAAGCCCCCATCCACAGTGGCGCCTTCGCCAAAGACCAGCTCTTGGCCATCGCGGAAATATTCCGCCTGCACATTGGCGCCTGTGGCGTCATCGCCCAAATGTGCGCCTGTGTAGCGATCGATGTTCACAAAATGCCCACCCGGCGGCACTTTGAAATCACCGCCGCCAAAGCGCTTGACGGCCTCTTCCATAAAGGCCTGAAACACCGGCACGCAAAGCGTTCCGCCAAAAGCCTTGGGGCCAAGGCCGCGGGGATTGTCAAAGCCCATGTAGCACCCCGCCACCACGTTCGAGGTGAAACCGATGAACCACACATCCTTGGCGTCATTCGTGGTGCCGGTTTTGCCCGCCACTGGCACGGGCAAGCGCACGCCCGTCGCCGTGCCGCGTTGCACCACGCCCTCCATCATCGAGGTCAACTGATAGGCCGTGATGGCGTTCATCACCCGCTCGCGGTTGGACGTGATGGTCAGGCCCAAGCCTTGGGGCAAGTTGTCCATGCTGCAATCCACACAGCTGCGCGCATCGTGGCGATAGATTGTGGCCCCGTACCGGTCTTGGACGCGGTCTACCAAGGTGGGTTCGACCCGCTCGCCCCCGTTGGCAAACATGGCATAGGCCGCCACCATCTTGAACAAGGTGCTTTCCTGAGCGCCCAAGGAATTGGCCAACAAGGGCTGCATCTTGTCATAAACACCAAAGCGTTCCGCATAGCCTGCGACCGTATCCATGCCGACCTCTTGGGCGATGCGGATCGTCATCAGGTTGCGGCTTTGCTCGATCCCGGTGCGCAGGGGGGCGGGGCCGAAAAACTTGTCGTGGCTGTTCTTGGGGGTCCAAAGACCCTGCGGCGTATTGACCATGATGGGGGCATCGACCACCAGGGTGGCGGGGCTAAACCGCTGATCAAGAGCTGCTGCAAATACGAAAGGCTTAAACGAAGATCCAGGCTGGCGGGCCGCTTGGGTGGCACGGTTAAAGACCGAATCCTGATAGGAAAACCCCCCCTGCATCGCCATGACGCGGCCCGTGTTCACATCCATCGCCATAAAGCCGCCCTGCACCTCGGGCACTTGGCGCAGCGACCAGTGGTCAAGGCTGCCATCATCACCAAGGGCGGGGCGCACCATGACGACATCGCCCACAGCCACCAGATCGGCAGGCACCTTGGCCTTGCGGCCCAACGTACCGTCGGCCAAACGCTTGCGCGCCCAAGTGACATCTTTGGCGGGGATTTCTGCGGTGTCGTCTTCCCCTTCGATGGCCAGCGTGGCGGTGGACCCTTCAACCGAAAGCACCACAGCAGCACGCCAGCCTTCCACATCGCGTGGCAAGCCGGCTACATCGGCCAAGGCAAGGCGCCAAGCATCGGGGGTCAAGGCCTCTAACGCGAGGGTCTTGCCCGTTCCGCGCCACACACCCTGATCGCGGTCGTATTTCTCTAAACCCTCGCGCAGCGCTTTGGCCGCGATCTTTTGCAATTGCGGGTCTTCGGTGGCGCGGATCGACAAGCCGCCCGAAAAGAACTCGTTCTCGCCAAAGGTGCCCGACAACTGGCGGCGGATTTCATCGGTGAAGTAATCGCGCGGCGGCATATCGGTGCGGAATGTGGGAATATCGCCGCCCTGCACCGTGCGCAACGGTTCCGCCAAGGCGGCTTTGCCCAAGGCCGAATCCAGATAGCCGTTCTGGACCATTTCACCCAGCACATAGTTGCGCCGTTCAACCAGCCGGTCTTTGGCGCGCACCGGGTGAAATTCCGATGGGGCTTTGGGGAAAGAGGCAAGGGTGGCGGCCTCGGCCTGTGTCAATTCTTCGAGGGTTTTGTTGAAATAGGTTTGGGCGGCTGCGGCCACGCCATAAGAATTCTGGCCAAGGAAAATCTCGTTCAGGTAAAGCTCGAGAATGCGGTCTTTGGACAGGGTCTGTTCCAACCGCGTGGCCAAAATGATCTCTTTGATTTTACGCGCCACGGTTTTATCGCCCGACAGCAGGAAGTTTTTTGTCACCTGCTGGGTGATGGTTGACGCGCCGCGCTTGGTTTGACCGCGCGTCTTGATCGCCTCGTAGGCGGCGGCCATCATGCCTTGCACATCATAGCCCGCATGGGTGTAAAAATGCTTATCCTCGGCCGAGATGAAGGCGTCTTTGACAAGTTTTGGAATATCGCCAATCGGCACAAACAAGCGGCGTTCGGTGGCAAATTCGTCCATCAACTTGCCCTCAGCCGAATAGATCCGGCTGATCGTGGGGGGGGCATATTGGGCAAGGCTTTCATGGCTGGGCAAATCGCGACTGTAGATCGCAAAAATGCCCCCCACGGTGAGGGCAGCAAACAACAACCCCAGCGTAACCGTCGAGAAGATGGCCCCGAAGAACGACACGATAAAACGCAACACGACGCACCCCCGGTGTGAAGGCCCTTTATACAGGCAAGCCAAGGCCAAGGTCAAAAAACGGGTGAGACGCGCCCGAAAAGCCGGTGCAATCCCGCCTATCGTGCAGGCCAACGGGGATTGCGCTTGGATCTGTCCTGCCGCATCTTGCAGGCCTGTCCCCTGCGGCGCCCAAACCAGCGCTGCACAGATCAAAGGTTTTTCATGCGCCGCCTTGTCCTTGCCCTGTCACTATGCCTGATGCCCCTTGCCGCCTTGGCTGGCGGCTTGGGCGATATGACGCCCGCCGAGAAAGACGCCTTTCGCGGCGAAGTGCGCCAGTATTTGTTGGACAACCCCGAGGTGATTCTAGAGGCTTTGGACGTGTTGCAAAGCCGCAAGGCCGTGGCCGAACAGCAAGCCGATGTCGATATGGTGCAAGCCAATGCGCCGGCGATTTTTGAAGACGCAGCCAGTTGGGTGGGCGGGAACCCGCAAGGCTCTGTCACCATCGTTGAGTTCATGGATTATCGCTGCGGCTATTGCCGCAAAGCCTATACCGAGATCGAAGATCTGGTGAAAAACGACGGCGATATTCGCTTTGTCGTCAAAGAGTTCCCGATCCTTGGCGACGATTCGCTGATCTCGGCCAAATTTGCGATTGCCATGCGGATGGTGCATGGCGATGCGGCGTATAAAGCCGCCCATGACGCGTTGATTGCGCTGCGCGGGTCGCCAGATGTCGCCACTTTGGGCCGTCTGGCGGCAGATTTGGGCTATGAGGCGGCCGAAGTGATGGCCAAGATGGAAAGCCCTGAAGTATCGGCCGTGATCCAAGCCAACCGCGATCTGGCCGGTGCTTTGAACATCACCGGCACACCCACCTTTGTGATCGACACCACAATGCTGCGCGGCTACCTGCCCCAAGCGGATATGCAAAAAATCGTCGACCAAGCGCGCAAAGGCTGATCTGACCACAGGCGCGCGGCGGCCCTGACGGGGATTTGCCGCGCCCTTAGCCCTGCAAATCTTGGCTACAAGCCTTCCTAAGCAGACCTTTTGGAAGGCATGAACCCCTGCGCCAAGCGGTCGGGGAAAGCGGCGTTAGTCGGCCTTGGCAGCTTCCAGCTCGGCGGCTTTTTGTTCGACAAGATCAACGATGTGATCAATCATTTTGTCGTTGCCAAGCGTATGGGCCTGTTTTCCGGCAAGATAAACCATACCCTTACCCGCCCCGCCGCCGGTAAAGCCGATGTCAGTCATCAGCGCCTCTCCGGGGCCATTGACCACGCAGCCAATGATCGACAGGCTTAGCGAGGTGGTGATATGAGCCAAGCGGTCTTCCAGCGCAGACACCGTTTTGATCACGTCAAACCCCTGTCGCGCGCAAGACGGGCAAGAGATGATCGTCACACCGCGGTGGCGCAGGCCAAGACTTTTGAGGATTTCAAAGCCAACTTTCACCTCTTCCACCGGATCGGCCGACAGGCTGACGCGGATCGTATCGCCGATGCCCGACCACAGCAGATTGCCCAAGCCAATCGCCGACTTGACAGTGCCCGAGGTCAGCCCCCCCGCCTCGGTGATGCCAAGGTGGATGGGGGCATCGGTGACGCTGGCCAGTTGCTGATAAGCCGCCGCCGCCATGAACACGTCCGAGGCCTTGACCGAGATTTTGAATTCGTGAAAATCGTTATCTTGCAAAAGCTTGATATGATCCATCCCGCTTTCAACCATGGCGTCGGGGCATGGTTCGCCATATTTATCCAACAGATGCTTTTCCAAAGACCCCGCATTCACCCCGATGCGGATGGAACAGCCGTGGTCCTTGGCTGCCTTGACCACTTCGGCCACGCGCTTGGCATCGCCAATATTGCCGGGGTTGATGCGCAGACAGGCGGCCCCCGCCTCTGCCGCCTCGATCGCGCGTTTGTAGTGAAAATGGATGTCGGCCACGATCGGCACCGGGCTTTCGGCGACGATGGCCTTCAGCGCGCGGGTGGCGTCTTCATCGGGGGTCGAGATGCGCACGATGTCGGCCCCGGCTATCGCACAGCGCTGCACCTGCTCTAACGTCGCCTTGACGTCAGAGGTGATCGTGTTGGTCATGGTCTGCACCGAGATTGGCGCATCGCCCCCCACCAAAACGCGGCCCACGCGGATTTGGCGACTGACACGGCGGTCTATGTTGCGCCAAGGGCGGATCGGGTTGTGAGTCATGCGGGCCTCATGCTTTGCACGGGCACGATAAGCCTTGAAATGCGCGCCTGCAACTTCAGACGGGCGGAAATTTTCGTTTTACGGTGCCGGGGCTGTGGGTTCATCCGGGGCAGTGACTTGCGATGCTGCGGCCACCGCAACAAAACGCGCCAGATCCGCATCGCCCGACACATCCGCCACTTGGAAGGTTTGGGTCAAATCCTCGACGGCGAGGGACAGGTTCTTAACCACCTGCGATCCCGGAGAGGCCGGGCCGTAGGTTTTGCCATTCACCGCAAAATAGACCGAAGCAGAATTGCCCGCGCGCAGCACAGGCGCTTGGGCCAAAGGCGGCACGCTGTAGCGTTCGCCCGCATCCAGCACCTTTTCAAACAGCACCGTGCCATCGGCAGCCGACACGCGCACCCATGCAGGGCGCACGGCCAAAATTTCAACGCCTGGCGCAGGATCGGCCACAACCTGCACCGCAGGCTCGTCGGTGATCGCTTGGGCTATGGCTTGTTCGACGGCGGATTGATCAGGCAGATCCGTCGCGTCAGGGTTGATGGCGGCAATCGGGCCATCCCGCGGGGTCATGATCGGCACTGAAAGCGCCTGCGGGCGATAAAGAATATCCGCCGCAGCCCCGCTGGCCGATTTAACGCCCCCCGAGCCAGTTAAACCCGCAGAGGCGGCCAAGGGCGTATCGGCAGAAACGGCGCCCAAGGGGGCAATTTCGGCCACCACAACAGGTGCCTGATTGACGGGCGCCAACTGCACACGCTGCACCTCATGCAGCAGCGACCACCCGCCGTAGCCCAAAGCCGCAACCAAGGCGATCAGCACAGCGAAAGACCCGATAGCCCCCGCCTCGATCTTGGAAAACCAGCTTGCCGATTGGGGCACAAAACTGGAATGGACAAAGGGATCATGCTTTTCCACGGGCACGCGGTTGCGCGCGGCCTTGATCATCTGGCCAGAGGCAGCAGCCGACATGCCATGGGCCACTTCAAACTTCGCCTCGCGGCAAAAATGGGCAAAAACCGCATCCGGTTCCATGCCCAGATAGCGCGCGTAAGAGCGCACATACCCGGCCACAAAGCCCGGCGATTCGAAGGCCGAGGCGTCGGCGTTTTCGATCGCTGCTATATAGCTGGCCTTGATCTTGAGCTCGCGCTGCACGTCCAGCAAGGACTTGCCCAAGGTGGCCCTTTCGCCGCGCATCAAATCGCCAAGACGCAATTCAAAATCGTCAAACCCCTTGGGTTTGTCGGTTTCGACCATCGGTTTACGGATTTTCCGCCCGATCATGAGCCTTGTCCTATCTCTGCCTAAGATCCAATCATTCATCGCAATTCGGCGCGACTCGCCCAATGGTCGTATTTCCAAAACTCTATCACATGGCAAGCCGATATGCAGGTTAAGTTTGGCATAAGCGCAACCCCGCGCAGTGCTGGCAATGCCTGCGCCAAAACCCCGAAAAGATTGCTGAAAATTTTCGCAGTCTGGCAAGCCCTGTGCTGCTGTTGGGCCGAATCAGCGTGGCTTACGGGGCGGGGCCGACCTCTAGCACCACCACGCAGGGCGCTGTGTTGGGATCACGCAGGGCATCACAGGCGGCCAGCACGGCAATGGCTGCGCTTTGGGCATCGGGAAAGTCGCTTAGGGCTGCGGCCGTGGGTGCGGGGGCGCCGTCTTGCAAAAAGCCATCCGCCGGGGCCAAGGCCAAAGCCGCAAAATGGCTGGCGTCCTTAGAGGGCAAAAACACACTCAGCGCTTCGCGGTTGGTGGCGACAAGGCGCAGGGTGGTCAACTCATCCTCTTTTAGGAAGGGGTAAAGGTGCAGGGTCACTTGGCTGGCGTCTAAGATGCTCACCTCAACAGGCGCATCCTGTGCCAGCGCCACGCCCCCTATCAGCGCGGCGATCAGCCCCCACATCATAGTCTTCACCGTCATATCGGGCCCCATCTTGCGCATTCTTTTCCAGTCTCTAGCCGAAAAATCGGCGGCTGGACAGTCCCTGCGCGCCTGTTAGGGTTGGCCCAACCGTTTTGCAAAGCAGAGATAGACATGCCCCAAACCCCCAGCCTAGACGCCGTTTTGGCGCATATCGACACAGACCTGCCACAGGCGCTGAACCGTTTGATCGACCTGTTGCGAATCCCGTCGATTTCCACGGATCCGGCCTATAAAACCCAGTGCGCCGATGCGGCCGATTGGCTGGTGCGTGATTTGGCAGATCTTGGCTTTGCAGCCTCGGCGCGCCCGACGCCCGGCCACCCGATGGTGGTGGCGCATGGCGGCGATGGCCAAGGGCCGCATCTGCTGTTTTATGGGCATTACGATGTGCAGCCGGTGGACCCCTTGGCCTTGTGGACGCGCGATCCCTTTGATCCGGCCATCGAAGAAACCCCAAAGGGCCAAGTGCTGCGCGGGCGTGGCACCTCGGATGACAAGGGCCAGCTGATGACCTTTATCGAAGCCTGCCGCGCATGGAAGGCGGTGCATGGCACCCTGCCGGGAAAGTTAACGATCTTTTTAGAGGGCGAGGAGGAATCAGGCTCTCCGTCATTGATCCCGTTTCTCAAAGCCAATGCCGCAGAACTTCGCGCCGATGTGGCGCTGATCTGTGACACGGGAATGTTTGAAGGCCGCACACCCGCGATCACCACCATGCTGCGCGGGCTTTTGGGCGAGGAATTCACGATTCGCGCCGCCAATCGCGATCTGCATTCGGGCATGTACGGCGGGCTGGCGCAAAACCCGATCCATATCCTGACCCGTATTCTGGCCCGCCTGCATGACGCCGAAGGCCATGTCAGCGTGCCGGGCTTTTATGACGGGGTCAGCGAACTGTCGGATGATCTGCGCGCGCAGTGGCAGAATCTGTCCTTTGACCATGCGCGGTTCTTGGGCGATGTGGGCCTGTCGGTGCCAGCGGGCGAACAAGATCGCACACCTTTGGAAAAGCTTTGGTCGCGGCCTACGGCAGAAGTTAACGGCATTTGGGGCGGATACACGGGTGACGGGTTCAAGACGGTGTTGCCCGCCGAGGCCCATGCCAAGGTCAGCTTCCGCCTTGTGGGCGACCAAGACCCAAACCTTTTGCGCCAAACCTTCCGCGCTTGGGTGCAAGCGCAACTGCCCGCCGATTGCGCGGTGGATTGGCAAGGCCACGGCAATTCGCCCGCCTCTGTCATGCAAATCACCCATCCCGCCTTTGGCGCCGCCCGCCAAGCCCTGACCGAAGAATGGGGGATTGCGGCGGCCTTTGTCGGCGCGGGCGGATCGATTCCCGTGGCGGGGTATTTCAAGACCTATCTGGGGATGGACGCGATCTTGATGGGCTTTGCCAAGGATGACGACCAGATCCATTCGCCCAATGAAAAATACGATGTGTCCAGCTTTCACAAAGGCATCCGCTCTTGGGCGCGTCTTTTGGAAAAACTGGCATGATCCGCGATGGGGTGGCAGCCGACAGAACCGCGTGGGAGGGGCTGTGGCAAGGCTACCTTGACTACTACCAGCATCCGCTGGCCCCAGAGATAACAGCCCACACCTGGGCCCGCCTGATGGATCCTGCCAGCCCGATGGGCCTGCGCGTCGCAGATGTGGACGGCGAAGTCTTGGGCTTTGCCATGCATCACCACCACCCTTCGAGCTGGGTCATGGGCGAAGATTGTTATCTTGAGGATCTATTCATCGCCCCCAAGGCCCGTGGCCAAGGGTTGGGGCGGGCCTTGATTGCGGATCTGCAAGATCTTGCCCGCGCACGGGGCTGGCACCGGCTTTATTGGCACACCGATGTCGGCAACGCGACAGCCCGCAAGCTTTATGACAGCTTTGTTCTTGCGGATGGCCATATCCGCTACCGGCTGACCTTATAGGACAAGCTGACCTTATAGGACAAAATGAAACGCCCCCCGTTGCCGGAGGGCGTTTTCAATCTGGCGAATGGCGCGGTGGACGGGGCTCGAACCCGCGACCCCCGGCGTGACAGGCCGGTACTCTAACCAACTGAGCTACCACCGCTCCTTCGCAGCCCCCTTGCGGGGGAATTTACGTTCGAGGCGGGCGGGGAAGGCTGGCGCGGTGGACGGGGCTCGAACCCGCGACCCCCGGCGTGACAGGCCGGTACTCTAACCAACTGAGCTACCACCGCAAAGCCATCCGGGCCCGCCCGAACGTGTGGCGGTATTACGGAAGCATGAC
>CAIMWI010000039.1 GCA_903845215.1 uncultured Rhodobacterales bacterium | reverse complement strand
AGATTTTCCACCTCGATTAAACAGCCCGGCCCCCGAAGGGACCGGGCCTTGGGCCTAGCTGACCAGACGTTTTAGGATGGGCAGGTTGGCCAGAACGATCAGGTCAAGCACCAACACCACCAGCAGGGCAACGCCTGCCATGGGGAACGCCATTGCCGCAGCCAAAGCGACCAACACAGCGCCTTTCCACATCGGAAGGTCTGCGGGCATCGGTGGTGCCGCCAGACGGGCGGCCCCAACCGGACGGCGCATCCACCACATCACCACACCCGACACGCATAAAAACACCACCAGCGCCAGATAGACGGCGTTGAACCAGAAGTTCAGCGGCCCCGCCTCTCCTTTATGCAGGCCGATCCCCCACGCCATCGCCTTGCCCAACAGCGGATAGTCGGCATAGGGCACATCGGCCAGAATGTTGCCTGTGTAGCGGTCGATATGCACAAAGCGGTCGTCTGACGGGGTAAAGCCATCACCATTGCGCCCGTCGATGGCGATGGAATAAACTCCCGTCTCGCTGGATGGCAGCGACACGCGGAATTGGCCGGCAAAGCCGTTCTGATCGGCCCATTGCACCACGGTGTCCAGCACAACGGGCTGCGCCACGGCGGGCGTTCCGGCATCAGAGCCAGACGCGGGTAGGGGGGTCGATTCCAAAGCCCAAGGCACTTCGTGCAGGGCGGTGTAGTTCAGGTCGGCATGGGTCAGATCTGACAGGGGAACGTTGTCCCATTTGCTGGCAGGAAATCCGCCCCAAGGTTTGACATACATATCCCCCCAAATGCCTGCCCAAGCGAGGCCTGAAAGCATAAAGATCACCAGCACAGCCGAGATCCAAAAGCCGACAGACTTGTGCAGCTCTTTCCAAACGGCACGGCCTTTGGCGGCAAGGTTGGGTACAAGGGCTGCCATGACCCCACCGCTGCGCGGCCACCACATATAAAGCCCCGTGGCGATCAACAGGATGGTCAGCGAGGCAGCAGCCTCGATCAAGCGGTCGCCCAGCGTGCCGATCAACAAAGTGCCGTGCACCTGTTCCGCCCAAGTGCGCCAAGCGGCGGCTTTGTCGTTCGATTGGATCACCTCGGCGGTATAGGGGTTTACGGCAATGGCTAGCACGGCATCGCCCTTTGCCACCTCGACAAAGGCGGGGCGGGTTTCGCTGGCGGGGGTGATATAGGTGACAACCGCGCCGTCGGGCACTGTGGCAAGCGCCGCTGTTGCCAGTTGCGACGGCGGCAGCGCGGGGCCTGTGACGGCCACGTCTGGCGTATAGCCCAGTTCGTTGCCGTAATAGTTATAAGCCATCATGAAAGCGCCGGTCAGCGCCAGCATCAGCAAAAAGGGCACCACAAAAAGCCCAGCGTAAAAGTGCCAGCGCCATGCGGCGAAGTAGAGTTTATTGACCCCATTGGGGGCTGTGGTTTCGACCTGTGACATCGAACATCTCCAGAGGTGATTTCAGATTAGGGCTGCGAAATCAGATCAGGGATGGGGGGCCGCGCGCGTAAATGCCGCGCGGATCATGGGCGGGGCGAAAATCAAGGCTGGCCAATGCGGGGGTTGCCCGCTCAAGGGTTTGCGGCGGCAAGGGGAGGGTCATTGCGGCGGGAAGGGTGCCGCCTGCTTGCGCCATAGCCCAGTCACAGGCTGACTTGGGCGAAGAGGGCGGGGCTTGTTTGAACGTTCCCGTGGCAGGATCGAGCGTCATTAACATCGGGCCATCGCCGGTGCAAAGCACCCAAACCATTTGCCCATCGTTGCCCTGTTCGGGCATCACGCCGGCCGGAAACAGCCCCAGCGCAAGCAGCGGCAAAACCACGAGCAAACGCAGCGCCACTTTCTGCAAGCGAGATATGGACCATGCAAAACCCATATCCTTTAACTAGTCGCTGGGCCCTCAAGCGTCAAGACCCTGCCGCTTTTGCGGCATCGTGTCGTTTTTGGCCAACAAGTGTCGGGTCGTCTTGCCCTTCAAGGGGGCTTTGGGGCACATAAGGGGCAAACCTTCTTGCCCCCAAATTTGCGGAGTCCCTATCCATGAAAACCCATGTCAAAGCGCTGGTCGTCGGTGGTGGTGCCGTGGGCACTGGCATTGCCTATCATCTGGCCAAAGCCGGTTGGGACACGATGCTGGTGGAACGGGACGAGTTAACCTCTGGCTCCACATGGCACGCGGCGGGGCTGTTGCCCTTGTTCAACATGTCGTTCGCCACGACCCACATTCACAAATACTCGGTCGATTTCTATAAGGGGCTAGAGGCAGAGACGGGCCTGAACCCCGGTTTTTATGTGGTGGGCAACCTGCGCATGGCCCAGCGCCAAGAGCGGATGGACGAGTATATGCTGTACTCCTCGGTTGCGGAAACCGCGGGGGTGTATCACGAATTCCTATCCCCCAAAGAGATCAAGGACCGCTGGCCCTTGGTGCGCACCGATGATCTGGTTGGCGCGCTGTATCACCCGCAAGACGGCTATATTAACCCCGCCGATGTGACCCAAGCCATGGCCAAAGGGGCCCGCCAGTTGGGGGCCACGATCGAGCGGAAGATCCAAGTCGACGGCTATCGCTGGACGGGGTCGGAATGGATCGTCTCTTGCACGCGCATGCACGAAGTGGGCGGGCGGTTGGTGGGGTCGGACGACAAGTTTGAAATCCACGCCGAACATGTCGTCACCGCAACGGGCAACCACGCGCAGCGCACGGCGAAACTGCTGGGCATCAAGATCCCCGCGATTCCCGTCGAACACCAGTATATCGTCACCGAACCCGACCCGATGCTGGTGGAATACCGCAAAACCCATCCCCAACACCCCGTGCTGCGCGATGCCGACGCCAAATGGTATGTCCGCGAAGAGCGCGGCGGCTGGATCCTTGGGCCGTATGAGATGAACGCCCCCGCGCGGTTCTTGTATGACGTGCCGGAAGCCTTCCGCGCCGACCTGTTCCCCTTGGATCTGGAACGGATCGAGACGGAGTATATGTCGATGATTCACCGCCTGCCCTCGTCCGAAACGGTGGGGCTGAAGGATGATTACAATGGCCCGATCTGCTACACGCCTGATGGCAACCCCTTGGTCGGCCCTGCCCCCGGCCTGCGTAATATGTGGCTGGCGGAAGGCTTTTCATTCGGTATCACCGCTGCGGGTGGCACGGGCTATTACTTGGCGCAGATGATGGTGCAGGGCGAGGCCGAGATTGACATGTCCTCGCTTGACCCCAAGCGTTACGGCTCTTGGATGACGACCGAATATGCCGCGCGCAAGAACGAGGAATGCTATAACCACGTCTTCATCCTGCACCACCCCGATGAAGAGCGCGAAGCCTGCCGCCCCCTGCGCACTGCCCCCGTCTATGACCGCCAAAAGGCCCTTGGCGCGCAGTTTGGCCAAGTGAACGGCTGGGAGCGCCCGATTTACTACGGCCCCAAAGATGCGCCCGAAGATTTCGACCACAATTCCCGCAGCTTCCGTCGTGGCGCTTGGTGGCAATATGCGGTGGACGAGGCGAAAGCTGTGCGAGATACCGCTGGCCTGATCGACGCCACCGCCTTTACCAAACACATCGTGCGCGGGCCGGGGGCTACGGCGTTCCTTGATTGGTTCACCTGCAACACCCTGCCCAAGGTTGGCCGCATCAACCTGACCTATGCGCTGACACCCCAAGGCACCACGCGCACCGAATACACCATCGTGCGCAATGGCGAGAATGACTATTACCTTGTGTCAGCAGGCGCATGGACGGCCTATGACGCCGATTATCTGCGCAAATGTGCCGAGGATATGGCCCCGACCTTTGGCCATATCGACATTCACGATGTCACCACCCAATGGGGCGTCTTTGCGCTTGCAGGGCCAAACAGCCGCAAGATCCTGGCTGAACTGATCAAAGATGCCGACCCTGAAACCGCCCTGTCCAACAAGCGGTTCCCGTGGCTGTCGGCGCGCAAGATTGAACTGGGCATGTGCCCGGTCAATGCCATTCGCGTGGCCTATACCGGCGAGTTGGGCTGGGAATTGCACCACCCGATCGAAATGCAGCGCTATCTGTGGGAACAGCTTTTGAAAGCTGGCGAAAAGCACGGGATGAAGCTGGTCGGCGCAAGAGCGCAAAACTGGTTGCGGCAGGAAAAATCCTACCGCGCCTTTGGCAACGAACTTGGCCGCGATGCCAGCCCGCTAGAGGCCGCGCTGGACCGCTTTGTTGATCTGAAAAAGGATTTTCAGGGCAAAGAGGCGATGCTGGCCATCGGTGTTCGGTCAAAATGCTGCACCTTGCTGATCGACGGGCCATCTGACACCGACCCGTGGGGTAAAGAGGCGCTGCTGCTGAACGGCGAAAAGATTGGCCGACTGACCTCGGGCGGGTATTCGGTGGCCTTTGGCAAGCAAATCGGCATGGGCTATGTGCGCCCCGATCTGGCCGAGGTGGGCACCAAGCTGAAGGTGCGCATCAACCGCGAACTGTGGGACGCTGTGGTGGTGGAAGACAGCCCGTTTGACCCGTCAAACGCGCGCATTCGCATCGACGGGTAAAGCCTAGGGCCGCAAGAGTGATTCTGCGGCCCCCTTAGACCACGGAGGCCGCGAATTCGTCCCAAGCGGCCAAGGCGTGGGCGGCATACATCAGCGCAGGCCCGCCGCCCATTTGCACGCACATGGCCAAGGTGGCGCCCAGCTCTGCGCGGGTGGCGCCTGCTTTCACCAGTGCTTCGATATGCAGGTTTATGCAGGGCGTGCAGCGTTGGGTCACGGCGATGGCCAGCGCGATGAATTCGCGCATTTTCTTATCCAGCGTGCCATCGGTCATCGCCCCCAAGGACAGGGCCGCAAAGCCCTTGGCGGTTTCAGGGTTTAATTTGTGCAGCAGGCGCAACTCGGCGCGCAGGTCGGCGGTGTCGGATTTGTGGGTCATGGTGGCTCCTTTGGTGAAAGGATGCGCTTGGATAGCAGGGTCTGCGATGATCAAGATCAAACATATTATAATTTTATTATGTGAGTAGATGTCCCCAAGAACCCCGTTGACGAATCGCTTTGTATTCTCTTATGACACCGATGACATGACACCGGTGTCATAAACCGGTCGCGTCGGGTGCCTTGGCACCAAGGGGGGGGGAATGGCGACGATTTACGATGTCGCCCGCATTGCGGGCGTCTCGCCCAAAACGGTCAGCCGTGTGCTGAACGGCGATGCGCCCGTGGGCAAAGCCACGCGCGAAGCGGTGGAATCTGCGATTTCCCAACTGGATTATGTCCCGTCGAATGCCGCGCGGATGATGCGAAGCCAAAGGTCGGGGCTGATCGGGTTGATTACGGGCGCTATTTCTATGTCACCCGAACCCACCCAACCGGCGGGCTTGCCAGAACTGTTTATCGTGCAGGGCATCCAGAAGTCGCTGGCCAATTCCGGCATGACTATGATGATCGCCGACACCGGCGGCGTGGTGGAAAAAGCCGCCCCCTTGATCGACACCTTCCTGCGTCACCGCGTGGAAGGGCTGATCTATGTGGCCGAATATCACCAGAAAGTTGCGCTGCCCGTGATCTCGGACGGCACGCCGATGATCTTGGCCAATTGCTTTGACGATCGCGGCACGCCCGCGATTTTGCCCGATGATTGGCGCGGCCAGCATGATCTGGTGGCGCGCCTGATCACCGCGGGCCACCGCCGCATCGGCTATCTGACGCTGCGCCCCGAAATCGCCGCCGGCCCCTTGCGGCTGGATGGCTACCGCGCGGCCCTTCTCGCGGGTGGCATCACCTATGATGCGGCTTTGGTGGCCAATTGCGATCTTGAGGGGCGTGACGGCGAAACCCAACTGCTGTGGGAGGCGATTGACCGTATGCTGCGCCTGTCCTCCCCGCCGACTGTCTTTTGCTGCGGCAATGACAAGATGGCGCTGCGGGTCTACGGCATCTTGCGCTCGATGGGCCGCAAGGTGCCAACCGAGGTATCGGTGGCGGGCTATGACAATTACCGCGTTATTGCCGAAACGCTGTATCCACCGCTGACCACGGTGGATCTACCCTATACCGCCATGGGCGTGCGCGCAGCGCAGCGGCTTATGGCGATGATTTCCGGGGAAATCCGGGAAGAGAAAGGCCCCACGCTGGTCGCGGGGCCCGTCTACTGGCGGGATTCAGTCACAGAACTGCGGCCCGCCAACGTGTCTTTGTTGAAATCCGTCAGAGAGGAGTGACGAAATGAAGCATCTTAAGTGGTCCGTAGCGGCCGTTGCCTTGATTGGCTGGGGCTCGCTGGCCTCGGCTACTGAAACCCTGTCCATGTGGTACCATGGCGCAGGCAATGAAGTTGAAATGAAGCTGATCAACCAGGTCATCGCCGATTTCAACGCCAGCCAAACCGACTATGCGGTGGAACTGCAAAGCTTCCCGCAAGCGGCCTATAACGACTCGGTCACCGCCGGCGCCTTGGCGGGCAATCTGCCCGACATTCTGGACGTTGACGGCCCGAACATGCCCAACTGGGCCTGGGCTGGCTATATGCAGCCGCTGACAATTGACGAAAGCAAGATTGCCAACTTCCTGCCCGGCACCAAGGGCATCTACAACGGCAAGCTTTATTCGATCGGCCTGTGGGATGCTGCCATCTCGCTGGTAACGCGCCAGTCGACGCTGGACGCTTTGGGCCTGCGCACCCCCACGCTGGAACAGCCTTGGACCGGCGAAGAATTTGAAGCCGCTTTGAAGGCCGCCAAGGATTCGGGCAAGTACAAATACGCGCTGGATCTGGGCATGGCTTGGACCGGGGAATGGTACCCCTATGCCTTCTCGCCCTTCCTGCAATCCTTTGGTGGCGACATCGTGGATCGCACCACCTATGCCAGCGCTGAAGGTGCTTTGAACGGCGAGGCCGCCCTGGCTTGGGGCAACTGGTGGCAGCACTTGTTCACCGAAGATTATGCGCAGGCTGACCAAGACGGTGCAGACCGTGACAACGGGTTTGGCGCAGGCGACTACGCTTTCTCTTGGAACGGCAACTGGGCTGCTTTGGGCGCATTGAAGGCGTTTGACGACACCCTGTTCCTGCCCGCGCCTGACTTTGGCAAAGGCCCGAAGATCGGCGCCGCCTCGTGGCAGTTTGGCGTTTCGGCCAAGTCGGCCCATCCCGAGGGGGCTGCTAAGTTCATCGAGTTCGCGCTGCAGGACAAGTATCTGGCAGATTTCTCGAATGGCATCGGCCTGATCCCGGCAACGCCCTCTGCTGCCGCGATGGTTGACAACTACAAGGACGGCGGCCCGCTTGCCGTGTTCTTTGGTCTGTCCAACGCCCAAGGCATGGTGCGTCCGGTAACCCCGGGCTATGTGGTTCAAGCCAAAGTCTTCGAAAAGGCTGCAAACGACATCGCGCATGGCGCTGATGTGGCTGCAACCTTGGATGCGGCTGTCGACGAAATCGACGCCGATATCGCCAAGAACAACGGCTACGCCGCACAGTAACAAAGGGCTGTGCGGGGGGGTGTAACCTCCCCGCGCGGCACTGGCAGAGGTGGTCCTCCCACCGCCTCTGTCGCAACTTTCTGGGTCAGGGTTGGTTATGGCATCGAAATTCACACAGTCCAATCGGACAGGCTGGTTGATGGCCGGCCCCGCCATTGCGCTGATTTTGGTCTTTGTGATCGCGCCGTTCTTTTTGGCCGTAGGGTTTTCTTTCACCAACCAACGCCTTGTTTCCCCCCATCCGGCCGAATTCACTGGCCTATCGAATTACCGCCAGCTTCTGGGCCTTGGCGTACTGCATCTGGATCCCCTGAAAGATGCGGCCGGCGCTGTGGTGCTGGACGATCAGGGCCAGCCCAAGTTGCCCGAGTTGCGCAAGATCACCCGCAAGAACCCCGACTACCCGCAATTTGACGGGATGCGGGAATGGTTCTCGTGGTCCTCGGGCGAGGGGCGCACTTTTGTGCTGGCGCGCGATGTTGTCTTTATGACCGCCATTGTGAACACGTTCATCTTCGTCTTGGTCGTGGCCCCGCTGCAAGGTGGTCTGGCCTTGGGCCTAGCCTTGCTGATTAACCAACGCTTGCGCGGCATCAACGTGTTTCGGGCGATTTACTTTATGCCTGTGGTGGTTTCGATCGTCGTCGTGTCGCTGTTGTGGAGCTTTATCTACAATCAAAACGAAGGCCTTTTGAACAATCTGCTTTCGGCCATCAGTTTTGGGGCAATCCCAAGAATTGACTGGCTGGGCAACCCATCGACCGCGTTGGGCGCAATCATCTTCATGTCGATTTGGCAGGCTGTCGGCTTTCACATGGTGATCTGGCTTTCTGGCTTGCAAACCATTTCGCCCACCCTCTACGAGGCCGGAGCCATTGAGGGCGCGTCAAAATGGCAAACGTTCCGCTACATCACTTGGCCCGGCTTGCGCAACACCGCGGTGCTGGTGCTGGTGGTGATCACGATGCAGGCCTTTGGGCTTTTCAGCCAGATTGACGTGATGACCAAAGGCGGCCCGGTTGACAGCACGCAAACCATCGTTTTCCAAGCTGTTCAGCGCGGTTATGGCAAACAAGATATCTCTGCCGGATCGACGATTTCGGTGATCTTGTTTGTGATCGTGCTGTCGGTGTCGCTGATCCAACGCTATCTGACCCGAGAGAAAACCTGACATGGCGCAGATATCCCAAGACAATCGCGGTTTGCGTCTGGTGGTGCGGTACGCCGTGCTGTGCCTGATCGCCGCGATTTTCAGCTTTCCGCTGATCTTTATGATCGTCTCTTCGCTTAAACCCTCGTCGCAGTTATTGGCAGATGCCCATTCGTTCCGCGCGCTTTTGCCGGTGGGAGATATCTCGCTGCAAAACTATTTTGACGCCTTCAAGCGAGCACCTGTGGCGCTTTTCATATTCAACTCGGTGCTGGTGACGGGGGTGACGGTGGTCGCTTCCTTGGCGCTGTGTTCGGCGGCGGCCTTTGCATTCACCTTTGTCATGTGGAAAGGCCGCGATCTGGCGCTGACGGTGATTTTGGCCACACTGATCGTGCCCTTTGAAACCATCGCCATCCCCTTGCTGCTTGAAGCGTCTAAACTGCCGTGGATCGGCGCTGGCGGCATCACTTGGGGCTGGTTGAATTCTTACCGCGTCCAGATCGTGCCCTTTATCGCCGATGGCCTGACGATCTATCTGTTCGTGCAGTATTTCAAAGATCTGCCTGGCGAGTTGATAGAGGCCGCGCGCGTCGAAGGCGCCAGCTGGTTTGCCATCTACCGCCGCGTCGTCATGCCGCTGTCCGGCCCCGTCTTGGCGACGGCCGCGATCTTGAAGTTTTTGGTCATGTACAACCAATACCTCTGGCCCATCATGGTCACCCAGGAAGAGCAATACCGCCCCGTTATGGTGGGCTTGCAATACTTCTTCCAGCTTAATCGCGCTTGGGGCGAAATCATGGCCTATCTGTCGCTTATCACCGTGCCGGTGCTGGCCTTTTATCTTTACCTGCAAAAGGCCTTCATCGCCTCTATCGCGTCCACCGGGGTGAAGGGCTGATCCTTTCCCCTTTCATACTTGCTCAAATATCCCAGGGGTCTGGGGGCAGCGCCCCCGGCTTTTGGTAAAGGAACCGAAAAATGGTCATCGCAATCGACGGAAAATGGATCTGGGACAGCTGGTACGCCAAAGAGGGCGACACCTATCACGGCTTCTTTTTGCAAGCCTCTACCAGCTTGGGCGACCCTGACTTGCGCCATTTCAACGTAAGCCAAGGCCACGCCACCTCGCAGGATCTGGTCAACTGGACGCATCTGGGCACGATGTTTGGCCCGCAGAAAAATGGCCCCGCTTGGGACGATAGCACCACTTGGACGGGTTCGGTCCTTCAGGGGCCAGACGGACTGTGGCATCTGTTCTACACAGGCACGACCTTGGCCGAAAAGTCGATGTATCAGCGCATCGGACATGCAACCTCGACCGATCTGCATTCGTGGGAACGGGTTGGTGACGGGCTGTGCCTTGACCTTACCGGCCCCAACGCCGACACTTACGAAAAAGACCATATGGTCGGCCATTGGCACGACCGCGCAATGCGCGACCCTTGGGTGATGAAAGACCCCGATTCTGATGGGTGGCTGATGTATTTCACCGCCCGCGCCCCCGGCATCCCCGAGGCGAATGCGGGTGGGGCCGTGGGTTTTGCCACCTCGCCTGATCTTTACACATGGACACTGCGCCCCCCCGTCTTCACCGGCGGCATGGGCCAGCTAGAGGTACCGCAGGTCTTTGAACATGGCGGCAGATGGTACTGCCTGTTCTGCACGGCGGGCCCGCAATGGTCCGCTCATTACCGCGCCACCAACCCCCAATCGCCTGTCACAGGCAACCATTACCTGATGGCAGACCACCCCCGTGGCCCATGGCGCATGGCCCCCGGCCCCTTCTTTGACGGCGCAGAGCCCTGCCGCCGCTACGCAGCCCGCATCGTAAACGGCCCCGAGGGCCTTGTGATCTTGGGCTTCGCCGATGGCGGCAAAGACAAGTTCGGCGGCTATGTGATGGACCCTGAACGCGTTGTGGCGGGACCGGACGGGCTGTTGCAGGTGGTGCCTGCTGCAAAGACGGCGGGCTGATCCATGGCTGGCATCACGCTTAAAGGCTTGCAGAAAAGTTACGGCACTGCCCAAGTTATCAAGGGTGTCGATATCGAGATTGAAGACGGCGAATTCGTCGTCTTCGTCGGCCCTTCAGGCTGCGGCAAGTCTACCTTGCTGCGTATGATCGCCGGGCTAGAGGACATCACTGCCGGGGATCTTTCGATTGGCGGGCGGGTGGTCAACGACCTATCGCCCAAAGATCGCGGCGTCGCGATGGTGTTTCAAAGCTATGCCATTTTCCCCCATATGTCGGTGCGCGAAAACGTGGCCTTCGGGCTGACAATCGCCGGCGCGTCCAAGGCGGAAAAGGCTGAAAAAGTCGCCGAGGCCGCGCGCATCTTGCAGATGGAACACCTGCTAGATCGCAGGCCCAGCCAATTGTCCGGTGGTCAGCGCCAACGCGTGGCCATCGGGCGCGCGATCGTGCGCAACCCGCAAGTGTTTTTGTTTGACGAGCCGCTGTCCAACCTCGACGCAGCGCTGCGCATGGATATGCGGCTGGAAATCGGTAAGCTGCACCAGCAGCTGGGCGCGACGATGATCTATGTCACCCATGATCAGGTTGAAGCCATGACATTGGCTGATAAGATCGTGGTGCTCAAAGACGGCATGGTCCAGCAAATCGGCGCGCCGATGGAACTTTATCATAACCCAGCCAATCTGTTTGTTGCAGGGTTTTTGGGCTCTCCCGCCATGAACTTTCTGGATGTTGACGTGGTGGCAGTAAACGGATCCAAAGTCTTGGTTCAGAACGCTGTCCTCAAACCGGTCGAGATTACCGCCAAAGTCGGGGGCTTTACCCAAGGCGGGAAAGCTAAGTTGGGCCTGCGTCCGCAATATCTATCACCTGTGGAAAGCGGCGGCATGCTCTACGGCCGTATTGCTTTGACCGAGCGTTTGGGATCGGAAACTGTGGTCGACCTGACGTTGAACGATGGCAATCGCCTGATCGCAGCGCTGGCGCGCGACGCTGTTTTTCCGATCGGGGCCGACTTGGGCCTGACGTTTGATGCCACACAGGCGCATATCTTCCCGCTTTAAACCGATAGCTGACGCTGGCACCCAAGGGCCGGCTGTGACATCAATCATTGCACTGAATTCACCAAAAGCGGGGGGCTGTCTGCCCCCCGCACCGCCCGAGAGTATTGCGACAAAGGGCAAGGGGAAACAGTAACGCTTTCTTAATCATTTCATTCCAAACTGGCACTCCGTACAGGGAGGAGTCCCGTTGGCGGCAAAGCGCAAGTCGCCTCGGCTGGGTGTGAAGCTCTCACATGGGTGTAAGAACCCCCCGGGCCGGGGCGCATCTGATTTTGCGATTTGTGCCAATACTCCGGGGTCCGGGGCGGGCCCCGGGCATTTCAGCCTGCACAACCCTTGCCAGAGGGGCGATGGCAACACAAAAGCCGGGGGCTCGATGCCCCCGGCTTTTGTTGCCGTAACCCAAGATCGTCAGTCTTTGGCGCGTTCCTGATAGGTCAGGTCTTCGGTGTTGATCACAATCTTGGTGCCCGGCCCGATATGGGGCGGCACCAGCACGCGCAGCCCGTTGGTGCAAATCGCTGGCTTGAACGAGGACGAGGCGGTTTGCCCCTTGGTCACGGGCTCTGTCTCGGCAATCTCGACCACAGCTTTCAGCGGCAAGGTGATAGCGATGGCCACCCCTTCAAAGGTTTGGACATAAGCCTTCACACCTTCACCCAAAAACACCTTGCTGTCGCCCACGACATCTTCCGATACGGTGATCTGATCGTAGCTGAGCGGTTCCATAAAGTGGAACCCTTCGCCATCTTCATACAAGAAGTCATATTCACGTTCATCCACCGTGGCTTTTTCGACCATCTCGGTCGTGCGCCAGCGTTCAGCAACCTTCACGCCGTCCGAGATGCGGCGCATATCAACCGACGTGGTCGGTGTGCCTTTGCCGGGGTGGAAGTTTTCCGATTTCAGGACGACATAGAGTTTGCCTTCCAATTCGACGATATTGCCCTTGCGGAGCGAGGATGCGATGACCTTCACGTGACGGTTTCCTTGTTTCCCTGGGCCCCTTTCGCTATGGAAGGGCCGTATCGGCGCAGCCTTTACCTGTATTTTTCACAAATCGCCAGAGAGAAGCAGCATGACCCAAAAGCCTTGGTGGTCGCGAGAGCGTCACGCCGACCGCAGACCTGTCCTTTTGGCCCGCGCCCGCCTGCAAACCGGCCTGCGTCACTGGTTTGGTGCGCGCGATTTTATCGAGGTCGACCCCACCGCCCTGCAAACCAGCCCCGGCAACGAGGCCCATCTGCACGGCTTTGCCACTCAAGCCATCGGCAACGACGGTCTGGTGCGCCCCATGTATCTGCACACCTCGCCGGAATTTGCGATGAAAAAGCTGCTGGCCGCCGGTGAGGAGCGGATCTTTGCCCTGACCCATGTCTGGCGCAACCGCGAGCGGGGGCCTTTTCATTCGCCGGAATTCACCATGTTGGAATGGTACCGCGTGGCCGAAGACTACACCCAACTGATGCAAGATTGCACCGATCTGATGCAGTTGGCTTGCACCGTTTCAGGCTCCACGACCCTGCGTTACTGCGACCGAACCTGTGACCCCTTTGCCGAGCCAGAGCGTTTGGGCGTGGCCGAGGCCGTGGAGCGCTATGCAGGGATTGACCTTTTTGCCTCGATCCATGCCGATGGCACGACCGACCCCGCACCTTTGGCGCGGCAAATGGCCTCGATCGGCCTGCGCGTGGCCGAGGATGACACGTGGTCAGACCTGCTCTCTCGCGTGCTGGTCGCCAAGGTGGAACCCCATTTGGGCCAAGGCCGTCCCACGATTCTAGACCGCTATCCTGCCGCCGAAGCGGCCCTTGCGCGGCGAATGCCGGGCGATGCCCGCTTGGCCGAAAGGTTCGAGCTTTACGCTTGCGGCGTCGAACTGGCCAATGGCTTTGGCGAACTGACCAACGCTGCCGAACAACGCCTGCGCTTTGATGCCGAGATGGACGAAAAGCAGCGGGTTTATGGCGAGCGTTACCCCTTGGACGAAGATTTGCTGGCAGCCTTACCCTTCATGCCCGCCGCTTCGGGAATTGCCATGGGATTTGACCGCTTGGTCATGCTGGCCACAGGGGCGCCCAAAATCGACGATGTGATTTGGGCACCCGTCGCCTGATCAGCACCTGCAACGGCCTGATAAGGCCCGCGCAAAAAGATGGGGCGAAGTTTCCCCCGCCCCGTCTTTAGGTGTGTTGGGGCCATAGGCTTTTGGCCTTTAATGCGCCATCAAGACAGGGATCGTCACGGCTTCCAAAACGGCGCGTGTCGTGCCGCCCAGCACGGCCTCACGCAGGCGAGAATGGCCGTATGCCCCCATCACCATCATATCGCAGCCCTCTTCCAACGCGTGGCGGGCCAAAACGTCCGAGATTTTCGTCATGGTCTTTGCCAGAACCGAAACCTGCGCCTTCACGCCGTGGCGCACAAGATATTGGCATAAGACACCCCCCGGATCGGACCGTTCTGGCCCACGGGCGGGTGGGTCGATCACGGTCACATCGACCAGTTCGGCCATCTTCAACAAGGGCAAAGCGCGGCGCACGGCGGCCAGCGCCTCGCTGCTTTGGTTCCATGCCAACAAAACGCGGCGGGGGTGGGCCAAAGTTTCAAAGACCTGTCCCTTTCCAAGGTGCGTTTGGGGGATGATCAGCACAGGTGCGCGGCCTTCAAACAGGGCCGCCTCAATCACCGCTTCGGCCTGATAGCTTTGATCGCTGGTGTAGGGGCGGCATTGCACGACCAGATCGACAAAGCTTGCGGCATTGCCCACGACCGAGGTCAGGCTGCCCATTTCGGCGACGACCGTCTCGACGCTAAAGCGCAGGGCAGGATCCATTTCCGCCAAAGCTGCGGTGGCGGCTTTGGCTGCAGCGCGGGCGTCACCTTCGGCGCGTTCAAGGGCAAACTCGCCCAATACGGCGCCCGACCCAATATAGGCATAGCCCATTTGGGCCTGATCCACCCCAACAGCCAAGACATCCAAATGCGCATCAAAGCCCAATGCCATGCGGGCGGCTGCGGCAACCTGCGCCTCGGCCGTAGCGGGGTTGGTGACAACGGTGAGGATGGATTTGTAGCTCATGTTCGCCTCCGAATTCCAAGATAAGGCCTTCATGCCACCTTGGGCGGGATCGCGCCTTGATACGGATCATGTCGGCCATCACGCCGAATTGACATGGATCAAGGCATCCCTTCGCCGCACCTGCAAAATGGGCAGCAGTTAGAACCCGTAGCGCTGCACTCAGACTTGCACGCGCAGCAGGGTCAAAAGACGAAGGGACAAGGAATGTGGGACTACGTCAAATTGATCGTGCTGGCGGGCGTGGGGCTTGTAGCCGCCATTGCCGCCAATTACGCGCATGATCTGCCCTACATGGTCAACGCCATAGAGGTGGCTATCGCGGCAGCGATCACCTTTATCTATGTGCTGCGGCATGTGGGCGAGGATGCGCCAAACACGCCGAACGAATACCAAGACGGGGTGATCCGGGCTGGCGTGATTGCAACCACGTTTTGGGGGATTGTGGGCTTTTTGGTGGGGGTGGTGATCGCCTTCCAACTGGCCTTTCCGTCCTTGAACTTAGGCAACGTGACCGAAGGGGTTTTGAACTTTGGCCGCTTGCGGCCCTTGCACACCTCGGCCGTGATCTTTGCCTTTGGCGGCAACGCACTGATCATGTCGGCGTTTTATGTCGTCCAGCGCACCTCTGCGGCGCGGCTTTGGGGCGGCAACTTGGGGTGGTTTGTGTTTTGGGGCTGGCAGTTGATGATCGTGCTGGCGGCATCGTCCTATATTCTGGGCGGAACCGAGGGCAAGGAATATGCCGAGACGGTTTGGTATATTGATCTTTGGATCACCGTTGTCTGGGTGGCGTTTCTGGCGGTTTTTGTCGGTACCTTGGTCATGCGGCGCGAACCCCATATCTACGTCGCCAACTGGTTCTATTTGGCGATGATCCTGACCGTGGCCATGTTGCACCTTGTCAACAACGCGGCCATTCCGGTCTCGATGTTGGGGTCTTTGTCGGTGCCGGTCTATTCGGGCGTGCAAGATGCCATGGTGCAGTGGTGGTATGGCCACAACGCTGTGGGCTTTTTCCTGACGGCGGGCTTCTTGGGCATGATGTACTACTTTGTACCCAAACAGGTCGAGCGGCCGGTTTACAGCTATAAGCTGTCGATCATCCACTTCTGGGCGCTGATCTTCCTGTATATCTGGGCTGGCCCGCACCACTTGCACTATACGGCACTGCCGGATTGGGCCTCGACCCTTGGCATGGTGTT
>CAIMWI010000038.1 GCA_903845215.1 uncultured Rhodobacterales bacterium | reverse complement strand
TGGCTTGCGTGATGGCGCGGTCGATATCGACCGGATCATGCCCGTCACACGAAAAAACCGCCCAGCCAGAGGCCGCAAACCGCGCCTTTTGGTCGGTGATATCGGCGATCGAAACTTTGCCATCAATCGTGATGCCATTGTCGTCCCATAGAACGATCAGGTTTTCCAGCTTGTGCTTGCCGGCCAAGGCCAAAGCTTCTTGCGAGACACCTTCCATCAGACAGCCGTCGCCTGCCATCACATAGGTATGGTGGTTTTGCACCTTTGCCCCCAGACGGGCGCGCAGGTTGGCCTCGGCCATGGCAAAGCCCACGGCATTGGCCAAACCTTGGCCCAAGGGGCCGGTCGTGGTTTCAATCCCCGCCGCGTGGCCATATTCCGGATGCCCCGCCGTGCGCATGCCCCACTGGCGAAAGCCTTTGATCTGGTCAAGCGTGATGTCGGCGTAGCCTGTCAGATACAGCACCGAATACAGCAGCATCGACCCATGGCCTGCGGACAGGATAAAGCGGTCGCGGTCAGGCCAATGCGGGGCTGCGGGGTCAAACTTCAGATGCTTTTCAAACAAAACTGTCGCCACATCCGCCATGCCCATGGGCATGCCAGAATGGCCGGAATTGGCGGCGGCCACCGCGTCCAGCGTCAAGGTGCGAATGGCGCAGGCGGCCATCCAATGATCGGGGTGGCGCGCGCGCAGGGTGTCGATATCCACTTTGGTGTCCTGATGTTAAGAAAGGATCAAGTCTTGATTGCAGCCGTGCATAACAGCCTATCGGACAAGTTCAAGCGGGGCGGGGAAAATTCTGTGAAGATCGGCCTTGACGCGGCGGGGTTTGCATCGCCAAGTTAAGGGCAAGTGACGCGCAAAGACCGAGGGATCCGATGGCCGACTTAGCCACACTAGAACAGCGCATCCTGTCTGCTTTGGCACGGATCGGCGCTGGTATTGACCAACTGCCAAAAGCGGCCATAGACCCAAGTTCGCCGGATCCATCTTTCCAATCCGACGCTAATGCCGAAATTTCTGCTGAACTGGTTCGCCTTCAGCGGCAAGTGGAGGAAAGCAGCTTTGAAAATCAACGCCTGCACAGCGCCATTGCCCAGTTGCGCGAAGACTTGCGCCTGATGGAAGAGCAGGCCGATGCCCATCTGGCGCAAGCAAGCCGTGCGACCCAAACGATTCAAGCCGAATTTGACGCGCTTATGACAGCGCGCGAAGCTGAAACTGCCGAGATTGCGAAAATCTTGGCAGCACTTGCCCCCTTGGTTGACGCAGCAGAGGCGCATCCCAATGCCTGATCTTGAAATCTCTATCGCCGACCGCACCTTTCTTGTCACCTGTCAGGCGGGCGAAGAGCCGTTTTTGCTGGCTGCAGCGAAAATGCTGGATGACGAGGCCGGCCCCCTGCAAGCAAAGGTGGGCCGCTTACCCGAGGTGCGGATGCTTTTGATGGCAGGTTTGATGCTGGCCGACCGGACGGCCACGTTGGAAGAAGACCTGCGTCGCACCAAAGCGCGTATCGCCGAGATGGAGCGATTGTTAAAGCAAACCGGCGTGGCCGACCCTTCAGCCGTGGCACAGCCGTCGGTGGCGGTTTTGTCCCATATCGCGGCGAAGGCCGAGGATTTGGCCGACCGGCTGGATGCGCTGGTCAACTGATGTGCCAAAGGCGTATCTGGGAAAATCTTGGTGTCGCAGGGCCACAAAGATCGGCTGCGCGGTGCAGTGTGGGCGTTAAAATAGGCGTGGCGCCGGTTTCATCGCGCCACGCCTAAATTTTCGCAGAAAATTTGTGACGCCGACCGCCTTAGCCTTCTTTATTGGCTTCGCGAATTTTTTCAGACGCCGCTTTGTCAAAAGCCACGCCTTTGGCTTCCAACAGTTGGTCCAACTCGCCCGACAGGGTCATTTCGGTCACGATGTCGCAGCCGCCAACAAATTCGCCCTTTACGTACAGTTGCGGAATGGTGGGCCAATCGGAAAAATCCTTGATGCCCTGGCGAATTTCGGAATCGGCCAGCACATTCACATCGGCATATTCGATGCCCATGTAATTCAGCACCCCAGCCACCCGCGACGAAAAGCCGCATTGCGGCATCATCTTGGTGCCCTTCATGAACAAGACCACATCGTTCTTGGCCACGGTCTCTTTGATTGTGTCAATCGCGCTCATTTTACGTCCTTTCGCCGCAGGGGAATCTTTGCGGTTCGGTTTTGGGATCAGAGTTAGCTCGGCGCTTTGGTGGTCAGGGCCAAAGCGTGCAATTCGCCGTGCGCCCCATCCATTTTGCCTTTTAGACTGGCGTAAACGGCGCGCTGCTGTTGCACGCGGCTTTGGCCTATGAAGCTGGCATCAATCACCTCGGCCGCCCAATGGTTGCCGTCACCGGCAAGGTCGGTGATGGTGATCTGCGCGTCCGGAAAGCTGGCGCGGATCAGGGCTTCGATGTCATGGGCTTGCATGGCCATGGGGATCTCCTGTCATTGGATCAAGATGTAGGACGGGGGCGTCAGGGCTGCAAGGGCGCTTTGAGGGTTAGCCACTCATCGCGCAAAAGGCCGTAAAGCATAAGATCGACGGGGCGGCCTAGCGCGGGGCGGTACCAATGGGCCCGTTGGCGGCCTTCAAAGACAAAGCCAGCTTTGAGATAGGCTTTTTGAGCGCGATGGTTTTCGGACGAGGCATCCAGCCACAGACGCTGCGCTTGAAGGTCGACGAAGGCATAATCTATCAAGGCTTGCAAGAACGCTGGCCCTTCGCCTTGGCTGGGGCGGGCCAAGGCCAAACGGCGCAGTTCGATCCGGCCGGAAGGTTCGCCAATCTCGCAAAACAGCGCCAATCCGGCGGGGCCTTGGGCGTCTTGCCAGATCAGCAGGCGGTGTTCGGGATTGTTTAGGTAGTATGCAAGGCCAGTTTCGTCTTCATCTGTGATGAAGGGCGCATTGTCGGGGTTTGCGGTCACCCCACGGATAAAGCTGAAATCCGTCGGGGTGGCCTGACGCAAGATCATGCGACGGCCTGTGCAAATGCGGTGCGGTAAAGGGCGGACAGCGCGGCCATTGGCGCGCTGTCTTCTCCCATGGTCACGAGATCGCCGCCAAACTGCCCGACTGCTGCCGCAGGGATACCTTGCGCTGCGGCTTTGGCCAACAGCGATTCAACCCGTTTGGCCGGCAGCGCCACCAAGTAACGCGCCTGATCCTCGCCATAAAGCGTGGCGGTATCGGTGGCGGTCAGGGTCAGGCCCAAGCCTGCGCCCTCGGCCATCTCGAAGGCGGCAAGGGCCAAACCGCCATCAGACAGGTCGGAGCACGCATGAAACGCCTTGCCTTGGGTGCGGATAAAATCGCCATGGGCCTTTTCTGCCGCCAGATCAACGGGGGGGGCATCGCCCGCCTCGATCCCGAAGGCTTCGGCCAAAAGGGCCGATTGGCCCAGATGACCAAGGGTTGTGCCGATCAAAACCGCCACGTCCCCCGCTTGTGGCAGACCGCCGATCAGATCAGCGGCATCGGCCAATATGCCCACGGCGCCAATCGTTGGGGTGGGCATAATTCCTGCGCCATCGGTTTCGTTATAGAGCGACACGTTGCCCGACACGATGGGCATATCCAGCGCAATACAGGCCGCGCCGATCCCTTTGAGCGCACCGACCAGTTGGCCCATGATCTCGGGCTTTTCGGGGTTGCCGAAGTTTAGATTGTCGGTGGTCGCCAAGGGCACAGCCCCCACAGCGCACAGGTTGCGATAGGCTTCTGCCACCGCCTGCATGCCGCCGCGTTCGGGGTTGGCCTTGACATAGCGCGGCGTCACATCCGAGGTGAAGGCCAGCGCCTTTTTGGTCCCATGCACCCGCACCACGCCTGCGCCCATGCCCGGTCGGCGGATTGTGTCACCCAGCACTTGGCTGTCATATTGTTCGTAAACCCAAGCTTTATAGGCATAAGACGGCGCGCCGATCAGGGCGCGCAGGGCATCCAGCGCGCCGATGGCGGGATAGGCGGGCAGGGGGCCTGCGGGCGGGGTAGCCACCCAGGGCCGGTCATATTCGGGCGCAGAAGACGACAGTTTGGACAGCGGCAGATCGGCCTTGATCTGGTCGCCGTGCAGAATCAAAAACCGATCCTCGGCAATGGTTTGCCCCACAATGGCAAAATCGAGATCCCATTTGACAAAGATCGCGCGGGCGACGTCTTCCAGTTCTGGCTTTAGCACCATCAACATGCGCTCTTGCGATTCTGACAGCATCATTTCGTAAGCCGTCATCTGGGTTTCGCGTTGCGGCACGGCATCAAGTTGCAACTTGATGCCCAAGCCGCCTTTATCGCCCATCTCAACGGCCGAACAGGTCAGCCCAGCCGCGCCCATATCTTGGATCGAGATCACAGCACCCGAGGCCATTAGTTCTAAACACGCCTCTAGCAGCCGTTTTTCGGTGAAGGGGTCGCCGACCTGCACCGTAGGGCGCTTTTCCTCGATCGAGGCGTCAAATTCGGCTGAGGCCATGGTCGCCCCGCCCACCCCGTCTCGCCCCGTCTTGGCGCCAAGGTAGACCACCGGCATCCCCACGCCTGAGGCCACAGAATAAAAGATCTTGTCAGAATCAGCCAAGCCGGCCGCAAAGGCATTCACCAAGCAGTTGCCATTATAACTGCGATGAAAGCGCACTTCGCCGCCCACGGTGGGTACGCCAAAGGCATTGCCGTAACCGCCGACACCCTCGACCACGCCTTTGACAAGATGCGATGTCTTGGGGTGCGACGGCAGGCCAAAAGACAGGCTGTTCATCGCCGCAATCGGGCGCGCACCCATCGTGAAGACATCGCGCAAGATGCCGCCCACGCCGGTTGCCGCACCCTGATAGGGTTCGATGTAAGACGGGTGATTGTGGCTTTCCATCTTGAAGATCACCGCCTGCCCGTCGCCGATATCGACAACGCCGGCATTCTCGCCCGGCCCGCAGATCACTTGCGGCCCCGTGGTGGGCAAGGTGCGCAGCCATTTCTTGGACGACTTGTACGAACAATGCTCGTTCCACATGGCCGAGAAGATGCCCAGTTCGGTAAAGGTCGGTACCCGACCTATGATGCCCAAAAGGCGCTCGTACTCATCAGGCTTCAATCCGTGGGAGGCAACAAGCGCGGGGGTGATCGCGGGTTCTGACATGGCAGTCTCCCTTATAGCGGCACAGGTCATCAGGCCTTTGCTGCCCTTTAGGGCAAGGGGCAGGAAAGGAAAAGCACACTTGGGTGCGTGGGGCTTAAAACAGGGCGTTTTTTTAGCACAGACCCGGCCATTCGGCTTGGGTATCGCGTGCCAACCGCTGCAGGTGTGCCAAAGTTGCCAAAGCGCCCTTTGGTTTGTGTTTGGCCGGAAGATGCAGGGCAGGGATGGGATTTTAAAAGCTTGGCTGACGGACCGCTTTTGCAAGGGCAAATGCATTGCACAAGTTCGACGATTTGGCGGAATTCAGTCTGGTGAGGTGTTCAATTCACGAAGAAAAAAAAGGCCGAGCTTGCGCTCGGCCAAGTCCAACAGGGAGGTATGAAGCGCAAAGAGCGAACTCGATCAACGCTTCAGCAATCCAGATAGGCTTTGCTTAGAATTTAGGCAACGGCTGCAGTGCTGCATGTGCAGCAATTCCGCTATGCGCTGAGCGCATAGCGTGCCGATCATGGCACCCCAACCTAGTCTTGCTGGCGCCTGCGGAAGGCCATGATCTCGTCCATCACAAAGTCACGAAAGGCGGCCACACGTTTGGAATGGCGCAGTTCTTCGGGATAGGCCAGAAACACCGGCACCTCGGCACTTTCCACTTCGGGCAGAACGCGGATCAGATGGGGGGAATCTTCGGTGACATAGTCAGGCAGAACCCCGATGCCAAGGTGGTTCAGCACGGCTTGCAAGACGCCAAAATAGTTGTTGACCGTCAGCGTTGACGGGATGTCATGGCTCATCAATTCGGCCACCAGCAAGGCGCCTGCGGCGACTTGGGCGGTGCCCGCGTGCTGGCAGATCAAACGGTGCGAGGTCATCTCGTCCATCGAGGTGGGGATGCCGTGTTCTTCCAGATACTTCGGCGTGGCAAACAGGCGCATTTTGATTTGCATCAGGCGTTTGCGGATCAGGTCGGCCTGTTGGGGTTCTTTCATGCGAATGGCGACATCGGCCTCGCGCATGGGCAGGTCAAGGACGCGCTCTTCCAACATCAGGTCGATTTTCAGGGCGGGGTATTTGGAATAAAGTGCGGCCAAGCGCGGGGCCAGCCATAAGGTACCAAAGCCCGTGGTGGTGGTGACGCGCAGTTCGCCAAAGACTTCATCCTCGCTGTCGCGGATGCGGGCGGCGGCTGCGTCTAGGCGGCGGACCATCTGGCTGGTCGCATCAAACAACAGCTCGCCCTGTTCTGTCAGGATCAACCCGCGGGCATGGCGGTGAAACAGCGTGACCGAGAGAGATTCCTCTAGTGCGCGGATCTGGCGGCTCACCGCAGACTGGCTAAGATGCAGCACCTCGCCGGCATGGGTAAGCGAGCCTTTGTCGGCCACCGCGTGAAAGATGCGCAGTTTGTCCCAATCCATCGTCGCAAAGTCTCCCATTCCTTAGCGTAACACAGTTTTTTGCCTTCCCCAAGGTCTGCACCTGATAAACTGGTTTCTTGCTGCGGGATGCCTGTTTGCATGGCATTGCTCTTGGGGGGAAGCGTGCACTACTGTAAAGACACAAAAATTTCGGACAAAAGGGTGTAGCATGGCCGTAGGCATATTCGATTCCGGCTTGGGCGGGTTGACCGTTTTGGATGCCGTAGCACGCAAATTGCCCGCGGTGCCTTTTGTATACTTTGGTGACAATGCCCACGCGCCTTACGGCGTGCGCACGCATGACGATATTTTCAACCTTACCTGCGCTGCCACCGAACGCTTATGGGATGAAGGGTGCGATCTGGTGATTTTGGCTTGCAACACCGCCTCGGCCGCAGCGTTGAAGCGGATGCAGGAAACTTGGGTTCCGGCGGATAAGCGGGTTTTGGGCGTGTTTGTGCCCCTGATCGAGGCGCTGACCGAAAGGCAATGGGGCGATAACACGCCGCCGCGCGAGGTTTCGGTCAAACATGTGGCGTTGTTTGCCACGCCAGCCACGGTCGCCTCGCGCGCGTTTCAGCGCGAATTGGCCTACCGCGCAGTGGGTGTGGATGTTGAAGCACAGCCCTGCGGCGGGGTGGTGGACGCGATAGAACAGGGCGACGAGATCTTGGCCGAAGCCTTGGTGCGC
This sequence comes from uncultured Rhodobacterales bacterium, assembly GCA_903845215.1. Taxonomy (GTDB): domain Bacteria; phylum Pseudomonadota; class Alphaproteobacteria; order Rhodobacterales; family Rhodobacteraceae; genus Stagnihabitans. Next base: position 13,293 of record CAIMWI010000038.1, on the reverse strand, counting down.
AGCCATGTCGAGGCGCTGAAACGCCGGATGCCCTATCCGGAAGCTGCGGTTTTGGGATGCACCCATTACCCGCTTTTGGCGCGCGCCTTTCAAGACGCGCTGGGGCCTGAGGTAAAGGTGTATTCGCAAGCCAATTTGGTGGCTGAAAGTCTGGCAGACTATTTGCAGCGCAGGCCAGAGTTTTTGGGGGCGGGGACACAAGCTAAGTTCCTGACCACGGGCGATCCGGCTTATGTTTCAAGCAAAGCCACACAATTCTTGCGCCGTGCCATCACATTTGAGGCGGCTTGATCCCAAAGGCAGTTGCAGGGCAAGGTGCGTCTGAGGATCGCGAGGCCCACCCGCACATATGACAAAAGCCGCATCCTAAGATGCGGCTTAAGATTTTTGCCAAAAGTGGTGTTGTGCTTTAAATCCAGCCGTTTGACTGGGCGATATGCACCGCATGGGTGCGATTGTTTGCCCCAAGTTTCAAGAAAGCTTTGCGCATCAGCATTTTCACGTTGTTTTCCGACTGGCCGATCCGGTGGCCGATCTCTTTGTTTGATGCGCCAACCAAGACCATCTCTAGCATCGAGATTTCAGATTGGCTCAACACCGCGGTTAACGTGGTTGACGACAGCTTCTCGAAGGCTGCCGATTTGAAGAAACTTTTGGGGAAAAATATTTCATTCGACAGAATAAGGTTCAAGGCCGGGATCAGTGCTGTCAAAGGCATATCTTTTGGAACAAATCCTCTTGCCCCGGCCTTGATCGCTTTAACGACCATAGACTGATCCGAGCAACTGGAAAAAATCACGACCTTGGTGTCGGGGAATGTTGTGACGAACTTTTCAATGCTGGCAATCCCATCCATGCCCGGCATGATCATATCCAAAAGAAGAATGTCGCAATGCTTGGTCGTGGCGGCGGCCAAAGCGCCCTGAAATGTAGGTTGCGCCGTCACTGTGCCGTTGATGCGGGTTTGCAAGAAACTGCAGATGCATTCGCTGATCATGGAATGATCATCCGCCACAATCACGTTGATTGGTGCAGAGCCAACGGAGGCTTGCGCATTTTGTTCTGACATTGTCATGTATTCCACCCATTAGATCTCGTCTGCGTTGAAATAGAGATTACTTCCACGATCGCTAGACGTGATCTGCACATCTTAGCTTATCGTTGGGATATATGCACTACACAAACAGACGTTCAAGAACTCCCCTAGGTTGCATAGAAATGGTGCCACGAAAGGGGACTTTTGAAGTGTGCTTTCGCCGCCCTGTTATTGGTGTTTGAGCTCTCATGTGTCAAAGCTGTTTGGGGGATTTTAAAAATAATATATATAACAATGTATTAAGGCGGATGGCGGCCTTTGTGTCTTGAAGGGTGATCTGCCGAAGGCTTGTATTTCGATCCGTTTTGTGGCATTTTTTTGATCAAGGAGACTGAAATGCCCGTAAAACGTGTTCACGCGACTGGGGCGCTGATGCGTCGGGTGGTGATTGGCGCGTTGCCTTTGTCTGTGATGCCCACGCCTGGCCTGTCACGCGCGGCCCGACCTTTGGAATGGGCGCGGCGGGTGGATCGGGATGTGGCCGATGTGCCAAATCTCTACCAAGTCAGCGACCGACTTTACCGCTCGGCCCAGCCTGACGTCGACGGATTTCGCGCTTTGCAAAAGATGGGTGTCTTATCAGTTTTGTCGCTGCGCCAGACCTGTGAGGATGGGCCCTTGGCAACAGATACCGATCTGTCTTTTAGCCGCGTGCCTTTGAAAGCACGTTATGTGGCCGAAAAGGGTGGCGCGAAGGTGGTGCAGGCGATGCGCGCCTTGAGGGCGGGGCTGAATTGCGGGCCAGTGCTGGTTCATTGCCATCATGGGGCCGACCGCACCGGTTTGATCTGTGCGCTTTGGCGGATTTTGGACGGCGGTTGGTCGCGTCAATCGGCAATTGATGAGGTGATCGAGGGCGGCTATGGCTTTCACCCGATCTGGTTCAACATTCCGCGCTATCTGCGCGAAGTGGATTTGGCCGATTTGCGCGATCGGATAGGCACATGACGTCTTTTGAAGCTTGGCAAGCAGAGCGCTTGGCTGCCTTAGTCGCCGAGGATGGCTGGTTGAATTTGACCGACCGCGTGGAAATTCCGAGCGGCCCCCAAAAGATTGGGCGCGCGAAGGACAATGATCTGGTTCTTTCGGTTGGTCCGCATCATTTGGGTGTGGTCACGGCCACTGCGAAACACGCGGTGTTGCGCGTGGCTGACCAAGATTTGGCCTTTACGGCGCAGGGCGGCAATCCCATGCTGCGGGTCTTGGGGTTGTTGTTGGAACTGCACAGCGTTGATGACCGGCCCGCCTTGCGGGTGCGCGATCTTGGCCTGCCGCGCAATGTGGCGCTGACGTCTTATCCTTATGATCCCGCTTGGATTATCACGGCAAAATGGGAGACTTTGGCAACCCCACAAGCGCAATTGGTCGACCAAAAGGGGGCAGGGGCCACGCAAGTCACCCTCACCCACCGCGCGCATTTCAGGCATGCAGGGCAAGACGTCATGCTGCTGGCCACGCATTGGAAAGCGGGCAAGCCGATGTTTGTGATCCGCGATGAAACGGCGGGGGTGGAGACTTACGCCGCCTCGCGCTTTTTAATTGGCGAACCGCAGGGCGAGACGATCACGCTGGATTTCAACCGCGCCCACAACCCGCCCTGTGCTTTCACCGATTTTGCCATCTGCCCCCTACCGCCGCGCGAAAACCGCCTGCCTTTTGCCATCCGCGCCGGAGAGCGCAAGCTGGGCTGATGGGCCAAAGCCGGGGGGCACGCCCCCCGGACCCCTGTGGATATTTGGGCACATATGAAATAGGGGGTGCGGGGGGCGAAGGGGCTTGCATCCGCGCTTTGGCTGACCAAAGAGGGGGGCCAAGATTTTGACACCGAAGGGGACGCCACATGATCTATAACATCGCCATCCTTGGGGCCTCGGGCTATACGGGGGGGGAACTGGTGCGCTTGATCGCCACCCATCCCCAAATGCGGGTTGCGGCCCTTTCGGCGGACCGCAAGGCCGGCATGACCATGGCAGAAGTCTTTCCCTTTCTGCGCCATCTGGATTTGCCGGTGTTGACCAAGATCGAAGAGATTGATTTTGCCAAGATCGACCTGTGCTTTTGCGCCTTACCACACGGCACGACACAAGCGGTGATTGCCGCTTTGCCGCGCGATTTGAAGATTGTCGACCTGTCGGCCGATTTCAGGCTGCGCGATGCGGCAGCCTATGCCAAGTGGTATGGCCAGCCCCATACCCAGCCCCAGTTGCAGGCTGAAGCGGTCTATGGCCTGACCGAGTTTTACCGCAATGAGATTGCCGCCGCGCGGTTGGTAGCCGGGACGGGCTGTAATGCGGCGACGGGGCAGTTTGCTTTGCGTCCTTTGATTGCGGCTGGCGTGATTGATTTGGACTTGATCTTGATTGACCTGAAGGCGGGGGTTTCGGGGGCGGGGCGCAGCCCGAAGGAGACCTTGCTGCATGCCGAATTGTCGGGGGGCACGCATACCTATTCGGCCGGTGGCAAGCACCGCCATTTGGGCGAGTTTGACCAAGAGTTTTCCAAGATTGCCGGTCGTGCGGTGCAGGTGCAATTCACACCGCATTTGCTGCCAATGAATCGCGGCATTCTGGCAACTGTTTATGTCAAGGGCGATCCGGCGGTTGTGCATCAGACTTTGGGCGCGGCCTATGCAGCGGAACCCTTCTTACATGTGCTGCCCTTTGGCGCTTTGCCCTCGACCCGGGATGTGGCGGGGTCGAATTTCTGTCACATCGGGGTGATCGGTGATCGTCTGCCCGGTCGGGCGGTTGTGGTGGCGGTGCTGGATAACTTAAATAAGGGGTCATCCGGGCAAGCGGTGCAAAACGCCAATCTGATGCTTGGTTTGCCAGAGACGATGGGGCTGATGTTGGCCCCGATTTTTCCATGAGGGCGCCATGGCGGGTATGAAGGGTCTAAAAAAGACACGGCGCATCCAGATCATCGTGGTCGCTTTTGTGGCGCTGGGTCTTTCGACCGCGCTGATCGGCTATGCGATGAAGGACGGGATCAACTTCTTTCGCGCGCCATCCCAAGTGGCCACGATGCCGCCCAAAGCCGGAGAGGTGTTTCGCCTTGGCGGTTTGGTCGAAATGGGGTCTTTGGTGCGCGGGCAGGGCGACGTGATCACCTTTGCAATCACCGATACCAAAGATACCATCCCAGTCTCATTCAAAGGCGTTCTGCCAGATTTGTTTGCCGAAGGGGCGGGCGTCATCGCCATGGGACAAATGGAAGATGGCACCTTTGTTGCCAGCGAAATCTTGGCCAAGCATGACGAGACTTATATGCCCAAAGAGGTGATCGACGCATTAAAGGCGCAGGGTGTTTTCAAAGCTGCCGCCCCGTAAGTACGGCAGGTTTTAAGGGTATTAACCTTCTTGCGACACCATAGCCCCCGGTCATCAGATCTGGAGGGGCTCATGCCAAACGTTCGCCAAATTGCCGAAGATATCGTGGCCCGCGAGGGGGGCTATGTAAATGATCCTGCCGACCCGGGCGGGCCTACGCAGCATGGGGTTACGCTGGGCACGTTGCGGGCCTTGGCGCGAGATGTGAATGCCGACGGGGTTGTTGATGTGGCCGATGTGCGCGCCCAAAGTGCGGCGCAGGCGGTTGAGATTTTTCTGACCCGCTATTTTGACCGCCCCGGTCTTTGCCGATTGCCCGATCCCTTGCAGGCCCCAGTTTTTGATATGTATGTCAATGCCGGACCTATTGCGATCAAATTGCTGCAAAGGGTGCTTGTGGCGCAAGGCCACAAGGTGCGGTGCGACGGCGTCCTTGGCCCTGCCACTTTGGCCGCCCTGAAAGCCTGTGAGGCGCAGGCTTTGGTCAATCTTTACGGCGTCGCACGCCGTGAGTTTTACTATCAACTCGCCGATGGCCGCCCCGCCAGCCGCAAATATGCGGTGCGGCGTGACGGCGGCAAAGGCGGGTGGATCACGCGAGCTGAAGTGTTTTTACCGCCCGCTTTGCATTTTACCCAAACCCAACATCAGGCCCGCACCGCGGCCTGGAGATGAAAGGACATCCCATGGATTTCACAAAAATTGTCAGCACCGCGGAAACCTTGGCGCAAGATCTGGCATCCGGGGCCGCTGGCCCGATCCCGCTGGTGCAGCCCAAAACGCCCCAAGGCAAGGCGGGCTATGACCGCTTGATCGACGCGCTAAACCGCTTGCCGCGCCCTTTGATGGCCTTGAGCACTTTGGGCGTTTTTGTGGTGGCGGGCCTTTATCCGGTTTGGTTTGAAAGCCAAATGCAGGTTCTCGCCTGTGTTCCGCAGCCGTTATGGTGGCTTTTGGGGGCGGTGATCACGATGTTCTTTGGGTCGCGTGAGGCGCATTATATTCGGCAAAACCTGTCCTCTAACAGATAAAACACTTGCGGCGGCCACTGCTTTGGGTCGCCGCCGACCTTGCGCTAAAGCACCTGTCCTTGACCTGCGTCCTGCTCTCTGGCATCCCGCAGGGGATAAGACAGGATTTGATCAGATGAACCTATTCGCCGATATCCGCGCCCTTGTGGTGGCAGAACTTACCGCTATGACGGCAGACGGAACCCTGCCGCAGGGGCTGGACTTTGCCCATGTCGCGGTGGAACCGCCCCGTGATGCAGCGCATGGCGATATGGCCACCAATGCGGCGATGGTGCTTGCCAAACCTGCAGGCCTTGCGCCGCGCGTGATTGCTGATGCCTTGGCGGCGCGTTTGGGCAAAGACGCGCGTATCATGGCGGCCGATGTCGCGGGGCCGGGGTTTTTGAACCTTCGGCTGTCTAATCTGGTCTGGCAAAGCGTTGTCAAATCGGCGCTGACCGATGGGGCGGATTACGGCCGCTCGCAGGCGGGCGGCGGTCGCAAGGTGAATGTGGAATTTGTCTCGGCAAACCCGACGGGGCCGATGCATGTGGGCCATGTGCGCGGGGCTGTGGTGGGCGATGCGCTGTCCAATCTTTTGGCCTTTGCCGGATGGCATGTGACGCGGGAATATTACATCAACGACGGTGGCGCGCAGGTCGATGTGCTGGCGCGGTCTGCCTATGAACGCTACCGCGAAGCCAATGGGCTGGAACCTGAAATCCGCGAGGGGCTTTATCCGGGTGATTATCTCGTCCCCGTCGGCGCTGCGTTGAAAGAGAAATACGGCACCAGCCTGCTGAACCAGCCCGAATCGGTGTGGCTGGCTGATTTGCGCGACTTTGCCTCTGCCATGATGATGCAAGAAATCCGCAACGATCTGGCGCAGTTGGGCGTGCAGATGGATGTCTATTCCTCGGAAAAAGCTCTGTACGGCACCGGCCAGATCGAAGCTGCGATCCAGACGCTGCGCGATCAGGGGCTGATTTATGAAGGCACGCTGGAACCGCCCAAAGGCAAAGTCCCCGAGGATTACGAGGCGCGGATTCAAACCCTGTTTCGGTCAACAGCGCACGGCGATGATGTCGACCGGCCTGTGATGAAATCAGACGGGTCTTGGACTTATTTCGCCCCAGATATTGCCTATCATTTCGACAAGGTGCAGCGCGGCTTTGACGAGTTGATTGATATTTTCGGTGCTGATCACGGCGGCTATGTCAAGCGGATGAAAGCGGCGGTGTCGGCCCTTTCGGGGGGCCGCGTGCCTTTGGATATCAAACTGGTGCAACTGGTGAAGCTGTATAAAAATGGCGAGCCGTTTAAAATGTCTAAACGCGCCGGTACTTTCGTCACGCTTCATGATGTGGTCGAACAGGCAGGCGCGGATGTGACGCGCTTTATGATGCTGACGCGTAAAAACGACGTGGCTTTGGATTTTGACTTCGCCAAGGTGCTGGAACAGTCAAAAGACAACCCTGTGTTTTATGTGCAATACGCCAATGCGCGAATCAATTCCGTGCTGCGTAAGGCGCAAGCTTCGGGCTTGGATGTGTCGGATGCAGCCCTTGCCAAGGCCGATCTGACCCAGTTGTCGCATCCTGCCGAAATTGACATGGCCCAGCAAATCGCCGAATGGCCGCGCGAGGTTGAGATTGCCGCCAAAGGCAACGAACCGCACCGGATTGCGTTTTTCCTTTATGAACTTGCGTCGGAATTCCACGGGCTTTGGAACCGCGGCAATGACGACCCCAGCTTAAGGTTCCTGCAAGAGGGAAAAGACGCCACATCTTGTGCAAAAATCGCCCTCGCCCGTGCCACAGGCGTTGTTATTTCGGCAGGATTGGCTATCCTAGGGGTGAAGCCGGCGGAAGAGATGCGTTAAAAAAACCAAAGCACGGCGACGAGCAACAAAAAGTGGGGGCGGCAAAGTATCGCACCTCACCTGTGAGGCGAGATGGCAGTTTTTAATTTTGACGAGCAAGGCTCGGCTTACGCGCGGCGCTACGGCAACAGGAATGGGCCGCTTGTTGACGCGCAACGATGGGTCAGCATTGGCGGTGCGGTCAGTTCTGTAGCGCTTGTGCTGGGTTTGGCCTATTGGGGCTATGCACTGGCGGTGCGCGATGTCACGGGCGTGCCTGTGATGCGCGCGGCCACCGGGGCCATGCGTGTGGCCCCGGCAGATCCGGGCGGCGTGCAAGCCTTGAACCAAGGTTTAACGGTGAATGCCGTTGCAGCCATGGGCACATCTGCAAAATCGGCAGATACGGTGACACTGGCCCCCTTGGCCGTCGGATTGCAGCCTGATGACGTGCCGGTGGTGCCCGTTGATGGCGCGCTTGGTCAAACCGCCAATGGCCAATCTACCCTGCTTGGGACAAGTGCCATTTCTGCCACCGCCGTCGAGGCGACCGCCACCGAGCCTGAGCCGATGCTGACCCAAGATAGTGTCGATGCTGCTGTGGCCGCGGCCTTGGCAGAGGCGTCTGGCGAAACAGACGCTGCCACATCCAGCCCCATCTTGCGCCCCATGCCGCGCCCAGTTGAGTTGGGCGGCACAGCCGTTCTGGCAGATGACACCACGATCAACGCAGTTGCCGTGATAGAAAAAGACCCCAGCACCCTGACGCCCGGCACCATTCTTGCGCAGTTTGGCGCCTTTGAGACGGCCGAGGCGGCACGCGCCCGCTTTGGTGATTTGGTGCAAAACTTTGGCGGCCTGATGGCAGGCAAGGCGATGGTCGTGCAACAGGTCGAAGCCAATGGACGCATCGTTTACCGCCTGCGGATTGCAGGGCTGGCCAATGAGGCTGATGCCAACAGCTTTTGCGCGGCTTTGCAGGCCGAAGGTTCGGAATGTGTGCCGGTTGCGCAAAGATGACAATCGGGCGGGGCGCGGCGATCTTTGGCTGCGCTGGCCTGACACTTGCGCGTGAAGAGGCTGCGCTGTTTCGGGCCTTTGATCCTTTCGGCTTTATCCTTTTTGCGCGCAACATCGAAAGCCCAGATCAGTTACGCCGCTTGACGGCCCAATTGCGCGACTGCTTAGGCCGCGATGCACCGATCCTTGTGGATCAAGAAGGCGGTCGGGTGCAGCGCCTGCGCAGTCCTTATTGGCGCGAGTGGACGCCGCCCTTGGATTTTGTCACCGCCGCCGGCCAAAACGCCGAGCGCGCCCTGTCTTTGCTCTATCAGATCATTGCACGCGAATTGGCCGCTGTCGGGATTGATGCCAACTGTGCGCCTGTGGCTGACCTTATCACCGATGCCACGCATCCTTTTTTGAAGAACCGCTGTTACGGGTCTGATCCGCATCAGGTTTCTGCTTTGGCGCGTGCTGTGGCGCAGGGGCTGCTTGATGGCGGTTGTTTGCCCGTGGTCAAGCATATGCCTGGGCATGGCCGCTCAGCGATAGACACGCATCATGCCTTGCCAAGTGTCGATGCTTCACGCCAAGCGTTGGAAACGTCTGATTTTGCGACCTTCAAGGCGTTAAATGACCTGCCCATGGCAATGACCGCGCATTTGGTTTTTACGGCTTATGATACCCTGCCCGCCACGCAGTCAAAGGTGATGGTGGATGTTATCCGGTCCCAAATCGGGTTTGGCGGATTGCTGATGACCGATGATTTGAACATGCAGGCCCTGTCGGGTAACCTGGCCGAACGCACCGCCGCCGCCATGGCCGCAGGTTGCGATCTTGCTCTGCATTGCAACGGTGATCTGGCCGAGATGCAGCAAGTGGCAAGTGCTGCCGGCGACATGCGCGACGTCACGCGCCATCGGGCCCAAGCGGCGCTTGCATGGCGTAAACCTGTCGCCGCCGTTGACATTGCAGGGCTAGAGGCTGAACTTGCCAGCGTGATGCGAGATGCGCCCCATGGCCCAAACTGACGACTGGATCCAAAGATCCTCCGCCGCCGACCGCTTGGCGGAAGAGGCTTTGATTATTGATGTTGAAGGTTTTGAAGGGCCGCTGGATCTGCTTTTGACGCTGTCGCGCACGCAAAAGGTGGATTTGCGACGAATTTCCGTGCTGCAACTGGCCGAGCAATATCTGAAATTCGTGAACCGTGTTGTGGCTTTGCGCATCGAACTTGCCGCTGATTATCTGGTGATGGCGGCGTGGCTTGCCTATCTTAAGTCTCGCCTGCTGTTGCCACCAGAACCGGGCGAGGCGGGGCCAAGTGCGGAAGATCTGGCGGCTCATCTGGCCTTTCAGTTGGAACGGCTCTCGGCCATGCGCGATGTGGCAGCGCGGCTTATGGCGCGCGATCAGCGTGGGCGCAATTTCTTTGCCCGTGGGCAACCAGAGGCGGCCTCGATCCACCGCGCCTTGCGCTATGACGCCTCGTTGCTTGATCTGATGCGCGCTTATGCCCGTATCCGCACCCGGGATGACTTTCGGCCCTATGCCTTTGACCGTGAACATGTTTTCACAATGGAACAGGCGCTAGATCGGATGCGAGGATTGATGGGTTATATGGGGGCTTGGTCGGACCTTACCTCGTATTTGCCCGAAGGCTGGGCAACGTCGCCGACGCGTCGACGCTCTGCCACAGCGGCGCATTTTGCCGCCGTTTTGGAAATGGCCAAGCGCGGTCAAGTCGAACTGAAGCAAAGCGAGATCTTTGCCCCGCTTTTGATGCGCGCCAAGGGAGAGGTCTGATGGACCCTGCCGAACTTAGCTTGTTTTCTGCGCCCCCCATGGGCGAACAAGAACGGATGGTGGAGGCGGTGCTTTTCGCTTCCAGCGAACCTGTCACGCTGTTTGATCTGCAACGCCGGATGCCGCAAGGCTGTGATCCGGCCGAAGCCTTGGCCCATCTGCGCCGCCGGTATGAGGGGCGCGGTGTGCATCTGGTGCAAATCGGCCCCGCCTTTGCCTTTCGCACCGCCCCCGATTTGGGCCATCTGATGCTCAAAGAAACGGTTGAAACCCGCAAACTGTCGCGGGCGGCGATCGAAACCTTGGCCATCGTGGCCTATCACCAACCCGTCACCCGCGCCGAGATTGAAGAGATCAGGGGTGTGGCGGTCAGTCGGGGCACCGTGGATCAGCTTTTGGAACTGAACTGGATCCGCCTAGGTCGCCGCCGCATGACGCCCGGTCGGCCTGTGACGTTTGTCGTCACGGAAACGTTTCTTGACCATTTTGGCCTAGAATCTGCCCGCGATCTGCCCGGCCTGAAAGAATTGCGCGCCGCAGGCTTGTTGGACAGCCGGCCCTTGCCCGATATGACCGCCGCCCCCGACGAAGACGACAGCGCCCCGTCAGACCAATCCGACCTGTTTGAGGATTAAGATGAACCGATTGATTTTAGCCACACTGCACCGCGTTATGGGCCAAACCGTCAACAAAGGCGTGCAGGTCGCGCTGAAGAAGGTGGGTGAAAAAGCCCAGACGGCGATTGAAACCACGCCGATGGATACAAAACATCCCCCCGGCACATCCGAAACCGTCAAATTGGCGCATCACTTGGGCAAGATCGCCGGCAAGTTTCTAGGTTAAGCCCTAGGGATTGACCGCCCCATACAGTGGCACGGTTGAAATCGACATCTTTGCACTGCCTTGGGTAAGATCATTGGCATGGGTCAAATAGATCAGCACCCGGGTCTTCTGATCAAAAATCCGCGTCACATTCAGCGATTTGAAAATCAACGAGGTTGATTTGCTGAACACATCCTCGCCCTGTGGTGATGTGTCGATAGCCCCCACGCGCAACGGGCCGGTTTGCCGGCAAGCGATGGACGCATTGGACGGGTCTTCAAACCAGTTGCCATTCGACAAACGGTCCAGCACCGAGCGGTCAAAATAGGCAATATGGCACGTCACCCCCGCCACCTTGGGGTCAGCAATCGCCTCGATCACGATGTCGTTGCCCGTCCAGTCGACGCCCACGCGCCCGACTTCTTCGGACAGGGCAGGGGTGACACAAAGCAGAACTAGGCCAGTGGCAAGGCAACGCATCTTTTTACTCGCACCAACACAAAACTGTCGGATCCAGCATGTATGAAAGGGCAGCTTCAAAACAAGGGGGGGCAGGCTTTGCTTTGGGCTTAAGGCCTCGAAATCCCGCAATTTCCCCCCGCCCTTGGTTGACCCCGCCAAGGGGTGGGGGTAAACGGGGCGCAAGTTGGGAAAGAGCCGCCTGTGGCGCTTTTCTGCAGATCAGTTGAAGGAGCCCCTCGTGGACAGTCTTCTGCGTGAGTACTTGCCCATCCTAGTGCTGTTGGCCGTGGCTTTGGGCCTTGGGCTGGTGCTGATTCTGTCGGCCGCCCTGATTGCGGTGCGCAATCCTGATCCTGAAAAGCTGTCAGCCTATGAGTGCGGCTTTAATGCTTTTGATGATGCACGCATGAAGTTTGATGTGCGGTTTTATCTGGTGTCGATCTTGTTCATCATCTTCGATCTAGAAGTGGCCTTTTTGTTCCCGTGGGCTGTCGCCTTTGCCGATATCAGCATGGTGGCCTTCTGGTCGATGATGGTGTTCTTGGGCGTCTTGACCGTGGGCTTTGCCTATGAATGGAAGAAGGGGGCCTTGGAATGGGCGTGATGACGGGTGCCAATACCGCAGGCGCTGACCGCGAGGTTGCGACCCAAGCCTTGAATGCCGAGCTGCAGGACAAGGGCTTTTTGCTGACTTCGACCGAGGATATCATCAACTGGGCCCGCAATGGTTCACTTCACTGGATGACCTTTGGTCTGGCGTGCTGTGCGGTTGAGATGATTCACGTCTCGATGCCGCGCTATGATCTGGAACGGTTCGGCACGGCTCCGCGCGCCTCGCCGCGCCAGTCCGATCTGATGATCGTGGCGGGCACCTTGACCAACAAAATGGCCCCCGCGCTGCGCAAGGTGTATGACCAGATGCCAGAACCGCGCTATGTGATCTCGATGGGGTCTTGTGCCAATGGCGGCGGGTATTACCACTATTCCTATTCGGTCGTGCGCGGCTGTGACCGGATCGTGCCGGTGGATATCTATATCCCCGGTTGCCCCCCCACAGCCGAAGCCCTGCTGTACGGTATTCTGCAACTGCAACGCAAAATCCGCCGCACCGGCACTTTGGTGCGTTAAGGGGGCATGATGGCACTGAACCTGACCGACCTTGCCGCTGCCCTGTCTTCCCGCGCCGGTGTGACCAGCGCGGTTGAAGCCTTTGGCGAGCTGACAGTGACCGTGGCTTTGGACAGCTTGGTGGACCTTATGGCCCATCTGAAGGCTGACCCGTCCACCCGCATGACCAGCCTTGTGGATATCACCGCTGTTGACCACCCCGAACGGCTAGAGCGGTTCGATGTCCTCTATCACCTGCTGTCGATGTACACCAACGGTCGGGTGCGGGTGAAAACCACTTTATCCGACAGCGCCATGGTGCCCTCGCTGATCCGTGTTTATCCCGCCGCGAACTGGTTCGAGCGTGAGGTCTACGACCTGTTCGGCATCTTGTTCTCTGGCCACCCTGACCTGCGCCGCATCCTGACCGACTACGGCTTTCGCGGCCACCCCTTGCGCAAGGATTTTCCCACCACCGGCTACACCGAAGTGCGCTATGATGCGGTGCAAAAGCGTGTGGTCTATGAACCGGTCAAACTGGTGCAAGAATACCGTCAGTTCGATTTCATGAGCCCGTGGGAAGGTGCGCAATACATTCTTCCGGGCGACGAAAAGAAGGCATAAACCATGGACGGCGATATCCGGCAGAACCATTACGACGACGGCTCGGTTGATCTGGAAACGGGTGAGCAGCGCATCCGCAATTTCAACATCAACTTCGGCCCGCAACACCCCGCAGCCCACGGCGTTTTGCGTCTGGTGCTAGAGCTGGACGGCGAGATCGTCGAACGCTGCGAC
>CAIMWI010000037.1 GCA_903845215.1 uncultured Rhodobacterales bacterium | reverse complement strand
GGCCCAAGTCTCGGCATCGATGATGCGCAGGTCATCCACGTCCTTGGTCACCCAAAGGCTTTCTGGGTTCAGACGAGAAACCCGTTTCCCCGTATCGGGGTCTTTAACGAAGCGTTGGCGGTTATAGGTGATGCGGCCAAGATAGAGTTCATTGTTCAAGATGCCGTTGCGGCGCTGCCGGCTGCCGTTGATGGTGGAGGCATTCCATAAGCCGCCGCGCGGGCTTTGGATGCCTTCGCGGTTTAAAGCCGCAGCGATGGCGCGTGGCGCCATACCTTCGGCGTAATCTGCAAAGATGCGTTTGATGACGGCGGCCTGCTTTGGATCGACGCTGCGTTCGCCGCGGATCAGGGATCCATCTTCACCGATCCTGCGGATCATGGTGTAGCCATAGCTGTTACCGCCGGGGATCTTACCGGCTTCCACACGGCCCCGTTGGCCGCGTTTGGTCTTTTGAGCCAAGTCCTTCAGGAACAGCGCGTTCATCGTGCCCTTCAGGCCCACGTGAAGCTCGTTAATCAAGCCTTCGCTAAGGGTGAACAGCCCCACATCCGCATGGGTCAGCCTTTTGAAGATCCCCGCCACATCTTCTTGATCGCGGCTGATACGGTCCAGCGCTTCGGCGAGGACCACATCGATCTGGCCCTGGCGCGCGGCATCCATCAGGGCCATCATGCCTGGGCGATTGCGCAGGGTGCTGGCAGAGATGGCATAGTCGCTGAAGACCTCCACAATCTCATAGCCCAGTTGGGCTGCACGTTCACGGCACAAGCGCACCTGATCATCAATCGAGGCTGCGGACTGAAGGTCGGACGAGTACCTTGCATAGATAGCTGCGCGCATCAGCGTGTCTCCTTGGGCGGGGTTGAACCATTATCGCCCAATCGTTCCAACATTGCAGCTTGAAACTTTGCACCGGCTTGCAGGCTTTGGGCTTGGACGTAGTGCTTCTGGGTGGTCTGGGGCGTGGCATGGCCTAAGAGCAGATGCGCATCGGCGATGTTGCGCGGGGCCTCAACTGCAATTGTTGTTGCTGCAACATCGCGAAACCAGTGTGGTGGGATGCGGCGGTTCAGGCGGGCTTCGGTGATGTTTGCGATGCGGCGGGAATGCGCACCGGACTCCCATGCCGTGCCGGTCTCGCTGACCCAAAGCGCGTCTGTGCCAGATGGGGTGCAACCGGCTTCGCCTGCCAGCAGGATCGGGCGGAAGCGGTCGAGATAGGTGGCAAGGTGCCCCAGAAGCGCCTTGGGAAAACGCGCCTCGTGGGGGCGATGGTTCTTAGTATCTTCCCGCGGCAAGACCAAGTGCCATTTGCCGGCACTTTGCACCAGTTCGTGGCCGATGCGCAGATTAGCGAAGTTCTTGAGCCGGAAGGGGCGGTAGACCAGCAGGCTGATGGCCAGCCCATCGCGGAAGGCCACGGCGCGGCGGCGGTCGGACCAGCTGTTGATGGTCAGTGCTTCGGTCATCATATCACGCCCCAGATCGCGCAGCACATCGGCCATGACCAAGCGTTGCCGCTTGTTGCGGCTGGGGGTGGCGCTGGCGCGTAGGTTGGCGTGTACGCGGATCAGGGGTGACGAGGGTTTGAGCTTGGGGGCGAGGATCGACATCGCACGGGTCACGTCTTCGACCAGCGAGAGTTGGGACATGGGCGCAAGGGTGGTGGTTAGTGTGGCGTGCCATCCGCGCAAAAGAGCTTCGGTTAGGCGATCCGCCGGGGGCAGGGCCAGTTGATCTGGATGATGCAAGGTCAACCAGCGCAGCCAGCGGCCGTAGCCCACCTCCGCCTTGCGCCATGACGCGGGCGCCCAATCGGTGCCGCGGTGCGGAGCGTCGAAGATGTCAGCGGGCGCCTGGGACTTCAGCCACGTGCTGCGGTCAGAGGCGGGCCACTCCGCCACGGGCAGCGGAGTTTTAACCGTGGGGCGTTTGACCGAAGTTGCCTTGGTCTTGGTGGCATTTGCCATCGGGACGGCTCTTGATGCCGGTGCTACCTTATTCGTCATCGTCCTGACCCCCTTCAAGCAAATCATCCATCATCTGATCGTAGCGCTTGATCGCATCGCCCTGCTCTAAGCCAACATAGGCGCGCATCGTGGTTTGCAGGTCCTTATGGCCCAGCAACATTTGCACGGTGGCATAATCCCCTGCGTTGCGCTCTAAGAACAGCTTCGCTGCGAGATGCCGCGAGAGGTGGGAATTGAAGATCAAGCCGGTCTCGCGTTTTAAGAAAGTTTTGAGTTGCACGCTCAGGCTGCCAGGGGTCTTGGAACCGCCGGTAGTGTTGGGGAACAAATAGGTGCTGCTGCCGCGCACAAGGATAGGCAGGCAGCGGCTGACATAGACGTCGAGGTATTTGCAAAGCCCGCTTGGCAGGGTGAATTCCAAGTCTTTGGTGTTCTTCACCTCAAGGGCTGGCAACACGATGTGGCGGGTTGTCGCGCCTTTGCCAGCCACAATACCCGCATTGCCGCCAATCCCGTTCGGGCGTGTCTCCAACACGTGCACCCCAAGTTGCAAGCTTGCGAGGTTTTTGATCCGCAGCGGCGCGCCCAAGATCAGGATGGCCACGGCAAGGGCTGATTGAGCGCGCAGGGCTTGCGCGGGGGACAAGCGCCCCGCCTTCGGCAGGTTGTCAAACACCAAACCCGGCAAGCCGATCAGGCGGTGCACGGCGCTTTGGTTGTCAAATTGGCGCAGGCGGCTGCGGTTTTTGTCGGTCATGCCGCTGGTCTTGGGCGTAATGCTGCGAGCAAGGCCGCGGAGGGTGTCGAGATCCTCCTCAGATGCCTTCACCCAATGGCGCGCGGCGTTGATCAAGGTCCGCGCATAGTTGGCCAACTGGCCCGTCTTGCGGCCCCCGTTGCGCTGGTGCTGAACACGCAATGCTGCCTTGGCAGCCTCGGGGACGACAAGGTCGCAGAGCCCCGTGATGGACTTGGGGTCGCGCCCGCTTTGGGCAAGCGCACTGGCCAGTTG
>CAIMWI010000036.1 GCA_903845215.1 uncultured Rhodobacterales bacterium | reverse complement strand
TCCCGTCGCGTCCGCTTCTTCTTCATCGCGTGCTTGAGGCCAGGAAAGGCGGGTTGCTTCGGCATCGGCAGGGCTCCTCACGGGGTCCATAAAGTCTATCAGATCAGGCCAGCTAGGGAAGGTTTTTCAGACTTTCCTTAAAATAGCCATGGAAAAGCTGCCAGCAGCGTTAAATGCGTGCATTTATTCCTATTTCTCTGGGCCCAATGCCATCAGTGTCGCTGAAAGAAAGCTTGCTGCTGAAATCCTTGCAAAGGGTGGCAGCATTTAGCCCTAGAGCGGTGCTGTGCTTTGGATTGGAAAGACCGATGAGGGGCTTTTGTGCCCCTAAGGATTCTGAACTGTCGCGCAATGCACGTTTCAATCTTGCCCGTCTGGCAAGGCTGTCGCCTGTGAGCTGAATTCAAAAGCGGCTTTTGTCACAAAGAAAATCCTGCGATGATCGGATGCATCCGCAAAGTCATCAAAAACAATCTTAGCCCGCTGCCGCTGCCCTTAGCACGCGGTCCAGCACATCCAAGAACCGCGACCGATCCGCTTTGCTGAAAAGCTTGCCGCCGCCTTGCCGGAACGGATCAGCTGCGCGCAGGTCTGCCATCAGGTCGCGGGTCGCCAGCACCATGCCGATATTGGTGCGGGTAAGCTCTTCGCCGTTGTGTTTGATCACCCTCGCCCCGCTTTGCACACAGCGCGCCGCCAAAGGGATGTCGCCCGTCACCACCACATCCCCAGCCCCGGCGTGATCGGCGATCCACTTGTCCGCCTCATCTGGCCCCTGCGCCACAAAGACGCTTTCCACCAACGGATTGGCCGAGGCCCGGATGCCCCCGTTTGACACCAGCACCATGCGCACCCGCAACCGTGTGGCCACGCGTTCGGCTTCTTCCTTCACAGGGCAGGCGTCGGCGTCGATATACAGCGTCATGCCAACAGGGCGCGGGCGTGAAAGGCGATGTGGTCTTGCATGAAACTTGCCACGAAAAAGTAGCTGTGATCATAGCCCGCTTGCCAGCGAAACACGCCCGCTGATCCTGCCAAGGCGGCCTCTAACGCCTGCGGTTGCAGCAGGTCTAGAAACTTGTCCGCCCCGCCCTGATCGACCAGCAAGGGCAAGGTCAGTCCCCGCGCCTTGATCAACTCTACCGCGTCATGCGCCGCCCAAGGCCCTTCTTCCGCGCCCAGATAGGCCGCAAACTGCTTGCGCCCCCAGTCTGACCGCGTCGGGTTGCAAATCGGCGCAAAGGCCGAGACGGAACGGAACCGTTCGGGATAGCTTAACGCCAAGGTCAAGGCGCCATGCCCACCCATGGAATGGCCCGTAATAGCTTGCCGCGCTGCATCCAGCGGGAATTGGTCAAACACCAGATCAGGCAATTCTTGGGCCACATAAGTCCACATCTGAAAATGCGCCGCCCAAGGGGCCTCGGTTGCATCCACATAAAACCCCGCACCCCGCCCCAGATCAAAGGCCGCATCATCCGCCGCCTCTCCGCGCGGCGAGGTATCGGGAAACACCACCGCAATCCCCGCCTGTGCCGCCCAAGCCTGCGCGCCGGCCTTGACCATGGCGTTTTCATGGGTGCAGGTCAGCCCTGACAGATACCACAACACCGGAACCCGCCCCGCCTCGGCCTGTGGTGGCAGGTATAGGCCAAAGGTCATCTCGCCGTCGCATGCCGCAGACCCGTGCGTCACCACCAATTGCCGCCCGCCAAAGGCCCGATTTTCCGAGATAATCTTCATCTTCGCCTCTTCATCTTGGTCCAAATACTCCGGGGGTGCGGGGGCTGGCCCCCGCTTGGAAGACGTCAACCGCCCCCGATCAACACGCCAGCCGCGAAGACCAAAGCCCCGCCCAGCACCACCTGCAAGGCCGCGCGCACAAAGGGCGTTTCCATATAGCGGTTCTGAATCCAGGCAATCGCCCAAAGTTCCACAAAGACGACGGCCATCGCCAAGATCGTCGCCGTCCAGAAATCTGCCAAAAGATACGGCAGCGCATGGCCCAACCCGCCCAAGGTGGTCATCACCCCCGAAGCCAGCCCCCGCTTAAGCGGACTGCCCCGCCCTGACAGCACCCCGTCATCATGCGCGGCTTCGGTAAACCCCATCGAAATACCCGCCCCGACCGAGGCGGCAAGCCCCACCAGCAGCGTGGTGTGGGTGTTTTGCGTGGCAAAGGCCGTGGCGAAAATCGGCGCCAGGGTGGATACTGACCCATCCATCAACCCCGCAAGCCCCGGCTGCACCCAAGTTAGTATAAACTGCCGCCGCGCGCCTGCGTCTTCTTGCGCGCGTGCATCGCCCGACAAAAGCTGCGCCTCTAACCCGACGGCGGATTTTTCATGCCCCGCCTCTGCCGCCGCCAGATCGCCCAGCAGTTTGCGGGTGGCCGCATCTGACGTGCGCCCCGCCGCAAGCGTGTAGAACTTGGCCGCCTGCGCCTCCATCCCCGAGGCTTCGCCGCGAATCGTGTCCAGCGACAGGTTTTTGGTCAGCCAGATCGGGCGGCGCGCGTGAAAACCCGCCACATGTTCGCGCCGGATCAGCGGTATCACCTCGCCAAAGCGTTTGCGGTGCATGTCGATCAGCAATTGGCGGTGGCCATCTTCTTCCACGGCCATGGCGTCGAAGACTTGGGCCGAGGCGGGGTAATCAGCCCGCAGCATCTGGCCATAGGTGCGATAAATCCGCGCGTCGTCTTCTTCAGACGATATGGCAAGGGCCAGAACATCTTGTTCTGAAAGGTCAGAAAAGCGGCGGCGTTGGGTGAAGCTAGAGATCATGGTGCGCCCCTAAATTGGAATGGTTCTAATATGGTCAATTGCCGGCAAAAGGAAACCCCATCACCCCCGCGCCCTTTCATCCCCGCCCCGTCACCCTTTGCCGCCACAGCGTGAACAACCCCGCCGCAATCACAATGGCTGACCCGAAGATCACACTGACCCGCAGCGTTTCGTGAAACAGAAAAATCCCCAAAAGCCCGATAAACACCAGTTGCAAATAGGCAAAGGGCTGCACCGCACTGGCTTCGGCCAGATCATAGGCGCGGATCAGGCAGTAATGCCCCGCGCAAGAGGTGCAGCACAACACCAGCATCCAGCCCCAATCCATCGGCGCCATCATGGTCCAGACAGGCAGGCCAAAGAACGACATGCCCACAGCCCCCACCACGCCCGTCCAAAAGAAACTGACCTGCGCCTTATCTTGCCGCGCGGCATAGCGTGTCAGCAGCGAGTAGACGGCAAATATCAACGCCGCCAGCAGTGGCAGTACCGACCAGATCGAAAACACCGAAAGCCCCGGTCGCAGCATCACCAAAATGCCGCTAAAGCCCAACAAGATCGCCGTCCACCGCCGCCAGCCGACCTTTTCGCCCAAGAAAGGGCCAGACAGGGCGGCGACCATCAAGGGGTAGCTGGTCAACAGCGAATGCGTCTCGATCAGGCCGTTGTGGGCAAAGGCCAGACCCGTCATGCAAATCTGCCCGACCAGCATCAGGCCGCGCGCAATATGTAAGGGCGCTTGGCGCGTGCGCACGGCGGCGCGCAATCCGCCCGCTTGGCGCGCTGACAGCCAAATGACAAACAGCGCAAAGAACCAAAAGCGCAGCATGACCACCATTTGCACGGGGTACTGCATGGTCAAATGCCGCGTCACCCCGTCTTGCGCCGAAAAGATCAGCGTCGTCAGCACCATCATCCAAATGCCGCGCTGCGTGTTCTGCTCGGTCATGCGGATGCGCCTTTGCGCGCTTGGGTCAGCGCGTAAAGCCCCGCCAGCACAACAATCGTAGCGCCAATCGCGACTTCTGGCCGCAACACCTCGCCGTAGATCACGATGCCAATCACGGTGACAAAGACAATCTGGAAATAGGCAAAGGGCTGCACGACCGAGGCTTCTGCCACCTCATACGTCTTTTGCAACAGCCAGTTTGAAATGACGCAAACCACCGCATAGGCCATCAGATAGACCCAATCAAACGGCGCCACACTTTGCCAATGCGGCAGGCCGATGAGTGTTGACAGCACAAAGCCAATGACGGGCGGCCAGAAGAACGCGGCAAAGAACGGCTCGCCGCGCGTGGTCAGCCGTGTCAGCACCGAATACAGCGCAAACATAAAGGCCGAGGCCACAGGCAACAGCGCCGCCCATGTGAACACCCCCGCCCCCGGTCGCAAGATCACCAGCACCCCGACACAGCCGATTGCCACCGCCAACCAGCGCTTTACGCTCATCTTTTCGCCCAAGACGGGGCCAGACATGGCCACCACGAACAGCGGGCAAATGGTAAAGATCGCAAGGCTTTGGATTAGCCCGATCAGCGTATAGGCATAGACCATCACGCAAATCTCGGCCACCAGCAGCACGGCGCGCAGGACGTGCCAGTGCAGTTTGGTCGACTTAATCGCGGCCAACCCCTCGGGGCGGCGAAAGGCCAGCACGATGACAAAGGCCGCAAAGACCCAATAGCGCACCATCACCACCATCTGGGTGTTGTATGTCTCGGCCAGATAGCGCGAAAAGCCATCTTGCACGGCGAACGAAAACACGGCGGCGATCATCAGCCAGATGCCCAAGGTGGGTGCGCGGGTCATGGCAATTGTCCTGTGGTCATATGGCGCTTGCGGGAAAATCCTGGCTGGCGTGTGACGACAAAGCCCGCCGCTTGCAAGGCCCGCCGCACATGGCCAGCGGCGGTGTAGGTGGCAAAGGTGCCGCCCTTGGCGGTGTGACGGGCAACGTGATTCAGCAAATCCTCCCCCCAAAGCTCGGGGTTCTTGGCTGGAGAAAAGCCGTCCAGATACCACGCATCGGCAAAGCCGTCCCACGCGGGCAGGGCGGTGCGGGCGTCGCCTTCGATCACACAGACCTCAATCGCGCCCAAGCGAAACTGCCGCTGTCCCTTGGCCCAAGCCGCCACCAGCGGCCCTGCCACCGCTTGCGCTTGGGGAAAGGCGGCATGGGCGCGGGCCATCTCGTCGGCGGTGATGGGATAGGCCTCAAACGAGGTATAGCGCAGCGGCAGATCTGGGGCCAAAAGATGGGTGGCCAGCAGGTTCAACCCCGTCCCAAACCCCAGTTCGGCAATGTGAAATCCCACCCGCAACCGCTGCGGCAACCCGTTGCCGGCCAAGAACACATGCCCTGTTTCTGCAAGCCCCCCCGCCAGCGAGAAATACGGATCGTCAAAGCGCACCGATACAGGCACGCCGCCCTCTAACCACGCCAGACCTTGTGCCTGTTCACTGCCTGCCATTTGCCCTATGCCCTTTTGGCGCGGACCATGGGCAAGGGCATCAAGAATGACAAGGGTGGATCTGACCATTCGCGGCGGCGGGATCTTTGGCCTTTCGGTGGCATGGGAGGCGGTCTTACGCGGCGCAAAGGTGCGCGTGGTGGAAAGCCGCCACATCGGCGCAGGGGCCAGCGGCGGGCTTGTGGGCGCGCTGACACCGCACACGCCCGAGGGTTGGAACCCTGTGAAGGCCTTTCAACTGCAAAGCCTTTTGCGCGCTTCCGCGTGGTGGGCGGGGGTTGAAGCGGTTTCGGCCCTGCCCAGTGGCTATGGGCGGATCGGCCGCTTGCAGCCTTTGGAGGATGCCCAAGCCGTCACCCTCGCCCAAACCCGCGCCGAAGGGGCGGCGCAGCTTTGGCAGGGGCAAGCGGTGTGGCAGGTTGTTGCGGCCACGGGGCATGATTGGGAACCCGTAACGCCATCGGGGCTGATGATCCACGACACGCTTTCCGCCCGCATCAACCCCAAACTGGCCCTTGCGTCGCTGGCAGCAGCGCTGCGGGCGAAAGGGGCGCAGATTGTGTTGGGCGACGCCCCCGATGACGGCGCTGTCATCTGGGCCACCGGGGCCGAAGGGCTTGCGGCCTTAAGCCAAGACCTTGGCCAAGCCGTCGGGCGCGGGGTCAAGGGGCAGGCGGTTTTACTGCGTGTGTCGGGTTACGAAACCCGCCCGCAACTGTTCATCGACGGGCTGCACATCGTGCCCCATGCCGATGGCACCATCGCCATAGGCTCTACCACCGAAAACCAATGGGTCGATCTGGCGACCGATGCCCAATGCGACACCCTGATCGCCCGCGCCCGCGCAGCCCTGCCCGTGCTGCGCGATGCCCCCGAAATCGCCCGCTGGGCCGGACTGCGGCCCCGCGCTGCCAGCCGTGGCCCGTTGATCGGCGCTTGGCCCAAGCGGGCGGGGCATTTTGTGGTCAACGGCGGCTTCAAGATCGGCTTTGGCACGGCGATCGAAACCGCCCGCCTGATCTGTGATCTGGTGCTAGAGGGGAAAGATACGATCCCCGACACCTTTCGCCCCTAAACCTCGCCTTGCGCCAAAAGCCAATCGGCACTGGCCGTCAGGGCATCGACGGGGGAGGTAAACTGCATCCCCATGTCCGCCTTTGCGCGGGCGTTTGACATCTGCGGGATACGGCCCACCAATGGCAACACGCCCTTGACCGCTGGATCAAACAGCGCCAGCAGGCGCAGCACGATCATCGGCGCGACCTTGGTTGCGATGCGGCGCTTGGGGTGGGCGGCTTTCAACAGCCCTGCCATCTGGGGCATCGTCATGCTGCCTGCCGCCGCCAGATACCGCTTGCCCGCCGTTTCCGGCCGTTCCGCCGCACGCAGGTGCATTTCGGCCACGTCGCGCACATCAACACATTCAAACCCAAGCATCGGCACCATCGGGTCGCGCCCGCCCAGCAACCGTTTAACAAGGTTCAGCGAGGTGCCGACATGCCGATCCAGCGGTTGCCCCAAAACCAGCCCGGGGTTTATGCAGGTCAGCGCCAGATCAGGCGCGGATGTCACGAAATCCCACGCCGCCCGCTCAGCCAAGGTTTTGGATTTGGCATAGGCCGTGGTTCCAGGGGCGTTCAGGTCGCACCAATCAGACTCGTCTTGAATGCTGCTTTTGCCTTCGTCATAGACCGCCACGATAGACGAGGTCAAAACTGCCCGCCTGATCCCCGCCGCATAGGCAAAACGCAGGGCGCGCAGGGTGCCTTGGACGGCGGGGTTGATCAGGTCGGCAGGGTCTTTGGGCTGCGCCATGGGAAAGGGCGAGGCCATGTGCACCAGCACATCAGCGCCCCGTGCCGCCTCGGCCCAGCCATCGTCATGGGTCAGGTCGGCTTTGGCAAAGCTAAGGTTGGCCAAAGCTGCCTTGGTCAGATGCGGGGATAGGGCCTGACGCACCTCTTCGGCCCGATCAAGGCTGCGCAGGGTGCCGCGCACTGCCCATCCGGCTTGCAAGAACCGCAAAGTAACGTGTTTGGCGATAAAGCCAGATACGCCGGTGATCAGTGCAATCTTTTGTTCGCTCATAATGCCCTCTGTTTAAAGCCTGTCGGGGCCTAGATAGGGCAACAGCGGAGTTAATCCAACAGGCGGCGGGCGATCACATGGGCCTGAATTTCGGCGGCCCCTTCAAAGATCGACAGGATCCGCGCATCACACAGCAAGCGGCTGGCGACATATTCCAGCGCAAAGCCGTTGCCGCCGTGGATCTGCACCCCGTTATCCGCCGCAGACCACGCCACCCGTGCAGCCAATAGCTTTGACATCCCGGCTTCAAGGTCACAACGCTTGCCCAAATCTTTTTGCCGCGCCGCGAAATAGGTGATCTGGCGTGCAATGGCAATTTCCACCGCCATCATCGCGAGCTTCGCCGCCACGCGCGGGAAGTCGATCAAGGGTTTGCCAAAAGCAATGCGGTCGCTGGCATAGCGCATCGCGGTTTCCATCGCGGCCTGCGCCACGCCAACAGCGCGCGCGGCGGTTTGGATGCGCGCTGATTCAAAGGTTTGCATCAACTGCTTGAAACCCTGCCCCGTCACCCCGCCCAAAAGGTTTTCCCCCTTCACGGCAAAGCCGTCAAAGGCGAGTTCATATTCTTTCATGCCACGGTAGCCCAAAACTTCAATCTCGCCGCCGGTCATGCCCGGGGTGGGGAAGGGGTGCTCGTCCGTGCCGGGGGTCTTTTCGGCCAGAAACATACTTAGGCCGCGGTAATCCTTGGTGTCGGGATCGGTGCGCGCCATCAGCATCATCACATGCGCGCGCGAGGCGTGGGTGATCCATGTCTTGTTGCCCGTCACCCGCCAATCGTCGCCCTCTTGCACCGCGCGGGTGCGCAAAGCGCCAAGGTCGGAACCGGTATTCGGTTCGGTGAACACCGCCGTCGGCAAAATCTCGGCGCTGGCCAGTTTGGGCAGCCAATAGGCCTTTTGCGCATCTGTCCCCCCGCACAGGATCAACTCTGCCGCAATTTCGCTGCGCGTGCCCAAAGACCCCACGCCGATATAGCCGCGCGACAGTTCTTCCGACACCACGACCATCGCAGATTTTGGCAAGCCAAAGCCGCCGTGTTCTTCGGGAATGGTCAGGCCAAACACACCCATTTCGGCAAGTTTGGTGATGATTTCCAGCGGGATCAGCTCATCTTTCAGATGCCAGCCATGGGCAAAGGGGGCCACCTCTTCATCCGCAAAGCGGCGGAACTGATCGCGGATCATCTCAAGCTCGTCATCCAAGCCCGAGGCGCCAAAGGTCGACACCCCGTTTTGCGCCCGCATCAAAGCCACAAGCCGCATCTTGGCGCCGTCGCCTGCGGCGGCGATCAGGGCTTGGGCTTCGGGGCCTGGCAGGTAAGGGGCAATCCCCAGGTCGGCGGCGCGGGCCACTTCGTTCTGGCTCATGGCGATGCCGCCTGAAATTTGGGCAAGGTATTCGCCAAAGCCCAGCTGCAGGATCAGGCCTTCCATATCCGTCAGCTTGCCTTGGTCGGACAGCGATTGCGCCCATTGGCGCAGTTGGGTCAACGATTCCACATAGGTTGCAAGCCATGCCAGCCCATGCGCTGCATATTGGTGCTGATCCATTGCCGATGACGAGACTTTGCCCGCCACTGTCACCCGCGCGGCCAAGGCCTGACGGGCCACGGCCAAATGGGCCTGCGCCTCGGCCAAGGCCGGGCCGGTCACGGCGATCAAGTTCGACAAAAGCGGCGTTACAGACAGATCTTGACCATCGTGAGACATGGCACCCTCGGGGATTCTACATTTCCAGCTCACCTAGCGCGTTTGCAGTTGCAGCGCAATAATATTTTGCAAAATAGCCTCAAGGCGCAGCAATATAACCCAATGAGGCGACGCTTACCTTTGCCACCATCCCGCGTTAAAACCCGTGTGTGGAGTTCTTTATGGCCAACCTCTCCACCCCGGCTTTTGCGGCTGCGATGGTGATCACGCTTTTTGCAGGCTTTGTGAAAGGCGCCATTGGTTTTGCCATGCCCATGATCATGATGGCGGCGTTTTCATCCTTCCTGCCGCCCGAACTTGCGCTGGCTGGACTGATCCTGCCCACTTTTGTGACCAACCTGACCCAAGCCTTTCGCCAAGGTTTGCAGCCCGCTTTGGGCACAATGCGCACCTATTGGCGGATGCTGGTGGCCACCGTGGTGTTCATCCTCGTCTCTTCGGGCTTTGTCTATGTTATTCCGCACAACCTGTTCTTGCTGCTTCTCGGCGTGCCGATTACGGCCTTTGCGGTGGCACAACTGGCTGGCCTGCGGTTGGCCCTGAAATTGCAGCATCGCACGCGGGCAGAGTGGATTTTGGGCGCGATCGGCGGGCTATATGGCGGGCTGTCGGGGATATGGGGGCCGCCTTTGCTGGTGTACCTGCTGTCTATCGGCGCAGACAAACGCGAGACGGTGCGCGTGCAGGGCGTGGTCTTCTTGATTGGCGCTTTTGTCTTGCTTTTCGCCCATGTCCATTCCGGCGTGATCACGTTGCAAACGGGGGCCTTTTCGGTGGCGCTGACTTTGCCGGCGCAACTTGGGCAGATGGCAGGCACTTGGGTGCAAGACAGGCTTGACCAACAGCGTTTTCGGCGCTGGACGCAGGTGTTGCTGGTGCTGACGGGCCTGAACTTGGCCCGTCTGGCGATTATGGCCTAGATGGCGGCGGCTTTCACATCGTCGTCGATAAAGGGCAGGTATTGTGCGAAGTTGGCGGCAAACATCGCCACCAGTTTACGGGCCTGCGCGTCATAATCTGACGCTTGGCCCCAAGTTTGGCGCGGGTCTAGCAAGGCGTCATCCACCCCCGTCATGGCGACGGGCACCTCAAAGCCAAAGTTGGCATCTTTGCGAAAGGTGGCGGTGTTCAGCGACCCGTCCAAAGCTGCCGCCAGCAAGGCGCGTGTGGCTTTGATCGGCATCCGCTGGCCCACACCGTAGGCGCCGCCCGTCCAGCCTGTGTTCACCAGCCAACAGGTGGCCCCGTGCTTGGCGATCTTTTCTTCCAGCAGCTTGCCGTAAACCTCTGGCCTGCGCGGCATGAACGGCGCGCCAAAACAGGTCGAGAAGGTCGGCTGCGGCTCTGTCACCCCCCGCTCTGTCCCGGCCACCTTCGACGTGAAGCCCGACAAAAAGTGATACATCGCCTGTGCCGGACTAAGCCGCGCAATGGGCGGCAAGACGCCAAAGGCATCGCAGGTCAGCATCACCACATGCTTGGGATGCCCGCCCAACCCCGTGGTCGAAGCGTTCGAGATATAGCCCAGCGGATAAGCGCAGCGGGTGTTCGCCGTCAGGCTGTCATCGGCAAAATCAAGTGCCAAGGTTTCGGGATCATAAACCATGTTTTCCACCACGGTCGCAAAGCGGTGCGTGGTGGCGAAAATCTCGGGCTCGGCCTGCGCCGACAGGTGGATGGTTTTGGCGTAACACCCGCCTTCAAAGTTAAAGGTGCCCCGATCGCTCCATCCGTGTTCATCATCGCCGATCAACGTGCGCGACGGGTCGGCTGACAGCGTGGTTTTGCCCGTGCCCGACAGGCCAAAGAACACCGCCGTGTCGACCGGATTGCCGATGGCATGATTGGCGCTGCAATGCATGGCCATCACGCCTTTTTCTGGCAAAAGGTAGTTCAGAAGGGTAAACACCGCTTTCTTATTCTCGCCCGCATAGGCGGTGTTGGCGATCAAGATCAGCTTGGCGTCAAAGTTCAGCGCAATCACCGTTTCGCTGCGACATCCGTGGCGTGCGGGATCGGCTTTGAACGAGGGGCAGTTGATCACCGTCCAATCGGGAAAGAAACTGTCAAGCTCGGCCCGCTCTGGTCGGCGCAGCAGGTGGCGGATGAACAGGCCGTGCCATGCAAGTTCGGACACCATGCGCACATCGACGCGGTGGATCGGGTCGGCGCCAGCGTAAAGGTCCTGCACAAAGTAATCGCGGCCCTGCATATGGGCCAACATGTCGGCATACAGCAGGTCAAATGCGGCAGGGGTCATGGGGGCGTTGTTTTCCCACCAGATCGACCCTTCGACCGAAGGGCCGCGCACCACGAACTTGTCCTTGGGCGAGCGACCGGTGAAATGCCCCGTTTCGCACAAAAACGCGCCGCCAAGGCCAAGCGTGCCCTCGCCGCGCTGCACGGCGGCACTGACCAAAGCAGGCTCGATCTGGTTGTAATAGATGCGCCCCAGCCCCGAAATACCCTGATGCTCCAGCCGCATGGCCGGATTCACCCGTCCCTCATCCATTTTGCAAGCTCCTCTCAACGCCAAAGGACGAATCCCTTGAATGCAACCCTGACGGCCGGGCCAACAGCCGCCGCGCAGATCCCGGGCCAACAGGTTCTGCGCAAAATCTCTTTAACATGCAGATTTCAAACGGGAAAAGTGCTGATTTGTGACGTTAGCGCAACCATCCTTAGGTTAGCGCAACCAAATGCAATGCGCGGCCCAGTCTGTCGCCTTTTTGCCGAAATCGTTGGAAAAGGCACGAAAAAGCCATAAAGTATTAACTTTAGTATTGCCAATATATCCCAAAGAACAGAATACTGCTGCAGAACAGACAAAACGTATAGATTGGAAGCGCGCCATGGCCCGAATTGCCCTTGTAGACGATGACCGCAATATCCTGACCTCCGTCACGATGACGTTGGAATCTGAAGGGTTTGAAGTTGAAACCTTTAATGATGGCCAATCAGCCCTTGACGCCTTTAGTCGGCGGATGCCCGATGTGGCCGTGCTGGATGTCAAACTCCCGCGCATGGATGGGATGGATCTGTTGCAACGCCTGCGCGGCAAAACGCGCATTCCGGTGATCTTTCTCAGTTCGAAAGACGACGAGATTGACGAAGTCTTGGGCCTGCGCATGGG
Organism: uncultured Rhodobacterales bacterium; assembly: GCA_903845215.1. Classification (GTDB taxonomy): domain Bacteria; phylum Pseudomonadota; class Alphaproteobacteria; order Rhodobacterales; family Rhodobacteraceae; genus Stagnihabitans. Next base: position 104,781 of record CAIMWI010000036.1, on the reverse strand, counting down.
GGCTGATGATTATGTGAAAAAGCCCTTTAGCCAGCGCATTTTGCTGGAACGTATCCGCGCCCTGCTGCGCCGCCAAGATCCAAGTCCTGCCGCAGACCTTGCCAGTTTAGAGGACATTCGCGTGCTAGAGCGTGGCCATCTTCGGATGGACCCTTTGCGCCATGCGGTCGAATGGAAGGGGCAAGAGGTTGCCCTGACTGTGACCGAATTCATGCTGCTGCAAACCTTGGCCCAGCGACCGGGCTTTGTAAAAAGCCGCGAGCAGTTGATGGATGTGGCCTATGACGATCAGGTCTATGTCGACGACCGCACGATTGACAGCCACATCAAGCGTCTGCGCAAGAAAATGCGCGGGGTGGATGACGGGTTTAACGCCATCGAAACGCTTTATGGCATTGGTTATCGTTATATCGAAGAATGACTGCGATCTTCCAATCTAGCCCAACCAAAAAGGCACCCATGCGCACAGATCCGGCCAGGCTGCGCCGGGCGCGGCTGTCTTTGATGCGCGTGCCTTTGGCGGGGCAAATCGTCTTGGCCAATGTGGTGGTGCTTGTCGTCGTGATTGCAGGGATCATCGCCCTTGATCCAGCGCCCGTTGTGCAGGCGCGCTTATGGATGGTCTTTGCCGCGGCCTTAGCCGTTTGCATTGCCCTGTCGCTGGTTTTGGCCGCGGCGATCACGCGCCCTTTGGCGGCACTTGCCAAGGCTGCAGAAATTGGCCGTGTTCCGGGGGGGCGCACAATTGCCCCAGGTCGGGTCTGGATCCCTGACTTGTCCGATCGCCCCGATGAAATAGGCCGCCTGTCGGTCGCTCTGCGCGGGATGGTGACGGCGCTTTGTGACAGAATCGATGCCAACGAACATTTTGCCGCTGATGTCAGCCATGAAATCAAGAACCCCCTTGCCAGCCTGCGGTCGGCCGTGGGCTCTTTGCGCATGGTTACCAAAGTGGAACAGCGCGAAAAGCTTTTGGATGTCATCGACCATGACGTGCGGCGAATGACGCGTTTGGTCAGCGATATCTCTGCCGCCTCGCGCCTTGATTCAGATCTGGTCAAGGAAGAGGAAGAGCCGTTTAATCTGCGCAAAACCCTGATAAACCTAACTGACCATCTTGGCACGCAGGCGCAATGGAAGGGGGTTGACCTGATTGCAGATTTTCCCGATCAACCCCTGAACTTGGTCGGAATCGAGGCGCGGTTGGCGCAAGTCTTTGTCAATCTGATTACCAATGCCATTTCCTTTTGTGCCGCGGGGGATGCTGTGCGCATCTGGGCGCGCAAGCGCGACAATCGGGTGTTGGTCGTTGTCGAAGATACCGGCCCCGGCATCCCAGAACAGGCGCTGTCCAAGGTGTTCCAGCGTTTTTATTCAGAACGCCCCGACAGTGATTTTGGCAACCATTCTGGCCTTGGCCTTGCCATATCCAAACAGATTGTCGAGGCGCATGGCGGTGTGATCTGGGCTGAAAACATTCGCTCTGACGAGGATGACCCGCGGGCTGCCCCTTTGGGCGCGCGCTTTGTGGTGGGCCTGCCGGTATGACGGCGCAGATTGTCCACGCCAGTTGTATCGCGTGGCAAGGCCGTGGGGTATTGATTTTGGGGCGCTCTGGCTTGGGCAAATCGGCGCTGGCTTTACAACTGATGGCCTATGGCGCTGATCTGGTGGCTGACGACCGCACCGAATTGCAGGCGCACGGCGGTGTGTTGACCGCCCGCCCCCCCGCCACGATTCAGGGCCTGATCGAGGCGCGCGGCCTTGGATTGCTGCGCGTTCCCTTTGTTCCCCAAGCCCAAATCGCGTTGGTGGTTGACATGGATCAGACCGAAACCCAACGCCTTCCGCCAGAGCGTGAGATCAGTCTTTTGGGGATAAGTTGCCCTTTGGTGCTGGCCGTGCCTGCAGCCCATTTTCCTGCGGCCATTCTGTGCTATGTTAAGGCTTCGCGTTTCGCCTGACAGACGGCCTTAGTTTACCCCAATGACCGACTCTTTCGAAAGCCATAGCTTTCACCACCTTATTCTTGTCACCGGACCTTCCGGGGCTGGTCGGTCAACTGCGTTTCACGCGCTGGAAGATCTGGGCTATGAGGTGATCGATAACTTGCCTCTTAGTCTGATCCCGCGCTTGTTAGACGGCCCGCCGCTCGACAGGCCCATTGCCTTGGGGCTGGATGTGCGCAACCGCGATTTCAGCACGACTGCCGCGATTGAATTGATCGACCGCCTCACCCGCAACCCGCGGGTCACTTTGGATGTCTTGTATCTCGATTGTGCGCCCGGCATCTTGCAAAGCCGCTACAGCCAAACCCGTCGACGCCACCCCCTAGCCGAGGCCGTTTCGCCCAGCGAAGGGATCGAGCGCGAGATCGACCTTTTGGTCGCCATTCGGGCGCGTGCGGATCATCTGATCGACACCTCGGATCTGTCGCCGCATGACCTAAAGGCCGAAATAGACCATTGGTTTGCACAAAGCACGGCCACGCGCTTGGCCATTTCGGTGCAAAGTTTCAGCTACAAGCGCGGGCTGCCGCGCGGTGTGGATATGGTTTTTGACTGCCGATTCTTAGGCAACCCGCACTGGGTGCCTGCTTTGCGAGACAAAGATGGTCGCGATGCAGAAGTTTCCGCCTATGTGCAAGCTGATCCCAACTTTGTCGCTTTCTTCGAAAAACTGCAAGAAATGCTCTTCATTTTGCTGCCGGCCCAGTTGCAAGAGGGCAAAGCCCACCTAACAATCGGCTTTGGCTGCACCGGCGGGCAACACCGTTCTGTTGCAGTTGCAGAAAAATTGGCCAAAGTGCTTGCAGAAGCCGGCTGGCAGGTGTCAAAACGTCACCGAGAGCTTGAGCGTCGGGGAACCACCCCGATGCTTGATGGGATCAGTAGCGAAACAGAGGTAGGTCGCGGGTGATCGGAGTTGTCATCGTCGCACACGGGGGGCTGGCCAGAGAGTATCTCTTGGCTGTTGAACACGTTGTGGGCAAACAAAGCGATATGCAGGCCATCTCGATTGAAGATGATTGTGATCGCGACAAAAAGCAGGCTGAAATTTGCGCTGCGGCCAATGCGGTTGACCATGGCGAAGGTGTCGTTGTGGTGACCGATATGTTTGGTGGATCGCCGTCAAACCTGTCACTGATGGCAGGGTGTGCCGGCTCGGAACGGCGAATCCTTTATGGCGCCAATCTGCCGATGCTGATCAAGCTTGCCAAATGCCGCGCCTTGCCTGTTGGTGAAGCGGTGACCGCCGCTTTGGAAGCTGGTCGAAAATACATCAATAGCCTTGATCTTGGCATGGGGGCCTAAACAATGGCCCAGCTTTCGCTTTTGATTGTGAATGAAAAGGGGCTTCATGCCCGTGCTTCGGCCAAATTTGTCGAGGTTGTTGAAGAGTTTGACGCAAGCGCACAAGTGACGCGTGAAGATATGACGGTGTCAGGCGACAGCATCATGGGACTTTTGATGTTGGCAGCCTCTCGCGGAACCACTATTACAGTAGAGACAAGCGGCCCTCAGGCCGAGGCGCTTGGAATGGCGCTGACCAAATTGGTGGCCGATCGCTTTGGCGAAGACCGTTAAGCGGTTTGCAAAGGAAGGCGGACGGCTCGTGACGCAAACGCAAATGACCAAGCCTGTGGTGCTCGCAAAGGCTGCCCCTAGGGTAGAGGTGGCCAATAAATATGACATGCGCCGCCTGTCTTACGCCGGAACCTTCACCAATCCGGCCAAGGTGGTCACGATTCGTGCCATCGAGTGGATCACCGCAAAGGTCAAACTTCTGCAAATGATCCGCAGCTTTGAAAAATCCGGCGCACCGGTCGGTGTGACCTTTTGGTCCAAGGCTGTGGCGCATATGGGTATCCGCATCGACACCCCGCCCGAAGAAATCGCCCGAATTCCCAAAACAGGGCCGGTTGTGGTGGTGGCGAACCATCCCCACGGTTTGGTCGATGGCATGATCATGGGCGAATTGGTCAGCCGAGTGCGATCAGACTTCCGCATTCTGACGCGCAGCCTTTTGACGGGCATTCCCGAAATTGAAGAATTCATGATCCCTGTGCCCTTCCCGCATGAGGAAAACTCTCGCGAGTTGGGCTTGCAGATGCGTGATTTGACCATGGCGCATTTGGCAGAGGGGGGCTTGGTTATTCTGTTTCCGGCCGGAAAAGTCGCGTGTTCCGAAACATGGTTTGGTCCCGCGATAGAGGCGGAATGGAACGTCTTCACCCATAAGATGATCACCAAGTCGGGGGCCACGATTGTCCCGATCCATTTCACCGGTCAGAATTCGCGCGCCTATCAGATCGCCAACAAACTGGCGGCCACGTTGCGGCAGGGGTTGCTGCTGTATGAAATCCGCCGCGCCCTGTTCAAACCACAGCGGCCGCATGTTGGGCTGCCCCTGTCGGCTGGCGAATTGGACAAATGGAAGGGCAACCCCCGCGGCTTTCTGGCTTGGCTTCGCGAGCACACCTTGTCCTTGGGCAAAATCAATCCCTAGCCGACCATCGCCGCTGCGCGGTTCAAATCGACGCTGACCAATTGGCTGACGCCCTGTTCTGCCATGGTCACCCCAAACAGGCGGTCCATCCGGCTCATCGTGACGGCGTGGTGGGTGATGACCAAAAAGCGCGTTTCCGTCCTACGGCGCATTTCGTCCATCAGGTCGCAAAAGCGGGTGACATTGGCGTCATCCAAGGGCGCGTCCACCTCGTCTAGCACGCAGATCGGGGCGGGGTTGGCCAGAAAGACGCCAAAGATCAGCGCCAGCGCGGTAAGCGTTTGTTCTCCGCCCGACAGCAGCGACAGGGTCGACAACCGCTTGCCGGGGGGCTGGCACATGATCTCTAGCCCCGCCTCAAGCGGGTCGTCGCTTTCCACCATGACCAACCGCGCCTCGCCCCCGCCAAACAGGTGGGTGAAAAGCGTAGCAAAATTGGCGTTGACCTGTTCAAAGGCGGTCAAAAGCCGTTCGCGCCCTTCGCGGTTCAGCCCTGCGATACCTGCGCGCAGTTTCTTGATCGCCTCTTCAAGGTCGATCTTTTCGGCCACCAGCGCGTCATACTCGCCCGACACGGCCTTGGCATCCTCTTCGGCGCGCAGGTTCACCGCACCCAAAGCCTCGCGTTGGCGTTTCAGGCGGTTCACGTCAATCTCAAGTGAGTCGGCGTCTGGCATCCGATCGGGGTCAAAGCCCAAAGTGTCTAAAAGCTGATCGGGTGTGGCGCCTAGCTCTTCTAAGATACGGTCGGCGGCCTGGGTTGCGCCGGCGCGGGCAGCTTCTTGCTGTACTTCGGCACGGGCGCGGGCTTCGCGGGCCTCGCTGGCTGTGCGCTCGGCCTCGCGCTCGGCGCCTTGGGCCTGGCGGAGCACCGCCTCAGCTTCGGCCAAGGCATCTGCGGCTTGGTTGCGGCGCGCCTCTGCTGCGTCAATTGCCTCGGCCAAGTTCTCGCGGCGGTCGCGGATGTCTTCGGGCAAGGCCATGGCTTCGGTCAAGTCTTCCTCGGCCTCTTGCCGCCGTTCTCGTAGCTCGACGCTGCGTTTGGTGGCGGTGTCTTGCCGGTGCTTCCACCCTGAAAGTTCCTTGACAGCCTCTTGACGCCGCCGCACCCGCGCTTCGCCTTCGCGCTTTAGCTCGTCATGCGCGGCGCGGCGGGTCATCATGGCGATGCGTGCGCCTTCAACCGCCACGCGCCTGTCTTCCACCAAGGCACGCGCTGCAGCCAAATCGCCCAAGCCTTGCAGGCCAGCCTCGGCCTCGGCCAAACGGTCGCGGGCAAGGGCGGCATCGTCGCCAAAGCGCGCCGCTGCCGCAAGGGCCGCTTCCAGCCGTCCGCCAGTGATCGAGCGTTCGCCCTCTGCACGGGCAGCAGCGCGGTTGGCCTCGGTGACACGTTGGTCGGCTGTGCGTCGCTGATCGCGGGCCAGTTGATCGGCGCGCGCCGCATCGGCTAGCCGCGCTTGCAGCGCGTCATGGGCTTGTGCCGCGCCAAAGGCCTTGGCAGAGGCCTCTTCCAGATCGCGCTTCACCTGAACCAAACGGTTCAGCTGCCGCAGGCGCGCCGCCGTGGCCGAGGGCGCATCTGCCGCAGCCGCCCTGAATCCGTCCCACCGCCAAACATCGCCCTCGCGGCTGACCAGCCTTTGCCCGGGGCCTAGGGTGGCCTGCAGGCGCGGCCCATCGGCCGCCTCGACCACTCCGGTCTGCGACAGACGCCGCGCCAGCACATCGGGCGCGCCGACATGGCGGGCCAAGGGGGCCGCACCTTGGGGCAAGGGTTGGGCCGGATCAAAGGCTTCCAACTGAACCCAGCCTGATCCGGCATCGCCCTGCACCTGAGCATTGCGCAAATCATCTGCAAAAGCTGCGCCTAGGGCGGCTTCGTAGCCCACCTCCACCTCTAGCTGATCCAGCAATTGTTGGCCGGCTTGCGCCTCGCGCTGTACAAGGCGGGCAAGGGCCGCCACTTCAGCGCGCAGGGCATTCGCCTCGCCCTCGGCACTCGATCTTATGGCGCGTGCATCGGCTTCTGTGGCTTGGGCGGTGGCGCGGGCGTCTTCAGCGCGCGTCAGCGCCTCCTCGGCGGCTTCCGCTGCACCAAGTGCTGTTTCTTGCGCATCGCGCGCCGCTTCTGCGGCTTCAATCGCGGCCACAACAGCTTCTTGCGCCACTTCTACAGTGTCAGCGGCGCGCGCGGCCTCGTCTTGTAAACGCTCTAACGCTTTGCGGTTGTCTGCCACCAAGCGATCTGCCGATTGATGGCGCGCAGCCAAGCGGGCCGCGTCTTCGGTCGTTTGCGCCAATTCGTCTTCGCGGATGCCAAGGTCACCGGCTGCGGCGCGGGCGAGGTTTGCAGCGTCTGACAGCCGCTCGTCTTGCCCCTCGCTGGCGCGCATCAACTGGTCAACTTCCCACACCAGCCGCTCGATCATCTCGGCTGCGTCGCGGTTCAGCGACACTTCGCGCTCACCGTCGCGGTCCATCTGCAAGATGCGGGCGTTCAACGTCTCTATGCTGGCCAAGGCCCGCGTCTCTTCGGCCGTCAGGACATCGCGCTGCAGCATCAGGCGTTGCAAGATGGCGCCGGCCACCACCTCTTCCTCGCGGCGCGCTGGTATATCGCCCTCGGCATCCTCGCGGCTTTTTGAGGCAAAACGTGCGGCAAGCTCGGCCTGAGCAGCCACTGACAGGCGCTGGCGCAGGGTGAATTCCGCAGCCGCCCGTGCCACTTCCGCCTCGCGCCAGCGGCTGTACAGCAACATCCCCTCGGCTTGCCGCAATTCGGTGCCAATCTCGCGGTAGCGCGTGGCCTGCTTGGCCTGCCGTGTCAGGGTGGAAAGCTGTTGCGCCAAGCCTTCCAACACGTCATCCACCCGCAGCAAATTCTGCTCTGCGGCCGATAGGCGCAGTTCGGCCTCATGGCGGCGCTGGTAGAGACCGCTTATTCCGGCGGCCTCCTCTAAGATCATCCGGCGGGCCTTGGGTTTGGCGTTGATCAGTTCTGTGATCTGCCCCTGCCGAACCAATGCGGGCGAATGCGACCCCGTCGACGCGTCGGCAAACAACATCTGCACATCGCGCGCACGCACATCCTTGGCGTTGGCCTTATAAGCTGATCCCGCATCACGGGTGATCCGGCGCACCACTTCAATCGTGTCGGCATCGTTAAACCCTGAAGGTGCCAAACGGTCTTGGTTGTCGATGATCAACGACACTTCTGCAAAATGCCGCGCCCCCCGACCGCCAGAGCCGTTGAAGATCACATCCTCCATCCCGCCGCCGCGCATCGCCGAGGGGCGGTTTTCCCCCATCACCCAGCGCAGCGCCTCTAACAGGTTCGACTTGCCGCAGCCATTGGGCCCGACAACACCAGTCAGCCCCTCCATGATCATCAGATCAGTGGGATCGACGAAACTCTTGAACCCGTTAAGGCGCAGCCGCGTCAGGCGCATCTGATCCCTTTCTTTACAGAAGGGCCATTTTGGCCAAGCCTAAGGACAAGTCAACCAAATCGACCCGCCCCTCATCTTGGCCCAAATACTCTGTCGCGGCTTTGGGCTTGGGAAAACCGTAACGAGCGCAGGCGTGCCTATTCGGCACGGGCGCCTTCAATACAAGGCATCTTTTAGCAAAAGGTTCACAAAGTGGCCAAAGCTTTCACGATTCGGGCCGCAAGCTCAGCATCGTCAAAGGGCGGATATCCACGGGCACGGCCAGCAATCGGTCAAGTTGCGAGAAAAGCGGTTGTAAATGGGGCATCGCAAGGTGGGCATCCAAGGCTTCGCGGCTGGTCCAGTTCTCGTAAAAAACAAAGACGCAGGGGTTGGCTGCATCGACATGGAAATCGTAATTGAGGCAGCCGGCTTCGGCGCGGGTCGGGGCGACTTGTGCGGCCAGAAGGACGGCCAGTTCTTGGCGTGTTTCAGGGTGGGCGGTGACGGTGCCTATAATCGTGTACATTTCAGGCCCTTTTCTGGCTTAGGGCGACGGCCAAGATGATGATCGCCCCGCGCGCGATCAGTTGCTGGCTGAACTCTAGCCCCATTAGGATCAACCCATTGTTGATCAGCCCGATCATCAGCGCACCCACGATGGTGCCCACCACGGTGCCTTTGCCGCCAAACAGGCTGGTGCCGCCCAAAACAGCGGCGGCGATGACCGACAATTCGTCACCCTCGCCCAGTTGGAAGCGGCCCGATTGCAAGCGGCCGGCATACAGCATCCCCGCGATGGCGGCGGCGGATGAAGACACGATCAGCACCTTGAACTTGATGTTGGCGGTGTCGATGCCGGAATAGCGCGCCGCGGTTTCACCGCCGCCCGTTGCCAGCACGCGGCGGCCAAAGCTGGTGCGGCGCAAGACGAAATGGCCCGATGCCGCAGCCACCAACATCCAAAACAACAGCACCGGAACAGGGCCAATCGAACCGCCGCCAAAGACCCACGAATATCCCGGCGACAGGATCGGCACAGCGGCGGTGGCCGATATCCACATGGCGACCCCTTTGGCAATTCCCATCATGGCCAGCGTGGTCAGAAAAGACGGAATGCCGATGCGCGTGGTCAGCCAGCCGTTAAAGCAGCCTACCGCGATGCCCGTGGCAACCCCCGCCAAAACACCCGCAAAAGGCCCCGCAACCGCTATGGTCATGGCGACCGTGACAGTCGTCAGCCCCGCCACCGCGCCAATCGACAGGTCGATCTCGCCGCTGGCCAGCACAAAAGTCATGGCCACCGCCATCACCGCGATCATCGCCGTTTGGCGGATGATGTTCAAAAGATTGGTCGGGTTCAAAAAGCCCTTATGGCTGAGCGTCAGCGCGAAGATCACAAAGATCACCACAAAGCCGATATAGATGATGTTTTGCCGCCAGTTGGCGAGGAAGGTCGCGCGCTTAGCCATGGGGAATCTCCTGGGAAAGGGCTTTTTGGATTTCGATTTGCAACTGGCGCTCGGCCGCTTGCAGGCGGTGGCCGGGGTCAGGGTCGGCGGGGTCATCCAGCGCGGCGCGGTCGATCATCTGATGGGCGCGGCCATCGGCCATCACAAGGATGCGGTCGCAGGCGGTGAGAAGTTCTGACAGTTCCGAAGAGATCATCACGATGCCCTTGCCCTGTGCAGCAAGGTTGCGCACCAGCCGGATGATTTCGGATTTAGACCCGATATCGATGCCGGCTGTGGGTTCATCCAGCACCAGAATGTCGGGGTCGGTGGCCAGCCACTTGCCGATCACCACCTTTTGCTGGTTGCCGCCCGACAGGGTTGATACCGCATGATCGCGGCTGGCGGTTTTGATTTGCAGCCGCGCGATCATGTCATCCGTGATTTGCTGCGCCTTGGGGCGGTTGACGACACCTTTGGCCGAAATGTGGCCAAGCACTGACAGCACGATGTTCGCCGCCACCGAATGCGCTGGAATAATCCCTTGGGTCGCCCGCGCTTCGGGCACCAAAGCCACCCCTGCGGCGATGGCATCTGACGGCTTGCGGATTGCCGCCGCTGCACCGCGAATGCGCAATTCTCCCGCCGTGGCGGGTTCGATGCCCGCAATCACCCGCGCAAGCGACGAGCGGCCAGAGCCCAAAAGCCCCGCCAAGCCCAAAACCTCGCCTCGATGCAGGGTAAAGCTGACATCCTTGGGCTTATGCGCACCACTCACCCCTCGCGCCTCTAGCAAAACCTCACCGCGCGTGGCATCGCCGCGCTGCACATCGGCCAATCCCTTCGAGCGTTTGCCCACGATATGTTCGATCATCATATCAATCGGCAGCTCTGACATCGGCGCTGTGATGACATGCTTGCCGTCCCGCAAAATCGTGGCGCGGTCGGCAATGCGGGCGATTTCGTCCATGCGGTGGCTGACATAGATCACCGCCACCCCCTGCGCTTTTAGCTTGCGCAGAAAGGTGAACAAGCGTTCCACATCCGACACCGCCAAAGCTGTCGAGGGTTCATCAAGGATCAACACCTTGGAAGACTGGCTGATTGCCTTGGCAATCTCTGTCAGTTGCTTTTGGCCTGCACCTAGGGTGCTGACGATCGCCTTAGGGTCAACCTTGACCTCTAGCATGGCGAAGATGTCGGCCGCCTTAGCCTCGCAGGCCGCATCATCCAGAAGGCCGCGCGGGGTGCGCGCTTCGCGGGTGAGATAGATATTCTGCGCCACGGTTAGGGTGGGGATCAAGCTCATCTCTTGAAAGTTCATGGCGATGCCTGCGGCCCGCGAGGCTTCGGGCGTGTGGGTGGTCAGCGCCACACCCCCCACCGTGATGGTGCCAGCATCAGGCCGATGTACCCCGTTCAGCACCTTTAAAATGGTCGACTTGCCCGCCCCGTTGCCGCCAAGAAGGGCGTGGATTTCGCCGGGGAGAACGGCGAAGTCCACGTTGTCCAAGGCTTTGACACCGCCAAAGGCCTTGGAAATGCCCTTCATGACAACAGCGGTCATTGGCCGACAGCCTCCCACAACCCGGTTTCGCCCGACCGCAGCAGGGCGTCGGCGACCAGTTCGCAGGCCAGCCCATCGTTGAAATTCGGGCTGGGCTGTTTGCCTGAAGCGATGGCTGCAAAAAAATCGTGGCACTCGACGATCTTGGTTTCGGAATACCCAATCCCCAGCCCCGGGATCGGCCAAAGCCCCGCGCCATAAGGATGCGCGGGCCCTGTATACACGGTGCGAAAGCCGCGCGCGTCTGCGGGGTCGTCTGCGAACATCACCTGCAATTCATCTCGCCGCTCGTAGTTGAACGCGATGGACCCTTTGGTGCCGTGAATTTCCAGCGTGATAAAGTTGTTGCGCCCCCAAGCGTTGCGTGTCGCCTCTAGCGAGCCTATCGCGCCGCTTTCAAATTTCAGCATCGAGACAACTTCGTCATCCACATCCACCTCGGCCCGCTCACCGCCGGCAGATTTGTCAGAAGCGCCCAACTTATCGACCCCGCCTTGTTGCAGGGGGCGGGTTTTCACATAGGTGCGCGTCATAGCATTCACCGCAGCGATGGGGCCTACCAGATAATGCGCCAGATCGACCACATGGGTGCCAATATCCCCCACGTGCCAGACCCTGCGATTTTCTTTTGAAAGCGCCAAGACAGCGGGCCGTTTTCATCGGCGGACCAATCTTGCAGATAGGTGCCGCGAAAGTTCAAAATGCGGCCAATACGGCCTTCGTCGATGTATTTCCTGGCCAAAGCCACAGCGGGCGTGCGGCGGTAGTTAAAGGCCACCATGTGGATCACACCGGCGTCGGCCACGGCCTGTGTCATGGCGCGGGCCTCCTCCACAGTGCGGGCAAGGGGCTTTTCGCAGATGATGTGTTTGCCAGCTTGGGCGGCAGCAATCGCAATCTCGGCGTGCACATTGTTGGGGGTGCAGATATCGACCACGTCGATATCGGGGCGGGCAATCACGGCGCGCCAGTCTGATGACGATTCATCAAAGCCAAAGCGTTGGCGGGCGGTTTCGGCGGCGCTGTCGGTCACATCGACCACAACTTTGCGGTGCGGGATGGCGGGGGCGGGCCAGAAGAACATGGGCATGGCGGCATAGGCCATGGCATGGGCCTTGCCCATGAACCCGCCGCCGATCATGGCGACGTTCATCACTTGGGTCATCATCATTCTCCTGAAAATGGGGCCAAAAGGTGCGCGGACGGGGGAGCATCCGCCCGCGCAGCAGCGTCAGTTCACCATCGAGTTCTTGATGTTGTCGGTGGCTTCTGTCGAATAGACCTGCGTCCAAGCCTCCAGCAGGGTGTCATGCGACACCGGCAGGGCGGGCAGGGCGACAAAGGCCGGGGCGGGTTTGCCCAAAAGGCCATAGCCTGCAAGCATGGCTTCCACGATCCCGGCGTCATAGGGACGCTGCGCGCCCAGACCTTTGACAAAGCCGTTCTGCGCCATAGAGATTGCGACGTTTTCGCCCAGATCACAGGTCGTGATGATCAGATCATCGCGACCAGCATTGCGGGCCGCCGAAATCACGCCCTCGGCCGGCATGTCCCACACCGCCCAGATCCCCTGAATTTCGGGGTGAGAGGTCAACATTGCCCCTGCCGCCTTTTCTGCATCGCCCGAAAAGTCGGGCCCGCCGATGCCCTGCTCGTCCACGATCTTGATGTCGGGATAGTCAGAGGTGATCGTCGCCTTGAATGCCTCGTAGCGCTGGCGCGTCACAAAGAAATCGGCGGCGTGGAAGACCAAGCCGATATTGCCAGCACCATTCAGCGCCTTGGCCATCAGATGGGCCGAGGCGACGCCGTTGCCGTAGTTGTCAGCCGAGACGACCGAGACATAGTCTTTGCCCGCCGTCATACCTGCGGCCACGTTGTCCATGAACACGATCTTAACGCCCGCATCGGCAGCGGCCTTATAGGCCGAGGCGGTTGCAGAAGGATCCGTCGGGATCGACACGATGATCGAGGGCTTTTGCGCCATGATCGTTTCGATGTCCGAGACCTGCTTTTCAGGCTTAAATCCCGCATCGGTCACAGCGATCACTTCGATGCCCATGGCGGCGAACTGGGTCTGCAAGCCGTTGATTTGCGCATTGCTCCAGTCATTACCACCGATGTGCATGACGATGGCGGCGGTGGCCTTCATCGCCTTGATCTGTGCCAATTCGTCATCGGTCAGGCTGACAGCCGAGGCGGGCGCGGGGTCCTCGCCGTTCGGGCCTTTGGACAGCACGCTGTCCACCAGCTTGGCCAAGGCCTCGTCCGGCGTGGCATGGGCTGCAACGGTCATCAGCGCAAGCAGAGCCGCGCCGCCCATTAGGCTGCGTCTAGTAATCATAGTCTTCCTCCCAGAAGAGGGGGTGTCACACCCCGGTTTTCAGTGGCTTTTCAAGGTTTGCATGCTGATCCGTGCCCCTTCGGCGGGGTCGGGCCAGGCATCAAGTTCTGCGCAAATCCAGCCTTGATAGCCGGTGTCACGCAGGGCCTGCAGGATCGGGCCGGTCGGTATATCGCCGCGATCCAGCGGGGTGAAGGCGAAGGGATCGCGCTGGAAGCCCTTCAAATGGACATAAGATATCCGCGCCGCATGGTCGCGGATCAGCTGCGCCGGATCGCCCCCTGCCGCCGCAAGATGGGCGGTGTCGGGACAAAAATCGATGGCAGTCAGATCGAAGATCTTGGCAACGGACTTCGGCCCTTCGACGATGGTTGACAGATGCGGGTGGTAATGCGCCCGCAGGCCGCGCGCGTCACCTATGTCTTTCACACGGTCCAAAGCGGCAGCCAGCTTGTGGTAATCACTTTCGCGGATGCCATCAAAGCGCTTGGCCCCGCCGCCCACCACCAGATGCGTCGCGCCCAGTTCGGCCGCGCGGTCGGTAGCACGGGTCACGCGGGCCAGTTCTTCGGGCAGGATGTCGTCAAAGATGAAATTGCCGCCGGCATAGGCCGCAACGAGTTCTAGCCCCGATTTGGCCAGCAGGCTGCGAAAAGCGGCAGCGGAATGGTCAAGAAGGTTGCCGTCAAACACCTCGACCCCTTCATATCCTGCCGCTGCGATCTCGGCAAAGGCACGGTCCATTTGGCCAAAGGTGCGGTAGGCCAGCTGCGTGATCGAGGTCACCCCCACCGCATCCCCGCCAAGCGCACCCCAGCAATTGGCGTGATAGGCCAGCTTCCAAGCTGTCATGTTCCCCTCCTCCTTTGCACCGGCCCTCCAGCCGATGTGGGCTTTGTAATGCCGTTTTTCGCGTTAGGTCAATATATTTTCATAATAACGAGCATTACTTTTGCAGAATAAAAACAAAAGTATCGGCTTGATCAGGCGAACATCCCGATTTATCAAGGAAAAACGGAGGAGACATGGCGCAAGACCTGACCGAGATTTCCGGATTGGCACGGGGCAAAGGGCGGCCCCGCGTGGCGGAAACGGCTGCGCCGTCGCTGGTTGATCTGCTGAACCTGATTCGCGCCGATGACCCAACAACCCGCCATGAGTTAGAGCGTAAAAGCGATTTGGGCCGTGCCGTGGTGTCTGACAGGCTGACCATGCTGGCCGATCTGGGCCTGATTGATGAAAGCGAATTGGGCACGGCCACGGGTGGCCGCGCGCCGCGCTTGGTGCGGCTTGCGGCCAAGCAGGGGCGGGTGCTGGTGGCCACGCTGGATCAGACAGCGCTGGGCGTGGGCGTTGCGGACCTATCGGGCAAGCTTTTGACCGAACACCACGAAGCTTTTGAACTGACAGCCCCGCCACAGGCCCTGGCAGAACGTCTGATCACCTTGTTGCGCTGGTCATTGGACAGGCAGGCATCGCCGGCGGGCCTGTGGGGCATATCCTTATCGGTTCCGGGCACTGTGCCGGGGGCAGTCGGTGATTTTCTATCGCGCACGCCAGCCGTTTTGCCCGCATGGGAGGGATTTACGCTGGTCGAAATGCTGACCCGCACCTTTGGCGCCCCGGTTTGGATGCGCTCTTCGGTCGATACGATGACGATGGGCGAATTGCATGGCGGCGCAGGGCAGGGCCTTGGGTCCATGCTGTTCATCAAGGTCGGGCGTCGGATTGGCGCGGGGATCGTGTCGGAGGGGCGGCTATTTCGCGGGGCGCAGGGGGCGACGGGATTAATTGGTGCCTTGCCAGTGCATCAGGGTGACCGCTCTGGCACGCTGGATGCGATGGCGGGGTCGGACATGATCCTGCGCGAGGGGCGCTTGGCGGCGGAAACAGGCCGCAGCGCCTTTTTGGCCGATCAGCTGCGGCGGGGCGGAGAGATTAGCGCAATCGACGTGGCGCAAGCGGCGCAGATGGGAGATGCAGCCTGTATGGAAATTCTGACCACATCGGGCCGCTTGATTGGCCAAGTGGTGGCGACCCTGACCAACACGCTGAACCCCGAGGTGATCGTGCTGTCAGGCGCAATCATGCAGACCAACGACATCATCCTCGCCGCGGTGCGCGAGGCGGTTTACGGGGCAAGCCATCCCTTGGTTACCCGTGATCTGCGGATCATCCGCAGCCAAATGGGATCGTCGGCTGGTTTGGTCGGCGCGGCGCGGGTGGGGGCGGAATTGCTTTTTGCGCCTGAATTTCTGAAGGATTGGATTATGCAGGGCAGCCCGCTCAAACACCCTGCCTTTGCGTCCTTTCGTGAGGCGTTGGATATGGCCCCGCCACCGCCCGCTCTCTCTCCGCCCCCGTCGCGAGGTGCGATATGACGATCTCTGGCCTTGGCCCTCATGGCGAACGTGCCGCCCCGCCTGAACGCGTGACCTTGCTGCCCGAAGACAGGGCTGCGGCCAAAGCGCGGGCGTTTCGCGTGGCCGTGGTGTTGCACACGCTGGAAAGTGATTGGGCGCGCCAGCAACTGTCAGGGATTGTAGGGGTATTGGGCGATTGTGCCACGGCTGTCACCCGTGTGATTGATTGCGGCTTTTCACCGTCCGAGCAGGTCAAGGCGCTGGACGATCTTTTGGCGCAAAAGCCAGATGCGGTGATCTCTTTGCCAGTTGCCAACCAAGAGGTGGCAATGGCCCATGCGCGTTTGGCTGAAGCCGGTATCAAGCTGATCCTTTTGGACAATGCGCCCACCGGATTGCTGCCGGGTAACCACTATGGCACTTTGGTTTCGGCCGACAATTTCGGCCTTGGCCTGATTGCCGCCGAAGGCCTGTCGCCGCATCTGCCGCAAGGGTGCCAAGTGGGGCTGCTGGGCTATGCTGCGGATTTCTTCGCCACCAACGAGCGTGAAATTGCCTTTTCCCAATGGATGCAAACCCGCCGCCCCGATGTGACGATCTGCCACGAAGCCTTTGCCCGCATCGAAGAAGCCGCTCCCAAAACCGAGGCTTTGTTGGCGGTGCATCCGGACCTTGCGGGCCTGTTTGTGGTATGGGACACGCCCGCCCTGCACGCGGCCGAGGTCTTGATGCGCTCCAAAAAACCCATCGCGATGGCGACTGTCGATCTTGGCGAACAGGTCGCCATCGGCCTTGCCCAAGGTGCCCCCTTTGCCGTGATCGCGGCCCAACAGCCTTACCTGCAAGGGGTTGCAGCCGCCCAAACCACGATCTTGACCCTTCTCAACCGCCTGACCCCGGCCTGGATCGCTTTGCCCGGCATCTCAGTCACCCGAGAGAATGTGGTGGAAAGCTTTCAGCGTATCTGGCGCAGCCCAGCCCCGCAATCGGTGCTGAAAGCCGTGGGCCTGATCCCCTAAAGGGCGCAGGCGGTCTAAGCCCTTATATCCAGCCCCGGCCAGCAGGATTGCACGCCACTTTTTGTGGCAAGATGGCTGTGTTGGCGTTAGGGTGAACCACGGGTTTGGTAGGGGGATAAGATGATCACCAAGCAATTGGCGCATGCATGCGTGTTTAGCCATGATCTGGCACAGGCAGAAAACTTCTATGTTGGTGGCTTGGGTCTGACGAAGTGCTTTAACTTTTTGAAGAACGGCGCTTGGGTCGGGCTATACCTTTCGTGCGGCGCGCGTACCTTTATAGAGGTGTTCTTGCACGACGAGGCGCCGATTGCCCGATCCGGTCAAGTCAACCACCTGTGCCTTGAGGTCGAGGATCTGGTGGCCTGTGTCGCCGAACTTCGCGCCAAGGGCATAGAGGTGACTGCACCGAAATATGGCTGCGACGACACTTGGCAGGCTTGGCTGAAAGATCCTTCGGGCAGTTTGGTGGAATTATTCCAGTATACTGAAAAAAGCGCCCAATTTGTCGGTGGTGACCGCGAGATTGACTGGTAAGGGGGGCGTCCCCCTTAGCCATCGCCATCTTTCAGCCGCAGCACCATCGCCAGCGCGCCCAGTTTCAAAAAGCATGGCACGACAGCATAGGCCAAGGTCAGTGTTGTCAAGGCAGAGGCGCTGTTGATCTGTCCGGGAACAAAGCCGTTCCACTGCAGGATCGGCATCACGGCAAAGGCCGCCAGCGCGAGCCCCAGTTTTCCCGCAAAAGCCCAGATGCCAAAGGCCAAAGAGGCCTGAAGCCCCGCGCGTGTCAGCACCACTGAAAACATGGCTGGCAGCAAAACCGTGTCTGCCCCAAGGGCCGCACCCGATGCAGCACAGATGACAGCAAACGCCACAAAGTCACCCGGTGCCAAAAAGGCTGATCCGGCAAAGCAGGCGATTGCAAGCGGCATGGCGATCAAAAGGGTCATCTTGGCCCCAATCCGTTTTCTTATGCCCAGCCACAGCGGAACGCTTGCCCCGGCACACAGAAAGAAAAGCGTCAGCAAAAGCCCTGCCTTGCCGGGCAGTTGCAAGCGATCTTCCACAAAAAACAAAAACAGGGTCGAGGTCAGGGCCACGGGTAAACTGTTCACCAAGGCAAGCCCCAAAAGACGCAAGGCACCGGCTTGGCCCAAGCCCGCCAACGACAAAGCCCCGCCCAAGATCGCGGGCCGCCGCCAAAGAGGGCGCGTGACAAAACCGGTGATCACAGCCAAAAGCCCCAGCGCGATGCCAAAGGCCGGATAGCCCTGTGCGCTGGCCCCCAATCCGACCAGAACCGCAGGCGCACTTGCAGCCAAAAGAACGCCCGCCAACATTCCCCCCTCGCGGTACGCCGCCAGCGTCATCAGCGCGTCGGGTTCTGCCCGTAACGCCAACGTAGCGCTGCGGCCATAAAGCAAGATCGACCCCAAACTATAGGCCGCAAACAACAGCGCCAAAACCACCATGATTTGCGCGGTCAAAAAGGGCCCCGGCTTAAGGGAAAACAGCACAGGATACCCCACCGCCAAACCCGCCGCCGCCGTCATTGCAAAGGCTGCTTGCGCCTTGGGCCAACGGTCAATCGCCCAGCCGATCACCGGATCTTGTACCAAATCTATCAGGCGGATCACCAACAAAATCAAGCCGATCGTGCCCAACCCCATCCCAAGATTGACCGAGGCAAACTGCGGTAGGTGTATGTAAAGCGGAATGCCGGTTGCGGCCAACATCGCGGCGTAAAGGCTGACCCTGGGGTGGTGCATGCCAACATTCTCCGACGGCCGTTGTTTTGACACAGGTTATAGTCTTCAGGGCGCGATCCCAAGGGGCAACCGCCAGTGATGTCATTTTTTCCGTGTGAACTGCCGCAATCCCAAGCTAGACTCTTTAGGGAGTACCCATTAGGGTAGTTCTCGGCGTTGGGTTTGACCTTTGGAAACTCAAACAGGATCACGACTTATGGCGAAGGCTGAAGTTTGAACGACTGCGAAAACCAACGACCGGCGCGCCTTGTCCATTTGTGCGTTGTGCGGATTTTCTAGGGTGCTGCGAAACGCGATGACAAAGTGTTTGTCGAACATTTTACCTAGCCAAGGCCTAGGCGATCCATGCATCGACACTGCGCCCCATCTTTACCGGGGTGATCATCGCGACAATGGGCTGTTTAGGACAGCAAAACCTAGGCGCGGCCCACCCAATCGGGCGAAGTTTATGCGAAAGTTGCAAGGTTCACTGTTTGTCGGTGACAGGCCTATTCTTGGGGAGTATTCCCATTGCCTATTGGGAACTTCGGGCCATGTTGGTTCTTTGAAGGGCGCCGATACTGTTTCTAAGTGGTTATCAGATTGAGGAAAGAATGCGTATATTGCTTGCTGACGATCAGGAATTGGTCCGTGACACCATTGCCGCTTTCCTGGGGCAGGAGGACGGGCTGACCGTCGAAGTTGCACGCGATTTTCCCGCCGCCCTTGATCTTGTGCGCAGCATGGGGGCGTTTGATCTGGTGCTGTTGGACTACATGATGCCCGGAATGAACGGATTGGCGGGTTTGGCCGCTATGAAAAAGCAACAGGGCACAAAGCCGGTCGCCATTATCTCGGGCACCGCACCACGGGCGATCGCCGAACAGGCCCTGTCCGAGGGCGCGGCCGGTTTCTTGCCCAAGACCATGTCCACACGTTCGCTGGTGGCCGCAGTGCGCTTTATGGCCGCCGGAGAAGTCTATGCCCCGATCAGTTTAATGACTGAACGCGACACAACCCCCGTCACGGTTGCAGGGGCCCAATTGACTGCCCGCGAACTGGATGTTCTTAAGCGTCTGTGCCGTGGTCTTGCCAACAAAGAGATCGCCCGCGAACTTGAACTGCAAGAAGTGACAGTGAAGCTGCACATCAAGACCTTGTACCGCAAAATCGCGGCCAAGAATCGCACCCATGCCGCGATGATCGCCAAAGAGGCAGGGCTTTACTAGGCCTACCCTAAAGGATACCCAATCTATCCCAAGAAGTACAAGCCTATCCATCCGAATGGGGCTACAGACCAAATAGTTATGCTACCAATGAGGCATTCCAATGCGCGCGAGGAAGTTTGAAATGTCTCGTTTCGTCTGTATTTTCTCGGTACTCTTGACCTGTATTTTTTGCCAACCTTGTCATCGGCTTGGGCAAAAGCTGACTTTTATGCGCCCGCTCAGGGTACGCCGATTGTGACGGTGCGTGGCGCTATCACGGCCACCAATTCGGCGGATGGATTGGTGCTGGACTTAGACCAACTGAAATCATTGCCGCAGCATAGCTTTACCACTTCAACCCCATGGACCGAGGCTAAGGCCACGTTTCAGGGTGTTTTGCTGAAAGACTTTATCGCCGCCGTGGGGGCAACCGGCACAACCGTCACAATCACCGCTTTGGATGATTATACCAACTCGATCCCCATCACAGATGCCAAAGATGATGGTCCCATGTTGGCGTTTTTGAAGGATGGAGAGTTGATCTCCATTCGTGACAAAGGGCCGCTTTGGTTGATCTATCCTTTTGATGATAACGCAGAGTATCAAACCGAAGAAACCTATGCACATTCGGTCTGGCAGATCGCGCGGATAGAATTTGGCAACTAGCCCCGAACCCCAACCCATGGTCAAGAAACCTGCGTTCTGGACACGCGCCCTTCAAAGGCTAAAGCCTGCGATCATTGTTTTGGCGGCCATATCGATGTGCGTTGTTGCGGTCTTGTGGCTGCGGCTTCAAACCGAGATGAAGACCTATCGGCAAGAGGCGATTGATAACATCCATTTTAATGTGGCCCAAATTGAAGTGGATCTTGTTCGCTTTCAGGCCGAGGTCGGAATCATGGCGCTTCAGCCCGAAGCCCCTTTGACCGAACTGCGCAAACGATATGATCTGCTTTACAGCCGCTTTCAGTCTATCCTTAAAGGGAAGATTTTTGTCGCCCTCGACAGGGGCGAAATCGTGGCCAAATTGGACACGAAGGTGGAAGAATTCCTCGACCAAACGACCCCATTGATCGATTCCTCTGATCTGGAATTGCGCGCCGCCCTGCGCCAGATCGACGCCGAGGCCAGCAAGTTGCGCTTGGAACTGCGTGCCTTGCTCATCCAACTGATCACACGGTATGCAGCCATGGCCGACGAGCGCCGCGCGGCCTTTACCGCCTTGGTGCAGCGGGCCGCCTGGGCGGGGGCAATTGTTATCACGGCTTTGGCGACGCTGTCGGCACTGGTGCTTTGGTTGAACCGGCAGGCCATGCGTTTGGCTGATCAAACCGTGCGCCTGTCTTCGCGCTTTGCGGCCACGGTTGAAACATCGTTGGATGCAATCATCGTGACAGATGAAAAAGGCAAGGTGTTGGATTTCAACAATGCTGCCGCTGTCAATTTCGGGTATAGTCGGCAAGAGGCGATTGGTGGCGATCTTGAGCATTTGATCATGCCACCCACGGCGCGGGCGCCTTATTCAGCCATGATGTCGCAGATCAAGACGGACGGCTTGCTTCAAGATGCCAACTCTGGCCGCTTTCAGATGACAGGCATGCGCAAAGGGGGGGCAGAGTTTCCGCTAGAACTGGCCGTGGCAAGCCACAATACGGCCGAAGGCATGATTTTCATCGCTTTTCTGCGCGACATTTCTGATCGTGTCCAAGCAGAGGCTGCCTTGGTTCAGGCCCGCGATGCGGCCATGGCGGCAGAGAAGTCAAAGACCAACTTCATGGCTGTGATGAGCCATGAAATGCGCACCCCCCTGAACGGCGTGATGGCCGCGCTTGAGATTGCCGCAGGCATGACAGACAATGCCAAACAGGTGCGCTTTTTAGACCTAGCGCAATCCTCGGCGCGGCAGTTGTTGCGCCACGCCAATGATGTCTTAGACATCTCAAAGGCTGATGCGGGTAAAATGCACCTTGCGGAAGAACAGTTCGACATGACGGCCTTGGTCGAAGATCTTGTTGTCGGCCTGCGCCACTTGGCCATTCAAAAGGGCACAAAAGTGGTCGTCAAACCTTTGGGCCCATTGCCGCGACTGGTCGGAGATTATTTCCGCATTAGCCAGATCATCCAAAACTTTCTAACGAATGCGCTGAAATTTACCGATGGTGGCCAGATCACCCTCGAGATCGAGGCGCAGCACCGCAAGGACGCCTTTTTGGATGTAGAGGTTCGGGTCATCGACACGGGCATTGGTATTGCCGAAGGTGATCAGGCGAAGATCTTCGAAGATTTTGTCATGCTGGATCAGTCGCTGGTGCGCACCAGTGGCGGCACAGGATTGGGCTTGGCCATTGCGCGCAGATTGGCCCAAGCGATGGGCGGCGACGTTGGGGTTGAAAGTGAATTGGGCGAGGGCAGTTGCTTTTGGATGCGTTTGCCCTTGGCGATAGCCAGCACGCCCAAGCAAAGCGACATGCCCAAGCCGCAGGCTCCCCAGTCAATGGATCCGATGGATGTGCTGGTGGTTGAAGATAATGCCACCAACCGCATCGTCTTGGAAGAAATGCTGCACCAGATGGGCCACCGTGTCACCATGGCCACAGATGGTCGTCAGGGCATGGAAGCCGCACGCGCGCATCCGTTCGATGTTATCTTGATGGATATTTCTATGCCCGTCATGGACGGCTTGGCCGCGACCGCCCTTATCCGCGAGGACGGCCAATCAACGGGCAGCCGGATCTTAGCCGTCACCGCCCATTCCATGCCCGCAGACTTAAAGCGGTTTCAGAAAGCCGGAATGGATGGCTGCCTGACCAAGCCCATCTCTTTTGGCAACCTTGCAAAGTCATTGTTGGGCGATGACCAGATAACAGAACCCGAGGTGACCGCCAAAGTGCTGGCCATAAGCCCTGCCCGGATAGATGACCTGCGTGATGGCTTGGGGTCTGCCGGTCTGGCCCGCATGTTGGCCCGCTTTCGCGCTGACGCCCCTGCCTTTCAGGCGCGCCTTTTGGCGGCTTGTGCGCCAGACAAGTTGGCTGATCTGATGCCGATCTGCCATGAAGGTGCCGGGGTTTGCGCTATGATCGGCGCGCCTGCTTTGCGACAGCTTTACGCATCGGCCGAAGAGTTGTGCCGCAACGGCCACGAAGCCAAGGCTGCAAAGTTGATCACAGCGCAGGTTCACGATTTATGGGATCAGACAGAGGCCGCGATTTTGGACTTGGACCTGCCCAGTTAGACCACGCCTAGGCTGGTGGTGCTTGGCACGGTGCAAAACGCATCCCGCAGTGCGGATAGAACCGTTGCCATCTCGGGTGCAGCGATGGAATAAAGCACCGTCTTTCCGCGCCGCTCAGTGCGAACCAATCCCTCGGCACGCAAGCGCATCAGGTGTTGGGACACTGCAGGTTGCGAAGACCCTAGCGCTTGGGTCAGCGCGCCCACGCTTTGCGCGCCGTCGATCATATGACACAGCAGTTCCAGTCGCCCCTCATGCCCAAGCACCTTAAGAAAAGCGACTGCGCGCCGCAGGGCCTCGGGCTGGCCATTGGGATCAAAGCGGATGGTGGCAGTGTCGGTGGTTGGCATAAGGAACCCATATGAGGCCGATGTGAAAGTTTATATTCAGGGAAGTAAATATGAAAGGGCAAAAATCCTGATCACGACAAACAGGTCGTCAGGTTAAATGGCGCATGATTGCGGCGACAATTACGTTCAAGGGTTGGTCAATGGAAACGCTGATCGCCTTCTCCTCTGCCCCGGGGGGTTCAAGGGCGGCAAACTGGCTGTCCAGCAGGGAAAGCGGCATGTAATGGCCCTGCCGTTGCGCCATGCGCCCGGCTATGACGTCTTTACTTCCGGCCAAATGCACAAAGCACACAGACCCGCCCGCAGCGGCGCGAATGCGGTCGCGGTAGGCGCGTTTGAGGGCGGAACACCCCACGACCACAGGAGCTTGGGTCTTTAAAATCCATCCAACCCTGTCCAGCCATGGCCAGCGGTCCGCATCATTCAACGCCACACCTGCCCGCATCTTGGCGACATTTTCCAGCGGATGCAGATCATCACCATCGCGGTAAATCAGCCCCAACTCTGTGGCAAGCCCGACCCCGACCGAGGATTTGCCACAGCCCGACACCCCCATGATGACCAAGCGCAGCGTCATAAAGAGGCCGTGATCCCCCCGTCGACGTACAGAATATGCCCGTTCACGAAGGAAGATGCCTCTGACGCTAGAAAGATCGCCGCACCCACCAATTCCTCAACCCGCCCCCAGCGGCCCGCAGGCGTGCGCTTTTCAAGCCAAGTCGAAAAGGCCGGGTCCGCCACAAGTGCCGCGTTCAACGGCGTGTCAAAATAGCCCGGCGCGATGGCGTTGCAATTCAGCCCATGTTTGGCCCAATCGGTCGCCATCCCTTTGGTCAGATTCCCCACCGCCCCTTTGGTCGCTGTATAAGGTGCTATCGAAGGCCGGGCGAGCGCCGTTTGCACCGATGCGATATTGATAATCTTGCCCCGCCGCCGCGCGATCATATGCCGCGCCACGGCTTGGCCCACATGAAAGACACTGGCGATGTTGGTTTGCAGCAAGGCATCAAAGGCTTCGGGCGGAAAATCTTCAAGCGGGGCGCGGTGCTGCATGCCAGCGTTGTTGATCAAGATGTCAATGGGGCCAATGTCCGCCTCAAAGCCATCCACCGCTGCGCGCACCTGTGCGTGCTGGGTGGCATCGAAGGGCAGGGCCAAGGCGCCGTCGATCTGTGCCACCGCCGCCGCCAATTTTGTGGCGTCACGCCCGTTCAGCACCACCTGCGCTCCGCCCGCAGCCAAGCCTTTCGCCAAGGCAAAACCGATGCCCTGCGACGACCCTGTGATCAACGCACGCCGTCCGGTTAAATCAAAACGAGAGATGCTCATTCTACCCCCCTTCGTTGCCGAATAGGCCCTCGACAGGCTTGGTTGCAAAGGTCATCTTATTGATACCAACCCCTGTCAAGCCGCCACACTCAGGAAATCCCATGTCCAAACCCCATGTTCTGCAAATGGGATCTTATCCCGACTGGGACCAAACCGCGCTAGAGGCGGCCTATCAGATGCACCTCTTTCCCGCACATGCGGATAAAGTGGCGTTTTTGGCCAAAGTTGGCCCGCAGATCCGTGCGATCGCCACCAATGGTGGGGCAGGGGCGGAGCCTGCGGTGATCGCGGCCTGCCCCAATCTGGAAATGATCAGCATCTACGGGGTCGGCTATGATGCGGTGGATATGGCTGCTTGCAACGCGCGCGGCATCCGCGTGACGAACACGCCCGATGTTTTAACCGATGATTGCGCCGATTTGGCCGTGGGCATGGTTCTGGCATTGGCGCGCGGCATCGTGCCCGCCGCAGCCTTTGCCCGTGCCGATTGGACCAAAGGCAGCTTTCCCTTGCAGCGCCGCGTGACGGGGATGAGGGCTGGGATCTTGGGCCTTGGCCGCATTGGTCTGCAAGTGGCCAAGCGCCTTGCTGGCTTTGATATGGACATCGCTTATTGCGCCCGCAGCCGCAAGGATGTGCCCTATGCCTATTTTACCGATCCTGTCGCTTTGGCCGCGCGGTCAGATGTGGTGATTGTCACGGCTTTGGCCAATGCGCAAACCCGCCACATCGTCAGTGCCCAAGTGTTGCAGGCCTTGGGGCCGCAAGGGCTGCTGGTCAATATCTCTCGCGCATCCAACATCGATGAAATCGCTTTGCTGCACGCTTTGGAAACCGGGGCCTTAGGCGGGGCCGCCTTGGATGTGTTTGAGGGTGAACCCCAACTAAACCCGCGCTTTCTGGCGCTTTCCAATGTGCTTTTGCAACCCCACCACGCCTCTGGCACGGTGGAAACGCGCAGGGCAATGGGGCAATTGATGCGCGACAATCTGGCGGCGCATTTTGCGGGCCAAGACCTGTTGACGCCGGTTATCTAGCGCAGACACACGGCGCGAAAGGGCTAAGTTCAGCATCTCGACAGCGCCGGTTCAGCGCCGCATGATCGGGCCGAAAGAAGGGGTGGCTTTATGCGCAACGGCGGGCAAATTCTGGTGGAAAGCCTTGTGGCCTTGGGGGCCAAAAAGGCCTTTGGCGTGCCGGGCGAAAGCTATCTGGCCGTCTTGGATGCCATGCACGACACGGTGGGCCAGTTTGACTATATCCTATGCCGCAACGAAGGCGGTGCCAGTTTCATGGCCGCCGCTTATGGCAAGCTGACAGGCCAGCCCGGCATTTGCATGGTCACCCGTGGCCCGGGTGCCTCCAACGCCATGATCGGCGTGCATACCGCGATGCAAGATTCCACCCCGATGCTGCTGTTCGTGGGCCAAATCGCCCAATCCGACCGCGAGCGCGAAAGTTTTCAAGAGGTCGACTACCGCGCCGTCTTTGGTAGCATGGTCAAATATGTGGTCGAAATCACCGACCCTGCCCGCATCCCAGAGCATTTGGCGCGCGCTTGGAAAACCGCTGTCTCGGGCCGTCCCGGTCCGGTGGTGGTGTCTTTGCCCGAAGATATGCTGGCGGCTTTGTCCGACACTGCCCCCCTGTCGCAGCCCCTGCCGCCCATAGCACCCGCCCAGCCCGATCCTGCCGCGCTGCGCCATATGCAAGCCATTCTGTCCCAAGCCCAACGCCCGCTTATCCTAACCGGCGGCACAGGCTGGACGGCGCAAGGCAAATCTGCCCTGCAAGCCTTTGCCGAGGCGTCGGATATTCCCGTGCTGACCGCGTTTCGCTGTCAAGACGCTTTTGACAACACCTCTGCCGTCTTTGCCGGAGAGGCGGGGGTGGGCATGTGGCCCCATGTGGCCGATCTGATCAAAACCGCCGATGTCATTGTGGCCGTCAATCTGCGCATGGATGAGATGACAACCGGCGCGTATACCCTGCTGTCAGTGCCACTGCCCCAGCAAACCCTGATCCACGCGCATCCCTCTACCGAGGAACTGGGCAAGGTCTACATCGCAGCCCTGCCACTGCACGCCGACCCCAATGCCTTTGCCACAGCCCTGACCCCCGTTGCAGGCCCGTGGGCCGCATGGCGCGCCAAGGCCCGCGCAGGGTATGAAACAGCCTTTGTCGCCCCAACCCAACCCTCGCCCGTCGATATGTCGGCGGTGATGGCGCATCTGGGGGCACACCTGCCGCAAGATGTGATCGTCACCAATGGCGCGGGCAACTTTGCCGCTTGGCCCAGCCGACATCTGTGCTTTGGCCCCAAGATGCGGCTTTTGGCGCCGCAGTCAGGGGCCATGGGCTACGGCGTGCCCGCAGCGATTGCGGCCAGTTTGGCCGAACCGGGCCGTATGGTGCTGTGTTTTGCGGGTGACGGCGATTTTCAGATGACCTGCCAAGAACTGGCCACCGCCGCCCAACACGGCGCATCGCCTTTGATCCTGATCCTCGACAATGGCATCTACGGCACGATCCGCGCCCATCAGGAACGCCAATTCCCTGCCCGTGTGTTTGGCACAACCATGGTGAACCCCGACTTTACCGCCCTCGCCCAAGCCTACGGCTTTCATGCCGAACGGGTCGAGGCGACCGAGGCCTTCGCCGCAGCCTTTGACCGCGCGGTGCAGGCCACCATGGCGGGCATTGGCGCGGTCCTAACACTGGCGATAGCCCCTGAAGCCATAGCGCCCCGCCAAAGGATCAGCACCCTGCGCCAAGCAGCGCTTGCCGCCAAAGCCTAAAAACAAACCACCGCGCCGGTTGCCCCGCGCGGTGGTCTTTTGTCAAACCAACCCAGTTTAGGCCGCTTTACGCTGCGCCAGAACCATCGCCATCGTCTCGCCCATCGAAGACGGGTTGGGCGCCACGGTGATGCCGGCTGCCGTCAGGATATCAACCTTTTCCTGCGCGCTTTCGCCAAAGGCCGACACGATCGCCCCTGCATGGCCCATCTTGCGGCCCTTGGGTGCCGAAAGCCCCGCGATATAGGCCACAACCGGCTTTTTCATATAGTCGCGTGCATAGGCAGCAGCCTCTGCCTCTTGTGGGCCACCGATTTCGCCGATCATCATCACGGCATCGGTTTCGCTGTCGGCCTCGAACAGTTCCAGAATGTCGCGGAAGCTTGACCCGTTGATCGGATCGCCGCCAATCCCGACCGAGGTAGACACCCCGATCCCCAAAGCCTTCATCTGGGCTGCCGCTTCATACCCCAAGGTGCCCGAGCGGCCCACGATGCCAATGCGCCCCGGCATATAGATATGCGGCGGCATGATCCCCATAAACCCTTTGCCGGGCGAGATGATGCCTGCGCAGTTCGGCCCGATGACACGCATTTTGCGTTCCGCCGGATAGCGGCGCAAGAACCGCTTGACGCGCATCATATCTTGGCTGGGAATGCCGTCGGTCACACAGACAGCTGTGCGAATGCCGGCATCTGCGGCTTCCATAATCGCGTCTGCCGCAAAGGGCGGCGGCACGAAGATCAGCGAGGCTTCTGCGCCGACCTGTTCTACCGCCTCGCGGACGGTGTTGAACAGCGGGCGGTCCAGAATGCTTTCGCCGCCTTTGCCCGGTGTCACACCGCCCACCACATTGGTGCCGTGCTTTATCATGTCGGCAGCGTGGAACGAGCCGATCCGGCCCGACATGCCTTGAACGATGACGCGGGTGTTTTCAGTGATCAGAATGGCCATGATGTCCTCCTTAAGCGGCTTTGCGGGGGCGGGCGGCAACGGCCGCTGCGGCGGCTTCGGCCAGACTGTCGGCCGAGATCAGCGGCAAGCCCGACCCATCAATGATAGCCTTGCCCTCTTCGACATTGGTGCCTGCCAGACGCACCACGACAGGGATCGTCAGACCCACTTCTTTATAGGCCTGCACCACGCCTTGGGCGACCCAATCGCAACGGTTGATGCCGGCAAAGATGTTGACCAAGATCACCGACACATTGCCATCGGCCAAAACGGTGCGGAACGCCCGCACAACCCGCTCGGGGCTGGCACCGCCGCCGATGTCAAGGAAGTTGGCAGGTTCGCCGCCCGCCAGCTTGATCATGTCCATCGTGGCCATGGCCAGACCAGCACCGTTAATGATGCAGCCGATGTCACCTTCTAGCCCGACATAAGACAGGCCATGATCGCCCGCCGTGCTTTCGCGCGGGTCTTCTTGGCTGCGGTCGCGCAGTTCGGCGACTTGGGGCTGGCGGAACAGGGCGTTGGTGTCAAAGGACATTTTGGCATCCAGCGCCACCAGATCGCCCGAATGGGTGACAACAAGCGGGTTGATCTCGACCATCACCGCATCCAGATCGCGGTAGGCGCGATAGCAGGCGCGCAGTGTGGTGACCATCTGTGCCACCTGACCGCCGCGCAGGCCCAGTTGAAAGGCCAGCTCGCGCGCCTGAAACTCGGACAGGCCCGTTGCAGGGTCAATAATCATGCGGCGCAGGCTGTCGGGGTCTTTGTCGGCCAGATCTTCAATCTCCATCCCGCCGTGGGCCGAGGCGACGATCATGATGCGTTCCGACTTCCGATCCAGCACAAAGCCCAAGTACAGCTCTTGGGCGATGTCAGACGCGCCTTCGACCCAAACGCGGTAAACACCTTTGCCGTTGGCATCGGTTTGCTTGGTTACAAGCTGCTTGCCAAACAAAGTGCCGGCAAAGGCCTGCACCTCTTCGGGTGTCTTGCACAGCTTCACCCCGCCGGCCGCCCCGCGCCCGCCGGAATGGATCTGCGCCTTAACAACCCACGCCTTTCCACCCAATTCGCGTGCGCGGTAGCCTGCCTGTTCGGGGCTGTAGGCCAGCCCGCCACGCGGCACCGGCACGCCAAAGCGGGCGAGGATTTCCTTAGCTTGGTATTCGTGAATATCCATCTTTTCCTCCCTAAGCGAGGAGCGGTTTCGTTGAACCGCCCCCGCGTTATCTGTTTGAATTTTCGTAGAAAATTCGTGGCTTACTTGGCGGCGATGGCGTCAGCCAGAACCAGTACGTTCATGGCCATCCGCTCGGACGCCGCATCAATCATGCGGCCGTCCAACTGTGCGGCCCCTTTGCCCATGGCTTCGGCTTTGCGCAGCTCTTCGATAATGCGCCGCGCGCGGGTGACTTCTGCCTCTGGGGGCGAGAAGACTTCGTTGGCCAGATCAATCTGCGACGGGTGGATGGCCCACTTGCCTTCGCATCCCAACGCCGCCGCACGACGTGCGCCGTCTTTATAGCCTTCCGGATCGCTGAAATCGCCAAACGGCCCATCAATCGCGCGCAAGCCGTATGCACGGCAGGCCACCACCATCCGGCTGATCGAGGCATGCCATTGATCGCCCGGATAATGCGGGTTCAACCCGCCGATGTTTGTCGTGCGCGCCCGCATCGACGCGGCAAAATCCGCCACCCCGAAATGCAGCGCCTCTAGCCGGCCGCCGAACTGGGCGATGGCTTCCACATTCGCCATGCCAAGGGCGGTTTCGATCAAGGCTTCCAGACCCACGCGTGTGGTAAAGCCCTTGGCCTGTTCGATTTGGTTGACCATGGCTTCCACCATGTACAAATCGCCCGTCACACCCACTTTGGGCACCAGCAACGTGTCAACCTTGTCGCCCGCCTGTTCCATCACATCCACCACGTCGCGGTACATGTAATGCGTGTCCAGCCCGTTGATGCGCACTGAAACCGTTTTGCCCTTTGCGCGCCAATCGATGTCGTTCAACGCCTGAATGGCGTTTTTGCGGGCCTGCACCTTTTCCGAAGGTGCAATGGCGTCTTCCAAATCAAGAAAAACGTAATCGGCTGGGCCATCGGCGGCCTTGTCGATCATCGTGGGGTTTGATGCCGGAACCGCCAGTTCCGAACGTTGCAGGCGTGCTTTGCGCATGGGGTGAAGCGTATGGCTCATCTTTTTATCCTGATTTCCTAAAGGTTTATTCTGCAGCCATCGCAACAGAGGATTGGGCGTGTTGGGCATAGACAGCCTGTGCGGCTGCCACCCCCGACCCAAAGGTGATCTTCGCCCCTGCCGCCACCAGCGACAGTTCGGCCAAGGCGATGGCGGTCAGGCACATGCCCTCGTTGCAATCACCAATATGCCCGATGCGAAACACCTTGCCAGCCAGCGGCCCAAGGCCCGACCCAAGCGAGGCATTGTAGCGGTCATAGGCGATCTTGATCACATCGCGCGCATCAACCCCCTCGGGCGTGCGAATGGCCGTGACCGTGTCGGAATACAGCGACGGGCTTTCCGCGCACACCTCTAGCCCCCACGCTTGCACAGCGGCGCGCACGCCTGCGGCCAGACGACGGTGGCGGGTGATGACGGCGTCAAAGCCCTCTTCGATCATAAGGTCCAGTGCGGCGCGCAGACCGTGCAGCAGTTGCACGGGGGGGGTATAGGGAAAGTACCCCGTTTCGTTGTTCTTGACCTGATCAGAGAATTCAAAATAGGCGCGGCGCATCTTGGCGGTTTCAGCCGCCTTCATCGCCTTGGGGCTGACGCCCAAAATGCCCAGACCGGGGGGCATCATCAGGCCCTTTTGGCTGCCCGTCACGGCCAGATCAACGCCCCACGCGTCCATCTCGAAGGGCAAGCAGCCGATAGATGACACGCCATCGACAAACAACAGCGCGTCATGCGCAGCCTCGTTCATCGCGCGGCGAAGCGCTGCGATGTCAGACGTCACGCCAGTTGCCGTTTCGTTATGGGTGACAAAAACCGCCTTGATCTCGCCCTTGCGGTCGGCACCCAGACGGTGGGCGAATTCGCTGATCGGGGCACCGGCACCCCAAGCCAGATCGATCAGTTCAACCTCTAGCCCCAAACGTTGGGCCATTTGCGCCCAAAGCACGGAAAACTGGCCATGGCGCGCCATCAAAACGCGGTCGCCGGGCGACAGGGTGTTGGTGATCGCCGCTTCCCATGATCCGGTGCCAGATGCCGGAAACACCAGAACATGGCCGTCCTGGGTGCGAAACAGGGTTTTCAGATCGCGGAAAATTCCCACATTGGGCGCGCCGAAATCATGCGCGCGATGGTCTTGCATCGGCACATTCATAGATTGACGAACACGTTCCGGCACATTGGTTGGGCCGGGAATGAAAAGGTGATTGATTCCAGTGCGCATAGCATCCTCCGCTTGTTGTAAACTGTGTTACACCGCTTTCTTTTTAAGCAAAGCGCAAACAGGTTGCGCTGTGAACGCGAGACTTTACAGATTTGATTATTTGTAATATTGTAAATACAACAAAATCAAGCTTGTGTGCGATGGTATGCAAAAAACTTTCATAGGCCCACACCTGCGCCGCTTGCGCGTGGAACGTGGCGAAACCCAAGGCGCTATGGCCAAGGTGCTGGGGATCAGCCCCTCTTACGTTAACCTTCTAGAAAATAACGAAAGATCGGTGTCTGTGCAGGTGCTTTTGCGCCTATTTGACGCCTACGGGGTCGACTGGCGCGATATCGCCGAAGAAGACGGCACAGCGCAGCTTTCTGACTTGCGCGCGGTAATTCAAGACCCGCTTTTCACCCAAACCCGCCCCGATTTGCCCCAACTGCGCGCAGCTTTGGTGCATGCGCCGGCCTTGGTTCACAGCTTCATGACACTTTACCGCAGCTATGCGGTCGTCTCGGATCAGCTTTTGTCGCTTACCGAAAGTGGCGCGCCGCAGGTGTCATCCTCGCCCGAGGCGGCGGTGCATGATGTTTTTCGCCGCAATCGCAACCATTTTCGTGAGTTGGAAGAGGCCGCCGAATCTTTCTGGCCCCAGCCGATCGAGCGGGACGAGCTGTATGTCACCCTAAAACGCCGCCTGCGCGACAGTTTGGGCGTGAATGTGCGCGTCTGCCGTGTCGAAGACCTGCCGGGCGCGCTGCGCGAGTATGACGAATCGCGGCGTGAAATTTTGCTGTCCGAGGCGCTTGACCAACCCAACCGCACCTTTCAACTGGTCCATATGGCGGGCCTGTTGGAACAGCGCGCCCTGCTGGATGCCCTGATCCAGCGCAGCGGTATTCGCGACCCGCGCGGGGTGGCGCGGTTGCGGGTGGAGTTGGCCAACTACTTCGCCGCTGCCGTCTTGATGCCCTATACAGCCTTTCTGGCCGAGGCGCGGGCCTCGAAATACGACTTTGACCATATCTCGACCCGCTTTGGCGTCAGCTTTGAACAGGCCTGCCACCGCGCCACCACCTTGCAGCGCGAAGGGGCGCAGGGCGTGCCGTTCTTTTTCTTGCGCATCGACAAGGGCGGCAATGTGACCAAGCGGTTCAATGCGACCGATTTTCACCTTGCCGAATATGGCGGCGCTTGCCCGCGGTTGGATGTGCACACCAGTTTTCGCACCCCGGGCCGGATCGTACCGCAGTTCGTGGAAATGCCCGACCGCAGCCAGTTTTTCGTCTTTTCGCGCACCGTCGACCGGCCCACATGGGAACGTCACACCCAAGACAACCGTTTGGCCGTTGCCATGGGCTGCGCGATAGGCTTCGCGCCCGAGATTGGCTATGCAGAGGGGTTTTCCGTCTCGTCCGCGCGGATGACGCAGATTGGCATCAACTGCCGCATCTGCCCCCGCGCCAATTGCGACCAACGCGCGCATCAGGCGGCGATCTTGACCCAACCGGTGGACGAATTGCGCCGTGGCGTGACGCGGTTTGATGTCAGCTAAGGGGCTTTAGCCGCCCTTGATGCGTTGGATCAGGTAGATTTCGTTCGCCTCGCTTACCGCGCCAAAGCGGCTAGCCGTCAGCACGCCGTCAATGCTGACCGATACGCCCGCCGCTATCACCGGCCCAAGCCCCGGATGGGCCGCAACCAGCCCATCCAACATTTGCCCCACCGTGTCGGCCTGCACCTGCACCAGCTCTACCCCATCGGTAAAGCGGCGCAGGCCAGACCACAGGTGAACCTTAACCACGACCCTTTGCCTTGATCGCCGCCAAAACCTTCGGCGGAGACAGCGGCAAGGACCGAATCCGCGCCCCCGTCGCCATTGCCACAGCATTCGCAATCGCAGGCAAGGGCGGGGTGATGCCCGTTTCGCCCACACCGCGCACGCCGTAGGGATGGCCGGGGTTTGGCACTTCGACGATCACGGTGTCGATCATCGGCAGGTCTGATGCCACGGGAATGCGGTAATCCAAGAAAACCGCGTTTTGCAAACGGCCATTCGCGCCGTAGACATATTCCTCGTTCAGCGCCCAGCCGATGCCTTGCACAGCGCCGCCCTGATACTGGCCCTCGACATAGGCCGGATGAATGGCGCGGCCGGCATCTTGCACCACCAGATAGCGCAGAATGGTCGTGCGGCCCGTTTCGGGATCAACCTCAACGTCAACCACATGCGCGCCAAAGCTGGCTCCCACGCCTTCGGCATTGGTTTCGTGGTGGCCCGAGATCGGCCCGCCGTTGCCGCCCATCTTGGCCCCGATTTCCGCGATGGTCATGGGCGGGAATTGGCCCGCATTGGGGCCTGCGGGCATGGCAGCGCCGTCTTTCCAGACGACCGCCTCTTCCTCGATGCCCCATTCTTTGGCCGCGCGGCGGCACATCTCGCCAATGGCTTGGCGGGCGGCCTCGACAGCGGCTTTGCCCGTGGCAAAGGTGGCGCGGCTGCCGTGGCTGGGTTCGTTCACACCCAAGGCCCCGGTTTCCACGATGTTCACCCGCACCGCTTCGTATTCGATGCCCAAAGTCTCGGCCACCATCAGCGCCAAAGAGGCGCGGCTGCCGCCGATGTCGGGTGTTCCGGCGGATACGGTGACGGTGCCATCCTCGCCAATCGCCAGCGAGACAGAGGTTTCGCCACCATGGTTGAACCAAAACCCGCTGGCAATGCCGCGCCCTTGGTTCGGGCCCAGTTTGGCCAACAGGTTGGGGTGGGCTTTGGTGGCTTCCAGTACCTCGACCAGACCGATCTTGGCATAAGTCGGGCCGTAGCTGGCCTTTACCCCTTCGTGCACGGCGTTTTTCAGGCGCACGTCCAGCGGGTCAAGGCCCAGTTCGTGGCACATCTCGTCCAGCAAGGATTCAACCGCAAAGGCCGCCATGGGCGAACCCGGCGCGCGGTAGGCGGCGGCTTTGGGGCGGTTGGCCAGAACCTCGACCCCGTCATGCTGCACGGCGGGAATGTCGTAACAGGCCAAAGCGCAGCTTAACGCCTCGCCCACGGGCGATGCGCCCAAGAACGCCCCACCCTGCATACGGAAATTGACCTTGGCGGCGGTTAGTTTGCCGTCCTTTGTCATGCCCAGCTTGACATCCATCGAGGCCGAGGCCGTAGGCCCCGTGGCCCGCAGCACATCAGACCGGCTCATCACCAGCTTGACCGGACGGCCCCCTGCCTTGCGGCTTAGGGCCAAGGCCAGCGGTTCCATGAAGATGATCGTCTTGCCGCCAAAGCCGCCGCCGATTTCCGACGGCGTCACGCGCAGGCCAGATGCGTCAATGCCCAAAACCGCTGCGCACATGCGGCGGATGTACCATTGGCCTTGGGTGCACACCCACATCTCGCCTTTGCCATCCGCGCCCAGTTGGGCGACGCAGGCGTGGGGTTCGATATAGCCTTGGTGTGTGGCTTCGGTTTTATAGGTATGCTCGCGCACCAGATCGGCGGCGGCAAAGCCTGCTTCGATGTCGCCATGGCCAAAGTCGACACATTTCACCACATTGGGTGGCGACCCTGCGGGCACCGAGTGGTCTGCAGCCCCTGTGCGCACCACGGGCGCATCGGGGCGGATGGCGTCATCGACGTCGATCACATGGGGCAGAACTTCGTAGTCGACCTTGATCAGCTTCGCCGCATCCTCCGCCAAAAGCCGCGAAGTGGCCGCCACTGCTGCCACGGCGTGCCCGTCATAAAGGGCCACGTCGCCAGCCATCGAGTTTTCTTGCAGGTTCCAATCCTCACCCGTCAAACCCGTCGGGAAATCGGCCCGCGTCACCACGGCCTTAACCCCGTCTAGCGCCAAAGCAGCCGAGGCATCGATTTTCAAGATCCGCGCATGCGCGTGCGGAGAGCGGACAACGGCGGCGAAAAGCATCCCCGGCAGGGTCATATCCGCGCCATAGCGCGCACGGCCTGTCACCTTGTCCAGCCCGTCGGGGCGGTTGGGGCGGGTGCCGATCAGGCGGAATTCGGTGGTGCGTTCGTCTTTGGCCATCACACTGCCTCTCGCATTTCAGATGCGGCGTCCATCACGGCGCGCACGATTTTGTCATAGCCTGTGCAGCGGCACAGGTTGCCTGCCAGCCAATAGCGCACTTCGGTTTCGGTCGGGCTGGCGTTTTGATCCAGCAAGGCCTTTGCGGCCACCAAGATACCGGGCGTGCAAAACCCGCACTGCAAAGCGGCGTGTTCGATGAACTTGCGCTGCAACGGGTGCAGGGTGCTGCCCTGCGAAATACCTTCAACCGTCCCGATGGCTTTGCCCTCTGCCTCGACCCCAAGGACAAGGCACGAACACACCAGCACCCCATCGACTGTCACAGAACAAGCGCCACAATCACCGGTACCGCAGCCTTCTTTGCTGCCCGTCAGGCCCAACTGGTCACGCAGGCAATCCAACAGCGATTCGCGCGGGTCGGCCAGAAAATCAACCGGATCGCCGTTGACCACGGCAGAGACATGAATCTTGCTCATTTGGCTTCTCCTTTGGCGCGGGTATAGGCGATGCGGGCGGTGCGGGCGGCCAGAACGGCCGTGACATCCTTGCGGAATTCGACTGTGCCGCGCCGGTCGGTGATGGGTTGGGCTGCGGCGGTGGCGGCGGCTTGCAGGGCCGATAGTGCGTTATCATCCAGCGTGGTGCCGATCAGGATCGCTGCAGCTTCGGCCACCAAGATCACCTTGGGGGCCACAGCGCCCAAGGCGACACGGGCTGTGGCGATCTTGTCACCGTCCAGCGTTAGGCTGATGGCGCAGCCGACCACGGCGATGTCCATCTCGGTGCGCGGAATAAAGCGCAAATAGGCATCGCCGCCGTTCAGGCCGCGTGGGGGAAGATGGATGGCCGAGACAATCTCGCCCGGTTGCAGATGGGTGCGGCCGGGGCTTGCGGGAATATCCTCGACCGCCAGCCTGCGTGTGCCGTTCGGGCCAACGACCGTCACCGTCGCCCCCGCCGCCACCAATCCCGGCACCGAATCCGCTGCCGGCGATCCGTTGCACAAATTGCCCGCCAAAGTGGCGCGCCCCTGCACCTGGGTGGACCCGACAAGGTTCATCCCCTCGACCACGCCCGGCCATTCGGTCACCAACCCTGCATGGCGACCCAGTTCCGCGCCCGACACGGCAATGCCGATCGTCCATCCGCCATCTGCGGCGCGCACGATGTCATGCACGCCTGGGATAAGCTTAAGGTCGATCAGATCGTCTGGCGTCACCGTTCCGGCGCGCAGTTGCACCAGCACATCCGTGCCACCAGCCAAAAAGCGGGTCACCCCGCGGGCAGAGGCGGCGATCTTGATGGCGTCTTCGAAGGTTTGCGGCTTGTGGTAGTGCATCTTGCCTCCTCTGGGCGAGGTTGGGGGTTTGGTCGTTACACTAAGCCAGTTTGCAAACCATCAACAATGACCGAAAGCGAAGATTTAAAGGAAAAACGCGGCACTTGGCGACTGGGTTGAAGAACTGGTCAAAACAATCCGACGATTGCCACGGGCAGAGCACTTTGCGCATCCCCAACACAGGCAGAACACGCCTTGGCAGTAGGGCGAAAGTCCGCTGTTTTTATGCAAGCTTGCCATGACAATGTTTGAATTTCTCACCCGAACCGCAGGGGCAAAGGTCATTGCGCGCCGGATTGCCCCAAGTGGTCGGGTCGGTGGCGTCAAACCCTACGCGAGGCGCGCTGGCGGTTGCAGCCGTCGCATTTACCTGAGCAAGTGCCGGTGCGGGGGCCTCGGCCGCGCGGGCGGCTTGTTGCTGGGCCTGCATTTGCGCCATCATGGCTTGCTGCTCCTCCGCCGTCATCGGCCGCACAAGCCCCAGTTTTTGCGTTACTTCCTGCCGTAAAGAATTCAGCAAGGATTCAAACAACGCAAAGGCCTCGGTCTTATATTCATTCAAAGGGTCGCGCTGGGCATAGCCGCGAAAGCCCACGACGGTGCGCAAATGTTCCAGCGTGACCAGATGCTCGCGCCATTTGGCATCGATGGTTTGCAGCAGGAACTGCTTTTCGATGGTGCGCATGGTTTCGGCACCAAAAGCCTCTAGCTTTGCCGCCATCTGCTTGTCACTTTCCGCAACCAGCCGTTCCAGCACTGTGGATTGATCCACGCCCTCTTCTGCAGCCCAAGCGGTGATGGGCAGGTTCATGTTCATCTTTTCGATGACGGCAGCCTGAAGGCCGGCAGCATCCCATTGATCGGCATAGGATTTCGGCGGCAGATAGAAGGTCACCAGATCTTCGCTGACCTGATGGCGCATGTCTTGAATGATCTCGCCCAAATCGGCCGATTCCATGATTTCCAGCCGCTGGCCAAAGATGGCCTTGCGCTGATCGTTCATCACATCGTCAAATTTCAGCAATTGCTTGCGGATGTCGAAGTTGCGCCCTTCGACTTTGGCCTGCGCGCGTTCCAGCGATTTGTTGACCCATGGGTGAACAATGCTTTCGCCTTCTTTCAGTCCCAGTGTTGACAGAACCTTGTCCAGTCGTTCCGACCCAAAGATCCGCATCAGATCGTCTTCCAGCGACAGGAAGAAAGACGAGCGACCCGGATCGCCCTGACGACCCGAGCGGCCACGCAACTGGTTGTCGATCCGGCGCGATTCGTGGCGTTCGGTGGCCAGAACGAACAGGCCCCCAGCGGCCAGCACACGGGCCTTTTCGTCGGCGTGTTCGGCTTCGATCTTGGCGCGCACTTCGTCGGGGTGCAGATGCGGGTCGGCGGCGATGGCCTCTAGCACCTTTAGTTCCACGTTGCCGCCCAGCTGGATGTCGGTGCCGCGACCGGCCATGTTGGTGGCGATGGTCACAGCGCCGAACTTGCCAGCATCTGCCACAATCTGCGCTTCGGCCTCGTGTTGGCGGGCGTTCAAAACGTTATGGGCGACACCTTCTTTTTGCAGCAGTTCCGACAGGGCTTCGGACTTTTCAATCGAGGTGGTCCCCACAAGAATAGGCTGGCCCTTGGCATGCGCCTCGTGGATCGTTTTCACGACCCCTTCCAGCTTTTCGCGGGCGGTACGGAAGACCTGATCGTTGTCGTCAATCCGGCTGACGGGGCGGTTGGTGGGCACTTCGACCACGCCCAACTTGTAGATTTCCATAAACTCGTCGGCTTCGGTCGTCGCCGTGCCCGTCATGCCAGACAGGCGGCCATAAAGGCGGAAGTAATTCTGGAATGTCACCGAGGCGAGGGTGACATTCTCGGGCTGGATCTTGACACGTTCCTTGGCTTCGATGGCTTGGTGCAGGCCTTCCGACAGGCGACGGCCGCGCATCATGCGGCCGGTGAACTCGTCAATCAGCATCACTTCGCCTGCTTGCACGATATAGTGCTGGTCTTTTTGATACAGCTTATGCGCCCGTAAGGCTTGCGTCACATGGTGCACGATGGTCGTGCTTTCGGGATCGTAAAGCGATTGTCCATCGGGCAGCAGACCCGCCGAAAGCAGACGCTGTTCCAAAAACTCGTTGCCCTCGTCGGTATATGTGGCCGCGCGGGTTTTTTCGTCCAGCTTAAAATGGGTTTCGTTGAGTTCGGGGATCAAAGCGTCGACCTTTTGGTACAAATCGCTGCGATCTTGGCTGGGCCCCGAGATGATCAAGGGCGTGCGCGCTTCGTCGATCAGAATCGAGTCAACCTCGTCGACAATCGCAAAATTATGACCCCGTTGCGCCATTTCGGCGATGGACGATTTCATATTGTCGCGCAGATAGTCGAACCCCAATTCGTTGTTGGTGGCATAGGTGATATCGGCGCGGTAGGCGGCCATTTTTTCGGCTTCGGGTTGGTAGGGGTAAACCACCCCCGTCGTCAGGCCCAAAGCACTGTAAACCTTGCCCATCCAAGACGCGTCGCGCTTGGCCAGATAGTCGTTCACGGTCACAACATGCACACCCTTACCCGATAGGGCATTCAGATAGGCGGGAAATGTAGCAACCAGTGTCTTGCCTTCGCCTGTGCGCATTTCGGCGATGTTGCCCTGATGCAGGAAGATTCCACCCATCAACTGCACGTCGAAAGCCCGCAGGCCCAAGGCACGGCGGGCGGCCTCGCGGCAATTGGCAAAGGCTTCGGGCAGCAAGGCCTCTAAGCTTTCGCCACCCTCTTGCACGCGCTTTTTGAAACTGGCTGTCTTGGCAACGATATCTTCATCGCTGAGGGCTGCAAATTCCACTTCTAAAGCGTTGATCTTGGCGACCAAGGGGCGCACCGATTTTACCGCGCGGTCATTGGGGGTGCCAAAGACTTTCCGTGCAAGCGTTCCCAAACCCAGCATCAATCTCTCCGCCCGACCAAATTTCCGTCAGCAAGGCGCTGACACATTCTTATGAGGCTTGGACTTGCCCGCCCCTATCTGAGCCCCTAGAAGAACCGGGCAGGTTGGCCAACCTGCACGCGGCCCACCACCAAGGGACGCATGCGATTTAAGGTCTGGCCATGCCATAGTCAACGCTGTGCATGGCGCAGCCCTATCAGGAGTGTGTCTTATGACGAAACTTTCCGGCCTCTGCGCTGCTTTGGCCCTTTGGGCAGCATTTGGGCAGCCATCCTTGGCCCAAACCACACCGCCGACTGCTGACACGGTCGTGGCCACTGTGAACGGGGCGACCATCACTTTGGGCGACGTGATTGTCACCCGCCTTGTCCTGCCCGCGCAGTATCAGACTTTGCCCGATGAAGAACTGTTCCCCGGCATCGTGGACCAATTGGTGCAGCAAGAGGCGTTGCGGCAAACCTTGGGCGATAAACTGTCCAAAAAATCAATGCTCGCAATCACTGGGCTTGCGCGCAGCTATCTGTCCAACGAGGTGCTGCTGGCCGGAACCAAAGACGCCGTTTCTGACGCTGAAATCCAAAAGGCCTATGACGCCAAGTACAAAGACATGGCGCCCAGCCTAGAATACAATGTCGCCCATATTTTGGTGGATAGTGAAGATAAGGCCAAAGCCCTTTTGGCCGAGATTGAAGCGGGCCTGCCCTTTGCAGATGCGGCCAAGGCCAATTCAATTGATGGCAATGCCGCCAATGGGGGCGATCTGGGCTGGATTGGGTTGGGTGCTACAGTAAAACCCTTTGAAGACGCCGTTGTGGCTGCCCCCGTTGGCAAGGCCACAGGCCCGATCAAAACCGACTTTGGTTGGCATCTGATCCTTGTCGCGGAAAGCCGCAACAAGGCCGCCCCGCCCCTTGCCGATGTGCAAGAGCAAATCACAGCCGAAGTGCGCAAGGCCGCCATTGATGCCTATATCACGGCCATAACAGACAAGGCCACGATCACGCGCACGCTAGAGGGGATTGACCCCGCCCTAAGCAAAGACGTTACTCTTCTTGAAAAGTAAGGAGAATGCCATGGGCAAGACCGACTGGAAGGCCGAAGCAAAAGCGCTGAAAAAAGAGATCAAGGCCCTTTCTGGGCCCAAAAAGGCGCAAAAGCCTGCGGCCAAGAAAGCCAAACCTGTCTCGCCCTTGGCGCCTGCGCGCTTTCCCACCTTGCCCCAAATCCGCGGCGTTGAATTCGCCGCGGTCGAGGCAGGCGTGCGCTATCAAAACCGCAAGGATGTGATGCTGGTCCGCTTGGCCCCGGGCACAACCATTGCGGGGGTGTTTACCCGCTCCACCACACGTTCGGCCTGTGTGCGCGACTGTCAGGCTAAAATCACTGCCCGCGTGCCGCGCGGTGCGGGGGCTGCGATTGTTGTGAACTCTGGAAATTCTAACGCCTTCACTGGGGCTAAGGGCGACGCTTCGGTTGCGGCCATTACGGGCGGGGTTGCCGCGGCTTTGGGCCTGCCTGCTAGCCGCGTCTTCTCCTCTTCCACCGGTGTGATTGGCGAGCCCTTGCCACATGACCGCATCTTGGCCGCCGTTCCCGCACTGCAAGCGGGCCTGCAGCAAGATGCCATTTCCATGGCGGCTGAGGCGATCATGACCACCGACACTTTCCCAAAAGGGGCAGCCGCCACGATTGCGGGCGAGGGTGGGACAATCCATATCGCAGGCATCGCCAAAGGCTCTGGCATGATAGCCCCCGATATGGCGACCATGTTGGTCTATATCTTCACCGACGCCAAAATCAGTGCCGCCACCTTGCAAAGAATTCTGTCGCGCAACACCGACACCACGTTCAACTCTATCACCGTAGACAGTGACACTTCGACCTCTGACACGCTTTTGCTCGCCGCCACTGGCCAATCTGATGCTGCCCCCGTGGCGGGCCCCACGCTCAAAGCCTTCGAGGCGGCGTTGGCGGAGGTGATGCTTAATCTGGCGCACCAAGTGATCCGCGACGGCGAAGGTGCCACCAAGTTCGTCGAAGTGAATGTCACCGGTGCAGCGACGGATACCGACGCCCATAAAGTGGCTTTGGCCATCGCCAATTCGCCACTTGTCAAGACAGCGATTGCGGGCCAAGACCCCAACTGGGGCCGCATCGTCGCCGCCATTGGCAAATCCGGCGCTTTGGCGGATCGCGACCGCATCACCATCAAATTCGGCGATATCCTTGTGGCGCGTAAAGGCTGGCGCAACCCCAAGTACCGCGAAGAAGACGGCGCAAATTATATGCTGCAGTCAGATATTGTGATCTCGGTCGACATGGGCCTAGGACGCGGCAAGCGCAAGGTTTGGACTTGTGATCTGACCAACCGCTATATCGAAATCAACGCCGATTATCGGTCTTAACGTGCCTATTGTTCTTCATCTTGGCACAAACACTCTGGGGGTTCGGGGGCTAGCCCCCGGCCTGTCAGCAGGGCCTGCGGCATGACCATCCTTCTTGTCGCGGCTGTGGCTTTGATAGATGCTGACGGCCGCGTTCTGTTGGCGCAACGGCCCGAGGGCAAGTCGATGGCGGGACTGTGGGAGTTTCCAGGTGGCAAGGTCGAGGCGGGGGAAACCCCCGAAGCTGCGCTGATCCGCGAATTGCACGAAGAGTTGGGCATTAACACCTGGCAAAGCTGTCTCGCGCCGCTGACCTTCGCCAGCCACGCCTACGAACGCTTTCACCTGCTTATGCCGCTGTTTGCCTGCCGACGCTGGGAGGGAGTGCCCAACCCGCGTGAGGGGCAGACGCTGGCTTGGGTTAGGCCCGACCGTTTGCGCGATTATCCCATGCCGCCGGCTGATATCCCGCTTATCCCCATCTTGCGCGACTGGCTGTAACCCACAGCGGCGCATGAAGAACGTCTTGCAACTTTGGGGCATTGCAGTGACCTTAAGAGTGAACAAACCACCCAAAGCGCAGATTTACGCGGCGGCTTTTGCGCCATAGGATGCTCCTAAATGAAGTGAAGCAGGGGCCATGCTTAGAACGATAACAATCGGCAGCAGCGTTTACATTCAGGGAACATTCCTCAAAGAGCTTGGGGATGGTCAGATCGCTATCAAAGTATATGAAGGCACCTTTATTGGGCGTCCTGTAACGCCGTTTAAGGCCCGCGAAACCACAGAATCCTAAATCAAAAGGCCGGGCAATAGCCCGGCCTTTTGATTTGGAATGAACGGCGCTTTTGCAGCTTAAATCATGCCAGCGTGCGTTGGACTTCTTCGCGCTCGAAGATTTCGATCACATCGCCTGACCGGATGTCCTCGTAGCGTTCAAATGCCATGCCGCATTCTTGGCCCATCGGCACATCCTTGACCTCGTCCTTAAAGCGCTTCAGCGTTTTCAGCGTGCCCTCGTGAATGACCACATTGTCACGCAGCAAACGCACACCTGCCGACCGGCGGGCAACGCCTTCGGTAACCAAGCACCCGGCCACATTGCCGATGGTCGTGATCTTGAAGACCTCTTTAATTGTCGCATAGCCGATAAAGGTTTCGCGGATCTCGGCTTTCAGCAGGCCAGAGGCGGCTTTCTTGATGTCATCGACCAGATCATAGATGATCGAATAGTAGCGCACATCGACGCCCTTTTGCGTGGCTGAGGCGCGGGCCGTGGCATTGGCGCGCACGTTAAAGCCGATGATTGGCGCTTTGCTGGCTTCGGCCAAGCCCACGTCGGTATCGGTGATCGCGCCCACACCCGAGTGAAGCACACGCACGCGCACCTCGTCGTTGCCGATCTTTTCCAGCGCCTGCACGATCGCTTCGGCCGAGCCTTGCACGTCGGCTTTCACGATGATCGGCAGTTCTGCCACCGTCAGGTCTGCCTTGGCCTTGGCCATCAGCTGTTCCATCGTTGTGGCAGCGCCCACAGCAGCGCGTTTGTCCTTGGAGGCTTTTTCGCGGTAGTCGGCAATTTCGCGGGCTTCAGCTTCGGTGTTGACCACGTTCAGCGTGTCACCTGCGTGCGGTGTGCCCGACAGGCCCAGCACTTCGACGGGAACCGATGGACCTGCTTCGGTCACAGTCTCGCCCCTGTCATTGATCAGGGCGCGCACCTTGCCCCACTGCTGGCCCACAACAAAGATGTCGCCTTTGCGCAGCGTGCCGTTTTGCACCAGAACAGTGGCCACCGGGCCGCGGCCCGAATCGAGCTTGG
Organism: uncultured Rhodobacterales bacterium; assembly: GCA_903845215.1. GTDB lineage: Bacteria > Pseudomonadota > Alphaproteobacteria > Rhodobacterales > Rhodobacteraceae > Stagnihabitans. The sequence continues at coordinate 60,519 of CAIMWI010000036.1, read as the reverse complement.
CTTCAATCACAGCCCCTGCCGCTTGACGGTTGGGGTTAGAGCGCAGTTCCAAAATCTCGGCTTGCAACGCGATAGCTTCCAACAGGTTGTCAATGCCCTTGCCAGTTTTGGCCGAGACTTCAACATCTTGCACGTCGCCCGACATTTCCTCGACCACGACGCTGTGTTGCAGCAGATCGGTGCGCACTTTCGTCGGATTGGCTTCGTATTTGTCGATCTTGTTGATCGCAACGATCATCGGAACCTTGGCCGCCTTCGCATGGGCGATGGCTTCCACAGTTTGCGGCATCACCGCATCATCGGCGGCCACGACCAGAATAACGATGTCGGTCACATGTGCGCCGCGCGAACGCATCGAGGTAAAGGCCGCGTGGCCCGGCGTGTCAAGGAAAGTCACCAACTGGCCGTTGGCGGTTTTCACCTGATAGGCCCCGATGTGCTGCGTGATCCCGCCAGCTTCGCCCGACACCACATTGGCATGGCGAATGGCATCCAAAAGCGAGGTTTTGCCGTGATCAACGTGGCCCATGATCGTCACAATCGGCGGACGCGACACCAAGTCTTCAGACTTGTCCTTGACTGTGTCAATCGCCTGTTCCACGTCGGCATCCGTCACACGCAGGGCGCGGTGGCCGAATTCTTCGATCACCAGTTCCGCTGTGTCGGCATCAATCGCTTGGTTCATCGTGACCATCATACCCATTTTCATGAGCGATTTGACCACGTCAGCGCCACGTTCCGCCATGCGGTTCGCCAGTTCTGACACAACGATGGTTTCAGGCAACTGCACATCGCGGACTTGCTTTTCAGGCTTTAGCCCAAGGCCCAAAGCCTTCAGGCGGGCCTTTTCTTGTTTGCGCTTCATCGCCGCCATGCTGCGCTGGCGGCCCCCTTCGTCGGCTACGGCGTCAGAGAGGGTCAACTTACCAGCGCGGCGGCCTTCTTCGCCTTTGGCTTTGCTGGCGGCGCGCTCTCTGTCTTCGCGTTCACGGTCAGTGCGGCGCGGCGGCAAGCCCGGCTTGGCAGAGGCTGGGCCACGAGACACAGCATCTTCCACAGGCGTTGCAGGCGAAGGTCGCGACGGTGCGCGCGACGAAGGCGCTGCCGCTGAACGGGGCTCGGCGCGGGATTGTCCGGCACTGGCTTGACGCGCGTCTTGTGCAGCCTGGGCGGCAGCGGCGGCGGCTTGTGCCTTCACACGCTCTTCTTCTTCGGCCTTGCTGCGGGCGACGGCTTCGGCTTCGCGCTGTTCGCGTTCCTTGATCTCGTTTTCTTCACGCTTGCGCTGGCGATCTTCTTCACGGGATTTTTCGTCAGCGGCGCGTTTGTTCGCATCGTCAACCTCGCGCGCTTTGGCGGCGCGCAGGGCAGACATGCGGCGCTCCATCTCGGCATCCGAAATACCTGCCGGCCGCTTGGACGGGTCGCCCAACCGCGGAGAGGTGGCCACAGCTGCCCCCGTGCCCGGTGTTGGTGCGGCGCCCTTATTGGGCACCACTGTCAGCTTGCGCTTGACCTCAACCACGACACTTTTCGTGCGGCCATGCGAGAAGCTTTGCTTCACCTGACCGGAACGAGGTGCGCCACCCAAGCCGTGGGGTTTTTTGCCGTCTGTATCGCTCATGCGTCCTACATATCCTTCAAGGCGGCATCCGCGCCGCCATCATGCCCGGAAACCTGCTCTCGCAGCCCCCCCAGCCTTGCCGCTTCCTCTACAACACGAGTCGTAAGTACACCAGCCGCAAGCGCGGCGTGTATCGCACGTTCGCGCCCAAAGGACAAACCCAATTCCCGTGCCGTGAGGCACCCAATAAACTTTCCCCCGATTTCCGGAGGCCTCAACTTCGTCTTTCCGCGTTCCGACCCGTCAGCTGCCTGAATCAGCACCCTTGCGCGGCCATCCATCAACCATTCTTTCACCTTCTCATACCCTGTCACGGCGGCATTGGCCTTGCGACACAGCGAGATCGTGTTTTGCACCTGTCGCAGCAACAGCGCCTCGACCAGATCAGCCAGGCCTTCTGGCACTTTGACCGGTTGCTTGGCAGCGCGGGCAAACAGACCCTTCGCCGCCGCCTTTTCAATCGCCTTGCGGTCGGCCGAGACATAAAAGCCGCGCCCCGGAAGGCGGCCTAGAATGTCTGGCGTCACCTGCCCTTCGGGGTCAAGGCAAAATCGGATCAGCCCAGCCTTGGGCTGAACTTCCCCGGTCACAATACACTTGCGCTCGGGATCGTCTTGGTCGTTGGTGCGGCCGCCGCGGGTCAAGGGCGTTCCGAGGCCTACCTTAGGCCTCGTCCTCCGCGTCTTGGGCGGGGTCTAGGGCAGTCGGATCGACCCAGCCTAGCATAACCCGCGCCGTCATCACCAAAACCTGCGCCTCTTCCAAGCTGACTTCAAACTTTTCCAAAATGCCCTCGTCCTTGACGCGCTGGCCATTGACGGTGGTCCAGCCGCCCGACAATTCCCAGTCGGCACAAGTCGCAAAGTCTTCCAGCGACTTGATGCCCTCTTTGCCCAAGGCTTCCAGCATTTGCGGCGTCAGGCCTTCAAAGGCGATCAATTCGTCTTGCACGCCAAATCCTTTAGCGTTTTCAAGCGCCTTGTTGTTGGCCGCTTCCAAATAATCGCGGGCGCGGGCCTGCAATTCGCCAGCTGTGCCTTCATCGAACCCGTCAATCGACAAAAGCTCTTCGGTTTCGACATAGGCAACTTCTTCCAGATTGGTGAAGCCTTCCGAGACAAGAAGCTGCGACATCATTTCGTCAATATCCAAGGTTTCCATGAACAACTTGGTGCGTTCGGCGAATTCGGCCTGACGGCGGGCGGATTCGTCGGATTCGGTCATGATGTCGATATCCAGCGCCGTCAGTTGGCTGGCCAAGCGCACGTTCTGCCCGCGACGGCCGATGGCCAGCGACAATTGCTCGTCCGGCACCACGACGGTGATCTTGCCGGCTTCTTCGTCAATCACCACTTTCGACACTTCGGCCGGTTGCAGCGCGTTCACCAAGAAGGTCGCCTGATCTTGGTTCCACGGAATGATGTCAATCTTTTCGCCCTGCAATTCGTTAACCACGGCCTGCACACGGCTGCCGCGCATACCGACGCAGGCACCGACGGGATCAATCGAGTTGTCATAAGAAATCACAGCGATCTTGGCGCGTGAGCCCGGGTCGCGGGCCACGGCTTTGATTTCGATGATGCCGTCATAGATTTCGGGCACTTCCATCTTGAACAGTTCCGCCATGAACTGCGGATCGGTGCGCGACAAGAAGATCTGCGGGCCGCGCGCCTCGCGGCGCACGTCTTTGATATAGGCGCGGATGCGGTCGTTCGGGCGATAGGATTCGCGGCCGATCTTTTCGTTGCGGCGCAAAATCGCCTCGCCGCGCCCGATGTCGACGATGATGTTGCCATATTCTTCGCGCTTGACCTGACCGTTGATGATCGTGCCCTTGCGGTCTTTGAATTCTTCGAACTGGCGATCGCGTTCAGCTTCGCGAACCTTTTGCAAGATCACTTGCTTGGCCGACTGGGCAGCGATTCGGCCCAGATCAACGGGGGGAACCTCGTCGATGATTTCATCACCGATCTGCGCGTCGGGCTTGTAAGCCATCGCCTGTTTGACCGTGATCTGCGCGTGGTGATTTTCTTGCAGGTCGTCTTCGACAACGGTGCGCACGCGGGCAAAGGTGGCGCGGCCGGTCTTGCGGTCGATGCTGACACGAATGTCCATTTCCGCGCCATAGCGCGATTTGGCGGCACGCGCTAAGCTGTCCTCCATGGCCTGGATCACCAGTTCAGGGTCGATCATCTTTTCGCGCGCCACCGCTTCGGCAGTTTGCAAAAGTTCAAGCTGGTTGGCAGAGGTAATCGCCATAGGTCTTCTCCCGGCTTCAGTGTTTGGTTGCGTCGGCGGGGTCTTCTTCCTCGCCTTCGGAGTGTTCAATTTCGTCAAACTCGGTTTCGTCGATGTCCAGCACTTTGCGCTGGCGCAGCATTTCGGCGATCAACTCGTCGGTCAGGATCAGCTTGGCATCGGCAAGCCATTCGAAGTTCAGCCCGATGATCACCTCTTGGCCGCCCTCTTCGATCTCGATCAGAACCTCTTCGCCTTCGATACCCATCAATCCACCCTTAAAGCGGCGGCGGCCATCGACCAGTTCGGTGGTTTCCAGTCGGGCTTCCCAGCCCTTCCACATCTCAAAATCCTTCAACCGTGTCAGCGGGCGGTCGATGCCGGGGGACGAGACTTCCAGAACATAGTTTTCTTCGATCGGGTCTTCCACATCCAGCGTGGCCGACACAGCCGTCGAAATCTCGCCGCATTCATCTACGCCAATGCCGCCTTCGGGCCGGTCAGCCATGATCTGCAAAATCCGCGTCGCCCCGCCCATCAGGCGCACGCGCACCAGTTCAAAGCCCAAGCCTTCGATGACCGGCGTGATGATATCGGCCAAGCGGCGATCCATGGCGGTTTTGGCGATCAGATCAGACATGTGTGGTCCTAGAAATGAAAAACGGGCCGACAGGCCCGCAAGGTAGGTCGGTAGCTTCAGGTTTGGACCCTGAAACCGCTGTTGAAGGCGATATAGGCCGCAAGCCGCAGGGTTGCAAGGTGTTTCACCAGCTATCTGGCCAGCAATGTTTTATCTATGCCCTCAATGCGCCTGCGCCCAGTTGGCCCCTTTGCCCGCCTCAACGATCAACGGCACTTTCAGGTGGACAGCGGGGTGGGATGCCCCCTCCATCACCTGTTTTGCCACCGCAATCAGGGTGTCGGCGGCGGGTTCGTCCACCTCGAACAGCAGTTCGTCATGCACTTGCAGCAGCATTTTGGCGGGCAGGTCGGCAATGGCCGCAGGCATGCGGATCATCGCGCGGCGGATCACGTCGGCCGCCGTGCCTTGGATCGGCGCGTTGATCGCGGCGCGTTTGGCAAAGCCGGCCCCCGGGCCTTTGGCGTTGATATCGGGCGTGTGGATTTTGCGGCCGAACAGGGTTTGGACATAGCCGTGCTCTTGGGCAAATTTCACCGTGGTTGCCATATATTCTTTAATGCCGGGGAAGCGTTCGAAATAGCGGTCGATAAATCCCTGCGCTTCGGCCCTTGGGATGCGCAGGTTGCGCGCTAGGCCAAAGCCGGAAATGCCGTAGATCACGCCGAAGTTGATCGCCTTGGCCCTGCGGCGGATGTCAGAGGTCATCTGATCCAACGGCACGTTGAACATCTCGGATGCGGTCATGGCGTGAATGTCGATCCCGTCGCGAAAGCTTTGCTGCAAGGCGGGAATATCGGCGATATGGGCCAGAATACGTAGTTCGATCTGGGAATAGTCTAACGATACCAGAACCTTGCCCTTGGGGGCCACAAACGCCTCGCGGATGCGGCGGCCTTCTTCTGACCGCACGGGGATGTTTTGCAAATTCGGATCGGTGGAAGATAAGCGCCCCGTCACAGCGCCCGTGATGGAATAGCTGGTGTGCACGCGGCCGGTTTCGGGGTTGATATGGTCTTGCAGCGCATCGGTGTAGGTCGATTTCAACTTGGCAAGTTGGCGCCAATCCAGCACGCGGCCGGGCAGTTCGTGTTCGGTTGCCAGATCTTCCAGCACATCCGCGCCCGTGCCGTAAGCGCCGTTCTTACCCTTTTCGCCACCGGGCAGGGCCATCTTGTCAAACAATATCTCGCCCAGTTGCTTGGGCGAGCCGACGTTGAACGCTTGGCCGGCCAGCGTTTGGATTTCTTCTTCAAGCTGGGCCATCTTTTGCGCAAAGGCCCCCGACATGCGCGACAGGGTGTGTCGGTCAACCGCAATCCCCGCCATTTCCATCTCGGCCAAAACCGCGACCAAGGGGCGTTCGAGTGTTTCGTACACTGTGGTCACATGGGCGCTGTGCAGCTTGGGCTTGAACGCCTGCCACAGGCGCAAGGTGACATCGGCGTCCTCGGCGGCATAGGCCACGGCTTTGTCTAGGGGTACACGGTCAAAGGTGATGGCCGATTTGCCCGACCCGATCAAATCTTTGATCGGAATGGTGGAATGGCCCAGATAACGGTCGGACAGTTCGTCCATGCCGTGGTTATGCAGGCCGGCGTGCATGGCGTAAGACATCAGCATCGTGTCGTCGATCGGGGCAACGTGGATGCCAAGACGCGCGAAGATTTTGGCATCGTATTTCATATTCTGGCCAATCTTCAAAACCGCGTCGTCTTCCAACAGCGGCTTCAAAAGCGCCAGCACCGCGTCGCGCGGCATTTGGCCCTCGGTCAGGGTGACAGCGCCCAAAAGATCATCCGTGCCCGTGCGGTGCAGCAAGGGGATATAGGCCGCTTGCCCCGGATCGATGCACATTGAGATGCCCACAATCTCGGCCTGCATTTCGTCAAGGCTGGTGGTTTCGGTGTCGACCGCCAAATAGCCCCGCGCATAGGCGCGGGCGATCCAGGCCTCCAGCGTTTGGGCATCGCGGATGCAGGTGTAGGCGGTTGTGTCAAAGGGCAGGGCCTGCGCCTGCGGGGCGTCATGGGCCCCTGCCACCTCAAACCCCTTGCCTGCCGCCAAGACAGGCGCGTCAATTTTCAGCTTTTCCGAAACCCGCCGGATCAGCGTTTGAAATTCCATCTCTTGCAAGAAGGCCATGATCGCTTCGGGTTCTGGCGCGCGCAGTTCAAAGCTGGCCAGATCCACCTCAATCGGCGTGTCGTCTTTCAGCGTCACCAGTTGGCGCGAAAGGCGGATTTGGTCGGCGTGATCGACCAAAGCCTCACGCCGCTTGGGCTGCTTGATTTCGCCCGCCCGCGCCAAGAGCGTGTCAAGATCGCCGTATTCCTGAATAAGCAGGGCTGCGGTCTTCAGCCCGATGCCCGGCGCACCCGGCACGTTATCGACCGAATCACCCGCCAAGGATTGCACATCGACCACCCGGTCAGGGGCGACGCCGAACTTTTCCATCACCTCGTCCAGCCCAAGGCGCTTGTTCTTCATCGGATCGTGCATATCGACACCGTCGCCGATCAACTGCATCAGATCCTTGTCCGACGACAGGATCGTCACCGTCCCCCCCGCCGCACTGGCGCGTTTGGCCAAGGTGGCGATGATATCATCAGCCTCGTAGCCTGCCATTTCGATGCAAGCGACGTTAAAGGCCCGTGTCGCATCGCGCGTTAAGGGGAACTGCGGGCGCAGGTCTTCGGGCAGGGGCGGGCGGTTGGCCTTGTAGGCGGGGAAGATGTCGTTGCGAAAGGTTTTCGCGCCCGCATCAAAGATCACCGCAATATGGGTGGGCGCGTTCTGACTGCGGGTGGTGGTCAACTCGCCCCAGAGCAAATTACAAAACCCCGCCACGGCCCCCACCGGCAACCCGTCAGACTTGCGCGTCAGGGGCGGCAAAGCGTGATAGGCGCGAAAGATAAAGGCCGATCCGTCGATCAGGTGAAGGTGATGGCCCTTGCCGAATGTCATAAAACGCCCCCGTGTTGCGCCGTGACTTTGCCACGATCTTGCGCACAAAACCACCACCCATAGCGCGGCTGACAGGCCCCGGGGCCAGCCCCGGACCCCGGAGTATTGGGGCAAATCGCAAATGGAGCCCTTCTGGCCTTCACCGAGGCCCAAATACTCGCGGGAGGGTCTGGGAGGGCAGCCGGCCCTCCCAGCTTTTCAACCCATGCGACTTTGCGTCAATGATCGCCTTGCGCGTGATCGCGGTCGATGACGAATCGCTTGTCGCAATAGCCGCATTCCACAAACCCCATGTCATGCGGAATGCTCAGCCAAACGCGCGGATGGCCCAGGCCGCCCACACAGCCGTCACAGGCGACTTTCCACGAGGTGACTGTTTGGGTCTCTGGCGCTTTGAGTGTCATGCTTGGGTTCCTGATACGCTTTGCCGCTTGATAGCCGCTGGTGCAGCCCGTGGAAAGGGGCGGCGGATTAAGATGCGCTGCCGATCAACCTGTCGCGGGCCTTAAGCGCCATCAGCCAGCCCAAGCCATGCACAGTGGCACGCCCGGGCCGATATTCGGCTGCAACCCAGCCGTCATAGGCCTGTGCGTCCAAATCGCGAAACATCGCCGTCAGGTCAAAGCCGCCACCGCCGGGCTCTGCCCGGTTGGGAAATCCAGCGATTTGAACATGGTTGACCAGATCGCGGTGCTTGTCCCAGACCATCTGCGCATCGCCGTGAATGCGTGCTGCGTGCCAAACATCAAACTGCAACCCCACACGGCAGGATGCGTCCAGATCCTGCAAAATCCGTGCGGCCTGATCGAAATCGTTCAGGAAATACCCTGGCCAGTCCTCGGCGTTCAGCGGTTCGATGGTAAAGCGCAGCTCGGGCGCCGTTTGGGCGGCCCACATCAGGTTTTCTACAAAAACCTCCGTTGCCAGCGGCCCTTTGGCGACGCCCGCCATGATATGCACCTTGCCCGCGCCAAGGCGCGTGGCGATATCGGCGGCGCGCAGAAAATGGTTGCGAAATGTCTCTTCCATCCCCGGCACCGCTGCATGCCCGCGATCCCCAGAAGCCCAATCCCCGGGCGGCGTGTTGATCAGCGCCAAGGGCATTCCCGCCAGAGCTGCCTGCCACTCTTTCACCGGGTGGTCATAGGGAAACAGAATCTCCACCCCGTCAAACCCCGCCTGCGCGGCTAAGCCGGGCCGGTCAAGGCTGGGCACCTCGGTGAACAGCATGGTCAGATTGGCGGCATATCTGGGCATGGGCTCTCAGGTCAGGTCGGCAGAGGGGATCACTTTGAAGAACTGGCCCTTGGACCAAAGGCCGAACCAGCTTTGTCCGTCTTGTTGCACCTCATGGCAACCCAATTCGATCATCCGATAAAAGCTCTTGCGGTCGATCAGGGCGTTCAGCCCTGCTCTGACATGGATATAGGGGGCCGGTTCGCCATTTTTAAGACATACGCTGATCGAATGTTCGGCGTCAGCCTCGACCTCGTCCTCGGTTTTTGTCACAAAGTGCAGCACCTGCGCCTTGCCTTCGCCGGAGGCTGTTACATCCACCGCCAAAAGCGGGGCGTCATCGACCTTGATGCCGACCTTTTCCGCCGGCGTGACCAGAAAATACGCATCCCCCTCGCGTTTAAGGATCGAGGAGAACAGTTTCACCATCGGCGCGCGGCCAATCGGCGTGCCCAGATAGAACCAAGTCCCATCCCGCGCGATGCGCATGTCAATGTCACCGCAAAAGGGCGGGTTCCACAGGTGTACAGGCGGCGGGCCCCTTTTGGCGGCCTGTGTCACGGCAGACACCAACGAATCGGCACTAGGTTTCACGATCATTTGTGCAGTTTACCCTTTTGCCGTTTGTACCCGCGACCGGTATTCGCTTTAGTGTAGCCCGAACCCGACCGGAGCCAAGTCATGTCCCAAGCCGAAGACCTTGTCACTGCCATTGAAGCCTTAAGCGCAAGATTGGGCACGGCGCGGGCCGCGATTGGTGGGCGCTTTATCGGGCAAGAGGCGGTGGTAGAGCTGGTTATGGCGGCGCTTTTGTCGGGCGGGCATGCTGTGCTGGTGGGTCTGCCAGGTTTGGGCAAGACGCTGCTGGTGGAAACTTTGGGCACCGTGATGGGCCTGCGCACCAACCGCATCCAGTTCACCCCCGACCTGATGCCCGCCGATATCTTGGGCAGTGAGGTGCTGGAAACCGCCCCCGACGGCACCCGTGCCTTTCGCTTTATCGAAGGCCCCGTCTTTTGCGAATTGTTGATGGCGGATGAGATCAACCGCGCCAGCCCGCGCACGCAATCGGCCCTGCTGCAAGCCATGCAAGAACGCGAGGTCACCATCGCAGGCCAGCATCGCCGTCTTGGCCCGCCCTTTCACGTCTTGGCCACGCAAAATCCGATTGAACAAGAGGGCACCTATCCCCTGCCCGAGGCCCAGTTAGATCGGTTCTTGGTGCAGGTTGACGTGGCCTACCCGACCCGCGCTGCAGAACGGGAAATCATAATGGCCACAACGGGGGCGCAAGTCTCGCAAGGCGCAGCCCTGCTCTCATCCGCCGATCTGATGGCCGCGCAAGCGCTGATCCGGCAGATGCCCGTGGGCGAGCGTGTGGTCGAGGCGATCTTGGATCTTGTGCGCGCCTGCCGCCCGGATGAGGCTGAGGGCAGCGCGTTGCAGGGCACGCTGGCTTGGGGCCCCGGCCCGCGCGCGGCCCAAGCGTTAATGCTGATGGTGCGCGCCCGCGCCCTGTTGCAGGGCCGTCTGGCCCCTGCCATTGCTGATGTGCGCGCCTTGGCCCAGCCCGTTCTGGGCCACCGCATGGCGCTGACCTTTGCCGCCCGCGCCCGTGGCGACAGCTTGGCCGAAGTCATCGCCGCCACCTGCGACAGGGTTTTGCCCGCGTGACCCTTTTTCCCGACCTGCGCGCCCGAGCCGAGGCTTTGGGCCAAAGCTTGCCGCCCTTACTGGCTGCGGCAGAACATCTGGCCGCCACCGTCACCTTCGGAGAGCATGGGCGCAGACGGCCGGGCCGTGGTGATGACTTTTGGCAATACCGCCCCGCCCGCGCGGGTGATTCTTTGCGGTGGATCGATTGGCGCAGATCGGCACGGTCTGATCAGGCTTTTGTGCAAGAACGCGAATGGCAGGCGGCGCAGTCGGTCGTCCTTTGGGTTGACCGGGCCCAATCAATGGACTTTGCCGGTGGCTCTCGCCCGCCCAAATCTGACCGCGCCCGTCTTTTGGCCTTGGCCTTGGCGGCGTTGCTTGTGCGGGCGGGCGAGCAGGTGGGCCTTGCAGGCCATCCCCAACCGCCACGTGCGGGAAAAGGCCAGATGCAACGCTTGCTAGAGGTTTTGGCGGCTGACTTAACTGCGCCCGCGCAAGACTATGCGGCCGCCTTGCCAGATGACTTCATCCGACAGGGGCGCGCTGTCTTTATATCGGACTTTCTGGGCGATTTGTCTGGGCTGCAGCGGTCTTTGGCCCAGGCTGCTGCCAGCGGCGTGAAGGGGCTTTTGGTGCAGGTGTTGGACCCTGATGAAGAGGCGTTTCCCTTCGATGGTCGAACGGTCTTTGTGTCGATGGGCGGCAGCCTTGCGCATGAAACCCAAAGCGCGGGCGATCTGCGCGGACGGTATCTGGCGCGCTTGGGGGAACGCAAAGCGCGTTTGGCTGAACTGGCCCAAGCCGCAGGCTGGGTTTACGCATCGCATCACACGGGCCAACCTGCGACAACGGCCCTGCTTTGGACCTACCGCGCTTTGCAGGGGGGGTGGCGATGATAGGGTTCAGTGCGCCTTTGCTGCTGATCGGGCTTTTGGCTTTGCCGGTTTTGTGGATCTTGCTGCGGGCTGTGCCGCCCGCTGCCACGCGCCGCAGGTTTGCGGGGGTGGCCTTGCTGCTGGGCTTGGCTGATAAATCACAACAAGCTGATAAAACGCCGTGGTGGTTGTTGGCGCTGCGCATGATGGCACTGGCGACCATGATTTTGGCCTTTGCCGGACCCGTGCTGAACCCAAAAAGCGCGGCGCGCACCAGTGATCCGTTGCTGATTATCATGGATGGCGGCTGGGCTGATGCTTATGATTGGCCTTTACGACAAGCCAAAGCCGCCAGCCTGCTGGACGATGCGGGGCAAGTTGGGCGTCTGGTGGCCGTGGTGCAACTGACGGACCTGCCGCAGGCGCTGGACTTTAGGGCAGCCGCAGACTGGCGCGGCAGGCTGGCTGCCATGGCCCCGCGCGCTTGGCAGGTGCAGGACTTGGCGTTGTGGCGCGCACGTCTTCCTGCGGGGCCTTACGATACGGCTTGGATTTCGGATGGGTTGGCACATTCCGGTCAGGCAGAGTTGCTGGCGTCTTTGCAGGCGCAGGGCCATGTGGATGTCTTTGCCTCTGACCAGCCGATCTATGCTTTAGGCCCCGCAAGGCAAGTCGATGGCAAGGTGACGCTAAAGGTGCAGCGTCTTAGGACGGGAAAGCCTGCCTTGGTCGATGTGATCGCGCTGGGGCCTGACCCTTCGGGGATTCAGCGCGATCTGGCGCGGGTCAGGGTGACCTTCGCCGCCCAAGACAGCGCAGCCCTTGCCCTATTGGATCTGCCCGCCGAACTGCGAAATCGTGTCACCCGCTTTGCCGTGGATGGGCAACGCAGTGCAGGGGCTGTAAGTTTGGCCGACGATACGCTGAAGCGGCGCAAGGTGGCCTTGGTCAACGAGTCTGCCGATGGCGAGGGACTGCAGCTTTTGGCGCCGCTGCACTACTTGCGTCAAGCGCTGATCCTCTCGGCTGATCTTCTCAGTGGCGGTCTGGACGATGTCTTGCCCGCCAACCCAGATGTGATCGTTCTGGCCGATGGGGCGCAGATGCCCCAAGCAAAGGCTGCGGCGTTGCAATCTTGGGTGGAAAAAGGCGGTTTGCTGCTGCGCTTTGCGGGCCCGCGCCTTGCGGCATCTGACATTGCGCTGATGGCCAAAGACCCACTTATGCCCGTGACCCTGCGCCAAGGCGGCTTGACCAGCGGGGGCGCAATGAGCTGGGGCGCACCCAAAGCTTTGGCCGCCTTTGCGCAATCCTCGCCCTTTCACGGCTTGGCGATCCCGCCAGACCTAAGGGTGCGCACCCAAGTGCTGGCCCAGCCCGATGCTGACCTGCCCCGCCGCACCTTGGCCGTCTTGGAAGATGGCACGCCTTTGGTAACGCGCAAGACCTTGGGGCAGGGGCAGGTGGTGCTGTTTCATGTCACAGCCAATGCCGAGTGGTCTGATCTGCCCCTGTCGGGCCTGTTTGTGCAGATGCTAGAGCGTCTTGCCGTTTCCGCCACATCGGGCAGTGCGGGTGCCGATGTTCTGGCAGGGTTGATCTGGACGCCTGAGCACATCTTGGACGGTTGGGGAGATCGGGTCGACCCCACAGCGCTGGCGGGTGTGGATGGAGCGGATTTGGTGGCGGCGCTACAGCGTGGACCATCAGGGGCAGTTCCGGCAGGGGTATATCGGCACGAGGGCTTGGGCGTGGCGGTGAATGCTGTGCCAGTGGATCAGCCCTTGGTTCAGGCCGCTTGGCCCTTGGGGGTCGCCGTGCAAGGTCTGACCCTTGTGGCCGAAATCGCGCTGAAAGGTCCGATGTTGGCCTTGGCAATGATCTTGCTGCTGTGTGACGCTGTGGCGAGCTTGGCGGTGATGGGGCGTTTGGGTTTTGGGCGCGGCGCGGGTGCAGGGCTTTTGGCGCTGGCCCTGCTGGCACCGCCGCAAAACGCGCAGGCTGATGAGGCTGCCGATCAAAGGGCCATTGCCGCAACGCAGGGCGTTGTGCTGGCCTATGTGATCACGCGGGACGCTGCTGTTGACGCCACCTCGGCCGCAAGCCTGCAAGGGTTGAGCGACCAGTTGATCTTCCGCACCGCGATTGAGCCTTTGATGCCCATGGGTGTGGATTTGGAAAAGGACGAGGTGGTGTTCTTTCCCTGTCTTTACTGGCCCGTCACGGCAGATGCAGCCACACCTTCCGACGCTGCCTATACCAAGCTGAACCATTACTTGCGCACCGGCGGGATGATCTTGTTTGACACGCGCGATGCCGATGTTGCCGGCGGCGGCGTGGGCCAAGGGCTTACGCCCGAAGGCCAAGCCTTGCAGCGCATCGCCCAAGGGCTAGACATTCCCCCCCTTGCGCCTTTGCCGGGCGACCACGTTCTGACCCGCAGCTTTTATCTGCTGCAAGCCTTTCCCGGCCGCTTTGCCGAAGGCGGCCTTTGGGTCGAGGCCCCGCCCCCTGATGCCACCAAAACCGATGAGATGCCGTTTCGCAACTTGAACGACGGCGTGACGCCCGTGGTGATCGGTGGCAATGATTGGGCCAGTGCCTGGGCCGTTGATGACGACGGCTGGCCCTTTCTGCCCGTCGGGCGGGGGGCTGCGGGCGATCAGCAGCGCGAATATGCCTATCGCTTTGGCATCAACCTGATCATGTACGCGCTAACGGGCAACTATAAATCTGACCAAGTTCATGTGCCGGCCTTGTTGGAAAGGTTGGGCAAATGACGCAGGTTGTGGTGCTGCAACCCCTTTTGGCCGCATGGCTTGTGACGGTCTTGGGCGGGGTGGCGCTGGCCTTCGCGGGCTTTGCGCTGTGGCGCGGCCTGCAGGGCTGGCCGTGGCGGGCGCTTGCCTTGGGGCTTTGCCTTTTGGGGTTGGCTAACCCAGCCTTGCAGCACGAAGACCGCAAACCCCTGTCTGACATCGTGATCTTGTTGGTGGACGACAGCGCCAGTCAAACCCTGTCAGACCGTACCTTCCAAACCGCCCAAGCGGTAGAGGCGATGAAAGCCAAGGTCGCGCTTTTGCCCAATACCGAGCTTCGCCTTGTGCATATCGCCGATGGGCAGGACAATGGGGGCACCTTGGCGATGAAGGCCATCGCAGATGCCTTGGTGCAAGAACCCCAAGCGCGCATTGCGGGTGTTATTGTGATCACCGATGGGCAGGTGCATGATCTGCCCGCAGCCCCCGCCCTGCCCGCGCCGTTGCATGTGCTGCTAACGGGGCGCAAGGGCGATTGGGACCGCAGACTTTCCATCACCAATGCGCCGGCCTTCGCCATAATCGGCGAGGAGGCCAGCCTGAGCTTTAAGATCGAGGATCAGGGCCAGACCCCCTTGACTGCGGCAGCCTCGGTCGACGTGACCATCGCCCTTGACGCCGACGCGCCGCAAACATTCACCGTGCCCCTCGGTCAAGAGGTGACGTTGCCGTTAACCCTGCCCCATGCCGGCATCAACGTGGTGCAACTGTCAATCGCGCCCCAGTCCGGCGAGTTGACCGACCGTAACAATGCCGCTGTCGTGCAGATCAACGGCGTGCGTGACCGCTTGCGCGTGCTGCTGATCTCGGGCGAGCCGAACCCCGGTGAAAGGGTCTGGCGCAACCTGTTGAAATCGGACCCTTCGGTCGATCTGGTGCATTTCACCATCCTGCGATCGCCCGAAAAGCAAGATCTGATCCCACAGTCTGAATTGTCGCTGATCGCCTTTCCGATCAAGGAATTGTTCGTCGACAAGATCAAGGAGTTCGATCTGATCCTTTTTGACCGCTACGCGATGCGGGGCATTTTGCCGATGTCTTACCTGCAAAATGTCGTCGATTATGTGATCCAAGGCGGTACCGTGCTTGTGGCGGCTGGGCCAGAATTTGGGCAGGTCGATAGCCTGTGGCGCTCTCCGCTTGCGCAAATTTTGCCCGTGGAACCAACCAGTCGGCTTGTGGAGCAGGGGTTCAAGCCACAAGTGACCGACCTTGGCCGCAAACATCCCGTGACCCAAGGGTTAGAGGCGCTGGCCCCCCAAGGTGGCTGGGGCCGCTGGTTCCGGCTGATCGAGGTGACGCAACGTGCCGGTCAGGTCTTGATGAGCGGGCCTGACGACAAGCCGTTGTTGGTACTGGACAGGGTGGGGCAAGGGCGGGTGGCGGTTCTGGCCTCTGACCAAAGCTGGCTTTGGGGCAAGGGCTTTGAAGGGGGGGGGCCGCAGTTGGAATTGCTGCGGCGCTTGGCGCATTGGATGCTAAAACAACCCGAACTTGAGGAAGAGACGCTTGACGCGACAGCTTTAGGGCAAAGCCTAACCGTTACAAGGCGCACGATCCTCGCCGCCACGCCGCCGGATGTGACGGTGACCCTGCCGGATGGCAGCACTGCCACCTTGCCCTTGCTTCAAACGGGCCCCGGCCAGTATCGGGCGGCTTATCCGGCGTCACAACTGGGCCTTTATCGGCTGCAACAAGGCGATCTGGTTCGGGTGATAGCGGTGGGCCCCTCGGCCCCCAAAGAGTTTGAGCAAACCCTTGCCAGCGGCGACAAGCTAGCCCCGATCGTTGCCACCACCAAAGGCGGAATTCTGGCGCTGGAAAACGGCATCCCCGATCTGCGATTGGTCAGTGACGGCCGCCCTGCCGCTGGGCGCGGTTGGATCGGCATCACGCCGCGCAGTGCCTTTGTCACGGGCGATATCCGTGTCGGGCCGGTTCTGCCAGCTTGGGCCTACCTGCTTTTGGCCGCCCTAGCATCTGTTTTGGCTTGGTGGCGCGAAGGGCGCAAAAGATCGCGTGTGTAAGGTGAGTGTTTGGGCCCACCTGAACGACAAGGTCAGTCAAGCTTTTGCATCATCACAGCACGCGAATGGCTGGCAAATTCACGGCGGATCAAGACGGCGGTGGTCAAGATCACCGCCCAGACCAGCGCTTTGGGGCCAACCAACCATGCTAGCCCCGCAAGAGCAAAGTAGATCCCATTCAACCCGCGGTTAAAGCTGCGGGCGGCGGTGATGATGATCTCGGCGGTTTGGTCGGCGCGGGGGCGGGCCATGGGGTGGGTGTAATCATTGGGAATGGCGGCCATCATAATGGCACAGTAGCCGAAAAGACGATGGCTCCAGACGAATTTCAGCAGGGCGTTGCCCATAAAAGCCACAACAACAATCAACTTGATGCGCAGTTGTGCGGTTTCGGCACTAAGGGTCAGGTCTTGGGCCAACCCTTGCAAGGTGGTGGTGTTGCCAATCATCGCCACCCCGCCGCCGATGGCAATCATGGCACCCGAGATGAAGAAGGCCGCACTTTGGCGCAAACTGTCGATCAGCGAGATGTCAAAGATGCGCGGTTCGCGGGTAAGAAACTCGACCATCCAACGGCGGCGGTAGTCTTTCATCAGATGCGAGACAGAGGGCCGCCATGATGGGGGATGTTCGGCCAGAAATCCTGTGGCAAGCCACGCCAAAACCAAAAGAAGGAAAGCCGCACTGTCAAGGGCGGTGAAGGTCGCTTCTAGGGTGGCAAGCAGGTTCATCGGGCCAGCATAGCCTTTTGCCAGCCACCTTGCCAGTGGCAAGCGCCCCCCCTAAGGTCGCCCAAAGGGGACGCGCCATGGATATGCCACTGCCCGACCAACGGATTTTGAACGCCCGCGATGGGCTGATCGCACGCCTGCGCGGCGTGCTGCCGGCTGATGCGGTGATCGCCGACCCTGCCGAAACCCGGGCCTATGAATGCGATGCGCTGGCGGCTTATCGCTGCGCGCCTTTGGCGGTGGTTTTGCCGCGCACAACCGCCGAGGTTTCAGCCGTTTTGCGCCTGTGCAGCCAGATGGGGGTCAAGGTCGTGCCAAGGGGGGCGGGCACTTCGCTGGCGGGGGGCAGTTTTCCGACGGCGGATTGCGTGGTTCTGGGGGTGGCGCGGATGAATGCCGTGATCGAGACCGATTACGACAACCGCTTTATCCGCGTGCAAACCGGACGCACCAATCTGGCCGTCACGGGGGCGGTCGAAGCCGATGGGTGGTTTTATGCGCCTGACCCGTCAAGCCAGCTGGCCTGCGCCATTGCGGGCAATATCGCCATGAACTCGGGCGGGGCGCATTGCTTGAAATATGGGGTGACAACCAACAACCTGCTGGGTGTGACCATCGTCTTGATGAGCGGCGAGGTGGTGGAGATCGGCGGCCCTTGGTCGGATGCGCCGGGGCTAGACCTGTTGGGCGTGATCTGCGGATCCGAGGGCCAGTTGGGCATTGTGACCGAAGCTTACCTGCGCATTCTGCCCAAGCCCGAAGGCGCGCGGCCCGTGTTGATGGGCTTTGCCGCCAACGAAGTCGCGGGGGCCTGTGTGGCCGATATCATCCGCGCCGGCCTTTTGCCCGTGGCGATTGAATTCATGGACCGCCCCTGTATCCGCGCCTGCGAAGACTTCGCCAAGGCGGGCTACCCCGATTGCGAAGCCCTGCTGATCGTCGAGGTCGAGGGCAGCCCCGCCGAGATTGACGCGCAACTGGCGCGGATCAAAGACATCGCACTGCGCCACAATCCGGTGGCCTACCGCGAAAGCGGATCGGAAGAGGAAAGCCGCAAGATCTGGCTGGGGCGCAAATCGGCCTTCGGGGCGATGGGCAATATCGCCGATTACATGTGCTTGGATGGCACGATCCCCGTGTCGGAACTGCCCTATGTCCTGCGCCGCATTGCCGAGATGAGTGCCGCTGTCGGCCTGTCGGTGGCCAATGTCTTTCACGCGGGCGATGGCAACATGCACCCCTTGATCCTGTACAACGCCAACAAACCTGGCGATCTGGAACTGTGCGAGGCTTTGGGCGCAGATATCTTGAAGCTGTGTGTCGAGGTGGGCGGTTGCCTAACGGGCGAACACGGCGTGGGGGTGGAAAAGCGCGACCTGATGCCGGTGCAATTCAACCCCGCCGATCTTGAGGCGCAGTTGCGTGTCAAAGATGTCTTTGACCCCGATTGGCTTTTAAACCCCGCCAAGGTCTTTCCGCTGGATGTCACCGCCAGCCGCCGTGCATCATGACACCGCTTGTATTGCAGCCGCAAAGTGAGGCGGAACTGGGCGAGATGATCCGCGCGGCCGAAGGCCCTGTCTCGCTGCGCGGCGGTGGCACGCGGGGGGTGGCCTATGGGCCGGGGACGGTGCTGGAAACGGCGGGCTTGTCGGGCATAAGCTTATATGAACCGGGCGCCTTAACCTTGGTTGCCGGCGCTGGAACCCCCTTGGCCGAGGTTGAGGCGGTTTTATCCGCCCAAAACCAACGCTTGGCCTTTGAGGCACCTGATTTGCGCAGGGCTTTGCAGCGGCACGGGGTTTCCACGCTTGGCGGGGTCGTGGCCACCAACGCCAGCGGCCCGCGCAGGGTGCAGGCGGGGGCGGCGCGGGATCATCTGATCGGCGTGCGCTTTGTGGATGGGATGGGCACGGTTGTGAAATCGGGCGGGCGGGTGATGAAGAATGTCACCGGTCTGGATTTGGTCAAGCTAATGGCGGGCAGTCATGGCACTTTGGGCGTGATCACTCAGGTGGCGTTCAAGCTGCAAGCCGTGCCGGAATGTGCGGTGACGTTGCAGACGCAGGTGCCTTTAAGCGCGGGACTGGCCTTGCTGCGCCGCGCGCTGGGGTCGCCGTTTGAAGTGTCGGGCGCTGCCTACGGCCCCTTTGGCGCGGCGCTGCGGGTCGAGGGGATGGAGGCATCGGTGCGCTACCGTGTGGCCTCGCTGAAAGCGCTGCTTGGCGGGGATTGGGTGGAAACGGCGGGCGATGCGCTGTGGGTCGGGGTGCGCGATGCGCAGGGGTTAAACGATGGGGCGCTGTGGCGCGTGTCGTGCAAACCTACAGCGGCTGAAGGGGTTGTGGCGGCCTTGGCGGGTGTGGCGCATCAGGCGATCTTTGATTGGGGCGGTGGGTTGATCTGGATCGCCGTGCAGGGCTTGGGCGATGCAGGGGCGGCGCTGATCAGGGGCGCTGTGGCGGGCGTGGGCCACGCAACCTTGATGCGCGGCACTGGCGCTGCGGCTTTTGCACCCGAGGCTGCGGGGGTTGCGGCGCTGTCGCGCGCCCTTCGCGCGCAGTTTGATCCCAAGGGGATTTTGAACGCAGGGATCATGGGCTGATGCAAACCTTCTTTAGCGATGCGCAACTGAGCGACCCGAAGCTGGCCGAGGCGAACAAGATCCTGCGCGCCTGCGTGCATTGCGGCTTATGCACCGCCACCTGCCCCAGCTATCAGGTGCTGGGCGATGAGTTGGACAGCCCAAGGGGGCGCATCTATCTCATCAAGGAAATGCTGGAATCCGGCCGCGCGGCCGATGCCAAAACCGCCAAGCATATCGACCGCTGCCTGTCGTGCTTGGCCTGTACCACGACCTGCCCGTCGGGCGTGGATTACGCCCACCTGATCGAACTGGGCCGCGATCATGTCGAAAAGACCTATCGCCGCCCATGGATGGACAGGGCGCTGCGCGCGGTGCTGGTGGCGGTGATGCCCTATCCCACCCGCTTTCGTCTGGCGGTTTTTGCCGCCCGCCTGACACGGCCTTTGGCGCGGCTGATCCCCGATGCGCGGGTTCAGGCGTTGCTGGCCTTGGTGCCCAAAACCCTGCCCCCCGTCAGCCGCAACGATGATGCGCAGGTCTTTCCAGCCCTTGGCCCGCGCAAAATGCGCGTGGCGCTGATGACGGGCTGCGTGCAAAAGGCGCTGGATACGGAAATCAACGATGCCACGATCCGCCTGCTGACACGGCTTGGGGCCGAGGTGGTGGTGCCCCCCAACATGGGTTGCTGCGGGGCCTTGCCGCTGCATATGGGGCAAGAAAATGCCGCCCTGCCCAAGGCGCGCAGCATGGTGCGCGCGGTGATGGCGGCGCACCGTGCGGGGCCGCTGGATGCCTTGGTCATCAACACCTCGGGCTGCGGGTCAACGCTGAAAGATTACGGCCACCTTCTGGCGCAAGAACCACTGGCCGCCGATGCCACCCAAGTGGCAGGGCTGGCCCGTGATGTAACCGAGGTGATTGCCGCCCTTGGCCTGCCCCAAACCGCCCCCAAAGGGCTGGCTGTGGCCTATCACGCCGCCTGTTCGCTGCAGCATGGGCAAAAAATCAAAACACTGCCCAAAGACCTGCTGACCCAAGCGGGCTTTAAGGTCAGCGAACCCGCCGACAGCCATCTGTGCTGCGGATCGGCGGGGACGTATAATATCTTACAGCCCGAAATCTCGGGCCAGTTGCGCCAGCGCAAGGTGAAAACCCTGATGGCGCGCAAGCCTGATGTGATTGCGGCGGGCAATCTGGGTTGCATGATCCAGATCGCGCAAGAGGCGGGCGTGCCGGTGGTGCATACGGTCAGCCTGCTGGATTGGGCGACCGGTGGCCCCCTGCCCTTGGCACTTCGCCAAAAGCACGGGGCCTAAGACGCGGCCTTAGTAGATCAGGCCATCCAGCAACCCATAAACCCCGCCGCGCGTTTCCAGCGTGGCCATCTGGCCTGACTCGCGGGCATAGGCTGTGATCGCCCGATAGGTGCCGGGGCCAAAACTTCCGTCCACATAGCCTGTGTAATAGCCATAGTTGGCAAGGGCTGCTTGGATTCGCCGGCGCTCTGCGGTTGTATAGGTCTGAAAGGCCTGAGCTGCGGGTGTTGCGTAGTAGCTTTGAACGGGTGCGTGATAAACCGGACGCGGCTGCACCGGGTAATAGACGGGCGGGCGGTTCTCCTGGGTGCTGTGGTGGCGTGCATCCCGCAAGATGGCCCCCAAGGCCAAGACCGATAGCGCCCCCTTGGTGAAATCTTGCTCGCGCTGGCCCCAAGCCATGGCTGGGGCCACCGAGGTGCTTAGAAGCGCCAAAGCGACAGAGCCGGAAATCAAAGCGCGTTTGGCAGAGGAGAAAAGCGTAACCATGTCGTGATCCTTTCGGGTGGCTGATGGGCCAAAGTCACAGAACCTGCTGTGGCGTTTGCCTTGGATCGAACATGGGGCTTGGGCGGGCGATAGGCAAAATCAGGGCCTTGCTAGGCGATAACAAGACCCTGAAAGTTTAACTAAGCCTATTATTTCAAACGGAAATCAAAATGCTTGCGCACATCTTCCTCGATCACCCATGTTCCTTTGAACGTGGGTTCCACAACAAAGGAATCACCGGCTTGTACGGTCACCGGCGTGCCGCCATCGGGGGTAATGGTGATGCGGCCTGCGATCAGCACGACATATTCATAAGCCGTATAGGTGGCATGATAGGCCCCTTTGGTGCATTCCCAAATGCCCGACATCATGTCGCCAGCAGCTGAGGTGTGCAGCACCCAAGTCTTCATCTTGGGGGTGCCAGCGGTGACAACCCAGCCGTCCAAGTCGTCGGTGGACGGGGTTGATCCGGTGGTGGGGGGAAGTTTGATGACAGTTTGCATAGAGTGGCTCCCTTGGTTGGATGGGGCCATCTTGCGCAAGCTTTGTGACAGTGTCGCTGCGATTGGCGACAAAGGCTTGGTCAGGCACGACCCCGGCGGCGCGAACCGCCGGGGCCAAAGCGGTTAGATCGACAGGCAGATGTATTTCATTTCCATATAGTCTTCGATCCCGTGGTGGCTGCCTTCGCGGCCAAGGCCGGATTGCTTCACACCGCCAAAGGGCGCGACCTCGGTGGAAATCAGGCCGGTGTTCACGCCGACCATGCCGTATTCCAGCGCCTCTTGCACACGGGTGATCCGGCCGATGTCGCGGGAGTAGAAGTACGAGGCAAGGCCAAAGATCGTGTCATTCGCCAGCGCGATGATCTCTTCTTCGGTATCGAATTTGAACAGGGGGGCAAGTGGGCCAAATGTTTCTTCGGTTGCGACCTTGGCGGTGGGCAACACGCCCGTCACCACGGTGGGTTCAAAGAACGTGCCGCCCAGTGCATGGCGCTTGCCGCCCGTCAGCACCTTGCCACCCGAAGCCAGAACATCTGCGATATGTTCTTGCACCTTTTCCACGGCGGATTCGTTGATCAAGGGGCCCGTGGTGGTGCCCGCTTGCAACCCATCGCCAATCGCCAGCTTTTGCACAGCCACCGACAGCTTTTGGGCAAAGGCATCATAGACCCCCGCTTGCACATAAATCCGGTTGGCGCAAACACAGGTTTGGCCATTGTTGCGGAATTTGGAAATCATTGCGCCTTCGACGGCCTTGTCCAGATCGGCATCGTCAAACACGATGAACGGCGCGTTGCCCCCCAGCTCCATCGAGCACTTCAGAACCTGTTCCGCCGCCTGACGCAGCAGAATACGGCCCACCTCGGTTGATCCGGTGAAGGTCAGTTTGCGCACCGACGGGTTCTCGCAGAACTCTTTGCCAATGTCGGACGAGCGTTTCGAGGTGATGACCGAAAACACCCCGCCCGGAACGCCGGCGCGTTCAGCCAAAACGGCCAAAGCGATGGCGGAAAGCGGCGTTTCAGCAGCAGGTCGGCAAACAAAGCCGCAGCCTGCGGCCAAGGCGGGCGCGACTTTGCGCGCGATCATGGCGTTTGGAAAGTTCCACGGCGTGATCGAAGCCGCCACGCCGATTGGCTGTTTGATGACGGTGATGCGTTTGTCGCGCTGGTGGCCGGGGATGGTTTCGCCGTAGATGCGCTTGGCCTCTTCACCGAACCATTCGATAAAGCTTGCGCCGTAAACCACTTCGCCTTTCGCTTCGGGCAGGGGTTTGCCCTGTTCGGCGGTTAGGATCGTGCCAAGGTCGTCTTGGTTGGCGATGCACAGGTCATACCATTTGCGCAAGATCGCGGCGCGTTCCTTGCCGGTGCGTGCGGCCCATTCGTGGCGGGCCTTGTCGGCAGCGGCGATGGCGCGGGCGGCATCGGCGCGTGTCAGATCGGGCACATGGGCGATGACATCGCCGCGCGCGGGGTTGGTGACGGCAAAGGTCGCGCCATCAGCCGCATCCACCCATTCACCCGCCACATAGGCCTTGTTGGGCAACAGCGTTGGGTCTTTAAGCATGCCAAGCAGATCAGTTACGGAATCAAGCATCAGTTGGGCCTCCAAATGTCGTTGTGCTTGCAATGGCGCAGGCGGGGGCAAAAGTCCAGTTCGGGGTGCGTGATCCAATTAAAAGGCCAAGGGCAGACAAAATGCAGGATTTTGACCAAGCCTATCAGAACGGCGCCTATATTCCCGGGGCAGAGGCTTATCCCCCCCGCTGGACGGCCGCGGCCCAAGCCTTTCGCGAAAGCCTTGGGCCGCGGGCGGTTCTGGATCTTGCCTATGGCCCCGAACCGCGCCAGCGGTTTGATCTGTTTTACCCCCAAGGCCAGCCCAAGGGCCTGCTGGTCTTTATCCATGGCGGCTATTGGCTGGCCTTCGGGCGGGAAACTTGGTCGCATCTGGCGGCGGGGGCATTGGGGCATGGGTGGGCTTGCGCGATGCCCTCGTATACGCTGGCCCCGCAAGCCTGCATCGCGCATATGACAAACGAAGTGGCGCAAGCCATCCACGCCGCCTCGGCTCTTGTGGCCGGCGCTGTCGTGGTGACGGGCCATTCCGCAGGCGGCCATCTTGCCGCGCGCATGGGCTGCGCCGATCAGGCCTTACCGCAAGTGCGCCGTGTCGTCCCAATCTCGCCTTTGGCCGAGTTGGAACCGCTGCGCCAAACCGCCATGAACGCCGATCTGCAGTTGGATACCAACGAGGTCGCGCGCGAAAGCCCCGCCCGCCTTACCCTCCGGTCAGACTGCCGTGCCCATGTCTGGGTTGGCGGAAATGAACGCCCCGCCTTTCTGTGGCAAGCGCGCACCCTGTCAGAGGCTTGGGCCTGCGACTGGACCGTCGCCCCCAACCTGCACCATTTCAACGTAATCGACGATTTGGCAGACCCAAACTCACCCTTGATGACAGCCTGCCTTGACGGGCTATAACCCCCCATTCATCTTGGTCTAAATACTCACCCCTACGCCAGCGTGCCGCGCTGCCAACCGTCGGCGCGTTCCACCCGATCGCACCCCGCGAATGTCGCCAGACGGTCCAATTCGGCGTCCAGCCGCTGCAAACGGGCAGCGGTCAGGGTCACGCCCGCCTCTGGCCAAAAGGCGCGAAGGTGCAGGGTGGATTGCCCGCGCAGGGCCTTGGCGTCAAGGCGGCCAATCAGGCGACTGCCTTCCAGAACGGGAAAGACGTAGTAGCCGTATTTGCGTTTGGGTTCGGGGACGAACACTTCGATCCGGTAGTGAAAGCCGAACAGAAATTCGGCGCGGTCGCGGTCGCGCAGGGCGGGATCAAAGGGCGATAGGATGCGAAGGCGCTTGGACGGCGGTTCGGGGGCCTCTGCTGCCGCCTGAAGCACATCAGGGCGAGCAAGGCTTGGTTTGCGGCGGCCATCAGCGCCCTCAATCTCAACCCGTGCAATTTGGCCCTGCATTAGGGCGGCTTGCGCCCAAAGCTTCGCCTCTTGCGGGGTGATCAGCTGCCAAAAGGCGCGCAGTTCGCTTGGGTCGGCAAAACCCAAACGGTCAAGGGCTGAGGTGCAGGCCCAATCAATCATCTGCGCGCGGTCGCCGATGGGTGCGCGGTGGACTTGCGGGATCACCCGCTCTGTCAGATCATAGACCTTGCGAAACCCCTCGCGCCGTGTGATGGCCAGCTGCCCCGTGCGCCACAGCCACTCCAGCGCGGTTTTAGAGGGGTGCCAATCCCACCAACCGCCAGAACCGCGCGGTTCTTGCCCGCCGACATCGGCGGTGGTCACGGGGCCTTCGGCTTGGATTCGGGCCAAGATCGTCTCGAACAGTGCCTCGTATCCGGGGCGAAACCAGTTGGCCCAATTGGCGCGCAAGCGGATGGCATCGCTGGCGAACCGGTGGTGCCAATGGCCGTGCAGGGCCGTGGGCAAGATGGCGGCATCGTGGGTCCAATGCTCCCATAGGGTGCGGTCTTGTTCGATCAGGTGATGCAGCGCGGCAGGCTTATAGCTGTGTCGCCGCGACCATAAGATCATATGGTGGGCGCGTTCGACGGTGTTGATGCTGTCGACCTGTACAAAGCCCAAACGGTCGACCAAATCCGCCAGTGCAGGGCCACTGGCAGGGCCGGTCGGCGGCTCTGCCAAGTCGTGGCGGTGCAGGAAAAGGCGGCGGGCGTCGAGGTTGGACAGGAACATATCACGACGCTAGCAGGAGGTGCGCCACGCGCCAAGATGCCGCGATCTGGGATCGGGCGCTGCTTTATGGATATTTGGGCAAGTCTGAAAACGATCAGGCGGGGCCGTACAAACGGGTCATCTGGCGAAAGCTGAGCAACCGCTTGGTCTTTTCATCCCAAAGCTTCAGCTTTACGCAAGACAGGCTTTGCCCGACAGTCAACTTTTGCGCCTGCGCCAGCGCGGGCTGGTCGGCCAGCACCTCGGGCAACCGATAAAACGGAATGCGGCTGTAAAGGTGATGCACATGGTGGATGCCGATATTGCCCGTAAGCCACTGCAAGGGGCGCGGCAGTTTGTAATGCGACGACCCTTCCAAGGCGGCATCGTGAATCTGCCAATCGGGCGGCGTGGCCCAATGGGTCTGTTCAAACTGATGCTGCACATAAAACAGCCAAACCCCAATCGTCGCCCCGATCACTGAGGTGGGAATATAGATCAACAACAGCGGCATCAGACCATCCAGCCATACAATCAGGCCGACAATCATCACGATAAAGGCGTTGGTGCCCATGGCCGATAACCAATAGCGCCAGCCCGAAGACATCAGCCCCACCGGCAAACGGTTTTGCACGATGAACAGATAGCTTGGCCCCAGCACGAACAGCACCAAGGGGTGGCGATACAGCCGGTACATCAGCCGCCCCCAAGCACTGCGGGCGCGGTATTCATCGACCGTCAGCGTCAGCACATCGCCGATGCCGCGATGATCAAGGTTGCCATGATGCGCGTGGTGGATCGCATGGGTGCGCCGCCATACGTCATAAGGCGTCAGCGTCAACACGCCCAAAGCGCGGCCGAGCCAATCGGCCGCCGTGCGGTTGCCGAAATAGGACGCATGGCCCAAATCGTGCTGGATGATAAAAATCCGCACCAAAAACCCGCCGTTCACCACGGCAATCGCCACCGACAGCCAAGCCGACACATCCAACGCCGCCCAAGCCAGCGCCCATAGCAGGGCAAAGGGTACCAGCGTCACCGCCAGTTCAAACAAGCTGCGCCATGTCGACGGATCGCGGTAGCGCGCGAGTTTGACAACCCAAGCGCGGGCACTGTCCTGACGGGACTGATCTGTGTGGGTGTCAGGGGTCATTCAAAGGCCTATGAACAAGGCCAGAGGGACGGCAGATCGCAAGATGCAGCTTCCGCTGTAAGGAACCGGGGCTAGCCCGCGCCTGCCCCTTGTGGCCCGTTTAAACCGCGCGCGAAAGCCTATTCGGCGGCAGGTGCAGCTTTGAGCGCGGATTTGCGCTGCTTTTCGGTGGCCGATTTCAACTGCCCGCAGGCGGCCATGATATCCTCGCCGCGCGGGGTGCGGATGGGAGAGGCGTAGCCGGCGTTGTGGATGATGTCGGCAAAGGCGTGAATCCGGTTGCCGGACGAGCGTTTATAGGGCGCGCCGGGCCATTCGTTGAAGGGGATCAGGTTCACCTTGGCCGGAATGCCGCGCAACAGGTCGACCAAGCGGTGGGCGTCTTCTTTGGTGTCGTTCACGCCGTCAAGCATGACATATTCAAAGGTGATACGTTCGGAATTGGACAGACCGGGATAGGCGCGCAGGGCATCCAATAGCGTGGCGATGTTCCACTTTTTGTTGATAGGCACCAGTTGGTCGCGCACCTCGTCGGTGGTGGCGTGGAACGACACGGCCAAAAGACAGCCAATCTCGGTTGCTGTGCGGGCGATTTCGGGCACAACGCCGCTGGTCGACAAGGTGATGCGGCGGCGGCCTAGGCCTATGCCTTCGTCATCCATCACGATCTTCATCGCATCGCGGACGTTTTCAAAGTTATACAGCGGCTCGCCCATGCCCATCAGGACCACGTTAGACACCAGCCGTACCTCGGGCTTGGGTTGGCCTTTAACGGGCCATTCGCCCAGATCGTCGCGCGCCAGCATGACTTGGCCGACAATCTCTGCCGCCGTCAGATTGCGCACCAGTTTTTGCGTGCCGGTGTGGCAAAAGCTGCAGGTCAGCGTGCAGCCGACTTGCGACGAGATGCACAAGGTGCCGCGGTCGGTTTCGGGGATATAGACCACCTCAACCTCGTGACCGCCTGCGATGCGCACCAGATATTTGCGCGTGCCATCGGACGAGATTTGGCGGGTGACAACCTCGGGCAACTCAACCGTGAAGTTTTCGGCCAAAAGGGTGCGGTAGTCTTTGGCCAGATTGCTCATCGCCATAAAGTCGCGAAGGCCCCAGTAATAGACCCATTGCCACACCTGTCCGACGCGCATTTTGGCCTGATTTTCCGGTGTTCCGGCAGCAATCAAGGCGGCGCGAAGCGCGTCACGGCTTAGGCCGATGATATTCGTTTTGCCCCCTTCGGCCAGCTTGCGCGGCAGGGTCAAGACATCTTGGGTGATCGGGGCATAGGCTGTGGTCATGCAAAGCGTCTCGCGGGTTGAACCGGCCGTATAGCGGCGATTGCCGTCAAAGACCACCACTGTGTCACACGATGCAAGCGGCGTTGTGCGCCACTGTTGGGAAGCGCTGCCCTTATTTGCAGCGGCTTTCGGCGTCGTTCATCGCGGCGGTAAAGCCGGTAAGGCTGAAGGTATCTTTGGTCTGCGTGCCTTTGGCAGAACGCGCGGTTAAAGTGGCTTCAGCCCCTTTTTGCAGTGCAGCCAGAAGCTTTGCGTCCTCGGCGCTGTTGGCGGCCCAAGCATATTCACCTTTGGTCTTCATCGCAAACTTAGCACCATCGATCACCACATCGACAGTCGAACCCTCTGCGAAAGGATAGCCGCCTGCAAAAGACGTCTCCCCCACGGCCTGACCGGGGCGGAAGGTGACGAAGAACAAAATATCACTGCGTTTGACAGCGACTTCTTTTCCATCACGGGTGTTCACGGTTTCTTTCGGTTTGGACACGCCCCAGCAGACTTTAGGCGTACCTTCGGCAAACACGGCCCAAGCGGTTTTGGACGCGCCCGAAGTGTCAGAGGTTCCAGTCGTCGTTTGCGCCAAGCTTGGCGTGGCCAGTTGGGCCAATGTCGTGAGGGCAACCGCAAACCCAAGTGCGCGACGCAGTGTCCGATTTGTCATCGTGTCAGCCTCCAAAACCCTTCGACCTGTCCCGTGCCTGTCTCAGAAGCTTTTTCTGTGGCGTGGGATAGGTTCACTTTGTATTGCACCTGTAACCGATAACAAGGCTTTTGCGAAAGCCCCATGGGCAGTTTTTCGCCAACACAGCAGGGAAGGATAGGAAGATGATGCACCGACAGGCACTGACCATGGTGGAAACGTGGCGTGGCGGGCTTTTGGAGAGTTATCACGCCGGCCATGCTGTCATTTGTGACGAAAAGGGCGCCATTGTCGAGTCGTGGGGCAATCCTGATCAGGTGATTTTTCCGCGATCGTCTTGCAAGATGATCCAAGCGCTGCCTTTGGTGGAAAGTGGTGCCGCAGATGCGGCAGGTTTGACCGAAGCACAGTTGGCCTTTGCCTGCGCCAGCCACCACGGCCAAGCATTGCATGTGAAGATGGCCGCGTCATGGCTGGAAGGGTTGGGGATGGGTGAGGCCGACCTACGCTGCGGATCACACGAGCCTTCCGACAGGGTAGAACGCGACCGCCTGATCCGCTCAGGCGAGCGGCCATGCCAGTATCACAACAACTGTTCAGGAAAGCATTCCGGTTTTCTAACCATGAACCGTCACATCAAGGGTCATTCGGAATATGTCGACCATGACCACCCCTTGCAGGTGATGGTCAAATCCGCCTTTGAAGAAACCACAGGCGAAGACAGTGCAGGTTGGGGGGTAGATGGCTGCTCGGCCCCCAATTTTGCGACCTCGATCCAGGGGCTGGCGCGGGCGATGGGGCGGTTCGCAGGTGCCACGGGCGGCGGCGACAGGCGCGACCAAGCGATGAACCGCTTGACCCGCGCTATGGCGCAGTTTCCTGAACTGGTGGCGGGCGATACAGGCACGGATACCGAACTGATGCGGGCCATGGATGGCAAGGTCTCGATCAAGGGCGGTGCAGAGGCGGTGCACATCGCCATTTTGCCCCAGATCAAGCGGGGTATTGCGATCAAAATCGTTGACGGCGGCTACCGGGCCTCAGACGCGGTGATGACGGCCTTGCTGGTGCGGCTTGGGGCTTTGGATGCAAACCACCCCTATGCCAAGAAGCGGCTAAATGCCGTGCAGACAAACTGGCGCGGCAAAGAGACGGGGATTGTGACCCTAGCCCCAGGTTTTTTGGGGCGCTAGACCAGCCAGCGCAGCGCGGGTGAACCAGTGCCGCCTGCCTATTTTGGCCGACATGAAAGGACAATCTTTGACTTGATTTGTGACAGTTGCGCGATAAGCTTGTGACATGTCACCGATGCTGCCAACCCAGATCACCCAATCTGAACATCCGCCCGAACAGGTGTGCTTTGACCGGCGTGAGTTCGGGGTGATCTTTTCGCTTTACGGCCGGATGGTCGCTGCGGGCGAGTGGCGCGATTATGGCATCTCTACCCTGCGTGATTTTGCTGTCTTTTCGATTTTCCGCCGCACGTCAGAAATGCCGTTGTACCGTGTGGAAAAGCGCCCTGCTTTGCGTGCCAAGCAGGGGATCTACGGTGTTGTGGCCATGGATGGGCGCATCTTGCGCCGTGGCCATGATCTGGCCCAAGTGCTGCGCGTGCTAGAGCCCAGATCGGTGCGCTTGGTCGATTAAAGGCGGCGGTGGCTGCGCAAGGGGGCGCCTTCGGCTTTTTGGATGCGGGCGATGGCATCAGCGATGGTTTCATAGGCCACAGACATCGTGTGCCCGTTGGCATGGATCAGGCGCTGGCTGTCAACGGCCAAGGCGATGTGGCCTTTCCAGAACAAAAGATCTCCGCGTTCAAAGTCGCCTTGCACCACGCAACCTGTGGTTTCTTGCAGGTCTGAATCGGCGGGCAAGGCAATGCCGCAGGCCAGATGGGCTATTTGCGCGAGGCCAGAGCAATCCAGCCCAGCGCGCGAATTGCCACCCCATAGGTACGGGCTGTGCAAGAACATTTCAGCCACAGCCACCGGATCGTTCAGATAGGTGCCCAAGGGCAGCAGATGGCTTGCAGGCACAAAGCCCTGTGTGGTTTGGGCATAGGTGCCAACCTGATCCAGCACCGCCACGCGCGCGCCCATGGGCAAGGCACTTAGGTTTTGCGAACTGGCTTTGGGCTGGGCGTAAAGATGCGTGCCGGTTGCGGCCACCCAATGCGTGGCAGGCGGGGCCTGTTCCAGCGCCCCTTCGGGCAGCCAGCCGCAATAGCCATCTTTTGCAGCAAATCCAAAGGCATGGGCTTGGTCGCGGTCGATGACGGTAAAGTCCTCTCCCAGCCAAAGCTGACGTTCGCGCGGCCCATAGGGGCTTTGGAGAAGGTCGACCAAGGGGGCGGCGATTTGCAGCGTTTCACCGGCGGTAAAGGCGGGCGCGTCGATCTGGCCTTGCAGCGAGATATGGGCGATGCGGCCCGTGGCGGGGGTTAGGCGGCGGTCCATTCACAGGCCCAAGATCGCGGGCAGGGCGGCAAAGACGGCGCGCGCACCTTGGCCGACCCCGCCTTTGGGGCGGGCGGGCAGGTCAGAGGGCGTGTAGGCGTAGATGTCAAAATGCAAATAGCGCGGGTTGTTCACAAAGCGGCGCAAAAACAGCGCGGCGGTGGCCGAGCCTGCAAAGCCCCAGCCAGGCGCGTTATCAAGATCGGCGATGCCCGGTTCGATGATCGATTCGTAGGCATCATGAAAGGGCAGTCGCCAGACAGGATCAAAGGCCGCTGCGGCCCCCGCCTCTAACGCTGCGACCACGGCAGGGTCGTTGCAGTAATAGGGCGCAAGGTCGGGGCCAACCGCGATACGGGCGGCCCCTGTCAGGGTCGCCATGGATAGGATCATGTCAGCGGGGTCTTCCTCGGCCCAAGCCAGCGCGTCGCCCAAAACAAGGCGACCTTCGGCGTCGGTGTCGTTCACCTCGACCGTCAGGCCCTTCCGCGATGTTAGGATGTCTTTGGGCCGCAGCGCGTTGCCCGCGATGGCGTTTTCCACCGCCGGAACGATCACGCGCAACTGAACGGGCAGGCCAAGCGCCATGATCATATGGGCCAGTCCCATGACGGTGGCCGCCCCGCCCATGTCTTTCTTCATCAGGTTCATGCCGGACGAGGGTTTGATATTCAGCCCGCCTGTATCAAAGCACACCCCCTTGCCCACCAGCGTCAGCTTGGGGCCCAGGCTGCCCCAGCGCATTTCCATAATGCGTGGCACGCGGGGCGAGGCGCGGCCGACGGCATGGACCATGGGAAAGTTGTGCGTCAGCAGGTCATCGCCCCTGATGACGGTGGTGGTCGCACCAAAGGATTGGGCCAATGTGACAAAGGCCGCCTCAAGGTCGGCCGGGCCCATGTCAGAGGCGGGGGTGTTGACCAGATCGCGGGTCAGAAACTCTGCCTGTGCCATGGCCAGCAGGCGCGGGCCATCGGCGCCCTTTGGCAGGCGCAGCAGGGGCGCATCAGGTTTTTTCGCACTGCGATAGCGGTCGAATCGGTAGGATTGCAACAACCACGCCAGAACCGTTTCATCCCGCAGCGCCGGCGAAAGTGCGCCGTCCAGCGCCCAGTTGCCCGCAGGCAGCCCCGCCACGGCCTTGGCCACCCCAAAGCGCAGCCGCGCCCGGGCTTTGGGCGTGCCCAAACCCGCAATGGCCGAAGCGACACCCTGAGGCCCCGCAATAAGCCGCATCTCGCCCAAGCCCGCCTCGAACCCCGTGGCCGCAAGCCAGTCTTTGGCGGGGTGGCTGTCGCGCAAAGTGGGCCAGTCGTCAGCGGTTACCAAAGTAAGGCTGCGATAGGCGGCATTCGGGTCGGCAAAGCGGGGCTGGGTCATGGCATTCTCCTACGCCCTCAGCCTAGCCTTTCCCTTGCGCCCTGCAAGGGCGTTGCAAGCCAAAGCTTAACCAACCATGGCCCCAAGGCGGTGTCGACCCTAGCTTTGCGTTAGACCCATCGGGTTGTTCCCCTCGACCAAAGCCATGTCGGCCACGCGCAACAGCCTTGCCCAGACGGCAGAAAAGGCCGTGACGTCCTGATAGGTGATGCACTGGCTCAAATCTGCCGCAATCAGGCCAAGGGTGACCAAACCCAAACTCTCGCTCATCCTTTGAAGGCGGCGCAGTGGGCGCAACATGTCCTCTAGTTCATGCGCTTTCACCTGATCAGCCAAGCCCGCCACACTTTGTGAAATCTCGCCCAAGGCGCGGGCCACCACCTTTTCTGCGGTAGAAGCGCCAAGGTTACGACAGATCGTTGCGATCGGTTTGACATCTTGGCACACCTGATCCTTGGGGCGCAAAGCCACCACTTTGTCTTGCGACATTTCCACACTCCCACTTCACCCAAAGCCAGTCTGGGCCGAGAAGTTAAACAAACCCTTGCTGCAGGGCTGCCGAGCTGCCGATTTATCGCTACGATTCCTCTCGAATTTGCTGCAATTGCAAACTATGGTTGGCCCGCAAAGAAGGAGCCTTCGATGGATCAAGCCCGCCCCCTGCCGTCTTATCTGGTCGCCCGCTTTCAAGGCTGGCGGGCGACGACCTATCAAGACAACCGCGCGTGGTACCGGCGCTTGGCGGAAAGCGGGCAGCATCCAAGGGCTATGGTGATTTCGTGCTGCGACAGCCGGGTCCACGTCACCTCGATCTTCGGCGCGGATGAGGGGGAGTTTTTTATCCACCGCAACGTGGCCAATCTGGTGCCGCCATTCAATCCGGACGGGGAATATCACGGCACCTCGGCTGCGGTGGAATATGCGGTGACGTCGTTGAAAGTGGCCCATATCGTCGTGCTGGGGCATTCCAACTGTGGCGGGGTCAAGGGGTGCCATGACATGTGCTGTGGGCTTGCGCCGCACCTGGAAGAAAAGTCGTCCTTTGTTGGCCGCTGGATGGATATTCTGCGCCCGGGGTTCGAGCGGGTCAAAGACTTGCCCCATGACGAGCGCATCGCCGCTTTGGAAAAGCAAGCGGTGCGGGTATCTTTGGAAAACCTTGTGACCTTCCCCTTCGTTCGAGCAGCTTTGGAAGACGATATGCTGACCTTGCATGGGTTGTGGAACAACACGGGCGAAGGGGCGCTGGAACAGTTTGATCCCGCCAAGGACGGCTTTGTGCCGGTCTAAAGGCTTGAAATAGGCCGCGCTCTTCTTATCTGCCATAAAACTGCGGGGCTGTTCATGGATATGATTCTAACCTTGGCAGGCCAGAACCTGCTGACCCCGATGATCCTATGCTTTGCCTTGGGTGGGCTTGCTGCCCTAGCGCGCTCTGACCTGAGCGTGCCAGAGGCGGCGGCCAAGACCATGGCACTCTATCTGCTGTTTGCCATCGGCTTTAAAGGCGGGGTGGCTGTCAGCAAAAGCGGAATTGACGGGCAGGTTTTGGCGGCTTTGGGTGCGGGGATTGCCCTGTCGTTTGTTTTGCCCATCGTGGCCTTTGGCCTGCTGCGGGTGATGTCGCGCCTATCGGCGGTTGAGGCGGCGGCGGTCGCGGCGCATTATGGATCCATCTCGATTGTCACCTTTGCCACGGCTAGCGGCATCTTGGCCCTGCGCGGGATCGAGGCGGAGGGCTATATGGTCGCCGTATCAGCCGCCATGGAAAGTCCAGCGATTATCACAGCCTTATGGCTGGCCTCACGGTCGGGCCAAGGGCGGCGGGCGGAACCGGGCCTGTGGCGCGAGATTTTGCTGAATGGGTCGATTGTGCTGCTGGTTGGGGCCTTTGCCATCGGAATGATCACCGGCCCCGAGGGCATGGCCAAGGTCGAGGCCTTTGTCGTGGCCCCGTGGCAGGGGGTTTTGTGCCTGTTCTTATTGGATATGGGGCTGGTGGCGGGCCGTGGCCTGCGCGGAGCGCGGGGCATTATCGGGGCGGGCTTGGTGGCCTTTGGGGTCGTGATGCCGATGATAGGGGCCGCAGCGGGGCTAGGGACGGCGCTGGTTTTGGGCCTGTCGCTGGGGGGTACGGTGTTGATGATGGTGCTGGCGGCGTCAGCCAGCTACATCGCCGTACCAGCCGCGATGCGGGTTGCCTTGCCCGAGGCGAACCCCTCTGTCGCCTTGACCCTGTCTTTGGGCATAACCTTTCCGTTCAATTTGGTCTTTGGCATTCCGGTCTATCTGGCTGTGGCCGAAGCGATTCTGGGGGGCTGAAACATGCAGACATATGCCGCCAAACGGGTAGAAATCTTGATTGAGGCGCCCATGGAAGGCCGATTGACGGCGGCCTTGATGGCAGCGGGGGTCAAGGGTTTCACGGTGCTGCCCGTCTTGGGCGGCGCGGGCCAATCTGGCCGATGGAGTGCCGATGGCCAACTTGGCCGTGCTGGCATGGTGGCCGTGATCTGCCTGATTGCCCCCGAACGGCTAGAGGTTTTGCTGGACGCCGCCTTTGACGTGGTTGAACGCCATATCGGCCTGATCAACGTGACAGATGCGCAAGTGATCCGTAAGGCGCGGTTCTAAGGGGCAGGGGCCTTGATGTGGCGCAGTGGCGCTGACACAGTGCGGCAAAGTTGGAGTTTGCCATGGCCACCACATCCCCCGAACCGCTGAAATCCACCGCCGAGCTGCCGCGCGTTGTGCGCGCCAAGGGCAGTTATCTGTGGGATGCCACCGGCAAGGCCTATATCGACGGGTCGGGCGGGCCTGCCGTCTATTGCTTGGGCCACGCCAATGACGAGGTGAACGCCGCCGTCGCAGGGCAGATGTCTGACATCGCCCACGCATACCGCTACAATTTCACCACCGATGCGCTGGAAGAACTGACCGAGATCATCCGCGCCCAATGCGGGGGCACCCTGCGCGAAATGGTCTATGTCACAAGCGGGTCTGAAGCGGTGGAAAGCTGTCTGAAGATTGCGTTGCAGTATCACACCGCGAACGGCCAGAAATCGCGGCGCAAGTTCATCTCGCGGCAGCGGTCGTGGCATGGCAACACACTGGGCGCACTGGGCCTTTCGGGTTTTGCCGAACGCACGGCGGCTTATGAAGGGGCCTTTATCTCCTCGATCAAACTGTCGCCGGTGAATGCCTATCGGCCTGTGGCGGGGGCAGATGCGGCCACGGTGGGGGCCGCTTGCGCGGCAGAGTTGGAAGCGGCCATACTGCGTGAAGGGCCGCACACCATTGCAGCCTTTGTGTTCGAACCCGTGGTGGGTGCTGCGGGCGGGTGCGTGCCCGCCCCCGATGGCTACGCCAAACTTGTGCGCGATATTTGCACCAAATACGGCGTGCTTATGATCTCGGACGAGGTGATGTGCGGCGCGGGGCGCACGGGAACGTGGCGCGCCTTGGCCTATGATGGGGTGGAACCCGATATCATGTCGGTCGCCAAAGGGCTGGCCGCGGGCTATGTGCCGCTGGGCGCCGCCATCTGCACCACCAAGGTGTGGGAGGTGATCCGCGCCAAAGATGGCGCATTTGGTACGGGCCATACGTTCACCGGCCACACCGCCGCCTGTGCCGCTGGGGTTGCCGTGCAAAAGATCATCGCGCGCGAGGGATTGCTGGCGCGGGTGGCGGCCAATGGCGACCGAATTAAGGGCTGGATGGCCGATGCGCTGGTGGGGGTAGAGGCGATTGGCGATATTCGCGGGCGCGGCCATTTCATCTGCGCCGAACTGGTGGCAAACCGCGCCACCAAGGCCCCGTTTGACGCATCCTGCCAGTTGCACCTGAAGGTGCGCGCACAGGCGATGGAAAACGGGCTGATCTGCTATCCGGTTGGCGGCAATGTCGATGGGGTGCATGGCGATATCGTGATCTTGTCGCCGCCCTACAATTGCTCGGACGCGGAACTGACGGAAATTGTTGACAAATGCGCCACCTCAATCCGGCAGGTGCTGCAGGCAGAAGGGTTGGCGTGATTTTTTCACGCAAGTGTTACGACGGAAACGCCAAGCTTTGGCGTAGAACGCTTGTATCTTAAACCGGAGCTTGTCTATGACCCAAATCTTCACCAGCTTTCTGGCCGCGCTGATGGCCCTTTCCACCTTATTGGCCGTGCCCGCACTGGCGGCTGGCAGTTCTGACGGATCAAGCACCCTATCTTCGGCGTCTTACGACGAGGCTAAGGCCATGGTGGACGAGGGCAATTTTGTGGCGGCCTTGCCGAACTTGATCGCCCTGACCAAGGCTGATGCCAAAAACGCGGATGCGTGGAACCTTCTTGGGTTCACCTATCGCAAGCTGGGCCAGTTGGCTGACAGCGATGCCGCCTATTTGGCCGTGCTGTCGATCAACCCCGACCATCTGGGCGCGCTGGAGTACCAGGGTGAATTGTTCATCACGACGGGTAAGCTGGACGAGGCCAAGGCCAACCTGGCAAAGCTGAAAGCGCTGTGTGGCACTTGTGAGCAGGCGCAAGATCTGGAAGCCGCGCTGAAGGCTGCCGGGGCATAACCTTTGCCATAAGAAGGCCCGCCTCCCCGCTCCCCCTGAGTATTTTTGCCAAGATGAAGGGGGCGGGCAGAAACGAAAAAGCCCCGCGAATGGCGCGGGGCTTTTGATTCGATTGGGCAGGATCAGCCCTTTTTTAGCACCTTGTTGCCCAGCACTTCTGCAATCTGTACCGCATTCAGGGCAGCGCCTTTGCGCAGGTTGTCAGACACGCACCACAAGGAGATGCCGTTTTCGATGGTGGAATCCTGCCGCACGCGGCTAATATAGGTGGCATATTCGCCCACACATTCGATGGGGGTGATATAGCCACCGGGTTCGCGCTTGTCGATCAACAGCACGCCTGGGGCCTCGCGCAGGATGTCTTGCGCTTCTTGCCAATCGAGCGGCTCTTCGAATTCGATGTTGATCGACTCGGAATGGCCAACGAACACCGGCACGCGCACGCAGGTGGCGGTGACTTTGATCTTGGGGTCGAGGATCTTTTTCGTCTCGGCCACCATTTTCCATTCTTCCTTGGTCGACCCATCGTCGAGGAAGACGTCAATCTGCGGAATCACGTTAAAGGCGATTTGCTTGGGAAACTTTGATGGGGCCACTTCTTGACCGGGCACATAGATGCCTTTCGTCTGGCTCCACAATTCATCAATGCCTTCTTTGCCCGCACCCGACACCGACTGATAGGTGCTGACGACAACGCGCTTGATGCGCGCGCGGTCGTGCAAGGGCTTCAGCGCCACGACCATCTGCGCGGTAGAGCAGTTGGGGTTGGCGATGATGTTCTTGTTTTTATACATAAAGATCTTATCGGCGTTCACTTCCGGCACGATCAGTGGGATCAGCGGGTCGTAGCGATACAGCGAAGAGTTATCGATCACGATGCAACCGGCCGCTGCCGCTTTGGGCGCGTATATCTTGGTCGCTTCCGATCCCACGGCGAACAATGCAATGTCCCAGCCGGTGAAATCAAAGGTGTCGAGATCCTTGGTCTTGACGGTTTTCTCGCCAAAGCTGATTTCGGTGCCCAAAGATTTTCGCGATGCCAGCGCGGCAATCTCGTCCACGGGGAACTCGCGCTCGGCGAGGATGTTCAGCATTTCGCGGCCCACGTTGCCCGTGGCACCCGCGACGACGACCTTATAGCCCATCGGGGTTCTCCTTTACGTCAAGACAGTCAGTCAGCAAGACCAAGCGCGCCTTACCGCAGGACGCTGCGGGGGGAAAGGGGCGAATGGGGCCTGGGCGTGACTCTCCGCCCATAGCCAGGTTATTCCGATATAGCGGAGGGGATACGCAGGGAAAAACGGGGGTCGCGGGCCAGAAGGGCGTCGACGAAGGCCCGTTCTGCGGCAAAATCGTGCGGAACCTGCTCGGCAGTGCGGCTGCCTGAGAGCGACAGCGAGGTGAAAAAGTCAAAGCCGTAGAGGGTGATCTTGGCCGCTGGGGAGCGTGCGAGCAGGTCGATCATCATCAGGCCAGTGGTGGGGGGGGCGTTGAGTTGTGCCCGAAGCGCCAAGGCATCAGAACGGCGGTTGAGGTAAAAGCCAGGTCTAACGGCCAGCGCGTAGGGCAAGCGTTTGCGCTTGCGGGTCATCCAAAGAACGTGGGTTGGGTTACGAGATTGCAGGATTTCGGTTGGGATCGGAGAGGAAAGGGCGATCCAGTCGCTTTTCGTGCCGTGAGACACAGCGCTGGGCATAGGGGCAGCGTTCAGGCGGATGACGATGTCAGCAAGGTCGATGAAGGGGCCGAACTGGCCTAGCGACAAGCTTTTGGCGTTGCCAATCAGGGCGACAGTCTTCCCGCTCAGGTGGGCCATCAGCACCTCGGGGCGCAGGGAAAAGCATTCCAGCGCGCGTTCATTGCCACCCAACTTGGCCAGAACAAAGGACAAAATCATCGCTGGCCTCGCCATGCGAGGGCAGCGAGGTCTGCGAACAGTTGCTCACTTTCGCGCTGTGCTTTGGCGAGAAAGGTGGCGATACCTTGCGTTTCCTGCACAGAAAAGGGGCGGTTAAGGTCGTCTTGTGACAGGGTGGCAAGGTCTTCTTCGGCGATGGCGCGGGATTGGGGAAGGCCCGCATCGGCAAGAAGTGCTTCGATCTTCCACGAGTTAGAACCGGTGGTCAGGAAGGGCGTTCCGGTGACCAAAGATAGGCAGATGCCGTGGAAGCGTCCCGTTAGATACATCCGAGCGCGGCCAAGCAGGCGAAGATAGTCGGCCTCCGTTGCCGCCAGTTGCAGGGGCGGCAGGCCGAAGGGCGCAGCGCCGTGGTACATGGCCGAGAGCCATGGTCCGAAGGGTTTCTCCATCCACAGCGCAGAGGCGCGGGTCTTTGTCGGCACCAAAGCGTCGGCCTTCAGGTGCTTGCCCGCAAGGGCGAGGGCGCGGCGAGTAGACCAACGGACCGAGTCGCCGCAATAGAACTGGTCGCGGGGGCCAAGTTGCGGCGCTGTTCCAGCGGACAGCGACAGGTCAGGCAGGGTGCGGACATTATCAAGTTTGGCCAGTTCGGACCCACTGCGCTGATCGCGGGTGGCGACCAGCGCGGCACCTGAGACGAGGTCCAGAAATTCTGGCGGGTTGTCCTGCCAAAGCGCATTGATCACGGCGACAGGGACACCCTTGGCCTTGGCAGCGGGGATGACGTTCAGCAGGGTCCGCCCCGCCGCTCTTCCATGGTGCAGGGTGCCCTCGCCGTTGATCACGATCAGATCGGCACTTTCAAGCGCTTCGGCAAAGCCTTTCTCGCGCGACCATTCAGACCGGGCCATACTGCGGTGGATGATCTGCAGCCCGTGCCGCCCAAGCCCCTGATACAAAAGTCGCATCACGCGGGCGCAGCCGTGGTGGCTGCGTCCAGAGGTGTCGTTCATCACGATGACGCGGGGGGCGAGAGGTTGGGACATGCGGACCTTTGGGTATCTTCCGCTGGTTACAACATGGGCCGGACCTTGGGAAGTGTTACGCCATTTGCAGCGCCACGGGCCTTTCGCGGATGGGCAGGTGGATCAGGGCTGAAAAGGCCCCAACGCCAATGCCAATCCACCAGACCATGGTATAGCCGCCGGTCAGATCATACATCGCCCCGCCCAGCCAGACGCCCAAGAACGACCCCAGCTGATGGCTTAAGAACACAAAGCCGTACAGCGTGCCCATATAGCGCAGCCCGTAAAGATGGGCCACAAGTCCCGAGGTCAGCGGCACGGTCGCCAGCCACATCGACCCCATCACCGCCGAAAAGATCAAGACCGTGGTGGGGGTCATCGGCGTGGCGATGAAGGCAATCGAGGCGATTGTGCGCCCCGTATAAATCGCCGCCAGCAGGTACTTTTTGGAATACAGCTTGCCCAAGTAGCCTGCCAAAATCGACCCACCGATGTTAAACAGCCCGATCACCGAAATGCTGATCGCCCCAAGAATAGACGGCGTGGTGATCCCTATTCCCGCCAGCATGCCTGACGGATCAATCGCCCCGCAGCGTTCGGTGATAAAAGCGGGAAAGTGGGCGGTCAGAAAGGCCAGTTGATAGCCGCAGGAAAAGAATCCCATGAAGATCATGGCATAAGACGGGTCTTTGAAAGCCCGCAACAGCACGGTGCCAAGGCTTTCTTGCAACTCTGCCTTCGAGACCTTGGGCTGGGCGCTTAGAAACGGCAGGGCGAACAGGCTGAACAGAATTGCCACCGAAAAGATGCCAAACACCGTTTGCCAATGGTAGTGATGCAACAAGAACTGCGCTGTCGGCGCGCCGATCACCTGCCCCATCGACCCCGCTGCCGTGGCGATCCCCAAAGCCATGCTGCGGTTTTCCGCACTTGATGCGCGCCCGACAATGGCCAAGATCACACCAAACCCCGTGCCCGCCACCCCAAAGCCCACCAGAATTTCCAGCAATTGCATCGTGCCCGGTGTGCTGGCATAGCCGCTTAGCAGCAGGCCCGCCGCATACATCAAAGCCCCCGCGACAATCGCCCGCCGGTCGCCAAACCGCTCGGCCATCGCGCCAAAAACGGGCTGGCCCAAGCCCCAAGCCAGGTTTTGAATGGCAATCGCCATCGAAAAATCTGACCTTGGCCAGCCGAATTCTGCCGCGATGGGAATTTGAAACACGCCAAAGCTGGCCCGCAAAGCAAAGCTTAGCATCAGCACCGCGCAGCCCGCGATAAGAACCGGAGAAAAGACCGAAGATTTCGTCATCGCGCACCTGCGTTACGTTGCGTGCACCTTCGCGCCAAGGGCCTTGGCCGTCAACGCGAAATCAACGGGTTGTAACAGAGTTGGGCCCGCATTCGGGGCACTGCACACCCGCCGCCATCGGGTGGCCACAGGTCCAGCACATCTGCGCGGTGCCCTGTTTTAGCCCATGCCCCACGGCCACGCGGTGGTCAAAGACAAAGCACTCGCCCTGCCAAAGGCTTTCAGCCTCGGGGATGTCTTCTAGATATTTCAGCACGCCGCCCTGCAGGTGAAACACCTCTGGCACGCCTTGGCCCAGCAGGTAATTCGTCGACTTTTCGCAGCGAATGCCGCCGGTGCAGAACATCGCAATTCGCTTGCCTGCAAACTTGTGCTGGTTTTCCTGCCACCACGCCGGAAACTCGCGAAAGGTTGACGTGCCGGGGTCAACAGCCCCTTCAAACGTGCCGATCGAGATTTCGTAGGCGTTGCGCGTGTCAATCACGGCCACATCGGGGGATTGGATCAGCGCGTTCCACTCTTGCGGCGGCACATGGCGGCCCACGCGGGCCAAGGGGTCAACCCCCGCCACCCCCAGCGTGACGATTTCGGCCTTAAGGCGCACCTTCATCCGCACAAAGGGCATTTTGGCGGCTTCGCTTTCCTTCCACACCAGATCGCTGCATCCAGGCAGCGCGCGAATATGGTCTAGAACGGTGTCAATTCCTGCGCGGGTTCCCGCGATGGTGCCGTTGATCCCCTCGGTTGCCAAAAGCAGCGTGCCCATGATGCCGTGGGCCTTGGCCAAATCGAACAGCGGCCCGCGCAGGGCCTGCGGGTCGGGGAAGGGGGTAAAGTGGTACAGGGCTGCAACAGTGACCATGGCAGCGCATTAGGCCGAAAGGGCGGGCAAACTCAACCCCCGCTTGACCCTTTGGTCGCGGTTGCTTAGCCTTGAGGTCATGCAAGCCCCCCATCACGCCTTGATCGTCATCGACGTGCAGTCTGATTTCTGCCCCGGCGGCGCATTGGCCGTAACCCAAGGCGATGGGATCATCCCGCAGATCAATGCGCTGATGGAAGACTTTCAAACCGTGGTGCTGACGCAGGATTGGCATCCGGAAAACCACAGTTCTTTCGCTGAAAATCACGCGGGCGCTAAACCGTTTTCCACCGTGCAAATGCCCTACGGTGCGCAAACCCTTTGGCCACGCCACTGCGTGCAAGGCACCAAGGGGGCGGCGTTTCACCCTGCTTTGCGCAGCGATCTGGCGCATCTGGTGATACGCAAAGGCTTTCGCCCTGCCATCGACAGCTATTCCGCCCTGTTTGAGAATGACAAGACCACCGCGACAGGGCTTGACGGCTACTTGCGCGCGCGCGGCATAACGGCACTGACGCTGGTGGGACTTGCGACTGATTTTTGCGTTGCGTTCTCAGCTCTGGATGCGGCAGCACAAGGGTTTGACGTGACGGTGCTGCAAGACGCTTGCCGTGCGATTGATCTGGACGGGTCTTTGGCACAGCAACAGCAGGCAATGGGGGCGGCGGGCGTGGTTCTGGCCTAAATTGCCGATAACCTGCCCCTTTACCCTGCGATGGCCCTTTGACCTTTGCGCACGCTTGCTGCCATAGTTGCGCCCTAAAGGAGCCGTTTAATGGTTGATCTTGCTACACGGGTGTGGAACCACCGCTGGAAAATTGACCCGATCGTGCGGTCTTTGATCGACACCGACTTTTACAAGCTGTTGATGTGCCAGTCGATCTTTCGCAACCGCCGCGACACCACGGTGGAATTCAGCCTGATCAACCGCAGCCCCAAAATCCGCTTGGCAGATCTGGTCGACGAAGGCGAGCTGCGCGAGCAGTTGGATCATGTGCGCTCGCTTTCGCTGTCGCGGGGGGAAAGCACTTGGCTGCGCGGCAACATGTTTTATGGCAAACGCCAGATGTTTCGCCCCGACTTTATGGAATGGTTCGAAGGCTTTCGCCTGCCGCCCTACCATCTGGAAAAGCGCGACGGCCAGTATGAGCTGACGTTTGAAGGCGCTTGGCACGAGGTGATGCTATGGGAAATTCCCGCCCTTGCCGTGCTGATGGAACTGCGGGGCCGTGCGGTGTTGCAAAAGCTGGGACGGTTTGAGCTGCAAGTGCTTTACGCCCGCGCCATGACCAAGCTTTGGGAAAAGATCACCCGCCTGCGCGCAATTGAAGGGCTGCGTATCGCCGACTTTGGCACCCGCCGCAGGCATTCGTTCCTGTGGCAGGATTGGTCGGTGCAAGCGATGATGGAAGGCTTGGAGAAAAGCTTCACAGGCACATCGAACTGCCTGATCGCACAGCGCCGCGATATCGAAGCCATCGGCACCAATGCCCATGAACTGCCCATGGTCTATGCCGCCTTAGCCGACACCGACGCAGCTTTGGCCCGCACGCCGTACCAAGTCATGGCTGATTGGCAGGAAGAGCATGACGGCAACCTGCGCATCATTCTGCCTGATACCTTTGGCACTGAAGGCTTTTTGCAACGTGCGCCGGATTGGCTGGCATCATGGACGGGTATTCGCGTCGACAGCGGCGATCCTGCCCGCGCGGCAGAGGTGGCCATTCGCTGGTGGGCTGAGAAGGGTGAAGATCCACGCCAAAAGCTGGTGATTTTTTCGGACGGGTTGGATGTTGCCAAGATCGAAGACCTGCACCGCCAATTTGCTGGCCGCATCAAGGTGTCATTCGGCTGGGGCACGATGCTGACGAATGATTTCAGTGGCTTGGCTGATTCGGATGCTTTGGCGCCGTTTTCTTTGGTTTGCAAAGCTGTGGCGGCCAATGGGCGGCCGACTGTGAAGTTGTCTGATAACCCCAACAAGGCCATGGGCCCCGCCGATCAGATCGCGCGCTATAAGCGGGTGTTCGGCGTGGGCGCGC
The DNA here is from genome assembly GCA_903845215.1 of uncultured Rhodobacterales bacterium. GTDB lineage: Bacteria > Pseudomonadota > Alphaproteobacteria > Rhodobacterales > Rhodobacteraceae > Stagnihabitans. The sequence goes on along the minus strand of CAIMWI010000036.1, from coordinate 16,507 downwards.
AGCAGGGGCAAGACCTGATCGTGTGATCAATCGTCTTCTTCAGGGGTTTGTCGGCCGTCTTTGACGGCACTGCGCACCTTTTTGGCCACCAACCTGCGCTGGATGCTGCCATAGGTGGGCTTGGTTGCCAGCCGCCGCTTGGGGGCGATCAGGGCTTGGCGGATCATCTCGACCAGCCGTTCGCGGGCCAATTCGCGGTTTTGCGCCTGACTGCGGGTTTCTTCAGCTTGAATGACAATCGCGCCTTCCAGCGTCCACCGCCGCCCCGCCAGACGTTTCAGGCGGGCTTTCACGGCAGGCGTCAGATGCGGCGAGCGTTCAGCTTCAAAGCGCAGCTCGACAGCGGTGGAAACCTTATTCACATTCTGCCCCCCGGGGCCAGAGGCCCGGACGAACTGTTCGCTCAATTCCCAATCGGCGATCTGAATCGTGTCGGTGATGTGCAACATAGTGTTTCGCCATAAGAGAAAGGGCCACCTAAGCGGTGACCCTTCCCGAGTTCCAAGGAGATGGGCCAGTTAGGGCATCCATCCAACCTGTGGCCGTCTTACCAAGGGGCTGCCCTTAGAAAACGAACCCTCCGGCTGTCCCGACACCTCTCTCCAATATCACTCTAGACACTGGATCACCTCCTTTCGAATTGGTTATCGATAAGAGTAAGTTGGCACATATTTTGTATTTGTCAAAACCTTTTACGCTACCCTTATGCTAAATTTCGCAACAATCAGGCGAAACGGCAAAAGGCCGAACAAAGCAATCCCAAATTTTACGCACCAGTCGGCTGTGGCGAGGGAAACCCACAGGGGAACCTCTGGCCCGCTGCCCAACAGGGGGCCCGAGACGGCGGCCCAAGACACATCGTTCCAAGGTTCCACAAAGGTCAGGCTGGCGGCAAAGGCGATGGTGAAGAAGATCACGCTGTCAATCGTTGACCCCAATAGGGTCGAGATCAGCGGTGCCCGCCACCATGCGGCGCGGCGCAGGCGGTCAAAGATCGTCACGTCCAGCAACTGGCCGACCAAAAAGGCCGTGCCGGACCCCAGCGCCACGCGCAGTGTGACAAGGGGGCCGAATTCGTTGTGCAGTTGCGTGCCAACGAACGAGCAGGCCAAACCCGCCACGAACCCCGCCAAGACCACGCGCCGCGCGGCTTGAACGCCCTGCAATCGGTTGGTGATGTCATTGACCAGAAAAGACAGCGGATAGGTAAAGGCCCCGTAGGTCAGAAAGGCGCCGAACTGGTGCTGCACCAGAATGTTAGAGGCCACAACAATGGCGGCCATGGCAAGGATGCCGGGAAGAAGGTTTTTCATGATCCATTCCGTTTTTTACAAGGTCGCGGAGACTTGGTCCTCCCCATGAGGACGGCGGCTTTTGGCAAGGCAGCGCCCGTTTGTCAACGGGCGCTGCCTTGCGTCACTTGGCCTTTAAAACGGCGGCGCATTGGGCGGGCAGGTCGGCCATGGTAAACTCTTTCGGCCCCTTTTTGCGCGGCGGCGGGTTTGGGTTGGGTTTGGGATGCAAATAGGCATTCGATACCCAATAATCCAACGTCTCATCACACCCGCTGCCGCCCTTGGACAGATCAGACACGCTGGGTTTTTGGGTTTGGCACAGGTCTGATCCGGCGGGGCATTTCAGGCGCACATGGAAATGGTCTTGGTGGTTTGCCTCTGGCCGGATGCGTTGCAGCCAAAGAGTGTCTGCTGGCGTTGCTGTTTTGCACAATTCCAGCTTGATGGCGGCCGCCACAAAGATGCGGTCCACGCGCGGGTCGGATGCAGCAGTTTTCAGCACATCGCGGTAGCTATCGTTCCAGTTTTCGTTGACCGATTTTTGATCTTCGCTGCGGATGGAAATCGCGCCCAGCTTTTCGCGCTCTTGCGCTGTCAAATCCAACCGTGTCGGGGGCAAAAACCACACATCAGCGTCCAGCCCCATCTGGTGGCTGGCGTGGCCTGAAATCATCGGCCCGCCGCGCGGATTGCCCAGATCGCCGATATAAAGCCCCTTCCAGCCAAAGGCTGTGACCGCTTGGCTCAGGTCTTCCAAATAGGCCACCAGCACCGGATTGCCCCAGTTTCGATTGCGGTTCAGGCGCATGGCCTGCCAATTCGGCCCCGTTTGCGGCAGTTCGACATTGCCTGCCGCACAGCCGCGCGCATAAGTACCGATCGGCTCTGCGGGGCCAGAGGTGGGCTGGGTCTTCGCCGCAAAAAGCTTGGCGGCCAGCGTTTCACTTGTGGCGGGTTGGGCCAGCGCCAAAAGCGCCAAAAGGATCAGACGTTTCAAGACCGTTCTCCCATCGGTTTAACCCATGCTAGAAAGACCATGCCCAGAATAAACAGCGCGATCAGCGGGATGGCGATGCCAAGGCGCTGCGATCCGGTGATCAGGGTGAACAGTGCAATCCCCATCGTGCCTAGATAGGTCGTGGCCCTGCCCGATAGGGCATAAAGGCCAAACGCCTCGGTTGCGCGGTCGGGGGTGGTGTGAAACACCATCATCGTGCGGCTTGCCGCCTGCAACGTGCCGCCCGCCGCACCGATAGCGCAGCCACACAGGTAAAACACGATATCGGGCAGGAGTGACCCTGCCGCCAAAGGCAGGCCGAAAAACGCCTCGCGCGACATACCCGCCACCACAAGGCAAACGCCGATCAGCACCCACATCGACACCACGATCACAGGCTTTGGCCCCCGTGCCGAATCAGCAAGGCCACCGACCCAAGTAAAGAACGCCGCTGAAATCGCAGCAATAATCCCAAAGATGCCAATCTGCGTGATCGACCACCCCAGCACAGCCGAAGCATAGATTCCCCCTATGCCATACAGCGCGTTCAACGCGTCACGGTACAGCATCGACGACAGCAAATGCGCCCCCAAACTTTGCCTTTCGCGCAGTGACAAGACCAGCCCCCACAGATCGCGCAGCGATTTACCCAAACCGACCGGTTTGCGCCTGTGGCCCTCGCGCACCCATAAAAAGAAGGGCACCATGAAGATCACATACCAAATGGCCGTAAAGGGCCCTACAGCGCGCGTGCCTTCGCGCAGGGCCGCGTCTAGCCCCAAGATCGGGGGAATGCCGATCAGGGTTGTTCCCGTCGCTCCGTTTTCGTTGAACAGCGTCAGCATCAAGATCAGCGCCACGATCCCGCCCAGATAGCCCCATGCCGACCCTGCGCCCGACACTTTGCCCATATCGGCGTCGCCCGTCAGATCGGGCATCAGCGAATTGGTGAAGATCGTCGCAAACTCCATCCCGATCAGGCCAAGGCCGAACCAGACCAAGGCCATAAACAGATCAGGCTGCACGGGCGATAAAAACCACAGCGCCCATGATCCCAAGACATACAAAGTCGAAAAGGCCCAGATCCACGGCATCCTGCGCCCTGACCCATCGGCCACGGCCCCCAAGATCGGCGCAAGGCAGGCGATAAGAAGGCCCACAATCGTTTGCCCCGTCGTCCAATAGGTTTGGGCGGCGGCATTGGCGGCGACCTGATCCATCCCCTCACCCAAAAACTTTGCACTGGCCACTTCGGAAAAGTAGGGGCCAAAGGTGAAGGTCAGCAGCAAGGTGCTGAACGGCTGGCTGGCCCAGTCAAAGAAGTACCAACCCCAGATGCGTTTGCTGGCCATGTGCGCCCCTTGTTTTGCCCGATCAAGCCTGAAGCGGCAGATTTGCGCAAGGGTGGCAGAAGCGATTGCGCTTTGGGCCTATGCGCGCTACCTAAGGCGCGTCGTTCAATGGGTGCCTCATGACCTCGCTTTTGCAAATTTTGCTTGTTGCTGTCCAGATCCTGCGTTGGATCGTTTTGGTTCATGTCATCATGAGCTGGTTGATCAATTTTCAGGTTCTTAACCTGCGCCAACAGGTGGTGGCCCAGATTTGGTACGGGTTGAACAGCACGCTTAACCCGCTTTATTCGCGCATCCGTCAGATGATTCCCATCTCGGGCGGGATCGATTTCGCGCCTTTGATCGTGTTGTTTGGCGTTTATGCGATCGAAGTGCTGATCCGCAACAACATGTATTGATGCGCTTAATCCCTTGTTCACCGAACTGGGGCAAAATGCCCTGGTGTTTATTGATCCCATGACCTCTCCGGACCGATTGCTGCACCAAGTTTGGGGCTTTGCCGGGTTTCGCCCCGGTCAGGAAGAGATTGTTCAAGCGGTGATCGCGGGGCAAAACACCTTGGCCATCATGCCAACAGGTGGTGGAAAATCGCTGTGTTTTCAGCTTCCTGCGCTGTGCCGCGATGGTGTGACGGTGGTGATCTCGCCGCTTATTGCGCTTATGCGCGATCAGGTGCGGGCATTGAAGGCTGCGGGGGTGGAGGCTGGTGCCCTAACATCAGGCAACACCGAGGAAGAGACGGAAGAAGTCTTCGTAGCCCTTGATGAAGGCCGCTTGAAGCTTTTGTACCTTGCCCCTGAGCGGCTGGCGGCCCCTGCCACCGTGCCCATGCTCAAACGCATCGGCGTCAGCCTGATTGCCGTGGACGAGGCGCATTGTGTCAGCCAATGGGGCCACGACTTTCGCCCCGATTACCTGCGCATCGGCGCTTTGCGCCTGTCTTTGGGCGTACCACTGGCCGCCTTTACCGCTACAGCCGATGCCGAAACCCGTGCCGAAATCACCACCCGCCTGTTTGATGGCACCCCGCCTGTCACCTTTCTGCGCGGCTTTGACCGGCCCAACATAAGGCTGGCCTTTGCCGTCAAAGACAGCCCGCGCGATCAGATTTTGCACTATGCGGCGGCGCGCAAGGGGCAGTCGGGGATCATCTATTGCTCCAGCCGTGCCAAGACCGAGGTTTTGGCCCTTGCCTTACGCGCGGCGGGGCATCTTGTCTTGCACTATCACGCCGGGATGGAAGCGGAAGAGCGCCGGCAGGCGGAGCTGCGCTTTCAACAGGAAGACGGGCTGATTGTGGTGGCGACCGTGGCCTTTGGCATGGGGATCGACAAACCCGACATTCGCTGGGTGGCCCATGCCGACCTGCCCAAGTCGATCGAAGGCTATTATCAGGAAATCGGCCGCGCGGGTCGCGATGGGGCGCCGGCTGATACGCTAACCCTTTATGGCCCCGACGATATCCGCCTGCGCCGCCAGCAAATCGATGAAGGGGCTGCCCCTGCCGAACGCAAAGCCGCTGACCACGGGCGCCTGAATGCGTTGTTGGGCTTGGCCGAGGCGTTGCAGTGCCGCCGTCAGGTCTTGCTGGACTATTTTGGCGAAACCTCTCAGCCTTGCGGAAATTGCGACCTGTGCCAACGTCCGCCCAAGATCTTTGACGCCACGGATGCCGTGCGCAAGGCCCTGTCGGCGGTGCTGCGCACAGCGGAAAGCTTTGGCGCGGGGCATTTGATTGACATTTTGACCGGAACGGCGACGCCCAAAGTGTTGGAACGTGGCCATGACCAATTGCCCACCTTTGCGGTGGGGCGGGATCTTTCTAAACAGGCATGGGCAGCAGTGTTTCGTCAGATGATGGGCCGCGATCTGGTGCGCCCGGATGCCGAACGCTTTGGCGCGTTGCGCATGACCGATCTTGCGCTGCCGATCTTGCGAGGGCTGCAATCGATCACGCTGCGCGCTGATACGGTGGAAAACACCCAAAAGGGCGATCGTAACATTGCGCGTGGTCAGGTTGACGAAGAAGATGTGGCTTTGTTGACTGCCCTCAAAGCCAAACGCCGCAATTTGGCGCAAGCGCAGGGTGTGCCGGCCTATGTGGTCTTTCCAGATAAAACCCTGATCGAGATGGCCGAAAAGCGCCCGGTTACGCTCGACCAGATGACAGGCATTACAGGAATTGGCGCGCGCAAGTTGGAAAGTTATGGACGGGCTTTTCTTGAGGTGATCTTGGGCGCCCCGCCCGAGACTGCGCATCCCGCCCGCCATAAACTGATTGGCAGTGCGGCAGCCCCTTTGTTTGATCGCTTGGCGCAGGCGCAACTGGCCCTGTCACGGGGCGAGGATGGCACGGGCAAGTATCTGACTTGCAATCCGTCCACCCTGCGCCAAATCGCCGAACGTCGCCCGACCAGCCTTGAAGATCTGCTGGCCGTGCAAGGCATGGGCGCACAAAAGGTAGAACGCTTCGGCGCGGCCTTTTTGGAAATCTTGCAAGCGGGCTAGGCGCTAACCCTTCCCAACTGTGCTGCTGGCGACATTACATAGGCCGTTTTGGGGCAAAACTCTGCCATCACCGCGCGTAGAGCTGCTTTTTGCAGCGGTTTGGTCAGGCATCGATCCATTCCAGCCGCTAGCACAGGGGCATGATCTTCTTGGGCCGATAGAGCGGTGAGCGCGATGATGGGCAGACGCGTTCTGCCCGCTTCTATCTGGCGAATGATTTGGGTGGCTTGGCACCCGTTCATCTGGGGCATAGCGATGTCCATGAAAATCAGATCGGGTTTAAAGCTTTGAAAGATCTCCACAGCTTCGCCGCCAGTATTGGCAAAAACCACATCAACCGCCAAATCCCGCACCATCTTTTGAAAAACCAGTTGGTTGGTGCGGTTGTCTTCGACCGCCAAAATACGCATGGGCCTTGGGGTTGATTCCTGTCGCAGGGCGGACGTTTCCAGTTGCATGACGGGCGTGTCCGCAATGGGCAGGGGCACGCGAATCCCAAAACGAGATCCTTGGCCTGTTTCGGAATCTGCCCAAATCGCCCCACCCATCTGATCAACCAGTCGCCTTGCAAGGGTAAGGCCAAGGCCAAGGCCCGCGTTTGGGGCGGCTTGGTGGAACGGGTCAAAAATCTTATCCAGATCGTTTGGTGCGATGCCAATGCCTGTGTCTTCCACGGTGATATGCACCTGCTGCACCCCCGCCTCGGCCTCTAGCCCGACAACCGAGATCTTCACATGGCCCCTTTTGGTGAACTTGACGGCATTGCCCACAAGGTTGGTGACAACCTGCCGCAGACGGATCGGATCTCCGACGAAATGACGGGGCAAGTGCGGGTCAATGTCGACCAGAAGGCAAAGGGCTTTTGCGCGGGCCACAGGCTGCATCAGGGTGGCAATGTCTTGGATTAAATTATCTAGATCAAATGGTTGTGCCAGAAGAGATAGGCCATGCGCCTTGATCTTGGCAAAGTCTAGAATGTCGTGGGTAAGGGCCAAGGCCGCCGTGGCGCCAGATTTGATCGTGTCTGCAAAAACCCGTTGTTCTGCGTTCAAGGGCGTGTCGCAAAGCAGATCAGCCAGCCCGATAAGGCCTGTTATCGGCGTGGCTATTTCGTGTGCGATATGGGCCAGAAAGGATGACGGATCCAGAAAAGGGAACCAGCCCGATTGGCCCGAGGGCGAGGCTGTGTTTGGCTTGCGGGCGGCAAGGATGGCATCAAGCAGGGTCATCGCACTTGGCCGATCCATCGGGCCACCCACGCCAAAAGGCCCCCCTGCCCAAGTCACCGCCTGCGCCAACAACGGGGCTTGCTGGTCAATTTCGCCTGCCAAGCCCAAGGCGCGACCGACAAGTGTTTCTTGTTCTGAAATAACCGCCTGTCGCTTTGCGGTCCGCGCGCTTTGGGCCACGCCTCTTGCCTGACGTTCCACGTTCAATTGATCGATCACATTCATATGACACCGTGCCTGTTTTTGCGCCCAATGCTGTGGCTGCACCAATCTGCATCAACAGCCTGCCCGCTAGAGTGCCGTAGGAAGATGAACGTCCCCTTAACGCTGCCAAGGTCGAGAATCCTTGATCAGACTGGGTCTACATGCCACGTTCACGACAAGACCTGCGGGAGAATTCTGATGTTCGGCTTGGCAATGCGCGGCATAACGGTCTTGGCTTTGTGGCTTATGGTGGCCAGCCCGGCTTTGGCGCAAAGCGATAATCTGATCCCAGCCCGCCGTTTGACTTTGTGGCAGAACACCGATTTGCCGGGGGGGGATTTATCCGCGATCCTCGATACAACATTGAACGCCTGTGAAACCGCCTGCCTTGCCAATACCGCGTGCAAGGCGATGACCTTTAACACCACAAATGGCGCGTGCTTTCTGAAACAGGCTGCAGGCGATCCAGCCTATTTTGATGGTGCTTATTCCGGCTATGTTCTGCAAGCGCAGCCCGATGCCGAAACTTTGGCGCGCAAACGTCGTGCTGAACTGACTTTTCTGCCCGACTGGGACATTCTGGCGGCGCCCTTTCTGGCCGCTGAAATGGCGGATCGCCATGTGACCGATGACTATACAAGCCAAGAACATATCGCGTCTTCGATCGAGGCGGAGGGCAATGGCGATTTCGTGGCGGCATTCCGCTATATGGGCGCTGCGCTGAACGTTGCGGATGTCGCAGAAAACTGGTCAGACTATGCGCGGCTTTTGCTGTTGGCCGCCGATGGCGACCAAAGCAACGCCGCCGTTTGGCGTGACGATGCCTATCATGCCACGATCAACGCCTATCTGCGCGCCGATGACCTTGAACTTCAGCACTCTATTCTGGTGCAGATGGGCCAGGTGTTGGAAATTCTCGATCGGGGCCGTGATATGGTTCAAGCCCTGCGGTTGGCGCAAAGCTTGGCACTGCGCGACGACACCGCAGCCGTGTTGGACGATGCTGCCGCAAAATACGGTTTCCGCGTGTTGGACAACGAGGTGCAGGCCGAAACCACCCGCCCACGCGTATGCGTTAGCTTTTCTGAAGATTTGGTGGCGCATGGCGTTGATTACACCGATTTTGTGAAGCTGCCCGAGGCGGGCTTGTCCGTAGCCCTTGAAGGGGCGCGGCAGCTTTGTGTCGAGGGCATCGCATTTGGGGCGCGGTATCAGTTGACCTTCCGCGCCGGCCTGCCCGCCGCAACCGGAGAAGTGCTGACCAAGACGGTCACCATCTCGGCCTATATCCGCGACCGTGCGGCGGGGGTGCAGTTTGCCGGACGCGGCTATGTGCTGCCGCGCACCGGATCGGCCTTTATTCCCGTGGTGACGGTGAACACGACGACGCTGAGCCTTGAACTGTGGAAAGTCACCGACCGCAATCTCTTGCGGGCCTTGCAGGACCAGTATTTCAACCAGCCGATGTATGCCTATCAAGAGGCAGAATTCGAAAGTAAACTGGCCAGCAAGCTTTGGTCGGGCACGGCACAGGTCGGGGCCCAGATGAACCAAGATGTCACCACCCGCCTGCCCTTGGACGACGCCATCGCAGGCCAGCCCGCTGGCATCTATGCCCTGCGCGCGACCGTGCCCAATGGCGATGTCTATGGTGCGGCCAGCTGGCAGTGGTTTGTCGTGTCAGACCTTGGGCTGACCACGATGGACGGGGTAGATGGGTTGAACGTGTTCGTCCATGCTTTGGGCGATGCCATGCCCAAAGCCGGTGTCGACGTGCAGCTTTTGTCCGTAGCCAATGAGGTTCTGGGCACGGCCTTGACCGATGGCCAAGGCCACGCACTTTTTGAGGCGGGGCTTGTGCGCGGCACGGGCAGTGCCGCCCCAGCGATGATTGTTGCCCGCGACGGCGAAAGGGATCAGGCCTTTTTGTCCCTGACGGATCCCGAATTTGACCTGTCTGATCGCGGTGTAGAGGGGGCAGAAGCCCCGCCGCCGGTGGATGTGTTCCTAAACACCGACAGGGGGGCCTACCGTGTGGGCGAAACGGTGCATGTCACGGCACTGGCGCGCGATGCCAAGCAGGCGGCCATCGTGGGATTGCCGCTGACCGGCATTCTAACGCGGCCCGATGGTGTGGAATACATCCGCGCCTTGGCCGATGACGCGGGTGCGGGGGGGCATGTGTTCAATTTCCCCCTTTCGGAAACGGCGCCGCGCGGGCGGTGGAGCGTGTCGGTTTATTCCGATCTGGATGCTCCCGCCTTAAGGGCTACGTCGTTCTTGGTTGAAGATTTCTTGCCCGAACGCATCGAAGTGACCCTTGGTCTGGATGATGTTCCGCTGTCTTTGGGCGATGTGCCGCAGGTCTTGGTTAATGCAGCCTATCTCTTTGGCGCGCCTGCGGCGGATCTAAGCGTTGAGGGCGAGGTGACCTTGCGCGCGGCTGAAGGATTGCAGGCTTGGCCCGGCTATCGCTTTGGCAGGTTTGACGCCGCCTTTGATGCGCAGGTCAATGTCTTTGGCGGTGCGCGCACCGATGCGCTTGGCCACGCTGTGATCGATGCCGCCTTGCCGCAGGTCATAGACCCGCTGCGCCCGCTGGAAGCCGTCTTTGTCACCCGCGTCTCGGAGGGATCGGGGCGTCCGGTGGAACGCAAGGTCACCAAGCCTTTGGCCCCAAGTGCCGCGATGATTGGCGTGAAGCCGATGTTTGACGATGTGGTGGCCGAAAACACCCAAGCGCGGTTTGGTCTGGTGGGCGTTGGCCCTGACGCCGAGGCTGTCTCGATGGACGTGCATTGGACACTGACGCGGATCGAGACCAATTACCAATGGTACCAGATCAACGGCAGTTGGGATTGGCAGCCCATCACCAACCGCACCCGCATGGGCCAAGGCGACACGTCCCTTGATGGCGGTAATCCGGTTGAAATTGCAGCGCCTGTTACATGGGGTGAATATGAACTCTCCGTGGCGCGCAGCGATGGGGTCGAGGCTGTGACCTCGGTCAAGTTCTATGCCGGATGGTATGCGCCTGCGGATGTCACGGCGACCCCTGACAAGCTGCAACTGTCGCTTGATAGGCCCAGCTATGCCGTGGGTGATACCGCTACGCTGCGCATCGTGCCACGGGCCGCTGGAACGGCCTTGGTCACGGTTTTGTCGAATGCCATTGTGTCGCATTTCGAGGTGCTGGTGGATGAGGGTGAAAACCTGATCCCCCTGCCCGTCACCGACGACTGGGGCGCAGGCGCTTATGTCACGGCTTCGGTGCTGCGCCCGATGGATGTGGCCGCTGGCCGCAATCCGGTGCGGGCCTTGGGGTTGGCCTATGCCAAGATCGATCCGGGCGCGCGCGCTCTGACCGCAACGATTGAGACAGCAGCTGAAACAGCCCCGCGTGGCCCGCTTAACATTGCCGTAAAGGTTGATGGCGTCGCCGCCGAAGACACGGCCTATGTCACCGTGGCTGCGGTGGATGCGGGCATCTTGAACCTGACAGGCTACACCCCGCCTGATCCGCAGGCGCATTACTTCGGCCAGCGCAAGCTGGGTGTAGGCATTCGCGATCTGTACGGGCGCTTGATTGACGGGCTGAACGGCGCGCAGGGTCAAGTCCGCTCTGGCGGCGATGCGGGGGCCAATGCCCGCTTGCAAGCCCCGCCGCCCACAGAACACCTGGTGGCCAATTTCGCAGGCCCCGTGCAAGTGGGTGCTGACGGCTACGCCCGCGTCAGCTTTGATTTGCCCGCCTTTAACGGCACTGTCAAAGTCATGGCCGTGGCGTGGAGCAAACGCGGCGTGGGCCAAGCCAGCGCCGATGTGCTGGTGCGTGATCCGGTTGTGGTGACCGCCAGCCTGCCGCGCTTTTTGCAACCGGGCGATGAAAGCCGCCTGCGGCTTGAGATTGTCCATGCCAGTGGCCCTGCGGGCGAGATGGGGCTAAGTGTCACCTCAACAGGGCTGATCCTTGGGCAAGTTCCTGACAGCGTGATGCTGACCGACAAGGGCTCTGCCGTGGTTGAGGTGCCTGTAACGGCGGATGCGCTGGGCTTGCAGATGGTGGAAGTCACCCTGACCACGCCCGATGGCAAGGTTTTGACCAAAGACTTGGCCCTTCCGGTGCAGGTGAATGACCCCGTGACCGCGCAGGTCAGCCGGTTTGATCTGGCCAAGGGGCAAAGCTTTACCTTTGACACCAATGTTTTTGCAGGGCTGTCGCCCGTCTCGGCAAAAGCCGTGATGGCGATTGGCCCGATTGCGCGGCTGAATGTGCCGGGGGTGATGGCGGCGCTGGATGCCTATCCGTACGGCTGCACCGAACAGATCACCTCTAAGGCCATGCCTTTGCTGTACTTTGACCAAGTGGCGCAGGCGCTGGACCTGCCCGGTGCCCATGACATCCAAGGCCGCGTAACCCAAGCGATTGCCGATGTGCTGACCAAGCAAGACGCCTCGGGTGCCTTCGGGCTGTGGATGCCCATGTCAGGCGATATGTGGCTGGATGCCTATGTCACCGACTTTTTGTCCCGCGCCAAAGTGCAGGGGTATGAGGTGCCCGACCGCGCTTTTCGGCAAGCGCTGGATAACCTGCGCAACCAAGTCAACTATTACGCCGATTTCGACGAGGGTGGCGAGCCTTTGGCCTATGCGCTGATGGTTCTGGCCCGTGAAGGGGCTGCGGCCATGGGCGATCTGCGCTACTATGCCGATGTTAAGGGCGACGCTTTTGCCACGCCCACGGCTATGGCCCAACTTGGCGCGGCCTTGGCAAGCTACGGTGACCAACCCCGTGCCGACCGGATGTTTGCCAAGGCTGTTGCCCTGCTGGACGGTCTATCCCCCCGCGAAGACCAAATCCTGCGCGCCGATTACGGCACGCCTTTGCGCGATACTGCGGCAGTGCTGGCCTTGGGGGTAGAGGCGGGTTCAAACGCCATCGACCGCGATGCGCTGACCAGTCGGATTGCCACCGATGGCGTGCTGTCGACGCAAGAGGCGACATGGTCGCTGCTGGCGACCCATGCCGTGTTGGACAGCGCGGAGGCATCCGGCATCAGCTTTGACGGCCAACCCGCCACAGGCCCACTGGTCAAGGTGCTAGACGCCACCGTGACCTATCCAGTTGTGGTGACAAACGCGGGTGAAGCCACCAGCATAACGCTGACCGCCTTGGGCGTGCCCACCGATCCGGTGACGGCGGGCGGAAATGGCTATGCGATTACCCGCACCGCCTATACTTTGGACGGCCAGCCCGCCCAATGGGATGCCGCATCTGTAGGCCAAAGAAGGCTGGTCGTGCTGGAAGTCACCCCCTATGGCCGCGGTGAAGCGCGCCTGATGGTCACTGACCCGCTGCCCGCAGGGTATGAGATTGACAACCCCAACCTCATGATCGCCGGTGCGGTTCCCGCCCTTGATTTCCTGAACCTGACGACCGAGGCGACCCATGCCGAATTCCGCCAAGACCGCTTTGTCGCAGCGGTGGATCGCAGGGATAACAGCCCTTTCCGCTTGGCCTATATCGTAAGGGCGGTGTCGCCGGGAAGCTATCATCACGCGGCGGCCTCGGTTGAAGATATGTACCGCCCTGATCTGACAGCGCATACCGACTCGGGCACTGTCACAGTCGCACCCTGATGCGGTCCAGGGGATTTATAGCGGCTGCGGCGGGCCTATGGCTTGCCGCTATGGCCCGCGACGGAGTGGATCGCTGGATCGATGCCACGGATCTGCCACCCCTAACCCCCGCGATCAGCCAAGAGGTGCTGGATCGCAACGGCACCTTGCTGCGCGCTTATATGGTGGAGGATGGGCGCTGGCGATTGGGGGTAATGCTGGATCAGGTCGACCCGTTCTTTGTCGCCCTGCTTTTAGAATACGAGGACAAGCGCTTTTACCAGCACGGCGGGGTTGATCCGCAGGCCTTGCTGCGGGCGCTGGGGCAGGCGGTGTGGAACGGGCATGTCGTTTCGGGCGGGTCAACCCTGACCATGCAGGTGGCGCGGGTGTTGGAAGGGTCGGGCACGGGGCGGGTGGCGGGCAAGCTGCGTCAAATCCGGCTGGCTTTGGCCTTGGAACGGCATCTGACCAAGGACCAGATTTTGCAGCTTTATCTGCTGCTGGCCCCTTACGGCGGCAATGTCGAAGGCATCCGCGCGGCATCGCTTGCCTATTTCGGCAAAGAACCCCGCCGCCTGACGCCGGCCGAGGCGGCTTTGCTGGTCGCCATTCCCCAAAGCCCCGAAACCCGCAGGCCCGATCGCAGCGACCTTGCCAAAGCCGCCCGTGACCGCGTGCTAAACCGCGCCAGATCTGACGGATTGATCGATACCGATCAGGCCCAAGCGGCAGCTAGTGAGGCCGTAACCACCCGCCGCGCCGCCTTTCCCACCTTGGCCCCGCATCTGTCAGACAGGGTTCTGGCCGAAGAACCCCAAGCCGGCCGCCATGTGACCACACTGGACAAGGGCCTGCAAACCGCGCTGGAAAACCTGGCCTCTTTGGCGGTGCAGGGCATGGGTGCGCGGTTGCAGGTGGCCATTGTGGTGGCAGATCATGGTACGGGTGAAGTCTTAGCCTCGGTCGGGTCGGCGGGGTATCAAGGGGGCGATAGGCTGGGCTTTGTCGATATGACAACGACGCTGCGCTCTCCGGGGTCGACGCTGAAGCCTTTGATCTATGGGCTGGCGTTTGATGAAGGGCTGGCCCATCCCGAAACGCTGATCGACGACAGGCCGACCGATTTTAACGGCTACCGCCCGCAGAATTTTGACAGCCAGTTTCGCGGCAAGATCCGCGTGCGCGATGCGCTGCAACTTTCGCTGAACATTCCGGTGGTGGCACTGACCGATGCGCTGGGGCCGGCAAAGCTGCTGCAAGCGATGGACCGCGCGCAGATGAAGAGCGCTTTGCCCATGGGCCAACCGGGGCTGGCCGTGGCGCTGGGCGGGATTGGTGTGACGCTAGAGGATATGGTGCAGCTTTACGCCGCCATCGCACGCGGCGGCGTGGTGCAGCCGCTGACGCACCGATTGGATGCGCCTAAAGTTGAAGGCCAGCGGGTGATGACGCCGGTGGCGGCTTGGGAGGTGGGCGATATTCTGGCAGGGCTTGCCCCGCCGCCCGGCGCACCGTCGAACCGGCTGGCTTATAAGACAGGCACGTCTTACGGGCACCGCGATGCTTGGGCCATCGGGTTTGACGGCAAACATGTCATCGGCGTCTGGATGGGGCGGGCGGACGGCACGCCGGTGCCGGGGGCCTTTGGCGCTGATCTGGCAGCGCCCGTATTGTTCGAAGCCTTTGCCCGCCTGAAACCCGCGCTTGACCCGCAACCCGCCCCGCCACCCCAAGCGCTGATGCTGGCCAACGCGCAACTGCCCCAACCCTTGCGACATTTTCGCAGCCGTCAAGCGGCCTTTGCCGCCGATGCTTCCTCGCCAGAGGTGGCCTTTCCCCCCGACGGGGCCGAGGTGGAGCTGTTGCCCGAAGGGCTGATGGTGCAAGTCGCGGGCGGCACGGCCCCGTTCACATGGCTCGCCGATGGTGCCCCGGTGATAACCGCGCAAACCGAGGCCACGGCCATGCTGCCCGCCCTTGGGCGCGGCTTTATCACCCTGTCGGTGATAGATGCCGAGGGGCGGTCTGCCCGCACCCGCGTGCGGTTGCGCTAAGGCGCGGTTGACCTTGGGCCGTAGGGCGGATAGCCCGTGGGGGCCATATTGCAGGATGATCCCCATGCCCGCCCAGCCCAAAACCATCCTTTTCCTGTCGGGCCTGTTGACCTTGTTCATCGTCGGTGCGGGCTCTGCCATTCTGGGGCCTGCGGTGCCGGTTTATGAGCAGATGTTCCATATCTCCACAGCGACCTCGGGGCTGCTGGTGTCTACCTTGTGGATTGGCTGTTTGACCGGCGTTTTGGCGATGTATTTCAGGGGTGCACAGATCGAACCACGCCCGCCCTTGCTGTTGGTGGGGGTGGGGGCGCTGCTTTTGGCCTTGGCCCCGGCCTTTTGGGTGGCGCTGTTGGGCGCATTGATCTTTGGGGTCGGCTACGGGGCGATTGCGGCGCTGTTTAATGCACGGGTCTTGCATGCCTTCGGGGCGCAGGGTGCTGCGCGCATCGGGATGCTGAATGCGCTCTATTCCTTTGGCGCGATTGTGGCACCTTATGGATTTACGCTGATCGGAGCCAGCCTGACGCCGGTGTTTTTGACCATGGCGGTGCTGTCGGCGATTGCTTGGGCCTTTTCCGGGTCAGTTGGCCTGACGGGATTGCCCCAACACGCCACAGGTCGCGGCTTTAAGCTGCATCTGCCGATCTTGGGCTTGGCCCTTGTGTCGATTGGTATCGAGGCGAGCTTGGTCGGTCTTGGCCCCACTGCCCTGATCCGCGCGGGGCTAACTGCGCCGCGCGCGGCCGAGCTGTTGTCGCTGTTCTTTGTGGCGGCTTTGGCGGCGCGGATTGTGCTGGTGTTGGTCGCGCACCGCTTTGCCGATTTCGGGATTTTGGTTTTTGCGATGGGCTGGGCCGCGCTGTGCGCGTTGGGCGCGGCCATGATCAGCCCCGTGCTGTTCTTTCCGCCCTTGGGCATTTCGGCGGGGCTGTTCTTTCAGGGCGAATATGTCACGGCCACGCGCAAGATGGGGGCTGACCCGCGGGTGTCTCCGGTGATCCTTGCCGTGGGGCTGGTGGGGGCGATTGTCTCGCCGCTGTTTTACACGCAGTTCATGGATGCTTTGGGCAGCCGTGGCTTTTTCTGGCTGGTGGCTGGGATGGCAGGGCTGGCCACGCTGTACAGCGCAGTGTCGTACCGCGCCATGATGCGCTGATTATGCAGGGGTAAGCGCCACACGCCCCGCATCAGTCAAAAGAAAAGCCCGCCGCCCTTCGATCACGGCGGCAGACAGGGGGCCGCC
>CAIMWI010000035.1 GCA_903845215.1 uncultured Rhodobacterales bacterium | reverse complement strand
CGGTGCGGATCACAGGTTCGCCCAAACGGCGCAGGGCGGCGCGCAGATGGCCCACAACACCCGGCTCGCGCTCTTCCAGCACCTTGCCGGTCAGCATCAGCGCCCAAGTTGAGGCGTTCACAAGGCTAGAGGCCGAGCGCCCCAAGTGACGGCCCCAATCGGCGGGGGCGATTTTGTCTTCGATCAGGGCATCCATCGTGGGCGCATCCGGCACGCGCAGCAACGCTTCGGCCAGACACATCAAGGCGACGCCCTCGTCGGTCGACAGTCCGTATTCGGCCAAGAACACTTCCATCAAGCCAGGCTTTGCTGAGGCGCGAATTTGATTGACCAAATCTGCCCCATGCGCCGAGATCGCCGCGCGTGCGGCCGGATCAAGGGCGGCGATGGTCAGGTTTTGGGCGACAAGCTGGGCTTCGTCGGCGAGGGCTGCGTGTTGGATCGTGTCCCAAGGTGTCATCTGGCTTTCCCTTTGCTTTGGGCCAGTTTATCATCAAAGCGCTGCGCTTTCGCCCTGAAGTGAGGGGGTTTGGCAGGCGATTGACCTGAATAAAGGGAAAGACCATGCCGATTGACCCGTTGGACCCGTTCGATCAGGCCATCTTGTCGGTGCTGGAAACGGACGGGCGCATCAGCGCGACGGCCTTGGCGGCCAAGATCGGCCTGTCAAAATCGCCCACGCAGGCGCGCATCAAACGGCTGGAAAGCTTAGGGGTGATCCGCGGCTATAGCGCGCGGTTGGACAGGGTGAAGACCGGCCAAGCCCATGTGGCCTTTGTCGAAGTGCGCCTGTCTGACACGCGCGAAGCGGCCTTGCAGGCCTTTAACCGCGCCGTGCTTTTGGTGCGCGAGGTCGAAGAATGCCACATGATCGCCAGCCGGTTTGACTATCTGCTTAAGGTGCGCACCGCCGATATTCAGGCCTATCGGCGGGTTTTGGCTGAACAAATCTCTGCCCTGCCGCATGTGGCGGGCACATCAACTTATGTCGCGATGGAGGCGGTGCGGGAGGGCGGTTGAGCCCCCCGTTGCGCGTTATTCTTTGGGCTTGTTCACATTCAGCCCGCCCTTAGAACTTGCCACCGCGATCGAGGTTGTGGCCTTGGCCGCCTCTTTCTTGGGTTTTTTGACTTCTTTGCGTTTGTTCATGCCCTTGGCCATGTCATTCTCCTGCTGGCGCAGAGGCGCGCCTGAAAGGTTAGTGTAGCCCTTTGGTGGTCGCGAGGGAATTCACGATTTTTCTGCGAAAAATCAGCCACCCGCCGCCAGATGAGGGTGAAAGACCAATGCCGCCGCGCCGATGAGGCTAGAGGTCGTGCCCAACTGGGCGCGGTGCAGGGCCACGCCGTCAAATCCGGGTTTGAGGTGGGTGGTCAGGGTGGCGTGCATCACAGGAGCCAGTTGGTCGAAGGCTTGGCTCATCCCGCCGCCGAAGATGATCGCTTGGGGGGAGAGGATATGTGTCAACGTCGCACAGCCGATGCCCAAAAGCGTGGCCTCGTCGTGCACAAGGGTTTGGGCCAAGGTGTCGCCTTGCGCTGCTGCGTCATAGACGGCGCGGGCGTCTATCGGACGGCCATGCAGGGTTGAGGTGGGGTTAAGTTGCGCCTTAGCCATAGCGCGGTGCGCCAAAGCGGGGCCTGCGCCCCAGTCTTCAAAGCATGGCATATGGGCACCCGCATAACGCGGCCAGTCGCGGTGAAAGAACATATGGCCCAGATGCCCCGCCATACCGCGCCGCCCGCGCAGCGGGCGGCCATCGGCGATAATGCCGCCGCCGATGCCGGTAGAGATGGTGATATAGACAAAGTCGCGGTAGCTGCGCCCTGCCCCATAGCATAGCTCTGCCACAGCGCCGGCGATGCCGTCATTTTCCACCTGCACGGACAGGGACAGGCTTTGGCTTAGCGCATCGCGCAAGGGGAAATCTTCAAACCCTTTGAGGGTTTGCACGCCAAAAACCCGCCCAGTGATGGTATCCAGCGGGCCCGGGGCGCAGATGGCAGCCCCTTTCACTTGGGTGCCATCCACCACCTGCGCGCAGAGGTCGGCGATTTGATCCACCACCACCGCAGGCCCCGCCATGGCGCGGGTGGCGGTGGCGCGTTGCGCGACGATCTGGCCCAAGGCGTCGACCAGACCCACCCTAATCTGGGTGCCGCCAAGATCAATCGCCAGCGCCAGATCGGACATTACAGCGCCGCCAGCCAAGCCATCCGCGCGCCCAGATCCGGCGCGTTAAAAGCGAGCGAGCCTAGAACCACGGTCTGCGCCCCCTCGGCCCGCATGCGCGGCACGGTGTGTTCGCGAATGCCGCCATCTGCCGCCAAGATCACCTGCGGGGCTTTGGCGTTCAGCAAAGCGCGGGCTTCGGCCAGCCGCAGGTAGGTTGTCTCGTCAGGTTGCACGCCTTTGATGCCGATGGGGGTAGAGACAAGCGTCAGCATCGCCACCTGATCCAGCCAAGGGGCGGACTGTGCCACGGGGGTTTCCAACTGCATCACCAGTCCCGCTTTCACACCCAAATCCGCGATGCGCGCGAAGGCTTGGCGCAAGATGGCGGGGTCAGTTTCGGCGTGGATCGAGATCAGATCCGCCCCCGCTTCGGCGAACTGCTCGATCTGCGACAGCAGCACCGCCCCTGTCACCATCAAATGTACATGCATCGGCTTGGCGGTGGCTTTGCGCAGGGCGGCGATCTGGTCGGGAAAGAACAGCAAGGCAGCGGTGAAATGCCCGTCGGACACGTCAATGTGCAGCATGTCGACATGCGGTTCCACCCGTGCCAGATCGGCGCGCAGGGCGGCCAAATCGGCGCTCCACAAGGAAAACTCAGCGATGAGGCGGGTCTTGGGAAGGCTTTCCAGCCAGTTTGCGTCAGGTTTTGCCATGGGTCGTGCCTTTGGGGAAAGTTAAAGTTGCGCTGCGACCAAAGCTTCCAGCTTTAGTGCGTCGATGTGGAAGTTGCGGATGCCTTCGGCCAGTTTTTCGGTGGCCATAGCGTCTTCGTTATGGGACCAGCGGAAATCGGCTTCAGACGTGGGGGCAGCGGTGCCCGTTGCAGCCCCTGCGGTCAGCTTGCGGGTCAGCGGGCCTTGGTCGGCGGCGAGTTTGGCGATCAGGTCGGGCGAGATCGTCAGGCGGTCGCAGCCTGCCAAGGCTTCAATCTGGCCGGGGTTGCGGAAGGATGCGCCCATCACAACCGTCGCGATGCCGTGGGATTTGTAATGATCATAGATGCGGCGGACAGACAGAACGCCGGGGTCTTCCTCTGCCGTGTAGGTCTGGCCTGTGGCTTTGGAATACCAGTCGGTGATGCGCCCCACGAAGGGCGAGATCAGAAAGACCCCTGCATCGGCGCAGGCCTTGGCTTGGGCCATGGAAAACAGCAGCGTCAGGTTGCACTGGATCCCCTCGCGCTCCAGCGCGCGGGCGGCTTGGATGCCTTCCCAAGTGGCGGCGAGTTTGATCAGGATGCGATCACGCCCGACGCCCAGCTTGGCATAGGCGTCAATCAAGGCGCGGGCCTTGGCGATCGAGGCGTCTTTGTCAAACGACAACCGCGCATCAACCTCGGTTGACACACGGCCCGGAACGATGGCGGCAAGTTCGGCGCCCAAGCCCACCGTCAGGTCTTGGACAATGGCTGCCACGGCGTTGCTTTGGCCTTTGCGCCGCGCAATGGTTTGGGTGAATATGTCCTGCATGGCAGCGCCTTGCATGGCTTTCAGCACCAGCGAGGGATTGGTGGTGCAGTCTTGCGGGGCCAAGCGGCGCACCGCGTCGATGTCGCCTGTGTCGGCCACAACAACGGTCATGGCGTTGAGTTGGTCAAGTTTGCTGGTCATCAAGATGTCCTTTGGAAAGGGTCGCAAGCGGCGGGGATGCCTGTGTTTGGCACGCCGCGCGGTCTGGGGAAAGGGGCGATGGTGCGATGGGCTTGGGGCTTGGGTCACGCAAGTCGGGCAGAGCGAACATCCGCGCGCGCAGGCGGGCGGCGGCACCGATGGCGGCCCCTTCGTCGCCGTAGCGTGCCAGATGCAGGCTGGGGGTCGCATGGCCTTGCAGCATCAGGGCTGCAAGCCTGTCTTTCAGCCTGTCCGCCACATGGGGATAAAGCGCTGACAAGGGCCCGCCCAGGACGATCCGGTCTGGGTCTAGCAGATGGGCGGCGTTGGCAAGGCCTATGGCCAAGGCTTCGGTCCAAAGATCAAGCGCGGCTTGGGTTTGGGGGGTGTTCAGCGAGGCAAGGAGTGTTGCCACCCCTTGCGCCACCGACATGCCCGCGCGCATCGCGTGAGGGAACCCTGCCGCCCCCGCCATCGCTTCTAGCGGCCCTGCCCTGCCGCGGACCGAGACGATCATATGCCCCAATTCCCCCGCAAATCCATGCGCGCCGCTGATCATACGGCCCTCGTCCAGATAGGCTGAACCCACACCTTCGGCCAAAAGCACCATGAGCAGGCTTTGCGGTTCAGCCTCGGCGGCACGTTCGGCGCTGGCAAAGGCGAAAGCATCGTTGCAGACGTCGATTTGCCAATCGGCGGGGGCAAGGCGCTGCAAGTTCGCCTGCAATGCAAAGTCGCGCCAGCCTAACAGCGGCGCGTTGACCACTTGGCCCTGCCGCCCAACCAAGCCCGGAACGGCCACGCCAAGGCCGATCAGGCGCGCGGGGTCGGTTTGGGCGGCCAAACCTTGCGCCACAGTCATCAGGCGGGACAGCATGGCCTGCGGGTCGTGGAAGGCATCGCCCGTGGGGTCAACCTTGCGGGCCACGACCTGCATGTTCAGGTCTAACAGCACACCGGAAATGGCGCGGGTGTCCATCTCGATCCCGATAAACAGCGCGCCTTGCGGGTTCAGCCGCAAGGCCACGCCGGGGCGGCCAAGTCGGGTGGGCGCGGGGGCGGGCGTTTCCAGCACAAGGCCGGCAGCGGTCAGCTCGGCCACGGCATAGCCGATCGTCGCACGGGTCACGCCCAAGACCCGCGCCATATCGGCACGGCTTAGGGTTTGCCCGCCTTGCAGCAGGCGCAAGCAGTGGCGCGCATGCATCCGGCGCAGCAGGCGGGTGGTGGTCACGCCAATCCGCCCAAAAACTGCAACAGGGCGGCGCGAAAGGCGGCCACATGGGCGGGCTTGTCTTGGCCCTTGGCGGGCAGGTCGGTCAAGATGGCATGGGGTATAAGCTTGGCCAATTCCGCGCCGTAAGCGGCGGGGTGGACATAATCCTGCCCCGTGGTCAGCACGAGTGTCGGCAGGTGCAGCGCGCCAATTTGATCGCGTGTCACCCCTGGCCCATCCTGCGGGATGGTTTGCAGCAGCGCCACCGTGGTGTCAGGCTGCGGGCGGGTGAAAAAACTGACCAGCGAGGCGGCATTGTCGGGCGAGGCAAGGCCAAGATCGCGGTAGATTTGCCCAGATTGAAACAAGGCCCGCCCGATCTCGCCATGGCCGGCCAGAAGGCGGGCGACTTCGGCATAAGATTGCATCGTTCGCGGGGCGGGGTAATCGACCCAAGCGGGGCGGGCGAGGATCAACGCCTGCACGCGGTCTGGATGAGTGACCGCCAGCCGCAAGGCTATGGCTGCGCCGAGGGAAATCCCGCCCATCGGCAGGGATTGCAAGCCCAGATGGTCCATCAACGCCAGCGCGTCGGCGGCAAACTGTGCGATAGACAGGCGCGCGGGGTCGCCAAGGTCAGAACCGTCATGACCGCGGCACAACAGGGTGATGCGGGTGAAGCCGTCGGGGAAAACCTCGGCTGGCTGGGCGGAGGTGGCCCCAAGGCCGTGCTGCCACAAGACAGCGGGGCCTTGGCCTGCCACTTCGTAGGCCAAATGGCAGCCGTCGGGGGTTTGAAACGTCGCCCTCATGCGCGGCACAGGTCTTGCAGCACCGTTGCAGCACGCGGGGCTTGGGCCATGTCAAACCCGTGGCCGATCAGCGGGCCGTCATAGCCGGCTTGGCGCAACCCTGCGACAAAGGCGGGCAGGTCGATGATGCCATCGCCGGGGGGCACCACGCGGCCTGTGGTATCGTGGTCTTTGGCATGGGCAAGCAGAAGGTCTGCCCCCAGCAGATCTAGCGCCTGATCCAATATGAATTGCTGGTTCACCGCCTGTTCCGGCGCGATCAGGTTGGCGGCATCCAGCACAATGCCCAGATGCGGGGCTTGCAACTGGTCCAATATCCGGCGGGCGGCAAAGGCGTCGCAGATGATATTGGCAGGTTCAGGTTCTATCCCTAAGCGCAAGCCGTAGTGGGCGGCGCGGTCAAGGGCGTGCGACAGCTCTTCGGCCATTTCGGCCCAAGCGGCGGCAGAGGTGTTTTGCGCATGATGCGCCCACATATTGCCGGCATCGCGTGATCCGGTGCACAGGGTGACAATGGGCGCGCCCAAGCTTTGGGCGGCTTGCAGCACCCATTCAAAGCGGCCCCGCATCGTGGCGCGGTAGGCCGGATCAGGATGGGCCATGTTCCACGTCCCCGATAGGGCGCTGATCGCAACACCCGCCTTGGCGGCCTGATGGCGGACTGCTTCAAGCCCCTCAGCCGCAGTTTCGGGCACCGGCGGCAGGCCGAGGTTTGACAGGTTAAACTGCACCGCGCCAAAGCCATCGGCTTTGACAGCGGCAAAGGTCGCCTCGGCCGTGGTCAGGGGATAGGTGCGCGAAAAGATGGCGGGGGTCATACCGGCCCCGTGGCATCGGCCAGCTTCACCGGCTGCCCTGTTTCGGCGGATCGCATCACCGCCACCATCGCGCGTACCGATTCCAGCCCGTCGACGATCGACGCCCCCGTCATGGGCGCGCCTTTCAAGATCACATCGCCAAACCCTTCCAACTGGCGGCGGTAAAAATGCCCATCCGCCCCCAGCACGCGGTGGGTCGAGGCGTCGGCCTCGCGGAAAATATCCACCTCGGCCGCGCGGTAATACCATGGGTTCAAGATATTGGCCTTGATCGACCCGTTCTGGCCGTAGATCTGGAAGCCCTCATGCCAATCCATCCGCACAGCCAAAGTTAGGTCCAAATGGCCCAAGGCGCGGTTTTCAAACTCGACATCAATAAACCACGACATGGCCCCGTATTTCTCGCGGTGGCGGGCGTGCACCTCGACAATCGGGCCGGACAGATATCGGGCAAGATCCAACAGATGGCACCCATGGGCCAGCATGTTATACCGGCGCAGGTTGGCCTTGGGGTTTTCAGAGGGCTTGATCGCCCGCGTGCCGGTGCGCGGCACGGGCTGGATGGCATCAGTGTTGGTGTAACGCGCGGTGGAATCGCAATACCACGCTTTAAGCGCCAAAATCTCGCCCATCTCGTCGGTCAGAAAGTCTTTGGCCGACTGGATGCCCGGATCAAACCGCAGCATATGGCCCACTTGGCAGACTTTGCCCGTGGCCTCGACGACCTTTTGCAGGCCTAACACCTCTTCCACCGACAATCCGATGGGCTTTTCGCAAAACACATGCTTTCCCGCCTGCAAAGCGCGGATCGCGGCGGGGACGTGGAAAGCGTCAGATGTGGCGATGATAACAGCTTCCACCGTGTCATCGGCCAGCATGGCGTCGTAGTCCAGATAGATGGCACTGGCGTCGTAAAAGGCCCCGAACCGATGGGCCAAACCCTCATCCGCATCGCACACGGCGCGCAGTGCGGTGTTGCGGGCCTTTTGCACCGATTCCAGATGGCCAAATTGCGAGATGGGGCCGCAGCCCAAAATCCCCACCCCTAAAAGGCGCTGTTCTTTCTTGATGGCCATGACGTCCTCCGCTGATGGAGTTTGTTTACGAAGCATACGAAATCGCGTCAAGGCTTTTGCCCGCCGCTTTGGCCCTTGAAGAACGCCACGACGGGCCGCATGATTTACCCCCAAACAAAGGCTTTGCGATGACCCTGACCTGTTTCACCTCTTACGACATCCGTGGCCGTTTGGGCGTTGACCTTGATGCCCAGATTGCCTTTCGCATCGGGCGCGGCTTTGCGCGGGCCTTGGGGGCAAAGGTGTTGGTGGTGGGGCGCGATTGCAGGGCGTCATCAGCAGAATTGGCGGGGGCGGTAACTCAAGCGCTGCTGGCCGAAGGGGTTCAGGTGCTGGAGCTGGGCCTGTCGGGCACCGAAGAAATGTACCACGCCACATCGCATTTCGGCGCGGATGGCGGGATTGTGGTGACAGCCTCGCACAATCCGATTGATTACAACGGCATGAAAATGGTGCGCAAAGGATCGGCGCCGTTGGATGGGGCAAGGGGGCTGTCCGCGATCCGCGCCTTGGCCGAGGCGGATGCGTTTGGTCCCGCCAAGACGGGCGGCCAAAGGGTCGATGTCGCGGTGGAGGCGCGCGCGGCCTATGTGGCGACGGTGCTGTCGTTTGTCGATATCGCCGCCCTTCGCCCGCTGACGGTGCTGGTCAACGCAGGCAACGGCACGGCAGGCCCAACCTTTGACGCGCTGGCGGAAGGGTTGGCCGAACGCGGCGCGCCCCTGCGCTTTGTGCGCATGCACCACGACCCCGACGGCACCTTTCCCAACGGCATCCCTAACCCCCTTCTGATGGAAAACCGCCCCGTGACGGCAGCGGCGGTGCTGGCGAGTGGGGCCGATCTGGGCGTGGCATGGGACGGCGACTTTGACCGCTGCTTCTTTTTTGACCACACCGGCGCCTTTGTGGACGGCGAGTATATTGTGGGCCTTTTGGCGGCGGTGTTTCTGGCCAAAGAAGGCGGCGCGCGGATTGTGCACGACCCGCGCGTGGTGTGGAACACCCAAGACATTGTGGCCACCCAAGGCGGGGTGGCGGTGCAGTCGCGCACGGGCCACGCCTTTGTCAAACAGGTGATGCGCGACACGGGCGCTGTCTATGGCGGCGAGATGTCGGCCCACCACTATTTCCGCGACTTTGCTTATTGCGATTCCGGAATGATCCCGTTTTTGCTGATCTGCGAACTGGTCAGCCGCCAAGGCGCTTTGGCGGACCTTGTCGCGGGGCGCAAAGCGGCGTTTCCATCATCGGGAGAGATCAACTTTCGCCTCAAAAGCCCCGCCCGTGCCATGGCGCGGGTGCGCGAGGTCTTTGAGCCCTTGGCCCAAACGGTTGATGAAACCGACGGGCTGAGCCTGTCTTTTGGCGATTGGCGTATGAACCTGCGCGCATCGAATACTGAACCCTTGGTGCGACTGAACATCGAGTCGCGCGGCGATGCCGCTTTGCTGCCGCAAAAGCTGGCGCTGATTTCAGGGGTCTTGCAAGACGACTGACAGGCACACGGGACCTGTCAGGTGCGGTTCAGGCGGGCCACGCGCCGGTTGAATCGTGCCTGCATCTGCTCTTCGGCGGCGGGGGTGCCGTCGTGCCACGTGCCAAAGAGCTTGTCTAAAGGCATCAGGCCGTCGCCGTAGTTCACCTCGAAATACTTGTGGTGCAGGTAGTGGGAATAGGCGTGCGTATCAAACCCACCCTGCCCCACCTCGATCTTGTCATAGCCGATATGGCCGACCATGGCGCCAAACCCCGCGAAATGCATCTGATACAGCGCCAGAATGGGATTAGAGGGGATGATCAGATGCAACAGCACCGACGAGAAATACAAGACATGCTCCACCGGATGCATCGCAAGCGAGGAAAACGGCGACGGGTTGACCGAGTTGTGATGCACCGAATGCACCCATTTGTACAAAAACGGCGTGTGGATCAGGCGGTGAATGCAGAAAAAATGCAGCTCGTGCCAGATGGGCAGTACAAAGCCCAAGGCCAGCAGATACCACAGATTGCTGGCAAAGCTGACCCAAGGCACATAGCCATTGGCAAAGGCCCAAAAGACGCCGACCTGATAGGCCGTCCAAATCGGCACGCCAAAGCCAAAGCACCACACCAGACTGTCCAACGATTGCCTCTTGAACAGGAAAACAGCGCTTTTGGTGTCATCGGGGAACTTGGCGTTGTATTTAAACCGCGTCCCCTGACGGCGCAGAACATACAAGCGCAGCTCGAAGATCGCGTAAAACACAAAGATCGCGGCCATGTTGATCGCCAAAATCTGCAAAACCCAGCCCCAAGCCAAATGCTGCATCGTGGTCACATCGGGCAGCAAAAAGTGCCAAAACACCACAGCCGAGGCCATAAACAGCACATTCCACGGCAGCAGATAGCCGGGCAGCCATTTCAAAATCTTGATCGGGTTGGGCGGAAATGTGAACAAGGGTGAAATCTGAAGTGCCCGCTTTGGCGCCCAATCGCCGCGCTTGTTGCGCGTGCCGAGATGCAGATCATCCATAAGCAACTCCTGACCGTTTTGCGGAAAGATAGACTTCAAAATCAGGTTTGGCTACGATGATCGGTGCAGACGAAACGTGTCAGCGATGCCCCCCCAAACGCGACGAAAACGCGCCACATCGCGCAGAATTCATCACAATAATTCTTTGAATTTCTTGGTGCCCGCGGCCGGACTTGAACCGGCACGGCCGTTCGGCCTAGAGATTTTAAGTCTCCTGTGTCTACCATTTCACCACGCGGGCGGCGCGGCTACACTATCTCAATCGCGCGGGTGGGGTAAAGGCTTGGCGCACAGCTTTCGCCAGTTCGACCCGCAATTCGCCGCAACGCGGCATTGACTAAGCTGGCGCGGCGCGGTTTGGTGCGACCCAGAATGTACGGGAGGGATGCGATGAATAAGGAATATGCCAGTGCGTCGGCAGCGCTGGAGGGGCTGTTGTTTGACGGCATGACCATCGCCAGCGGCGGGTTTGGACTGTGCGGCATTCCTGAGCTGCTGATTGCAGCGATCAAGGATGTCGGCACCAAAGACCTGACCATCGCGTCCAACAATGCGGGGGTGGATGGCTTTGGATTGGGCGTGCTGTTGGCCACGCGTCAGGTCAAGAAGATGATCTCGTCCTATGTCGGCGAAAACGCCGAATTCATGCGCCAGTATCTCAGCGGCGAGTTGGAACTGGAATTCACCCCCCAAGGCACCTTGGCCGAGCGTTTGCGTGCAGGCGGTGCGGGGATCCCGGGCTTTTACACCAAAACCGGCGTGGGCACGGTGATTGCCGAGGGCAAAGAGCATAAGGATTTCAACGGCCAGACCTATATTCTGGAACGCGGCATCGTGGCGGATCTGTCGATTGTGAAAGCGTGGAAGGCTGACCCGTCGGGCAACTTGGTCTTTCGCAAAACCGCGCGCAACTTTAACCCGCCTGCGGCGACCGCTGGCAAAATCTGCGTGGCTGAGGTTGAAGAGATTGTCCCATTGGGCAGCCTTGACCCCGACTTGATCCACCTGCCGGGCATTTATGTGCACCGCCTGATCAAAGGCCCGCACGAAAAGCGCATCGAAAACCGCACCACGCGCAAGAAGGAATTTGTCTGATGGCTGACGCGATAAAAGGCTGGGATCGCAACCAAATCGCCGCCCGCGCTGCTTTGGAACTGCGCGATGGCACTTATGTCAATCTTGGCATTGGCATTCCGACACTTGTGTCAAACTATATCCCTGCGGGGGTAAACGTGACCCTGCAATCAGAAAACGGCATGCTGGGCATGGGGCCCTTTCCCATTGAGGGCGACGAAGACCCCGATCTGATCAACGCAGGCAAGCAAACCATCACCGAACTGCCGCAAACCGCCTATTTCGATTCGGCCCAATCTTTCGCCATGATCCGCGGCGGCAAGATCGCCATGGCGATCTTGGGCGCGATGGAGGTCAGCGAGACCGGCGATCTGGCCAACTGGATGATCCCGGGCAAACTGGTCAAGGGCATGGGCGGGGCGATGGATCTGGTGGCGGGTGTGGGCCGTGTGGTGGTGGTGATGGACCACACCTCTAAACACGGCGAGTCCAAGGTGTTGCGCAATTGCACCTTGCCTTTGACCGGCAAGGCCGTCGTCAACCGCATCATCACCAATCTGGGCGTGCTGGATGTGGTGGCGGGCGGGTTGAAGATTGTCGAATTGGCTGACGGCGTCAGCGAAGCCGATTTGCGCGCCGCAACCGAGGCGCGGATCGTAGGCTAAAGGCAAAGGGTTGAGGGCAAAGGCTTTTTTCAGCCTGATTCGAAAGAAAAACGATCTTAGGCCAAGCCCCAGAAGGGCTTGGCCTTAATCTTGCCACAAACCATCCTTACGAATCAGGTGTCACGGCCAAAACAGTCGGAGCGTTTGGCTTATTTCTTTCACGGGTCTTGCCGAAATGGGCCCGAATTTCGGGCCAACAGACCCGTTTTTGGCTTAAAAGGATTGGTGTGATGAAAACAACATTTCTAACCAAAGCCGTCAGCAAAGCCCAAACCAGCGCCACCCAAGTTGATTGGGTTGTCTTGGCCGCAATCGCGCTGGGGGTCGGGGTGGTCTTTGTCACCTCGATCGGCGGGTTTTTGAACGGATTATCCCTGTCGATTGTCGAACAGGCAGGGGCGCGGATATCGGGGTTCACGACCCAACACCCCTGATCGGACGGGGCGTCAGGCAAAGTGGTGCAGGCCCTTTTCCGTGACGACCATATCCAGCTTTTGGTCGAACGCATCCGTGGGCACTGCGTCAACCTCTTGGGCGGCAAAGGCAAATCCTATTGCCAAGACAGGGCCCTTGGCGCGCAGGCCTTGCAGCGTGCGGTCGTAAAAGCCCCCGCCATAGCCCAGGCGATATCCGCGCGCATCAAAGGCCAACAGCGGCACGATCACCACCTGCGGGGTAACCCACGCCCCTTCGGCGGGGATCAGCGCGCCAAAATCGCCCGCTATCATTGCCACACCCGGCGCCCATTCGCGAAATTTCAGCGGGGTTGCGGCGGCCATGATCACCGGCACGCCGACCAAACCCTGATGGGCGGCCATGGCGGGCAGAGGGTCAATCTCGGTGCGCATCGGCATATAGCCTGCCAACACTTTGCCAGCATGCGCGCTTAAGACATCGGCCAAAAGCTCTGCCGCTTGGCCCTGCCCTGCCGCAAAGGCGGCTTTGCGCCGCGCAAAGGCTGCTGTGCGGGCGGCGGCTTTGGGATCGCTCATGGTCATTCCCCCTGTTTTGGGGCCAGATACACCAAATACCCCACCCTGTCCGCCCCTTTATGCCCGACGGCCTTTGGCATTCCAACGGCTTGGGGCTAAGCTGTTTCTGCCAAAGCACCGCATTGGGGAAATTTACCGCTGCGCGGAAAGGCCTTAAACTTTGGCGCAAAAGAAAAGGTGATCTATGGCTGATCTATTGCTGGGGCAGGTTTTGTCGTTTAACGGCGACCCCTTTGGGCTTGGGCCAAAAGCGGCGCGGGTGAACGAGGCGGTCGTGGTTGACCAAGGCCGCATTGCCGCTGTGGGTTCCGCGGCCAGTTTGCGCGCCACCTTCCCCCAAGCGCGGGTAACAGACTACGGCCAACACCTGATCTCGGCAGGCTTTGTGGATGCGCATGTGCATTATCCGCAAACGGCCATCATCGCGTCATGGGGCAAGCGGTTGATTGACTGGCTGAACCAATACACCTTCCCC
Source organism: uncultured Rhodobacterales bacterium (assembly GCA_903845215.1). Classification (GTDB taxonomy): domain Bacteria; phylum Pseudomonadota; class Alphaproteobacteria; order Rhodobacterales; family Rhodobacteraceae; genus Stagnihabitans. Next base: position 50,825 of record CAIMWI010000035.1, on the reverse strand, counting down.
GAAGAGATGCGCTTTGCCGACCCCGCCTATGCGGCAGAGGTTGCCGCGCGCTATTTCGATCTGGCCTTAGCACATGGCACAACATCGATGTGTTCTTATGCCACGATCCATCCGGCCTCGGTCGATGCGTTCTTTGAACAGGCGCAGGCGCGCGGTCTGCGCGCCTTTGCCGGCAAAACCTGCATGGATCGCAACGCGCCCGAGGGTCTGCGCGATACGGCCCAAAGCGCTTATGATGACAGCAAAGCCCTGCTTGCCAAATGGCATGGCCGCGAGCGTCTGTCTTACGTCATCACCCCGCGCTTTTCGCCGACCTCAACCCCAGAACAACTGGCCGCCATGGGGGCGCTGTGGGCCGAGAACCCCGATTGCCTGATGCAGACCCACCTCTCCGAGCAGACCGACGAAATCGCTTGGGTCAAAGACCTGTTCCCCCAATCGCGCGACTATCTGGACACCTACGAAGCCCATGGCCTTCTGCGCGAAGGGGCGGTGTACGGCCATGCGATCCACCTGACCCCCCACGAAAAAGCGCGGCTGGCCCAGGCGGGGGCGAGTGTGGTGCATTGCCCGACCTCGAATACTTTTATCGGATCGGGGCTGTTTGACATGGGGCTTGCCCAAAGCCTGCGGGTTGGGCTGGCGACAGATACCGGCGGCGGGTCGTCATTTTCCATGCTGCGCACCATGGCTGCGTCTTACGAGGTGGCCCAGTTGCGTGGCCAAGCGCTGCATCCATCGCAGCTATGGTGGCTGGCCACCCAAGGATCAGCCCGCGCTTTGCGGGCCGAGCATCAGATTGGCAACATCGCAGTAGGGGCAGAGGCGGATTTGGTGGTGGTTAACCTTGCATCCACGCCTGCCATCGAACAAGCCACACGGCGGGCCGAAGGCATTTGGCAGGCGGTTTTCCCTACGATCATGCTGGGCGATGACCGCGCCATTGATGCGGTGTGGATCGCGGGGAGATTACTCCTCTAGCCCCAGATCCCAGCCGTCGGGGTAAAAGTCATAGGCCAGCGCCACTTCGGTGGCGACACGCTCATGCGTCCAGATGGCTTCCGGTGTCACAGGAATTGGCCCGACCTTGGCCACGACCAGATCGTCATCGCGGCTGACGCGGTAGCCCTTGGCCGTCAGCGCCTTCATCACGGCACCGTAGTTGGCGTCATGCTCTTCGGGGTAGAACAGAAAATCCACCTCGGCGCGTTCGGGCAGCTTTTTCATGCCCTTGGGCATATCCCGAAAGGTGTTAAAAGTCTCGCGGCGTTGGGCGTCGAAATTATGGCTCATGGGCGGGGCCTATCACGCCATCAATCGGCGGGCCAGATGGTTTTGGCGTTCCACCACGCGGGGCAGGTCGATGGTCAGCATCTGGCCGTCGCCCACGATCTGACGGCCTTCGACGAACAAGTTGCGCACGCGGGTGGGGCCTGCGAGCAACAGGGCGGCAGGATCCCACGAGCCGGCACTCTCCACGCCAGACACATCCCAAATCGCCAGATCGGCGCGTTTGCCCACCTCTAGCGCGCCGCAGTCGGGGCGGCCCAGCACTTGCGCGCCGCCAAGGGTGGCAATCTCCAGCGCCTCGCGCGCGCTCATCGCATCGGCCCCAAGGGCCACGCGTTGCAACAGCATGGTTTGGCGCGCCTCGGCCATCAGATTGCCCGCGTCATTGCTGGCCGATCCGTCAACCCCTAGCCCCACCTTCACCCGCGCATCGCGCATCGCCCTGACGGGGGCAATGCCCGAGCCAAGCCTGCAATTGGAACAGGGGCAATGCGCCACACCGGTGCGGGTGCGGGCGAACAGGTCAATCTCTGTGGCATCCAGCTTGACACAGTGGGCGTGCCAGACGTCATCGCCCGTCCAGCCCAGATCTTGGGCATATTGCCCCGGACGGCAGCCGAATTTCGCCAAGGAATAGGCGATATCCTCGTCATTTTCGGCCAAATGGGTGTGCAGCATCACGCCCTTGTCGCGCGCCAAAAGCGCCGCATTGCGCATCAGATCGCGGGTGACGGAAAATGGCGAACAGGGAGCAAGGCCGACCCGCAGCATCGACCCTGCGGCGGGGTTGTGGTGGGCATCAACCACCCTGATCATATCTTCCAGAATGGCATTTTCGTTTTCCACCAAACTGTCAGGCGGCAGGCCACCAGCACTTTCGCCAATACTCATCGCCCCGCGCGTGGGGTGAAAGCGCAAGCCCACTTCGGCGGCGGCGGCGATGGTATCATCTAACCGCGACCCGTTGGGGAACAGGTACAGGTGATCCGATGTGAGCGTGCAGCCCGACAATGCCAGCTCTGCCAAGCCCACTTGGGTCGAGGTGAACATCTCTTCCGGCCCAAAGCGCGCCCAGATGGGGTAAAGGGTTTTCAGCCAGCCAAACAGCAGCGCATCCTGCCCACCGGGCACGGCACGGGTAAGGGTTTGGTAAAGGTGATGGTGGGTGTTCACCAAACCCGGTGTCACCACGCAGCCCTTGGCCTGCACCACACGGCCCGTGGTGGACAGCCCCTGCCCCACCTCAGCCACAACGCCACCGCGCAGCAAAACATCTGCGCCGTGCAATTCGCGCCGCGTTGCATCCATCGTCAGGACGGTGTCGGCATTCTGGATCAAGATTTCAGACATAGGACCCTTTCACCCCCTTCGGTGCTGGGTCCACGGCGCGACAGAAGGGGAAAGGACTCGCGCCATGTGACAAGGGCCGGATCAGGCGTTCAGCAAAGCCAACGCCTCGGCATGAATGGCGCGGTTGGCGGCGGCCAGAACGCGGCCCCCCATCGGGCAGGGGTTGCCCTGCCAATCGGTGACGATACCGCCTGCGGCCTCGATCACGGCGATGGGGCCTTGCACGTCATAGGCCATCAGGCCCGCTTCGATCACAAGGTCAATCTGACCTGCGGCGATCAGGCCATAGGCGTAGCAATCGGTGCCATAGCGGGTCATGCGCGCCTGCGCCTTGACGCGGTTAAAGGCAGCGCCATCCTCAAACGTGCCCACTTCGGGAAAGGTGGTGAACAAGATCGCCTCTGACAGCGGGCGGGGGGGGCGGGTTTTCAAGGCCCGCAAGCCCATCGGGCCGCGCAGATCGGCACGGCCAAGGCCGCCGGAAAACCGCTCGCCGATATAGGGCTGATCGATCAGGCCGTAGATCGGCCCGTTGGCATCCGACACGGCGATCAAAACGCCCCATGTCGGGGTGCCGGCCAGAAAACTGCGCGTGCCGTCAATCGGATCCAACACCCAAGTTAGGCCGGACGTGCCCAAGGCTGTGCCAAACTCTTCTCCCAATATGCCATCTTGCGGGCGGCGCAGGGCCAAAATTTCGCGCATCATCTGTTCCGACAGGTGGTCGGCCACTGTCACAGGGTCGAACCTGTCCGCTTCTTTGTTAGTGGCGAAAAGTCCAGCGGCCCGAAAATGCTGTAACGTCGCCACGCGGGCGGCATCCGCCAAGGCGTCGGCCACCTCTATCAACTCTGCCGCGAGTTCTTGACTGATCTGCGTCATGGCGTCCCCCTTTTGATCGCTTGGCGCTACAGTCAGGCTGGCTTTGGGTCAAGCCGCCTCTGACAGAACCTTGGCCAGTTCGAATAGGCGGCGGCGCTGTTCTTGGGGAATGGCAAAGTAAGACCGCACCAATTCCACCGCTTCTTTGTCGGCCATCAGGTCGGTCGGCGCCGCCTTTTCGCCATTCGCGCCTTCAAAGAAAAAGCCGATGCTGACGCCCAAGGTTTCTGCAATGTCCCACAAGCGCGAGGCAGATACGCGGTTCATGCCCGTTTCGTACTTTTGCACTTGCTGAAACTTGATCCCAACCTTTTCGGCCAGTTGCTGCTGGGTCATGCCCACCATCCAACGCTGATGCCGGATCTGTTTACCAACATGGACATCAACCGGGTGTTTCATCGCTCTCTCCCAGAGTGCACCGCGCGCCTTGCGAAAATGCAAAAAGCGTTTCGGCGTTTTTCTTGATAGCCAGATAGGGCGGTCGTTTTAAAATGCAAAAGATTTTTTACAGATCGCCAAGAAAAATGATCCACCAAGTAAACCATTTATTGATTGCGAAACATTGGATCAGGATTTGGGGAAATCATGGCCATCGAAACATCATTGAAAAATTATTTATTTACAAAAGTTTGCTACCTTTTCGGACCTTCCATCGTGTTTAACACCGATGCGCAGGTTTGATCGACCTTTTGGCAAAAGCAAATCTTTGGTGACCAGCCTAGGACAGCTCTGTGTTATAGTGATCAGGGATGTTATTGGGTGCCACATCCGTTCGTTATGTCTTCTTGATACATTTTTAAGGCCTTCTATCCTGTCGATGTATTCTGCCAAGAGGCGCGCAAAACTGTCAGCGTTGGGGGAGCACGCGACCAGCACCATGACCAAGATCGACCATCTCTAAGGGCTGCAACAGCTGTCTCTTCGCGGACTTGGGCAAATTTGGTGAGAAAACCTTGAACTTGGTCGCAACAGTGCCGATATTGACCACGAGAGGTCGGCATTCGCCCGGCCCGCCACACGAATGGAGGCTTTGATGGCACAATTTCAGGCAAGACCCTATGACGCAACCGCTGGCCTAGCTATCGACGCTGGCCTGCGCGCGCATATGAACAGCGTCTACACAACCATGTCGGTTGGCATGTTGGTGACAGCAGGTGTCAGTTGGGCGGTGGGCACGAGCCCTGCGCTCCTGATGACATTCATCAATCCCGCCAACGGGCATTTGAACATCCTCGGCTGGATCATCACGTTCCTGCCCTTGGTGATGGTCATGGCCTTTAGCGCGGCCTTGCCCCGCTTGTCGGTTGGCGCGGCCCAACTGTTCTTTTATGTCTACGCGGCAGCGATGGGTCTATCGCTGTCCTTCATCTTCGCCATCTATACCGGCGCGTCGATCTTTACGACCTTCTTGGCGACTGCCGCTGCGTTTGCGGGGCTGAGCCTGTATGGCTATACGACCAAGAAGAACCTGTCGGGAATGGGGTCGTTCTTGATGATGGGTCTGGTGGGCATTATGGTCGCCATGATCGCGAATATCTTTTTGGCCTCGTCTGCGCTGCAATTTGCCATCTCGGTGGTCGGCGTGCTGATCTTTGCGGGTCTGACGGTCTATGACACGCAGGCGATCAAGGGCGAATATGTCGCCAATGCGCGGGCTGGCAATGAAGAGTGGATGGCCAAGTCGGCGATCATGGGCGCTTTGCGTCTGTATCTGGACTTTATCAATATGTTCACCTTCCTGCTGCAGTTCATGGGCGATCGTCGCTGAACACATCGCAGGGCAAGTCAGGAGGGCCAGAGGAAACTCTGGCCCTTTTGCGTTAAGACTTACACCACCGCGCCAAAGAGATGGCCCACAACCGCCGTGACGGCCATTGCCGCAGCGCCCCAGAACGTCACGCGCACCACCGCGCGCACCATGGGTGCCCCGCCTGCCTTGGCCCCCACCGCCCCCAAAAGCGCCAAAAACCCCAGCGAAACGGCAGTAACCCAAAGGCTGATTGTTGCCTCTGGCACCAAGGCAGCCGCCAGCATCGGCATCGCCGCCCCCACGGCAAAACTTAGGGCCGAGGCCCCCGCCGCGACCAAGGGCTTGGCTTCGGAGTGCTGCGAAAAGCCCAATTCGTCGCGCAGATGCGCGGCGAGCGGATCTTTGGCATGCAAGGCCGTCGCCACTTGCAACGCCAAGTCCGGCGTCAGGCCGCGGTCTTCGTAAATCCCCGCCAAGGCGCGCAACTCTTCTTGGGGATCCGCTTCAATCTCGGCACGTTCGCGTTCGGTGTCGGCTTTTTCGGTATCGGCTTGGGATGACACCGAAACATATTCTCCCGCCGCCATAGACAAGGCCCCCGCCGCAAGCCCGGCCATGCCCGCCAGCAACACGCCAGAGCGGTCCGACGCCGCAGCCACCCCCACGATCAGCGCGGCGGTCGACACGATCCCGTCATTGGCCCCCAAAACCGCCGCCCGCAACCAGCCCACGCGCGAGACATAATGTTCTTCGTAATGATTGCGTTCCATCGGCGCTCCTTCATCGGGCGTGGCGCTGGCCAAAGGGCCGCACCTGCGCTTTTGTTATCCGCAATGCCGTCTCGCCGATAGGGGTGCAGCACAAACGAAAAAGCCGCGCGAAACGCACGGCTTTCTGGTCGACAAAAGAGGGCGATCTTACTTGATCTTGCCTTCCTTGTATTCCACATGTTCGCGCTTGACGGGGTCGTACTTATTGACCGTCATCTTTTCGGTCATGGTACGGGCGTTCTTCTTGGTGACATAGAAGTGCCCGGTGCCAGCCGTCGAGTTCAGACGGATCTTGATCGTCGCCGGTTTGGCCATAGTCGTCTCTCCTGCATCGGAAGGCCACGCCCCCCACTAATCCTTGAAGCCTGCCTTTTACGCATCGGAGCGGCAGAGTCAACGGCGTCTGGCCATTGTAACAGGAAAAATGCGCGGATGGCCTGTAAGCCGGATTCTGTCCAGGGGTTGCCCCCTTGGATGACCATTCCTCTGCCGCATCTGTTACCAGAGCGGTCAAGCTGCCAACCCGGGCCTTATGGGCTGAAGTGTCCCCGCGGAGGTCTCCGGCAGAACCTTGCGGCGCTGTGAATCCGGACCTTTCCGCTTAAGGCCCCTATTCGGCATTGCTCCGGGTGGGGCTTGCCATACCGTCCCGGTTGCCCGGTCCGTGGTGGGCTCTTACCCCACCGTTTCACCCTCACCTTGGCTGTGCGCCGGAAAAGGTCCGGCACCAAGGCAGTCTCTTCTCTGTGGCGCTTTCCCTGGGGTTGCCCCCGCCGGGCGTTACCCGGCACCCTTACTTCATGGAGTCCGGACTTTCCTCGAAGGTTTCCCCCCGCGGTCATCCAGCCATCCGCGCAAGGGGGGCATAGGCCCAAGGGGCGGTGTGGTCAATGGTCCTGCAAGCTTGATCGGTGGACTTTCCCCAAAGGCCCCGCCACCATGGCGAGGATTTCGCGAAAATGGGGAATAGGATGGACTTTATCTTTCATAGCTTGGTGATTGGCATCGGTGCCACCGCCCTGTTCGACCTTTGGGGGCTGGCGCTGCATCTGGCCTTTGGCCTGCCCGCACCTGCGTGGAAACTGGGCGGACGCTGGTTTGCCCATGTGGCGCGAGGGCAGGTGTGGCACGCTGACATCGCCCAATCGCCTGAAGTGTCGGGCGAGACGGGGATTGGCTGGGCGGGGCATTATCTGGTCGGCGTGGTGTATGCCGCGGCTTTGCTGATCCTATGGGGGCCAGGTTGGGCACAAACGCCGACCCTGACGCCTGCCTTGATCGTAGGGATCGTCACGATCAGCGCGGGGTGGTTTTTGATGAGCCCGGGCATGGGCGGCGGCATCGCCGCGTCGCGGGCAGATCACCCGTGGCAAGCGCGCGGGCTGGGCCTTATGGCCCATGCGGTCTTTGGGTTTGGCCTATACCTGTCAGCCTTGGCCCTGCCCGCAGTCTAAGGATCACCCCGCCGGATAGCGCGAAGCCAGATCAGCGGCCATGGCGGCATCGACGCCGTCCAATGGCCCCTTGGCCCATGGCCTAAAGCGCAAACGAAAGGCGTGCAGCAAGGTGGCAAGATCGGCCTTGGGATAGCCAAAGGCATGGGCAGACGTTTGGAAGGCATCGGCCAGATCAGCGCTGGGGTGGCCCATACCCATTTCAGGCCAAACGCTTAACCCGCCCCGTGCCAACCTGCGCCAATCAAAATGCGGGCCAGGATCGGCTTTGCGCGTTGGGGCCAGATCGGAATGGCCGATCACCGCCTGTGGCCCCAAGGACCATCGGGCGAAGATCGCAGCCAGCAGACGCTCTAGCCCCGCCATCTGCGGTTCAGGAAACGGGGCGTGGCCGATGTTTTGCAACTCGATCCCGATTGAGGCAGAGTTCACATCCGTGATGCCCCCCCAAGACCCAACCCCCGCGTGCCAAGCCCTGCGGCTTTCGTCAACCAAGGCTTGCGCGCTCCCATCCAGATCAACCAGCCAATGGGACGAGACTTCATGCACAGGGTCACAAAGCCGCGCCCTTGATGCTGCCGCATCCGGCAAAGCGGTGTAATGCAACACGATCAGCCTTGGCCTTTGCCCGCCCACCCGCTCCCCATGATTGGGCGAGGGGAAAAGCATCAGGGCTGGGCGTTGCGGAACGGACGCGGATCCCACGAGCAGGCAAAGCCGTCACCATCGGGGTCAAGGGCTTTGATGTCACGGTTCGGCCCGCCCGCCGCCAAGAAAGCTTGCTGCGCCAGATCGGGTGAGGCAAATTTGGCGCAGGCTTTTTCTGGGTTGGTCAGATAGAAAGGCGGGCGCTTGTACATCTGCGTGCCCAGCGCATTGGTGGTAGAAAGCGCATAGGCCGCGATATTGGGGCCTTCATTCGCGGGGCGTTCGGGCAAGGCAGCGGGTTGCACCTCGATATATTGCTGCTTGTTGCAGGCAATACGCTCTTTGTCCGAGGCGATGGTTTCACGCCCCGTGACAGCGCCAAAATCCTGCTCGTCCGAAACGCCGCCCTTGACATAGTTCATCTCGGATGTGGTTTCGGCGATGCCTGCAAAGGCATTGCCGCGCCCGCTGCAGGCTGTCGTGTCAATCGGTGGAAGTGATTGCGGGTCGGCAGGCTGTGCGACGAGCGATTGTCCCGCCACCATCTGTCCGGTCGGATCCAGAGGCGCGGCCCCCACTGCCCCGCCCTCGGCGGCGGCAATGGCTGCGGCGGCAGACTCGGGGGTGAATCCCTGCGTGACGGGGGGCTGTATGACAGGGGCCTGCGTGCCAGAGGCTTGAGGGTCTGCGCCGCGGATGGCGCTGTTATAGTCTGCCATTCCCGCGTCAGGCCCGTTATCGGCCAGAGTGCAAGCCGACAAAACCGCCAGAAGACCGATCATCACACCAGATGCGCGCATTACATTATTGCCCCAAAGTCAAAGATTTCGGCGGTTTGTTACCACCATTTGGCAGGTTTGGCCACAAAGCCGGCCGCCTGTTCCAAAACATAAGCGTGATTAAGCAGCCCCGCTTCGTCCCACGGGCGGCCGATCAGTTGCAGGCCCAGCGGCAGGCCCTTGGCATCCAGCCCCACGGGCACCGCTACACCGGGCAATCCGGCCAAGTTCACCGTCACGGTGAACACGTCATTAAGATACATCTCGACCGGATCGGCCGAGGCCATCTCGCCCAAGCCAAAGGCAGACGAGGGCGTGGCGGGGGTCAGGATCGCATCAATCCCTGCGTCAAACACCAGTTCAAAGTCACGCTTGATCAACGCGCGCACCTTGCGGGCACGGTTGTAATAGGCATCGTAAAAGCCAGCCGACAGCACATAGGTGCCCACCATGATGCGGCGCTGCACTTCGGGGCCAAAGCCTTCGGCGCGGGTTTTTTCGTACATCTCGGTGATGCCATCGCCCGCCGCCAGCTTGGCGCGGTGGCCATAGCGCACCCCGTCATACCGCGCGAGGTTGGACGACGCCTCAGCCGGTGCAATCACATAATAGGCCGGCAAAGCGTATTTGGTATGGGGCAGCGAGATGTCGACGATGACAGCGCCTGCGTCTTTCATCATCGCTATGCCGTTTTGCCACAGGGCTTCAATCTCGGCAGGCATGCCGTCCATGCGGTATTCTTTGGGAATGCCGATCTTTTTGCCGCGAATATCGCCTGTCAGGGCCGCTTCAAAATCCGGCACGGGGATATTGGCCGAAGTAGAGTCCTTTGCATCATACCCGCACATCGCGCCCAGAAAAATCGCCGCATCGCGCACCGATTTGGTCATAGGCCCCGCCTGATCCAGCGACGAGGCAAAGGCCACAATCCCCCAGCGGCTGACGCGTCCATAGGTGGGCTTTATCCCCGTAATGCCGGTAAAGGCCGCAGGCTGGCGGATCGACCCGCCGGTATCGGTGCCCGTCGCCCCCAAACACAGATCCGCCGCCACGGCTGCCGCTGACCCACCTGAAGACCCGCCCGGCGTCAGTTTGCGGTCGTCGATCTTCCACGGGTTGATGACATCGCCGTAGCACGAGGTTTCGTTGGACGAGCCCATGGCGAATTCGTCCATGTTCAGCTTGCCCAGCATGACAGCACCGGCATCAAACAGCTTGGTCGTCACGGTTGATTCGTATTCCGGCTTGAACCCCGCCAGAATATGAGACGCCGCCTGCGACGCCACGCCCTTGGTGCAAAACAAATCCTTGATCCCCAGCGGAATGCCGCACAGATCAGGGGCACCGCCCGCCTTCAGCCGCACGTCGGCCGCGCGCGCTTGGGTCAGCGCGATGTCAGGGGTCTTGTGCACAAATGCGTTCAGATCATCGCCCGCATCCATGGCCGTAAGACATGACATGGTCAGATCAACGGCAGACAGCTCGCCTTTGCGCAGCGCATCACGGGCGGCGGCGATGGTCAACTGGTTCGGGTTTGTCATTATTCCACCACCTTGGGCACAGCAAAAAAGCCTTCACGGGCATCGGGCGCATTCGCCAGAATTTGCGCTTGAATGTTGCCATCGCTTACCACATCCGCCCGCCGCGCCAAGCGCATCGGGGTGACGGAAACCATCGGCTCGATCCCGGTCACATCGACCTCGTTCAGCTGCTCCATGAAGCCCAAGATGCCGGAAAGCTGCTCGGCCAACTTGGGCAGATCGGCCTCTTCCACCCGAATACGGGCGAGTTTGGCCACCTTGCGCGCGGTCGCGGTGTCAATCGACATGGGGCGGTTTCCTTCGATAGAGAGGGGCAGCGCGCCCCTGACAGTTCGGCATTCCCTTTAGCTGCCTGCGGATCAGCCCGCAAGACGGCGCACGGCCAACAACCCTTTTCCTGCGCAGCAAAATGTGTATGGTTCGTTTATTGACATCAATCTTTTTGCAAGGATCGCTCCCTATGAATATCACCTGGCTTGGCCATTCCGGCTTTCGCATCGAAATTGGCACCGCGGTTTTGCTGATTGACCCTTGGCTGACGGGCAACCCGCTGTTCCCCGCCGAGCGCCGCGCCGAAGCGGTGGCCGGTGTCAGCCATATTCTTCTCACCCATGGCCACGGCGACCATACCGGCGATGCTGTGGCGATTGCCAAAGAGGCTGGCGTGAAAATCGCGGGGATCTACGACCTTGTGGGCTATCTGGCCGCAACCGAAGGGGTCGAAATCACGGGCTTTAACAAAGGTGGGACGATTGATTGCAACGGGGCCAAGGTGACGATGGTCAATGCCAGCCACTCGTCCTCGGCCACGGGGGCGAACGGGCCGGTGGCGGTGGGGTCTGAGGCGGGCTTTATGATCGCAGGCGAAGGCCATGTGATCTATGTGTCGGGCGATACCGACATCATGGCCGATATGGACTGGATGGGCGATTACCATAAGCCCGATATTGGGATCTTGTCGGCAGGCGGCCATTTCACGATGGATATGGCCCGCGCCGCCTATGCCGCCAAACGCTATTTCAATTTCAAAACCGTCATCCCCTGCCACTACCGCACCTTCCCCCTGCTGGAACAATCGGCCGAGGTTTTGGCAGCAGGCCTGCCGGGGGTGAACGTGATCGAACCACAAGTCTTGCAGCCGATCGAAATCTAAGCCGTCAGCGGCGGGCGGCGAAGAAGTCTTTCATTAGTATTTCGGCATCGTCCGCCGCGATACCATCATAAACCTCGGGCACATGGTGGCATTGGGCGTGCAAAAACACCCGCGCGCCGTGTGCCACACCGCCCGACTTCGGGTCTGACGCGCCGTAATAAAGCCGCCCGATCCGCGCGGCAGACACGGCCGCAGCACACATCGGGCAGGGTTCCAGCGTGACATACAGGTCATGCCCCGTCAGGCGTTCCGATCCCAAAGCTGCACAGGCTGCGCGAATGGCCAGCACCTCGGCATGGGCCGTGGGGTCGGCCAATTCGCGGGTGCGGTTGCCGGCGCGCGCCACCACAGCACCCGCATGAACCAACACCGCCCCCACCGGCACCTCGCCGCGCAAAGCGGCGGCTTTGGCCTCTTCAAGGGCCTGTTCCATGAAAGACAGGAAGGCGCGTTGCTCTTTCATGCTGGGTCAAATATCCTGTCGATTGTGTCGGCAACACGCCGCCACGCTTTTTCTATCGTGATAGGTCCCCCGAATGCCCCCGAAATCAACCCCCGCCGCACCCGTGGCCGCCGAAAAAGCGACCCCTGCGGGCGAGCGTATTGCCAAAGTCCTCTCACGGGCCGGCATCGCCTCGCGGCGCGAGGCAGAGCGGTTGATTGAAATTGGTGAAGTGGCGGTGAATGGCAAGGTCATCACCTCGCCCGCGCTGAACGTCACCGACCGCGACAAGATCACCGTGGGCGGCAAGCCTGTGGCGGCTGCCGAACCGGCGCGGTTGTGGCTGTATTACAAGCCTGAAGGGCTGGTGACATCGGAATCCGACGAAAAGGGCCGCCAGACGGTGTTTGAAACCCTGCCGCCAGATATGCCGCGTGTCATGTCGGTGGGGCGGCTGGATTTGAACTCGGAAGGGTTGCTGCTTCTTACCAATGACGGCGAGCTAAAGCGCCGGTTAGAACTGCCCTCAACCGGCTGGCTGCGCAAGTACCGCGTGCGTATCAACGGCAATCCGACCGATGTCGATCTTGAACCCTTGCGCAAAGGCATCACGGTCGACGGCGAGCGCTTTCAGCCGATGAATGTGATGCTAGACCGCATCCAAGGGGCCAACGCGTGGCTGACCATCGGCCTGCGCGAAGGCAAAAACCGCGAGATCCGCCGCGCTCTGAACGCGCTGGATCTGTATGTGAACCGCCTGATCCGCATCAGCTATGGCCCCTTCCGCTTGGGCGATCTGCAACCGGGCGACGTGGAAGAGATCAAACCGCGTATCCTGCGCGACCAGTTGGGCTTGGACCCAATGGCCGAAGAGGTTGTGGCCAAAAAAGCCCCGCCCAAGGCCCCGGCCCGCAGCGTCAGCCATGGCCCCACCCGCGACAGTGCAAAAGGCCCCGCCCCACGCCGCCGCAACGAGGGGCCAGCCCCCGTCGCAAAGCCGCGCCCAGATGGCAAGGATGGCCCCAAATCTGGCCCCTCATCCCGCCCCCGCCGCAACCCTTAAGGGCGGCAGGCCTAAAATCTTGGCTTTTTGGTTGAAATGACTGGGCCGGCTATAGCCAGCCTAAGGCACTGCCCCTATAACAACAGCTAAGTTTCCTTCCAAAGGGCCAAACCATGTCTGCCAAAGCGCTGCAAAGCCTAGCTTTTGTGCTGTTATCGGCTTTGACGCTTTATGTGGCCTTGGGGGCGGGCGTCTGATGGCGCGGCGGGTGGTGGGGCGTTTTAGCCCCAAGACGGGCGATGCCGGGTCAAACCAAACACCCGATCTTGTGATCTCCGATCCCCCCACTGGGCCCATGTTGCGCGCGCATCTGGCATTTGCCTTGCCATTTCCCTTCCTGATCAAAGCCTTCACCGGAACGCCTGCGGGTTTGATGACCGCGCTTGGCGCTGCGGGGTTTCTGGTTGCTGCGGCGTGGCTGACGCGCGAAGGGGTCAAGGCGCAGGCCGCTTTTGATGCGCGCAAAATAGCACGCCGTCCGGCTTTGCCGCGCAAGATGATAGGATCAGCTTTAACCGGGCTAGGTTTGGCGCTGGGCGGGCTTGCGGGGGCTGAACCGCCGTTCGTTCTGGCAGGGTTTGCGGTTTTGGGCGTTGCGCTCCATTCCGCGGCTTTCGGGTTTGATCCCTTGGCATCCAAGGGAATGACAGATCAAGATCTGTTCCAAACCGACCGCGTGGCCCGCGCCGTTCTTGAGGGTGAGGCATTGCTGTCATCCATGTCTGACGCCATCGCCCGCGCCGGTGATGGGGCACTGCAAACCCGTGTGGCGCGATTTTGCGACATCGCACGCGCCCTGTTTCGCCAAGTTGAAAACGATCCCGGCGATCTGGCGGCCGCGCGCAAATACATGTCGATCTACTTAACAGGCGCGCGGGATGCGACGGTCAAATTCTCAGAGATCTTCGCCACTACCCGCAACGACAAAGCCCGCGCCGATTACGAAGCGCTGCTGTCTGACCTTGAAACGAACTTCGCGGCGCGCACCAATGCACTTTTGTCCAACAGCCACACCGATCTGGATATCGAAATTCAAGTGCTGCGTGATCGGTTGAAATTAGAACGCCCCACCCCCTGACTTTGCCCATCCGCGCCCTTATCTGCCCTTTATCCGGCCCTTTGGGTCAACTGACGTGAGAATATCATGCCCAAAACCGTCCGCGATCAGGCCAAGACCACTTCGGCCCAAATTGACGCCCTCGCAGCCAACCCGCTGCCCGCCCCCGCGCCAGCCATCGTGCCGCTAGAGGCAGCAATTGGGCCACAGGCACAGGCCATCACCCAACGATTGGGCGAATTAGACATGGCTGACGCCCGAACGATCATGGCTTTTGGCACAAGCGCGCAAAGCGATTTGCGCTTGATCAGTCAAGAAATGCTGGCCGGAGTGAAAGCCAAAGACCTTGGGCCTGCAGGCCAATCTTTGGCAGAGATCGTCTCGACCATCCGCGGCTTTTCGGGGGCAGAGCTGGACGCCAATCGCCGCCGTTCGTGGTGGGAACGTTTGACGGGCGCTGCAGCCCCCATCGCCCAGTTCATCGCCCGCTATGAACAGGTGCAACTGCAAATCGACAAGATCACCGCAGATCTGCTGACCCACGAAACCGTGCTTTTGAAAGACATCAAATCGCTGGACCTGCTGTATACCAAAACGCTGACCTTCTATGACGAATTGGGTCTTTATATCGCTGCGGGCCAAGCCAAGTTGCACGCACTTGACACAACAGACCTGCCCGCGCTGGACGGGGCGCTGGCCACCGCCCCCGACCCCGTCAAACAGGCGCAAGACCTGCGCGATCTGCGCATGGCGCGTGATGATCTGGAACGGCGGGTGTATGATTTGCAACTGACCCGCCAAGTGACGATGCAGGCGCTCCCGTCGATCCGGCTGGTGCAAGAGAATGACAAGTCGTTGGTGGGCAAGATCAACGCCACGCTGATCAACACCGTGCCATTGTGGGAGACGCAACTGGCACAGGCGCTGACCATCCAACGTGCGCGCGATGCGGCCAAGGCGGTGCGCGCGGCCAATGATCTGACGAATGATCTGCTGACACAAAACGCCCAAAGCCTGGGCGAGGCGAATAAATCGGTGCGCACAGAAATGGAGCGCGGGGTGTTTGACATGGCGGCCGTCAAAGCTGCCAATGACATCTTGATCGCCACGATCCAAGACAGCTTGGCCATCGCCGACGCGGGTAAGGCCAAACGCGCCGAGGCCTTTGATGAACTGGCCAAGATGGAAGCGGCCCTGAAAGACGCGCTGTCCGCGGCAAAGTCCAACGCCGCGCCGAGGCAAGCTTGATCACCCCTGCCGTATTGCCCCGCTTGGCACTTGCCGCCTGCGCCTTGATGCTGGCGCTGTCGGCCTGTGCGCCGCCGCCGCCGCAAACGGCGGCTGCCGGCCCTTCGCCCACTGGCGCCGACACGCCCGCAAGTGCCGCAATCCGCGCGCATTACGCCAAAGTGCAGTCTGCGCTGTTGTCCGAAGGTCTGCTGCGAACCGACACCCACCCGTTTGACGCGCCCATGACCCCACGGCATCTGACAGAGAATTTTCTGCGCATTGCCCTCTTTGAAGAATACGCTGGTGGCCAAGTCACGCGCCATTCCACGGAAACGCCGATTTTGCTGTTGCGCTGGCAAGTGCCGGTGCGCGTGGCGCTGCGTTTTGGTCGCGCCGTTCCTGCAGCACAGCAATCCGCTGACCGCGCTCGCGTGGCGCTTTACCTGAAGCGCTTGTCTAAGGTGACAGGCCACCCGATCAGCCTGTCTGATGCACAGCCCAACTTCTGGGTGTACATCGCCTCTGTCGACGACCGCGCCGCCTTGGGGCCAGAGTTAAGCGCACAAATCCCCGGTCTGACGCCCGGGCAAATGCAATCGGTGACCCAGATGGATGCAGGCACTTATTGCCAGGTGCTGACGCAATCGAATTCCGCCACATCAGGCTATGTACGCGCTGCGGCGGTGATCCCGTCTGAACATCCAGACCTTATGCGCTTGGCGTGCATTCACGAGGAATTGGCGCAATCCTTGGGCTTACCCAATGACAGCAATGCCGCCCGCCCCTCGATTTTTAATGACGATCAGGAATTTGCCCTGCTGACGTATCAGGACGAATTAATGCTGCAAATCCTTTACGATCCGGCCTTATCGCCCGGCATGACACGGGCGCAAGCGCAGCCCATTGTCGAAACACTTGCAACGGCGCTTTTGGGCGGCGAAACTGCGGCGCAAACTGGGGTGAAGAGGTAATCATGGTATTTGGGTTCCTGAAGGGTGAATTCATCGACGTCATCTCTTGGACAGATGACACCCGCGACACGATGGTCTGGCGGTTTGAACGGCGCGACAATGCGATCAAATACGGCGCTAAATTAACGGTGCGCGAAGGCCAAGCCGCAGTTTTCATCAATGAAGGCCAATTGGCAGATGTCTTCGGCCCCGGCCTTTATGAGTTGCAAACCAACAACTTGCCCATCCTGACAACCCTGCAAAGCTGGGAGTACGGCTTTTCGTCGCCCTTCAAATGCGAGGTGTATTTTATCAACACCGCGCGGTTCAATAATTTCAAATGGGGCACGCAAAACCCCATCATGTGCCGCGACCCCGAATTCGGGCCCGTGCGCATCCGCGCCTTTGGCACCTATTCGATGCGCGTGACCGACCCGGGCCTTTTTATGAAAGAGGTCGTGGGCACCGACGGTGAATTCACCGCCGACGAAATCTCGTCCCAAATCCGCAATGTGATTGTGCAGGAAATGAGCCAGTCTTTGGCCAAATCTGGCATTCCCGTACTGGATATGGCCGCCAATACCGCCGATCTGGCTAGGGTGGTGGGAACAGCCATTGCGCCAACGATTGGCAATTACGGCCTGACCTTGCCAGAGTTTTACATCGAAAACATCTCTTTGCCCGAAGAGGTGGAAAAAGTGCTCGACAAGCGCACCTCGATGGGGCTGGCGGGCGATCTGGGCAAATACACCCAGTTCAACGCCGCCGAAGGCCTGGGCAACCCCAACTCGGCCATGGGGGCCACGATGGGGGCTGCTATGGGTGCAGGCATGGGGTTGAATATGGGCGCGCAGGCTGCGGCCACCGCGGCAGCCCCGCCGCCCCCGCCCCCGGTCAAGCAATGGCATCTGGCCGAAAATGGGGTGACTAAAGGGCCTTACGGCATGGGCGATCTGGCCGCATTGGTGGCCTCGGGCGGGTTGACGCGCGCGACGCAAGTGTGGACGGCAGGCCAAGACGGCTGGAAAGCCGCCGATCAAACCGAACTCACAGGCCTTTTCGCGGCTATCCCGCCGCCTCCCCCGCCGCCGGGGGCGTAAACGATGGCCGTTAGCGAAGAACACCGCTACCCCTGCCAACAGTGCGGGGCCGACCTGCGCTTTGCCCCCGGCCAGACAGTGCTAAATTGCGAACATTGCGGCTTTGAACAGACGATTGTGGCGGATGACAATGCCGGTCCGTGGGACAAACCCGCAAAGACCAAAGCTTTTGAAGAACATCCTTTGGCCAAGGGTCTGTCTAACGACTTGCCCATCTCGGCCAGTGCCGAAGTCCGCGCCACCAAATGCCCCAATTGCGGCGCTAGCGTGGAATTCAGCGGTGCCAATCATGCCACCGAATGCCCTTTTTGCGCGGGCCCTATCGTTGTGGATACTGGCGCTGAACGCAAGATCAAGCCACAAGCGGTGATCCCCTTCGCCTTGGATGAAAAATCCGCCCACAAGGCCATGGTCGCTTGGCTGGGAAGCCTGTGGTTCGCCCCCAACCGCTTGGTGGAATTCGCCCGCACGGGCCGCGCGATGAACGGCGTCTATGTGCCTTACTGGACCTTTGATGCCGACACTCAAAGCCAATACACCGGCGCCAAGGGCGTGCATTACTACGTCAAAGATAAGAAAAAGACCCGGTGGTCTCCGGCCTCTGGCTCTGTTGACCGCGGCTTTGACGATGTTTTGGCCATCGCCTCTACCACCCTGCCCACCCATTTGGGCGAAGGCTTGGAACCCTGGGATCTGTCGCAACTGCAACCCTACAAGCCGGACTACCTCGCTGGCTTTCAGGCCGAGGGCTATACCGTGGCCTTGGCCGACGGCAATGGTACGGCCAAGCAGAAAATGGCCCGCGTGATCGAGCAGGACGTGCGTCATGACATCGGCGGCGATGTCCAACGCGTCGATACTGTTGCAACCAGCTATTCCGCCGAAACCTTCAAACACATCCTGCTGCCGATCTGGATCGCGGCCTATAAGTACAATTCCAAAACCTATCGCTTTCTGGTCAACGGCCAAACCGGCGAAGTGCAAGGGGAACGCCCTTACAGCGTTTGGAAGATCACCTTCGCAGCCCTAGGGGCCGCCGTTTTGGCAACTGCAGCCTATTATCTCATGGAAAAATTTGAAAAGGGCAGCTAACCCCTCATTCAACTTGGCACAAATACTCCAAGGGGGTCTGGGGGGCAGGATGCCCCCAAGCCGCGGCCGCCGGGCGCTGTCGCCATGGTTGACTTCGCCGCCCCTCAAGGGCAAAGGGGCCGTGATCTGACCGGAGGCTTCATGCGCGTTCTTTCTCACGCCCGCATTCGCGAATTGCCCAACCCCTACTTCGGCAAAGTGCGCGATTGCTACGACCTGCCCGGCGATGCCACCCACCCAAGCGGGCGGCGCATTCTGATCGCCTCTGACCGCATATCCGCCTTTGACCGCATCTTGGCCGCCATCCCCTACAAGGGCCAAATCCTCACCCAGATCGCGCGGTTCTGGTTTGACCGCACGGCCGATATCATGCCCAACCATGTGCTGGCCTATCCTGACCCCAACGTGGTCATAGGCCAGCGCCTGAACATCCTGCCGGTCGAGGTTGTGGTGCGCGGTTATCTGGCAGGCAGCACCTCGACCTCGGTGCTGACCCAGTACAAACAAGGCCAGCGCGCCATGTATGGCCATGTCCTGCCGGATGGGTTGCACGACAACCAGATCCTGCCGCAGCCGATCATCACCCCCACGTCCAAGGCGTTTGACGGCGGCCATGACGCGCCCCTGACGGCGGACGAGATTTTAGCCCAAGGCCTGCTGACCGCCGCGCAATGGGACGAAGTCTCGACCGCGGCCCTTGCGCTGTTTGCGCGCGGCCAACAGGTGGCCGCAGAACGCGGCCTGATTTTGGTCGATACGAAATATGAATTCGGCACCGATAGCGCGGGCCAAATCCTGATTGCGGATGAGATTCACACCCCCGATTCCAGCCGCTACTGGATCGCCTCTGGCTATGACGCCGCCTTTGAAGACGGCACCCGCCCACCGAGTTTCGACAAAGACGTGATCCGCTCTTGGGTCGTCGCCCGCTGTGACCCTTATCAGGACGCCCTGCCCGACATTCCCGCCGAAATGATCGCGGCCACCTCTGCCGTCTATGTGCAAGCCTACGAGGCGATTACAGGCCAAGCCTTCGCCCCCGATCTGTCGGGCGACAGCGTGTTGGGCCGCATCCGCACCGCGCTGCAACCCTACTTTGCCTGACGGTCTGCCCCATCAACCGCCTGTTTGTGCAAACAACCGCTGATCCGCTATGGTCCGCCAAATTCTGATAGGAGCGTGAAATGATTCTCAGCTGTGGCGAAGCCCTGATCGACATGCTGCCCCGCCAAAGCACGCTGGGCGAGGCGTGCTTTGCCCCCTATGCGGGCGGGGCGGTGTTCAACACGGCCATCGCCTTGGGCAGGCTTGGCGCGCCCTCGGCGTTCTTTTCGGGCATTTCGACCGATATGCTGGGCGAGATTTTGGCCGATACGCTGACGGCCTCCAAGGTCGATACGCGCTACTGCGCCCGCTCGTCCCGCCCCACCACGGTGGCCTTTGTCAAACTGGTGGACGGCCAAGCGACCTATGCCTTTTACGACGAAAACACTGCAGGCCTTTTGCTGACCCAAGACCAGTTGCCCGACCTGCCCGCATCGGTCAGCACGCTGTTCTTTGGCGGCATCTCGCTGGTCAATGACCCTGCAGCCACAACCTATGAAGCCTTGCAAATCCGCGAGGCCCCCACCCGCGTGACCATGATCGACCCCAACATCCGCCTAGGCTTTATCGCTGGCAAAGAAGCCCCCTACCGCGCGCGCATTGAACGGATGATCGCACGGGCCGATATTGTGAAGCTGTCGGATGAAGACCTGCATTGGCTGTCAGGGGGCGGTGATGTGACCCACCTCGCCCGCGCTATCTTGTCCCAAGGACCCAAACTGGTGTTCATCACCGAAGGGGCCGCAGGTGCACGCGCTGTCACCGCCACCCAAGACCGCTTTGTCGCTGCCCAAAAGGTCACCGTGGCCGATACTGTGGGCGCAGGCGATACGTTCAACGCCGGCGCCCTGTGCGCGCTGCAAGAGGCGGGGGCTTTGACCAAAGCGCGCCTGTCGGCGCTAAGCGATGCCGAACTTGACGCCGCCCTCATCCTTGGCACCCGTTCGGCCGCCATCACCGTCTCGCGCGCAGGGGCCAACCCGCCGTGGCGGTCTGAACTGTGAAAGCGCTGCTCCAACGCGTCACGCGGGCAAGTGTGACGGTAAAGGGCCAGATCGTTGGCCAAATCGGCCCCGGCCTGTTGATCCTGATCTGCGCCATGCCAGAGGATACCGAGTCCGAGGCCGACAAACTTGCCACCAAGATCGCCAAACTGCGCATCTTCAAGGATGAGGCGGGCAAGATGAACCTGTCGCTGCGCGATACGGGCGGATCGGCCCTGATTGTCAGCCAGTTCACCCTTGCCGCCGACCTGCGCGGCAACCGCCCGGGCTTTTCCTATGCCGCCCCGCCCGACCTTGCCAAACGTCTGTACGAAGACGTCTCGGTCAAGGTCGCAGCCCTTGGCATTCCCGTGCAAAACGGCGTTTTCGGCGCTGATATGGACGTGTCGCTGAACAACGACGGCCCCGTCACCCTCTGGATGGACACCGCAACGCTTTAGGAGAGGGCCTGATCTTTCGCAGAAAGATCGTGGCCGGGCCCGGCGCGGCTTTGGGCTGACACCTGCGCCAGATCGCCCAATCCAGACCTAAGCCACCCAGTCCCAAGCCACGGCAAAGGCCCCCAAACACGCCCCGACCGCCGCCCCCTCGGCCGCGACATCGCCTTGCACCTGCGCCACAAGGCCGCGCTTGCGGTCTTCGACCACCAAGGCCACACGGGCTTGCAGGCCTGCGTCGTGCAAAGCCGTGTCCAGCACCCGCGCAATGGCACGTTTGCGCAATTCTGGCTTTAATATCTTGCCCACAGCAGTCTTGGGCAGGCTGGGCAAAACCTCGACATGTTTGGGGATGGCTGCACGTTCGGGGATATGTGCGTGGCAATGCGCCACCAGCGCCTCGCACGACACCGAGGCCCCTGCGGCCAGTTCAACATAGGCGCAAGGCAGTTCTCCCGCATGGCAATCGGGTTGTCCGATGGCACCTGCAAAGGCCACGGCGGGGTGGGTCATCAGCGCCTCTTCAATCATAGCGGGGTCCAGATTATGGCCGCCGCGGATGATCAAATCCTTCGCACGTCCCACAATATACAGATAGCCATCCGCGTCCATCCGCCCCAAATCGCCCGTGCGCAGATAGTAGCCTTGCTCAAACAGGCCTTCATTGCGCGCCACGTCGACATAGGTACCACCGGGCAGAACACCGGGGCTCGAGATACAAATCTCGCCCACTTCGTCCACCTCGCATACCCGTTCACCCTCAGGATCACGGGCCAATATCCGCACACTGGTATAGGGAAAGGCCAACCCGACAGAGCCTGCTTTCTTCAGCCCGTCCGGCGGGTTGACCGACACAAGGCAGGTGCATTCCGTCAGGCCATAGCCTTCGATCACCTGCACGCCCGTGGCCCGTTCATAGCGCTTGAACAAATCTGTCGGCAGCGGGGACGATCCGGAAAAAGTACCCCGCAGCGTGGTAATCTTGGCATTGACCGGCCGCTGCATCAGGGCCGACAGCGCTGTGGGCACGCCGATGAGGTAGGTCGCCCCGTACCGTTCGACCAGCTGCCAAAGCGCGTCAAACACCCCCTCGCCGCGATAGCCCTGCGGCGTGGGAAACACCGCATGTCCGCCCGAGGCGATCATCGACATCATCACCGGATAGGCCGCGAAAACATGAAACAGCGGCAAGGGGCACAAGACCACATCGGTTTCGCGAAACAGCAGACGATGGCCAAGCCAGCCGTTGTAGATCATGCCTGAAACACGGTGCTGGGTGACCTTGGGCATGCCCGTGGTCCCGCCGGTGTGAAAATAAGCAGCGATGCGATCGTCATGCGGGTCTTCAAAGGTCAGGTCTTTGGGCTGGCGCGCCACGGCGACGCCAAACGCCATGACTTTGGCGGTGTGGCGCGCGCTTGTCTTGGGACGCATCGCCCCTGCGATCAGTGATTTGGGAAAGGGCAGATAGGACGCCAAGTCTACCTCTAGCACCGTTGTGACGCCAGGCGCATCGGCCACAGCCTCGGCCACTTTTTGCGCCAAATCTGTCCGAGGAAAGGGTTTAAGGGTGACCACGACCTTGGCCTTGGTTTCGCGCAGCAGGGCCGCAATCTGGGTCGGTTCCAGCAAGGGGTTGATGGGGCAGACAATCCCCGCCACGGCCCCCGCCAACAAGGTAACCACCGTTTCCAAAGCATTGGGCAGCACATAGGCCACCACATCCTGCGGCCCGATACCCAGCGTCCGAAGTAGGTTGGCCGTTTGGGTAACACGGTCATGCAAATCGCCCCAAGTCAGCGTCTGGGCGCGGTCTTTGGCCCCCGATGTCAGCTGAAAGGTCACAGCCGGACGGCCACCATGCGCCTTGGCCGCACGCGAGAGAAAATCATGCATCGTGCGCCCGACATGACGTTCAGCCCAGGGCATTTCAGCCTCGATTGCGGCCACATCCTCGCGCGTGCGAAAATGGTTCATCTTATCCCCCCTTAGCCTTTAAGGCCTGCCCTCTGATCTGGGGCTTGACGGCAGGATGGCGTGAAACGCAAGGTTTGCCAAGCCAACACTCTGCCTCGCGGGGCTAGCCCCGCACCCCAGAGTATTGGGACAAAGAGCAAATGCAGGAAGGTATGATTGATTTTCGCCCCAAATGCGATGACTGCGCGGCGCTGTGCTGCGTGATGCTGCCTTTTGATGGCGGTGAAGATTTTGGCTTTGACAAGGCGGCTGGTGTGGCGTGCCGCCATTTGACCGGCCACGCCTGCCGCATTCATACGGATTTGGTCGAGCAAGGTTTTGCAGGGTGCCATCGCTATGACTGCTTGGGCGCGGGTCAACGGGTGGTGAAAGAGGTGTATGCAGGGCAAAGCTGGCGCTCAGACCCAACCTTGATCGCACCCATGGAACAAGCCTTTCGCGCCATGCGTCATCTGCATGAGGACCACGCCCTGTTAGAAGCGGCGGCGCGCTTGCCCCTGACAGAGGGCGAGCAAGCGCAGCGGTTGGCTTTGGTCGCAGATCTGGATGTCGTAAGCCAGCAAACTCAGGCCAGCCTCATCGCCTATGAAACCGGCCCCAAGCCCCGCGCTGTGCGCAACTTTTTGGCCCAACTTAAAGCGCGTCTGCAGCCCCGTCGGTGAATTGTAACCGCGCAAGGTGGGCGTATAGCCCGCCTTGCGCCACCAATTCGTCATGTGTGCCCGTCGCCACGATCCGGCCCTGATCCAGCACCACGATCCGATGGGCGCGTTTCACCGTGGCCAAGCGGTGCGCCACGACCAAAACGGTGCGGCCTTGGCCAAGCTGTTCGACGGCGCGCTGCACCAACCGCTCGCTTTCCGCATCAAGGGCCGAAGTCGCCTCGTCCAGCAACAAAACCCGCGCGTCGCGCAGAATGGCGCGGGCGATGGCGATGCGCTGACGTTGCCCGCCCGACAGCATCACACCGCGTTCGCCCAAGAAGGTGTCATAACCCTGCGGAAGGGCGGTGATAAAGTCATGGGCCGCGGCCGCTTGGGCTGCAGCCTCCACCGCGGCGTCGCTGGCCTCTGGTCGGCCAAAGCGGATATTTTCACGGGCCGTTCCGGCAAAGATCACCGAATCTTGCGACACCAAAGCGAAATTCTGGCGGAAGGCATCGCGGTTCATGGCGCGCAGATCGACGCCGTCCAGCAAGATGCGGCCTGTGTCGGGGTCAAAAAAGCGCAACAGCAGTTGAAACACCGTCGACTTGCCCGCGCCCGATGGCCCGACAACCGCCACGGTTTCCCCCGGTGCAATCGTCAGGCTGACCCCATCCAACGCGGCCATATCGGGGCGCGAGGGGTAGAAAAAGCGCACATCTTCCAGCACCAGCCCCCCGCGCACGGGTTGAGCAGGAAGCAGAGGGGCCACGGGATCTTGCACGCTGTCGGTGGCCTGCAAAATCTCTACCAAGCGTTCGGTGGCACCCGCGGCGCGCTGCACCTCGCCCCAAATCTCGGACAGGGCGCCGACAGACCCTGCCACCATCACGGCATAGATCAAAAACTGCACCAATTCACCCGGTGTCATGGCACCGCTGCGCACATCATGCGCGCCGATCCAAAGCACACCGACAACGCCAGCAAAGGCCAAAAACATCACGACAAAGGTCATGAGTGCCCGCAATCCGATACGGTTTAGGGCCGATGCAAACCCCTTTTCGTTCACGGCCGAAAACTGCGCGCGCGTCACCATTTCATGCGTAAAGGCCTGAACGATCTGCACCGCTGTCAACGCCTCGGACGCAAGACCTGAGGATTGCGCGATCAAGTCTTGATTGTCGCGCGATGAGGCGCGCAACTTTCGCCCCAGCACCACGATGGGCACGACCGTAGCCGGCACAATCAACAAAACCAACACGGTCAGCTTGGGCGATGTCAGCATCAGCAGCACCAACCCGCCGATCAGGGTCAGCAGGTTGCGCAAAGCGACCGAAATGGACGAACCGATCACAGACAAGATCAATGTGGTGTCGGTGGTGATGCGGCTCAAAACCTCTCCGGACATGATCTTTTCGAAATAGGCCGGGCTCATACCGATGACTTTGTCAAACAGCGCGCGGCGGATATCTGCCACGACACGTTCCCCCAACCGCGTGACAAAGTAATAGCGCACCCCCGCACCCACGGCCATCACCGCAGCCACAGCCAGCGCTGCACCAAAGTATTGATCCAGCATGGCGGCATTTTGCACGCCAAAACCATCCACCACGCGGCGCACGGCGATTGGCAAGACCAAACTGACCGAGGCTGTGACAACCAAAGCCACGCCTGCCGCCAAGATCATCAGCCGATAAGGCACCAGAAAAGGGCCCAACCCCGCCAAAGCGCTGACCCTGCGCGACTTTGCCCGCTCTGCCGTGTCTACCTGCACCATGAAATGCCCCTTGGCGATCTGTAGCGTGCATCTATGCGCCACACGCGGTCTAGGCAAGCACCCCTTCCAACAGCGCATAATTGGTGCTTAATTTGGCCGATGAAACACCTGACCCTTCCTGACGGAACCCGCCTTGCCTATGCCGACCAAGGCCAAGGCACACCCTTGCTGTGCTTGGCTGGCCTGACCCGCACCATGGCTGATTTCACCTATGCCAAACCCTATCTGGGCGGGCGGATCATCCGGATGGATTATCGCGGGCGCGGCGGGTCAAGTTGGACGGGTTCGGCCACCTATACCGTGCTGCAAGAGGCGCAAGATGCGCTGGCGCTGATGGACCATTTGGGGATCAAGCGGTTTGCCATCTTGGGCACCTCGCGTGGCGGGTTGATCGGGATGCTGTTGGCGCATCTGGCCCCCGACCGATTGCTAGGACTGTGCCTGAACGACATTGGCCCCGTGATAGAGCGTGCGGGATTGGAGCGGATCTCGGGCTATATCGGGCGCAATCCGGTCGCGCGAAGCTTTGCCGACTACGGCGAGGTGCTGGCCAAGACGGCGGCAGGCTTTGCCAATGTCGCGCCTGCCCGCTGGCTGGAAGAGGCGCAAAAACACGCCAAACCGGCGGCTGACGGGTTGCAGATCACCTATGACCCCGCCCTGCGTGACAGTTTCAACGCCTCTTTGGCCGCGCCAAGCGGTGACGCTTGGCCGCTGTTTGACGCGTGCAAAGGCCTGCCTATGGCGGTGATCCGCGGGGCAAACTCGGATCTTCTGAGCCCTGCGACCGTAGCCGAAATGGCCCGCCGCCACACCGGCCTGATCGTGGCCCAAGTGGCAGACCGTGCCCATGTGCCCTTTCTGGACGAACCCGAAAGTATTGCGGCCCTGACGGCGTTTCAACAGGCCATGCCATGACCGACATCGCGATGATCACTGCCGCCGCTGCCCGACTTGCGGGCCACGCGCGCCGCACGCCCTTGCTGAACGCGCCCTTGCTGGACAAAATCGCGGGACGGCGGATTTTTGTGAAGGCCGAATGTTTGCAATGGACCGGCAGCTTCAAGTTTCGCGGCGCTTGGGCGGCGCTGACCGCGTTGCCCATGCAGGAATTGACGCGGGGCGTGATCGCCTATTCATCTGGCAATCATGCGCAGGGGGTTGCCTATGCGGCATCTTTGCTGGGCGTTCCTTCGGTGATCGTGATGCCGCAAGACGCGCCTGCGGTCAAAATCGCCAACACCCGCGCTTATGGGGCCGAGGTGATCTTATACGACCGCGCCACCCAAGACCGCGATGCGCTGGGGGCTGATCTGGCAGCCCGGCGTGGGCTGACGCTGATCCGCCCCTATGACGAGCCGATGGTCATTGCAGGCCAAGCAAGCGTGGGTTTGGAAATTGCAGACCAAGCGGCAGAGACGGGGATAGAGGCCGCCGATGTCTTGGTTTGCTGTGGAGGGGGCGGGCTGACGGCAGGGGTGGCGCTGGCGCTTGAAGCCAAAGCCCCCCATCTGCGCGTGCGCCCCGTCGAACCTGCAGGCTTTGACGATACAGCACGCTCGTTGGCCTTGGGATCGGTGCAGCGCAATGCCGCGACAAGCGGGTCGATCTGCGATGCCATCGTCACACCAGAGCCGGGCAAAGTGACCTTTCCCATTCTGCAACGGCTGTGCGGGCCGGGGCTTGTGGTTAGCGATACGCAGGTATTGCAAGCTATGGCGCTGGCCTTTGCCCATCTGCGCATCGTGGTGGAACCGGGCGGTGCCGTAGCCATGGCCGCAGCACTTTTTTGTGCGGATTTACCGGCAACCGTGATCTGCACCGCCTCGGGCGGAAATGTCGATGCTGCGATGTTTGGGCGGGCGCTCGCGGGGTGACTTATACTTTTAGAATGATCTGATCGGCTTATCGGCCATAAACTCCACCCATTATGCAGTATCGCAACCATGCTTGTTTACCTGTCTGATCTTCGCCTGAACGCACGCCTGCAAGGCCCCGACACGGCGCCGCCCTTGGTTTTTGCCCATGCTTTGGGCACCAACCAGTCGATCTGGGACGAGGTTCTGCCCCATCTGACGGGCTATCGTTGCCTAACTTATGACCACCGTGGCCATGGCGGGTCAGACGTGCCCCCCGCCCCCTATGCCATGGGCGCGCTGGTGCGCGACGCCGAGCGGTTGATGGACCATGTGGGCATGAAAGAGGCGGTGTTCATCGGTGTCTCGTTGGGCGGCTTGGTGGCGCAGGGGTTGGCCGTCAAACGGCTGGATCTGGTGCGCGGGCTGGTGCTATCGAACACCGCCGCCAAAATCGGCTCCCCCGCGCTTTGGGCAGAGCGCACCGCGCAGATCCGCGCAAAAGGGCTGGATGCCTATGCCGACAGCGCCTTGCAACGCCAACTTGGCCCCCGCTGGCGCGACAACCCGCATGCGCCCACCCTGCGCCGCCTGATCACCGGCACCGACCCCGAAGGCTGGGCCGGCTGTGCAGCAGCCATCGGCGGGACGGATTTTTTCACCACCACCGCCAGCTTGCGCCTGCCCGCCTTGGTCATCGCGGGCGGAAACGACGGCACCACCCCGCCCGATTTGGTGCGCGAAACGGCAGAACTGATCCCCGGCCACCGCTTTCATCTGATGCAGGGAGTGGGGCATTTGCCGATGGTGGAACAGCCCGGGGCCTATGCGGCCCTGCTCAAGACCTTTCTGGCCGCGATCGGGCATCTCTGACCTAGCCTTGCGCGGCCAAGGCTGGGAGGGCCGGCTGCCCTCCCAGACCCTCCCGCGAGTATTTGTGCCTCGGTGAGGGGCAAAGACCCGCTTTCACTTCATCTTGGTGCAAATACTCCGGGGTGAGCCGAAGGCGAGGGGCAGCGCCCCTTTGCGACATTTGGCGTCGGGTTCAGCTATATCTTTCGCTTCCAGCCTTTTAGGCTGCACGAAACTGGGAGATGCGCCATGAAGTTAAAGGATCTTGAGATTTTCGTCGTAGCCCCACCGGCCCCGGGTTGGGGCGGGCGGTACTGGATATTCACCAAACTTACGACCGATAACGGGATCGTGGGCTACGGCGAATGCTATGCCTCGACCGTGGGGCCCAAGGCGATGATCGCGGTGATTGAAGATGTCTTTGGGCGCCATATGCAGGGCGAAAGCCCCGAGAATGTCGAACTGATGTACCGCCGCGTGTATTCTTCGGGGTTCACCCAGCGCCCCGACCCCACCGTCATGGGGGCCTTTTCGGGGCTAGAGATCGCCTGCTGGGATATCTTGGGCAAGGCGCGCAACCGGCCGGTTTGGGCGCTGTTGGGCGGCAAGATGAACCAGCGCGTGCGCTCTTACACCTATCTTTATCCTGAACCGGGCGAAGATGCCGCCGAATTTTGGGTCAATGCCGACATGACCGCCGAAGCGGCGGCGCGCACTGTCAAACAGGGCTTTACCGCCGTCAAATTCGACCCCGCAGGCCCCTATACCATCCGCGGCGGCCATGAACCGGCGATGAGCGACATTTCCCGCTCGGTCGAATTTTGCAAGAAAATCCGCGAGGCCGTGGGCGATAAGGCCGATCTTTTGTTTGGCACCCATGGCCAGTTCACCACCCCCGGTGCCATCCGCTTGGGGCGCGAGTTGGAACCTTATAACCCGCTGTGGTACGAAGAACCGATCCCGCCCGACAATATCTTGGAATTCGCCGAAGTGGCCCGCCATGTGCGCATCCCCTTGGCCACGGGCGAACGGCTGACCACCAAGACCGAATTTGGCACGCTTTTGCGGGCAGGCGGCGTTAAAATTTTGCAACCCGCCTTGGGGCGTTTGGGCGGCATTATGGAGGCCAAGAAGCTTTCCGCCATTGCGGAGATTTTCAATGCCGAAATGGCCCCGCATCTGTATGCAGGCCCTGTGGAATGGGCCGCCAATATCCATCTGGCGGTGTCGATCCCCAATCTGCTTATGGCCGAAACCATCCAGACGGGCGGCGCGTTCCATATGGCCCTGATCAAGCACACTCTGACATGGGAAGACGGCTATATCCTGCCGCCCGAAGCGCCGGGCCTTGGCATTGACTTTGACGAAGACCTCGCCCGCGCCCATGCCTACACCGGCACGGGCTTGCATTTGCAGATGCAAGAAGCGCCGTGCGACTACCGCCACGGCAACCGCTTTGAAGGTGGGGCGCCTGCCCCATCAAAGTAAGCTTGCCCTGACCGTGCCCGGGTGGCAGGGTCGCCCAAAATCGCGGAGGATGATATGACAAAAGTGGCTTTGATCACGGCGGGCGGCTCTGGGATGGGGGCGGCCTCGGCCAAACGGCTGGCGGCGGATCGGTACAAGGTGGCCGTCCTATCCTCGTCGGGCAAGGGTGAGGCTTTGGCTGCAGATCTGGGCGGCATCGGGGTGACCGGATCAAACCAAAGCACCGACGATATCAAGCGGTTGGTGGATGGGGCGATGGCGGCTTATGGGCGGATTGACGTGCTGGTGAACTCGGCCGGGCACGGGCCGCGCGCGCCGATTTTAGAGATCACAGACGAGGACTGGCACAAGGGGATGGAAATTTACCTGATGCCCATCTTGCGCACCGCGCGGTTGGTGGCCCCGATCATGGTGGCACAGGGCGGGGGCAGCATCATCAACATCTCGACCGCTTGGGCCTTTGAACCCTCGGCGATGTTCCCGACATCGGCGGTGTTTCGGGCAGGCTTGGCCAGCTATACCAAGATTTTCGCCGATGATTTTGGCCCCAAAAACGTGCGGATGAACAACATACTGCCCGGCTGGATCGACAGCTTGCCCGCCACCGAAGCGCGCCGCCAATCGGTTCCCATGGGCCGCTATGGCCGCGCCGAAGAGATCGCGGCCACAGTGGCGTTTTTGGCATCGGACGGCGGCGGCTATATCACCGGGCAAAACCTGCGGGTGGATGGCGGGATCACGCGGTCGGTGTAAGCGGGCAGCTTAGAAGTCGAAAAGCTCGCCCAAGAGGCTGCCTTTGCGCTTTTTCTTGTAACTGTCATCATCGTCGTCGCGGTACCTTTGACCTTGCGGCTGCGCCATGGTGAAGGGGGCTGCACCGGTTTGGGGTTGCGGTGCTGGCGCAGAGGCGGGGGTGGCGCGGTCAATAATCTTGTCCAGCTCGCCACGGTCCAGCCAAACGCCGCGACATTTGGGGCAATAGTCGATCTCGACGCCGCTGCGGTCGGTCATCACAAGGGGTTGGCCATCAATCGGGCAAAGCATCTGCATCTCCTGCGTTCGGTGCAGTTCAGATAGGTACGCTCGGCCCCCATACAAGCGTGGCACATTGAAAAGCGGCGAATTTTTGCCTAAATATGCTTAACCTCGCGCAACACAGGATTAGCCCATGACCACGCCCTACACACCGCCAAAAGTTTGGACATGGGATCAAGCCAATGGCGGCCAGTTCGCATCGATCAACCGCCCCATCGCAGGGGCCACGCATGACAAAGACCTGCCGCGCGGCCAGCATCCGTTTCAGCTGTACTCGCTGGCAACGCCCAATGGCGTCAAAGTCACGCTGATGTTTGAAGAGCTGCTAGAGGCCGGCTATGCCGCCGAATACGATGCGTGGCTGATCACCATCGGCAAGGGCGAACAGTTCGGCTCGGGCTTTGTCGAGGTGAACCCCAATTCCAAGATCCCCGCGCTGCTGGACCTCACGGGGCCTCAGCCGCTGCGGGTGTTTGAATCCGGCTCGATCCTTCTTCACTTGGCCGAGAAATTCGGTGCTTTCCTGCCCGCAACTGGCGCGATGCGCACCGAGGCGCTGAATTGGCTGATGTGGCAGATGGGGTCAGCCCCCTTCTTGGGCGGCGGGTTTGGGCATTTTTACACCTATGCGCCCGAAAAGATCGAATATGCCATCAACCGCTACGCGATGGAGGTGAAGCGCCAGTTGGATGTGCTGGACCGCCACCTTGCGCAAAACGACTGGATGGCGGGCGAGTATTCCATCGCCGATATGGCGATTTGGCCGTGGTATGGCAACTTGGTTCTGGGGCGCAGCTATCCGCAAGCGGACACATTCTTGGATGTGGGCATCTATACCCATGTCAAACGCTGGGCAGACGCGATTGCGGCGCGTCCGGCGGCAAAGCGCGGGCGGATTGTGAACAAGATCTCGGGTGATCCGTCAGAACAGATGGCCGAGCGTCACTCGGCCGCGGATTTTGTGGGGCGGACTTAAGGGCAAACCCCGTGGGGCAGCCACACCTGCAGGACGTTACAGAACAAAGCTTACGTCCATCAGATCAAAAAGGCCGGTCAGAACGATCTGCGTATCGG
This sequence comes from uncultured Rhodobacterales bacterium, assembly GCA_903845215.1. Taxonomy (GTDB): domain Bacteria; phylum Pseudomonadota; class Alphaproteobacteria; order Rhodobacterales; family Rhodobacteraceae; genus Stagnihabitans. The sequence continues at coordinate 19,026 of CAIMWI010000035.1, read as the reverse complement.
CCCTGGTCCATCCGGCTATCTGCACTTCGATGATCGTGGTGCCCGAGACTGCGTCACGCGAATAGCGCACTTCGGCCCCGCTGCCGCTGAAGGCGTTTGTGCCGATGAAATGAAATGGGTCATCGTCCCCGCCCATGATGGCATCCAAAAGGGATAGATCAATCAGATCCACGTCTTTATCGAAGTCTTTGATCGTATCGAAACCGGACCAAATGCTATCGGTCAATCCAACAAACACAAAGCTATCGGCCCCTTTGCCGCCGTAAAGAACATCGGCTTGGGAGCCGCCCATCACGATATCATCCCCATCCCCACCTGACAACGTATCCGCCCCGCCAGCACCCGCCAAGGTGTTGGCCAAAGCATCGCCCGTCAAGGCATCGGCATAGGCGCTGCCCAACAGGTCTTCAAAACCCGAAAAGCGCAGAGCAAGGCCTTTGTCCTCGAAAACCGCTTTCTTGGTGGTGAGGTTGGCGGTTACGCCCAAAAGGCTGGAAAGGGCATCAAACCGCAGCGCATCGCGTCCTGTGCCGCCGATGAGCGTATCGTTGCCATAGCCTACATAAACCATGTCCGCGCCGGAGCCGCCTTGGATGCGGTCGTTGCCCTCGCCACCGCGCAAGGTATCAAGCCCAGCACCGCCCATCAGGCAGTTGTTCCCCTCGGCGCCGTTCAGCGCGTCATTGCCGCCCAAGCCCCACAAAACATCGTCTCCCCCCGCGCCAAGAATGACATTTGCGCCGGAATTGCCCATGCCCGTCATGCCCAGCGCACCGCTAAGGGTTAAGTTCTCAATCCCCGTGCCAAGCTTAAAACTGGCGGTGGCATAGACCATGTCCAGACCGCCGGTTGTGTCGCAGATCTGGGTATCGGACCGGTCGACATAGTACTGATCATCGCCGTTGCCGCCATACACGTGGCCCATCACCCGCCCGCCTGTCTGGTAAAACGCGCCGCGCCCGTCCCCCAGATAGATATCTCCCATCACCACCCCGCTGACCCGAACCGTATCATTGGCACTGCCTAAAAGGATGTCGCCGTGCAGAATGCCTGTGGTGGTGATATTGGCCGAAAGAGAAGCCATCACATCCCCCTCGATCTGGCCGGAATTCAGCAACGACAGCGTGCCCGACACCGCAATAGCGACCCCGTGGGCCGAAGCGTTGACGATTTGTCCTGTATTGCTCAGCGAAAGCCCGCCTGCGCCCCAAACCTCGATCGTGGGGCCGGTGCCGGCGGTGGTGATCATACCCGCATTGCTTAATGCCGCCACAGATGTCGGGTTTAAGGTTAGGGCGATGGCATGGCCTGCGGCAAAGCCCAGACCCTGCACGGTGCCGTCGTTGCCGATGACGAGGGTTGAGGACGGCTTTGATGCCACAAGGTTAACCCCTTGCCCGCCGCTGACCATGCCAGACACATGCAGCGCAAATTGGCCGATAAAGCTGCCCGAGATCGCGGCTAAATCTATCCCGCTGGTGACGACAGAACCTGTAGAAGCAATCTTGACGCTGGTTGACCCAGCTTCTTGGACCACCAAGGCGCTGGCCGTCGCGGCGGCCAACGCCCCGTAAGATACCAGTGTTGCCGTGCCGTTCAGCACCACTGCTGCCCCGACAGGAGCCAAGATTGATCCCCCGGCCTCGACAAAACCATACTCACCTGACAACAGGGTCTGGCCTGACTGCGTGTCACTCGCAATCTCAAAAGATGCCATGCTCGATCCTAAACCACAGCACTCTCCCGTGCGCTTTTGCCAACTTTTGCAGGAATCGTTTGGTAAATGGTTGACGGGTGGGCGCCCTCACCAGCTTTTTTGGTGCAATTTGCGCAAACTTGACGTTAAATCTCATTGGCCCGTCACAACACGAAACTGTCGGCCGTCAGATCGTAAAGGCCCGAAAGAACGATCTGAAAATCCACGTTGGTCGATCCACCAGAACGCAGTTCGATCAGGGTCGTACCCATCGACTCGTTGCGTTGATACCGCAGGCAAGACGTATTGGCGCCGAAAGCCTGGTTGCCCAGGAAGACAAAGGCATCATCCGCCCCACCCGGCCAAGCATCGATCGCCGACAGATCAATTGTGTCCTGCCCTTTGACAAAGGTAAGAATCGTATCGGCCCCATTCACGGGGCTGTCTGACAAGGCGTTGTAGACAAAAACATCCGCCCCCGGCCCGCCGTCCATCACATCGGCCTGCGCGCCACCAAGCAAGGTATCGTTGCCTGCCGCGCCTGAAAGCTTGTCAGCCCCACCGGAACCCGCCAATAAGTTAGCCAAAGCGCTGCCTGTCAGCGTATCGGCGTAATCGCTGCCAATCAGGTCTTCAAAGCCCGAAAAACGCAAAGCAACGCCCTGATCTTCAAAAATCGTTTTGTTGGTGGTTAAGTTCGCCGTGACCCCCAAAAGACTTTCAAGCGCGTCAAACCGCAGCACATCGCGCCCTGCACCGCCCAAAAGCGTGTCGCTGCCATAGCCGATGTAGATCACGTCCGCACCTGCGCCGCCGTCCATACGGTCGTTCCCCTCGCCGCCGCGCAAAGTGTCAAGGCCAGCCCCGCCCATCAGGCAGTTGTTCCCCTCGCCCCCGTCTAAGTCATCATTGCCGCCAACACCCCACAGAAGATCGCCCCCCGTATCCCCCGCCATCACATTCGCTGCGGCGTTGCCCGTGCCGGTCAGCCCAATCGGCCCCAGAAAGACCAACTTTTCCAACCCAGCCGTCAAACGAAAACTGGCCGAGGCAAAGACCACATCCATGCCACCAGTTGTGTCGCTGATGACCGTGTCGGATCGATCAACATGATAGGTGTCATCGCCAAAACCGCCATAGACCTTATCCATCACCCGCCCTCCAGTCTGCCAAAAGACATTGGCCCCGTCGCCCAAGATCACATTGCCCATAACCACACCGCTGATGCGCACCGTATCGGCATAGCCACTTAGCTTGATGTCGCCGTGCAAGGTGCCGGCATTGTAAATGTCGGCAATCCCGTCTTTGACTGTCACCCCCCCTTCGATCCGGCCAGAGTTGCGCAGCGCCAAGCCCCCCGTCACCTCAATCGCCGCTTGCAAAGCCGATGCGTTGAGGATGTCACCTGTGTTGGTCAGGGTTGTTCCTCCCCATTGGCCCGATACTTTGATCGTGGCCCCGGTGCCGGCTGTGCTGATCATACCCGTGTTGCTGATCACGCCAACAGAGCCTTGGTTCAGCGTTAGCGCAATGGCGTGGCCTGCGGCAAAACCCAGGCCTTGCAGGGTGCCATCGTTGCCAATGTTGATCGTGGAAAAGGTCTTTGAGGCAGAAAGATTAACCCCCTGCCCGCCACTGACCATACCCAACAAATGCAACGCAAACTGGCCCGAAAAGCTGCCCGAGATGGCGGCCAGATCCGTGCCCCCCGTCACCACCGAGCCAGTGGCCGCGATGGTGACACTGGTTGAACTGACCGAGTTTAACACCAAAGCACTGGCGGTTGCGGCGGCAAGGTCGCCGTATGACACAAGTGTCGCCGTTGCATTCAGCACCACCGCCGACCCGACGGGGGCCATGATCGACCCACGGGCCGTCACAAACCCAAACTCACCCGCCAACAAGCTTTGAGCCGACTGCGTGTCGGTCGTGACCACAAAGGACGCCATGTTAAACCCCACATTCCAGCACCCTCCCGGGCGCTGACCCAAGGCCAACTTTGGCAGCAAGCTCCTAGCAAAAGGTTGACAGGAATTTGCCCGCCCCCCCCATTTTGCGGCAATTTGCCTCAACTTAAATCGATCGCAAGCGCAGGCTTTGATCGGGGATGCGGATGTCAGATCCGGCGATTTTACGTCGGTTTATGACTTGTGCTGCCCCAAACTTCCGGCATGATACCACCGAGCCGGAACGATGGCGTCGTTCCAAGGGATAGCCCTGCCGCTTGCGCCGCCTGCGCTTTCGTCCTGTACGCCGGGACCTTTCGGGGTCCGCATGGCATGACCCCTTATCTGAGGTCTGTTATGACGAACCGTCCAGAACACTACCGTTTCCACCAGGGCGACCGGGTGCTGCCCTTTGCCGCCGAAGAATATGACGCCCGTTTGGCGGGCCTGCGCGAGTTGATGGAGATGCAGGGCATTGACGCCTGCGTTTTCACCTCGATGCATTCGATCGCCTATTATTCAGGCTTTCTTTATTGCTCTTTCGGGCGGCCTTACGGCTTGGTCGTCACCCCCACGCAATCGGTTACCATCAGCGCAGGTATTGATGCGGGCCAACCCTGGCGGCGCTGCCATGGCGACAACATCACCTATACAGATTGGGCACGCGACAATTACTGGCGCGCAGTCTGCTCTGTCACAGGAGAGGGAAGGGTGATTGGCTGCGAAGCAGATCATTTGACTTTGGTGCAATCCGAAAAGCTGAACGCCTTCCTAAAGCCGAAGCGCGGTGTAGATATCTCTAAGGGCGCAATGGAACAGCGGATGATGAAATCTGCCGCTGAAATCGCCCTGATCCGACACGGTGCAGCTGTGGCTGACGTGGGCGGCTTTGCCATTCGCGATGCAGTGAAAGAGGGTTTGCGCGAAATTGACATTGCCATGGCGGGTCGTGATGCGATGGAACTCGAAATCGCTAAGCGCTTCCCCGATGCCGAATACCGCGACACTTGGGTTTGGTTCCAGTCTGGCATCAACACCGACGGCGCACATAACCCGGTAACGGGCCGCAAACTCAAACGCGGCGATATCTTGTCGCTAAACACCTTTCCGATGATCTCGGGCTATTACACCGCGCTGGAACGCACGATGTTCGTACAAGAAATCGACGCCGCGTCGCGCCGGATCTGGGATATCAACGTGGCTGCCCACGAATACGGGATGAGCCTTTTGGTGCCGGGTGCCAAGTGCTCAGAAGTCACCGCCAAGCTGAACACCTTCTTTGAAGAGCATCAGGTTCTGCAGTACCGTACCTTTGGCTACGGCCATTCTTTCGGGGTGCTGTCGCATTATTACGGCCGCGAAGCCGGGCTTGAACTGCGCGAAGATATCGACACGGTGCTGGAACCGGGCATGGTGATTTCGATGGAACCGATGCTGACCATTCCTGAAGGTCAACCGGGTGCGGGCGGCTACCGCGAGCATGACATCTTGATCATCACCGAAGAGGGCAACGAAGATATTACCAAGTATCCCTATGGACCAGAGTTCAACATCGTCGGCTGATAGCCCTCGCAGGGCCCCGGATTTTTCGCAGAAAAATCGTAGGGGCCCTGCATGGCGATTTTTCTGCGAAAAATCACCCCAACCCGCGCGCAATAAGAAACGACCCTCAGCCTAGAATTCTCGACGAAGATGCGCCTTCCGATTTTTCGGCGAAAAATCGCGCTGGGATCAACCCGCGCAGCGCATTGCCCAACCAAAGCCGCACATGTGGCACATCGTGGGCGTGCAAGACCTCGTCGGCAATGCCCAGTTCTGCGCGCAATACACCCGGCAATACCCCGCAGGCCAAGGGGGGCGTGCGCATCCCCGCGCCGCGGTCAAAGAAAACAGTTGTAATCGTGCCCTCACAAATCTCGCCGCGCTCGTTTAGAAAAATCACTTCGTCCACGCCTTCGGGCAAAGCCGCCCGCGCGGCGTCATAAATCGGCCGCCGCGTGGTTTTGTGGCGCAGCCAAGGGTCAGCGCTTGCCAACCTTTCATGGGCCAAACCCACAGACCACTCCAGCTTTACAGGGGGCAAAGGCGCAGTTTCCAGCCCCATAACCCCAGCGGCATCAAGCGTCATGCGCAACCGCAGCGGATGTGCAGGCAGCCCCACCAAAACCGCGCCGAGATCGGCAGGCTTTGCCCAACCCAAAGCCGCCGCCGATCGCACCAGCCGCGCCTGATGCAGCGCCAGACGGGGGCAGCTTGCCCCGTCCCACAGCAGCGTTTCGATCAGCTTTAGCCCGGGCGCACCAGCCCCGTCACGTAGCGCGCTTTCCAATGCGCTTCCTCCCACTCGCCTTCACAGGTAGAATCTTGCACCACCCCACCGCCCACGTTCAGAACAAGGCCGCCATCGCCCGCCAGCGTTAGCGTGCGTATGGCCACCGAAAAGCAGCTTTCGCCGTCCGGCGCCATCCAGCCGATCGCCCCGCAATAGGCACCGCGCGGCATCGGTTCAACCTCGCGGATGATCTGCATCGCGCGGATCTTGGGCGCGCCGGTGATTGACCCGCAGGGAAACAGCGCGCCCATCAACCCCGCCATCGACGGCGGCTCGACCAGATCGCCCACCACCCGGCTAATCATTTGATGCAAGGTCGCATAGCTTTCCACCGCAAACAGCGCCGGCACCTTGACCGATCCGACCTTGGCAACCCGCGCGATGTCGTTGCGCAGCAAGTCGACAATCATCAGGTTCTCTGCCCGCCCCTTTTGCGATCCGCGCAGTTCTTCGGCCAATTGGGCATCGCGCACGGGGTCAGGGTCGCGCGGTGCGGTGCCTTTCATCGGGCGGCTTTCAATCCGCCCCCCTGCATCGGTGCGCACAAACAACTCGGGCGAGCGCGAGATAAGAACGGGCACATCCGGCCCCGCGCCCTCAATCGCCAAATCGGCGAAGGCCCCATAGCCCACCGCTTGGCGCGCCCGCAGCGCCCCAAAAAGGCCCAAGGCCGTGCCCGCGCGCAAGTGGCTTTGCATCGGGAAGGTCAGATTAATCTGATAACAATCGCCCGCAGCGATATAGGCTTTGACCTGATCGAAGGCCGCCGCATAGTCGCGCTGAGAAATCATGGGCAGCGCAGGATCAAGCATCACCCCCGCCCGCCCCTCTGCCAGCGCTTGCGCCAAAAGGGGGGCAGCGTTTTGTGGGCCATCATAAACCCCAAAGCACAGCAAAGGCCCTGTCGTCTTGGGCATCAAGCTTGCAAGCCGCGGTTCCAAGGCATAACCCGCCTCATAGGCGATCCAGCCCGCCACCCAGTGGCCCTGCGCCCGCGCAGCATCAAGCTGGGCCAGCGCTGGCACGAGATCGGCGCCATCCCACGCCACGACGGTGCCCAGTGCGCCCGCAAACAAGGCTGCCTGCCCCTTCGGACCATGTTCTACCAAGATCATACAGGCCCCCTTTCCCCACCCCAGACCTAGTGCCCAAAACACCTGACCGCCAGCCGCCCCGCGCCGCCTTTTGCCGTCAAAAGCGACATCGTCATACCAAATCTGGTCTCTGTATTGCGTAAAGCCCATAATCTTTGTCATTCAGTGCTGGACAGACAGCAAATTCAACGCTTCTGTTAGGGCGGCGACACCTTGCGTGTCGGTCACCTAAAAAAACGTTCAACAGGGAACCAGGAGGGGTGTCATGGCTGATAAGTCCAGTGACAAAGACCACAACGAGGATCTGAAGATCCTGCACGGCATGGGCTATGCCCAAGAGCTTTCGCGCTCGATGTCGAAATTCTCGAACTTTGCGATTTCATTCTCGATCATCTGCATTCTTTCCGGTGGGATCAACTCCTTCGCCCAAGCGATCGCATCGGTGGGCGGCGCTGGGGCAGGTATTGGCTGGATCGTGGGCTGCGTGCTGTCAGGCATGTTCGCCCTGTCGATGGCGCAAGTGGCATCGGCCTTTCCAACGGCGGGCGGGCTTTATCATTGGGGTTCCATTCTGGGGAACCGGTTCTGGGGCTGGCTGACGGCGTGGCTGAACCTGTTGGGCCTGATCACAGTTCTGGGGGCCATTAACATCGGTACGGCCTATTTCTTTGCCGGCACCTTTGGCGGGATGTTCGGCTTTACAGGCACAGATATGCAGGTTGTGCTCTTTGTGGCTGCGATCACCATTCTGCAGGCCATTTTCAACCATGTGGGCATCAAGGCGACAACGTTCCTAACCGATGTGTCGGGCTGGCTTATCTTTGCCACCACAGCGGTTTTGGTTCTGGCCTGTCTGTTCTATGCACCCGCCATCGACATCTCTCGTCTTTGGACCTTTACCAACTACTCGGGCGAAGCGGGCGGCAACGTCTTCCCGCAATCAGGCAGCATGGGCTATCTGTTCCTGCTGTGCTTGTTGCTGCCCGTCTATACGATCACGGGTTATGATGCCTCGGCCCATACATCCGAAGAAACCAAGAACGCTGCACATTCGGTGCCCAAGGGCATCGTCAATGCGGTGATTTGGTCGTCGTTGGTGGGTTGGGTCATGATCTGCGCCATCACACTGGCCATTCCGGATCTGGGCGTTGCAGCCAGCCAAGGCTGGGGCATGTTCTATGCCACAATGGACGCGGTTTTGCCCGCAGGTCTGAAGAATGTGATCTATCTCGGCATCTTGATTGCCCAGTTGATTTGCGGTCTTGCCACGGTCACCTCGGCGTCGCGGATGCTCTTTGCCTTCGCTCGTGATGACGGGATGCCAGTGGGGTCAAAGGCTTTGGCAACAGTTTCGTCCAGCTACCGCACGCCGGTTAACGCGATCTGGACTGCAGCAGTTCTGTGCATTCTGTATGTGGTGCTGGCGCTGAGCATCAAACTGGACGGAACCTCGATCTATGTGATCGTGGTGAACTCGACCCTCGTGTTCTTGTTCTTGTCCTTCACCGTGCCGCTGGTGGCAGGCATGATCGCGTTTGGCGGGCCAAAATGGCCGCAACCGGGCCCTTGGGCCATGTCGGCGGGCGTTTACAAACTGGTCACCATTTTGTCGATCGTCGGCATGGGCGTGATCTTGTTCATCGCTATCGCCCCCCCGAACGAGCGCGTGCTTTATGTCGTGGCAGGTTTCATCGCCTTGGCGCTGATCCTTTGGGTTGCGGTTGAAAACCGCCGCTTCGAAGGCCCGCCGACAGGCGAGCGTATTGCCGCGCGCAAAGCCGCCATCGCTGCTGCTGAACGCGCTGTGGGCGAAAAAGGCTAATCACGCCGAAAGCAACCATCGGGGCCGGGGGGAAACCCTCGGCCCTTTTTTTTGCATTTCACCGCCTTTCATATCTGCCCAAATATCCCGTGGCAGGTCCGAAGGGCGTGAAGCCTTCCGAGGGTCGTAAAGTGCCGTGCTTGGAATCCGCTTGCGCCCCACAAAGGTGTGGCTATAACCCGGCAAGTTTTGCCGTAAGGGGGCCGCCATGCCAAAAAGAACCGATATCAAATCTATCATGATCATCGGCGCGGGCCCTATCGTCATTGGCCAAGCCTGCGAGTTTGATTACTCGGGCGCGCAAGCCTGCAAGGCACTGCGTGAAGAAGGGTACCGGGTCATCCTCGTCAACTCCAACCCCGCCACGATCATGACCGATCCGGGGTTGGCCGATGCCACCTATATCGAACCGATCACGCCCGAAGTCGTGGCCAAGATCATCGAAAAAGAGCGTCCCGATGCCCTGTTGCCCACGATGGGCGGGCAAACAGGCTTGAACACTGCGCTGGCCTTGGCCGATCTGGGCGTTCTGGCCAAGTTCAACGTCGAACTGATCGGCGCCAAGCGCGAGGCCATCGAGATGGCCGAAGACCGCAAGCTGTTTCGCGAGGCGATGGACAGGATCGGCCTTGAAAACCCCAAAGCCACGATCATCGCCGCGCCCAAACTCGCCTCTGGCAAATATGACATCGCAGCAGGTGTGGCTGAAGCCATTGCAGCCCTAGACTATGTCGGCCTGCCCGCCATCATCCGACCCGCCTTTACCTTGGGCGGTACGGGCGGTGGTGTGGCCTATAACCGCGACGATTACGCCGCCATCGTACGCTCTGGCCTTGAAGCTTCGCCCATGGCGCAGGTTTTGGTCGACGAATCCCTGCTGGGCTGGAAAGAATTCGAGATGGAGGTGGTGCGCGACACCGCCGACAACGCGATCATCGTCTGCGCTATCGAAAACATTGATCCGATGGGCGTGCACACCGGCGACAGCATCACCGTGGCCCCCGCGCTGACGCTGACCGACAAGGAATACCAGATCATGCGCAACGGCTCTATCGCCGTGCTGCGTGAAATCGGCGTCGAAACCGGCGGTTCGAACGTTCAGTGGGCGATCAACCCCGCCGATGGCCGCATGGTCGTGATCGAGATGAACCCGCGCGTCAGCCGTTCGTCTGCGCTGGCATCCAAAGCCACGGGCTTTCCCATCGCCAAAATCGCCGCCAAACTCGCCGTGGGCTACACGTTAGACGAGTTGGACAACGACATCACCAAGGTCACGCCCGCCTCGTTTGAACCCTCAATCGACTACGTCGTCACCAAAATTCCGCGCTTTGCGTTTGAGAAATTTCCCGGCTCGACCCCGAACCTGACCACCGCGATGAAATCGGTTGGGGAAGTGATGGCCATCGGCCGCACCATCCACGAATCGATGCAAAAGGCGCTGGCCAGCCTTGAAACCGGCCTATCCGGCTTTGACGAGATCGCCATCCCCGGTGCCCCCGACCGCGCCGCCATCACCAAGGCCCTGTCCGAAGCCACCCCTGACCGTTTGCGCACCGTCGCCCAAGCCATGCGCCACGGCCTGTCGGATACCGACATCAACGCCATAACCGCCTTTGACCCATGGTTCCTTGCGCGCATCCGCGAGATCATCGATGCCGAGGCCGAGGTGGCGAAATCGGGCCTGCCTGTCACCGCTGACGGCATTCGCCAGCTGAAGATGATGGGCTTTACCGATGCCCGCTTGGCCAAACTGACCGGCCGTGACGAGGGCCAAATCCGCCGCGCCCGCCGCAATCTGGGGGTCAAAGCGGTCTTCAAGCGGATCGACACCTGTGCTGCCGAATTCGAAGCGCAAACGCCCTATATGTATTCCACCTACGAATCCCCCGCGATGGGCGATGTCGAATGCGAAGCGCGTCCGTCCAACGCCAAGAAGGTCGTCATTCTGGGCGGCGGCCCCAACCGGATCGGGCAAGGGATCGAGTTTGACTATTGCTGCTGCCATGCCTGCTATGCCCTGACAGCGGCGGGCTACGAAACCATCATGGTCAACTGCAACCCAGAGACAGTGTCGACCGACTATGACACCTCTGACCGGCTGTATTTCGAACCGCTGACGCTGGAACATGTGCTGGAAATCCTGCGGGTCGAGCAGGAAAATGGCACGCTGCACGGAGTCATCGTGCAGTTCGGCGGCCAAACGCCCTTGAAACTGGCGCAGGCACTGGCCAACGAAGGCATCCCGATCTTGGGGACCACGCCCGATGCGATTGATTTGGCCGAAGACCGCGAACGCTTTCAGCAATTGTTGCACAAGCTGGGCCTGAAACAGCCGCACAACGGCACGGCCCGTTCGCGCGACGAGGCTTTTGCCGTGGCCAAAGACGTGGGCTACCCGCTGGTCATCCGCCCCTCGTTCGTTTTGGGCGGGCGCGCGATGGAGATCATTCGCGACGATGCGCAGTTGGAACGCTATATCGCCACGGCGGTGCAGGTGTCCGGCTCTAGCCCCGTGCTGCTTGACAGCTACCTGTCCGGCGCGATCGAGGTTGACGTAGATGCGCTCTGCGACGGCAGTGCTGTGCATGTGGCCGGCATTATGGAGCATATCGAAGAAGCGGGCGTGCATTCGGGCGATTCCGCCTGCTGCCTGCCGCCCCATTCGCTGTCTGCCGCCACCGTCGAAGAGCTGAAAAAGCAAACCGTGCAAATGGCCTTGGCGCTGAATGTTGTGGGCCTGATGAACGTGCAATTCGCCATCAAAGACGGCGTAATTTTCGTGCTAGAGGTCAACCCCCGCGCCAGCCGCACCGTCCCCTTTGTCGCCAAAGCCACCGATTCGGCGATTGCCTCTATCGCGGCGCGGCTGATGGCGGGCGAAAAGCTGTCCGCCTTCCCGATGCGCGCGCCCTATCCCGAAGGGGTCGGCCCCGACAGCCCACTGCCCTTGGCCGACCCTTTGACACTGGCCAACCCGCAAACCCCGTGGTTCAGCGTGAAAGAGGCGGTTCTGCCCTTTGCCCGCTTCCCCGGTGTTGACCCTGTTTTGGGGCCAGAGATGCGCTCGACCGGTGAAGTCATGGGTTGGGACCGCACCTTTGCGCTGGCCTTCCTGAAAGCGCAGATGGGTGCAGGCGTGGTCCTGCCCGACACAGGCCGCGCTTTTGTGTCGATCAAGGATATGGACAAAACCCCCGCCTTCGCCGCCGCGATGCAAGACCTAACCGCGCAAGGCTTTGAAATCGTAGCGACCAAAGGCACCGCCGCTTGGCTGACCACCCAAGGCGTAACATCAACGCCCGTCGCCAAAGTCTACGAAGGCCGCCCCAATATCGTCGACCGCCTGAAAAACGACGAAATCGCCTTGGTGATGAACACCACCGAAGGCACCCAAGCGGTCAGCGACAGCCGCGACATCCGCCGCGTGGCCCTGATGGACAAAATCCCCTATTTCACCACCGCCGCCGCCAGCATCGCCGCCGTCGCCGCCATGCGGGCACGGGGGGAAGGGTACGGGGTGAGGACGTTGCAGGGGTAAGGGGGAACCCCCTACTCCGCCCAGTCTCGCACAGACTTGACCCATAGCAGGGTCGGGCTGGGTCCGCCTTTTGGGTGCAATCGCTGATCTTTTTGCCCCGGATAGGTGCCAAAGCGCGCCTTGTGCCAGCCTTCGGCCAGCAACTTGCTACCCGTGTTCATCAAGGGACCTAGCAGGGCGAAAATGGCAAACACGGCGATTGTGGTTAGGGTGTTATCTATCACACCATCCAGCCAGTAAACCTTTGCCAGAAAGGCCGCACTGGCGGCAACAAATGGCCCATATGTCAAGAGTGCCGCCCCGCGCATCGGGCCAAGCCGCATCGCCGCATCAAACACCGCCAGATAACCGCGCACCACAATCCGTACCACACCCACCCCCAATTGCGAGATCAACCCCTCCATCGTCCGCCCAACTTTAGGCAGTAACGACGGCGGATGCCACGATAAACCCACCCCTACCCAACCCGCCCCCTGCGCCCTATATTCCCCCTAAACCGACTTAGGAGGACGCGATGTTTCTGATCAATCGCCGCAAGATGGAAATGGTCACCCCCGACAAGGCCCTGCCCGGTCGCCTGACCCCGCTGGCTACGGCAGAGCGGCACTTTTTGTCGGGGATTGCGCTGAAATCCCCCATTCCTGATGGCTTTGAACAAGCCATGTTCGGCATGGGCTGCTTTTGGGGAGTGGAGCGTAAGTTTTACAACCTGCGCGGCGTTTGGTTGACCATGACCGGCTATGCGGCGGGGTTTACGCCCAATCCGACCTATCAAGAAACCTGCACCCAACTGACCGGCCATAACGAGGTGGTGCGCGTGATCTTTGACCCTGCGGTGATCAGCTACGACGCGCTGCTTAAAACCTTTTGGGAAGGGCATGACCCCACCCAAGGCATGCGCCAAGGCAATGATGTGGGATCGACCTATCGCTCTGGCATCTATACCTATTCGCCCGAACAAGAGACGGCAGCCGTGGCCAGCAAACTGGCCTACCAAGGCGCGCTTGCGGCCAAGGGCTATGGGGTAATCACCACCGAAATCCTGCCCGCCCCGGTGTTTTACTATGCCGAAGATTACCACCAGCAATATCGTGAGAAAAACCCCAACGGCTATTGCGGTGTGGGCGGCACGGGGGTGACCTGTCCGATCGGGCTGAAGGTGCAAGCCTAAGTCTTGACGCTGCGGGCTTAGCGGCCTATCGCCCCCCTGACACCCGCAGCACAAAGGCTTGGCCCATGCCCACGTTCACCGCCCTAACCTCTCTTGTCGGCGAGGATGCCGCCAACGCCTTGGCCGAAGCGATTGAAAAGCTCACCCCCGAACCCGTGGGCGTCGGCGTGTTCGAGATTGAAGACGACTCGGGCCTGTGGGAGGTTGGCGCCTATTTCGTTGAACCGCCCGATACGGTGATGCTGGAAGTGCTGGCCTTGGCCTTTGGTGCCAAGCCCTTTGCCGTGTCAGAACTGCCCGAGGTCGACTGGGTCGCCAAGGTCAAGCGCGAGTTGTCGCCGGTCGAGGCGGGGCGGTTTTTCGTTTACGGCAGCCATGATGCCGATCTGGTGCCTGCCGTTCTGGCCCAAGGCGACCGCGTGGCCCTTCTGATCGAGGCGACCGTGGCCTTTGGCACCGGCCACCACGGCACCACGCTGGGCTGTTTGCGCGCATGGGACAGGTTGTATGACGCAGGCCTGCGCCCTGCCAAAGTCGCCGACATTGGCTGTGGCACCGCCGTGCTGGCGATGGCGGCGGCGGCGGTTTTGCCCGATGCGCTGATCATCGCCTCTGACATTGATCAGGTCGCCGTCGATGTGGCCGAGGCGAATGTGGCTGTGAACGGGTTGACGGGCCGTATCGCCTGCCTCGAAGCGGCAGGCTTTGCCCATCCGCAGATCAAAGCGGCGGCCCCCTTTGATCTGATCTTCGCCAATATCCTCAAAGGCCCGCTGATCGAACTGGCCCCCGCCATGGCGCACCACTGCGCGCCCAAGGGTTTGGTGATTTTGTCAGGTCTGCTGGTGGTGCAAGCTGAGGCGATTACCGCAGCCTATGTGGCGGCAGGCTTTACCCCCGTCTCACGCGAAGATTTGGGCGAATGGTCTGCCTTGGTTTTGCAGCGCGGCTGAAAACAAAAGGCCGCTGCAACGCGCAGCGGCCCAACGTCTGGCATAGGTCGAAGGGCTTAGCGGCCAATCAACTCGATATCGCCACGGCACAGGCCGATGTCGTCAAGCTCGCGGTTGGTCAAGCGGTTCAACGACTTGCGCGTGATGCGGGCCGAATTCCAAGCCTGCACGGCTTCTACAGCCACACCAACCGATTGAACAAAGCGATACAGGGTAACAGCGCCAAACGGCGCAACAGAGGATGTCTCAAAGCTGGACATTGCGGGAGTCCTTTCCAAACTGCACAAGAATGAAGCGGGTTTCCGCTTCTGATGAGTGGGAAATAGGCTTGCTGCAGGTGCAAAGCAACCCGACCCACTGCAAGGCCGCGTTGCACGGCACGCATGGCTGGGCGTCATGTCTTTGTATTGTTTTTGTTAATTAATCTTTAATATTTGCCCCTGCATGTCGCCCCTTTTACCCGACCCGTCGCTTTCTGCACTTGCAAAGTCAATAAGAGATATGGCGAAAGCGCTTGGCGGATGTTCTCTTTTCGTGCTAGGCCTGATCTTGACAAGAACAAGGGGATAAAGATGCGGGTGCTGGGGATTGATCCGGGCTTGCGCAACCTCGGCTGGGGGGTAATTGACGTTGTGGGGGCAAAAATTACCCATGTCGCCAATGGCATCTGCCACTCTGACGCCGATGATGGCGCGCTGGCCCAGCGCTTGGTATCGCTGCACACCCAACTGACCGAAGTGCTGCGCACCTATGCCCCCGATGCGGCGGCGGTGGAACACACCTTTGTCAACAAAGACGCCGTGGCCACCCTGAAACTGGGTCAAGCACGCGGCATTGCTTTGCTGGTGCCCGCCCAAGCGGGGCTGACGATTGGCGAATATGCACCCAATGCGGTGAAAAAGGCCGTTGTGGGTGTGGGCCATGCCGCCAAAGCGCAGGTTGATCATATGGTGCGTCTACAACTTCCCGGTGTGGTGATTGCAGGCCCCGATGCCGCCGATGCGCTGGCCATTGCGATTTGCCACGCGCATCATCTGCACAGTGCGGGCCGCTTGGAAGCGGCTGTCAGAAGGGCTGCAGAATGATTGGCAAACTGTCAGGCGTGGTGGATTGGAAGGGCAGCGATCAAGTGCTGCTGGATGTGCGCGGCGTGGGGTATATCGTCCATGTCAACGACCGCACCTTGGCCAGCCTGCCCCCTGCGGGCGAGGCAGCGTCGCTGTACACCGACCTTTTGGTGCGCGAAGATCTGTTGCAGCTGTTCGGCTTTCTGACGCTGTTTGACCGCGAATGGCATCGGCTGTTGATGACGGTGCAAGGGGTGGGGGCGAAAGCTTCGATGGCGATGCTGGGGGCTTTGGGGGCCGAAGGGGTGGCGCGTGCGATTGCTTTGGGCGATGCGCGGTCGATCCAATCTGCCCCCGGAATTGGCCCAAAACTGGCGCAGCGCGTGATTTTAGAGCTGAAATCCAAAGCGCCCGCGATGATGACCTTGGGCGGCACTATGCCCGCGGCAAATGTGATTGAGCCGATCGAGGGGTCAGAACCCGCCCCGCCAAAGCGCCGCACCCCTACCGCACCGCCGCCCGTCTCGAACCGGGCGGCTTTTGCTGCGGATGCGCTGTCGGCCTTGGTCAATCTGGGCTATGCGCAGGGGGATGCAGCGCAAGCTGTCATGACCATCTCTGCCGAAATGCCAGAGGATGACACCGCCTCTCTGATCCGCGCCGCCCTGAAACTGTTGGCCCCGAAGTAAATGGACCCGCACCGCCCCACCAGCCCGCAAGAGCAACCGCAAGACCTTGACCGCGCCCTGCGGCCCCAAACGCTAGACGATTTTGTCGGCCAAGCCGAAGCCCGCGCCAATCTGCGCATCTTTATCCAATCGGCCAAAACGCGGGGCGAGGCGATGGATCATACCCTGTTTCACGGCCCCCCCGGCTTGGGAAAAACCACGCTTGCGCAGATCATGGCGCGGGAATTGGGGGTTGGGTTTCGCATGACATCTGGGCCAGTTCTGGCAAAGCCGGGCGATCTGGCGGCGATCTTGACCAATCTGGAACCCAAGGATGTGCTGTTCATCGACGAAATCCACCGCCTTTCGCCCGTGGTGGAAGAGGTGCTTTACCCCGCGCTAGAGGATTTCGCCCTTGATCTGGTGATCGGCGAAGGCCCCGCCGCGCGCACCGTGCGCATCGAATTGCAGCCCTTTACACTGGTGGGGGCCACCACGCGGTTGGGCCTGCTGACGACGCCGCTGCGCGACCGCTTTGGCATTCCAACGCGGCTGGAGTTTTACACCGAAGACGAGCTTGACCTGATCGTCACGCGCGGTGCGCGCCTTTTGGGCATAGCGTCAGACCCCGCAGGAACACGCGAAATCGCCCGCCGCGCGCGCGGCACGCCGCGCATCGCAGGCCGATTGCTGCGCCGCGTGGTCGATTTTGTCACGGTTGAAGGCGATGGCCGCCTGACCCAAGCCATTGCCGATAACGCCCTGACCCGCCTTGGCGTGGATCATCTGGGCCTAGACGGCAACGACCGCCGCTATCTGACCCTGCTGGCCGAACATTACGGCGGCGGGCCGGTTGGCGTGGAAACCATCGCCGCCGCCTTGTCAGAGGCGCGCGATGCGATTGAAGAGGTGATTGAACCCTTCTTGCTGCAACAGGGCCTGATCCTGCGCACCCCGCGCGGGCGGATGCTGGGGCAAAAGGCTTGGCGGCATTTGGGGCTGGACGCCCCGCGCCTGCCCGGCCAATCCGACCTGTTCGAGGGCTAGGCCTTTACCCCATCCGCCGCCGCCGCTTTGCTGGCAAGCGCGGC
Organism: uncultured Rhodobacterales bacterium; assembly: GCA_903845215.1. Classification (GTDB taxonomy): domain Bacteria; phylum Pseudomonadota; class Alphaproteobacteria; order Rhodobacterales; family Rhodobacteraceae; genus Stagnihabitans. Next base: position 1,648 of record CAIMWI010000035.1, on the reverse strand, counting down.
CACGCCAAGCAACAGCAAGGCCACCGCCCCATAAGTAAAGCGAAAGCCCACATGCTGGGCGACGTAGCCAATCACCGATGGCGCCAAAAGATACCCCGTATAGCCGATCATCGTGGTCGTCGCGATGCCCGAACCCGACGGCAATCCCGGATGATTGCCTGCAGCCGAGAACATGATGGGCACCATATTGGCCACCCCGATCCCCGCCAGCGCAAAGCCCGCAATCGCGATCTCGCTGCTGGGGGCCACCGACGCCACAATCAGCCCGACAGCGCCCATAATCCCCGAAGCCCGCAACGTCAGCACCGCGCCAAAGCGGTTGCGCACCGCATCGCCCAAAAAGCGCACAATCGCCATAGCGCCAGAAAACAGCCCAAAGGCCAGACCTTGCTGCGTCAGATCAGCGCCCAGTTCGGCTTTGACGTAAACCGCCGCCCAATCCAGCACCGCGCCCTCTGGCACCATCGAAAACAGCGCCATGGCCCCCAGCACATACAAGATCGCCACACGCGGGAACATGCGGGCCTTGGGCTTTACCGCCGCCTCCTCTTGCGGCGGGTCGTTCACGATAAAGCGGCTGGCTACAGCCAGCGTCACCGCACAAATCAGCGCCACGCCCAGCGCTTGCTTGTCATAGCCAAAGGACGCAATCGCTTGGCCCCCAAAAGCGCCACCGATAAAGCCGCCCAAGCTCCAAAACCCATGTGAAGACGACATGATGGCGCGGCCCATGTGCCGTTCGACCGCGACAGCATTGGCATTCATCGCCACATCCATGCAGCCGCCAAAGGCCCCGAACAGGAACAGAAACGGAATGGCCAGCCAAGGTGAGGGTGCCAAGATCATCAAGGGGAACATCGGGATGAAGCAGGCGGCAAAGAAAATCACCATTCTGCGCGACCCATGGCGGGCAATCAGTTTGCCCGCAAAGATCATCGCCGACACAGCGCCAAGCCCGATCATCACGATCAACACCCCCATGACGCCCGACCTTAAGCCGTGGCGTTCCATCATCTGGGGGATCTGCGGGGCCCAAGCGCCCATGTTGAACCCGTTGATGAAGAACAAGGCGGCAACGGCCCAGCGGCCCCAGATCGCGTGTTTGGTCATGGCGTGCTCCGTTAGGGTTAGGGAGGTGGGCTATGCGCCCACCTTAGCCCAGCGCATCATTGCAGCGTTTGCAGGTGCCGGGGTGTTTGTGCGTGCCCACATCGGGCAGCACTTTCCAGCAGCGTTCGCATTTATGGCCCAATGCCTTTTCAAACACCACACCCACACCGGGCACTTCGGGCAAACGAAACGCTTCGTCCGGTTCGGGATCGGCGGTTAGGCTTAGGCCCGAAGTGATGCACAGATCGGCAAAGTCGACCGAGCGCAGTGCTGCCAGAATCGCCGTGTCGGCCACGTGCACCACGGGGGCGGCTTCTAGGCTGGCACCAATCACCTTGGCGGTGCGCTGCACTTCCAGCGCGCCAGTCACCACACGCCGCGCGGTGCGGATCGCATCCCACTTGGCCGACAGCGCGGGGTTGGCCCAAGCCTTTGGCGTTTCGGGGAAGTCTTGCAGATGCAGGCTGCTGTCGTCGCCGGGGTAACGGCACAGCCAGACCTCTTCCATGGTAAAGACCAAGATCGGGGCCAGCCATGT
>CAIMWI010000034.1 GCA_903845215.1 uncultured Rhodobacterales bacterium | reverse complement strand
GACAAGCACCGTCGCGCCGTTTGTGACCAGACGGTTGAGCAGGGGCAGAACGGACAGCCCTTCGCCGACGCTGACGGCATGCAGCCAGATCAGACGGCCGTGCGGGCGGGGCAGGCTGGCATGGCCCAGCTTCTCGCGCCACCGGATGGGGTCTTCCTTGCCCTTCGCGCGGCGGCGTTTGAGCAACAGAGGGGCCAGCGGTTGCAGGACCGGGCCAAGGGCGAGGTAGGCGGCGAGGAGGGGCGAGGACGGATTGGGCATGGGAGAGTGCTACACCGGGGCGGGGTGGTCTGCCAGATGGAAGCGGGGGAATCGGCACCAAGGCGCAACGATCGGGGTTGCCCCGATGGCTAGCGGTGCGACCTGTGAGGTGCCGTAGCAACTGTCTTTTCACGTCACGTTTTTGCGGAAGTTTTGGTTGTTTCTGGCCATTGCGTTGAGGATTGTGAGGAGTTTTCTTGCGCAGGCGGTGAGGATGACTTTGGTTGGTTTTCCCTTGGCGGCGAGGCTTTCGCGGAAGGCTTTCATGGCAGGGTCAAAGCGGCTAGCGACGAAGGCCGCGAGATAGAGGGCGCGGCGGACGTCGGGTCTACCGCCCCAGATATGTCGCTTACCGCGGCTGAGCCCGGAGTCTGTGGCATGGGGGGCAAGGCCCGTCAGGCTTGTGATTTTGCGATGATCCAACTGGCCGAGTTCGGGCAGTCGGGCGATCAGCACAGCCGAGACGGCAGGTCCGATGCCTGGCACAGAACAGAGCCGCACACTTTGGGTGGCAAGCGCTTGGTCTTCTTCGATCTGCGCCTCGATACGGGCTTCGACTGCGTGCAGATGCTCGGTCAAAACCTTGATCAGCATAGCGATTTCCTTGGATAGCCAAGGGTCGCGCGTCGTGCCTGCGCGGTTCTTTTCGGCCCTGATCTGGCCCACCAGAGCCGTACGCCGCGCGACCAACTCGGCCAATCTTGCCACTGCAGGGTCCGTGGGCGGGGTGGGCGAAAGCTCCAAAGCGCGCCCCATCCGCGCCAAGATGGCAGCATCGACGCGGTCGGTTTTGGCCAGACAGCCGGTCGCGCGGGCGAATTCACGCGCTTGGCGGGGATTGACGCGGGCGTAGTCGGTCCCCGCACGCGCCAGCGCCTCGGTCACGGGGCGCTCATACCCGCCCGAGGCCTCGAGGATGACAAGCGCCCCATTCGCGCGACGTGCAAAACGTGCAAGCGCCTGTTTTGTCGTGGCAATCCTCTCGTGTTTGGAGGTGGTGAGAGAGAAGACGTCGATCCAGCCTTTGGCAATATCGACACCGATGAAATCTTGTGGCACGGTCATAAAGCCTGTCCTTGATCTGCGGGATCGGCTGTTGGCTCAGCCCTCCCATGCAACTGTTCAGGTTTAAAGTCGGTCGGCAGACGAGCCCCAAGCTACGGAACGGGATCATAGTCCCAAGGGTGCGTCGGGGTCTCGTCTGCCAATAACATCATCGCAGATTCCAAAGAGACAAGGGTGCGCATTCATTGCGCACCGTTGTCTGGCCCTTACAGATCCATCAGCAACCGACGCGGATCCTCAAGCGCCTCTTTCACGCGCACGAGGAAGGTCACAGCCCCCTTGCCGTCAACGATGCGGTGATCGTAGCTCAGCGCCAGATACATCATCGGGCGGATCACGATCTGACCGTTCACCACCACCGGGCGGTCTTGGATCTTGTGCATCCCGAGGATACCCGATTGCGGCGGGTT
>CAIMWI010000033.1 GCA_903845215.1 uncultured Rhodobacterales bacterium | reverse complement strand
CTCACGGCGGAGGGGTTGGTGATGATCCAGACCACAGAAGTCAACGATGACGAACTGATCCCCAAGCTGAAAGCCATCGCGGCAGAGCGCAAGTCCGACAAGGTCTTTGTGCGTGCCGACGGAGCTGTGACTTATGCGCGCGTGGCGCAGGTGATGGGTGCTTTGAACGCGGGTGGCTTTAACAACATCGGGCTTGTGACCGATCCTGGCGGGCCCAGTTTCGACGGCAACAACTAGGGCCACGCATGAACAAGGGCCTTCTCATCTCGGGTCTCGGGCATCTGGGGCTGGTGCTATGGGCGCTTTTGGGCGGTTGGTTCACTTGGGCCAGCAAATACCCCGATGTACCCGTGGCGCAGGTGTCATTGATCAGCACATCCGAGTTTGATGCTATGAACGCGGCGGCCCCCAAGGTCGATGACACGGCCCCCGTGCCCACGCCGCAACCCGCCGCAACCACGGCCCCGCAACCCACACCTGCGCCCACCGCACCTCCTCCGCCCAAGCCGGTCGAACCCGAACCCTTGCCCACGCCAGACCCTGCCCCCACGCCCGACGAAGCCCCGCCGCCAGAACCGCCACCCGTGGCACCGCCGTCCGACACGCCGCAGCCCATTCCGGTGCAGCCAACCGACAAAGCGCCGGTCCCCGACACAGCCGAACGCATCGCCTCGACCCCGGTTGAGGCAACCGATCAGCCCAAAACCGCCGATGCGGCGACCCCAGAGCAAACGGATACGCCCAGCCCTGATAGCACGCCGGTGCCCGAACAGCCCGCCGCCGCCCCAGAAAAGACGGTGACAGCCGTGACGCCAGATGCCAAACCTGCCGAAGACATCGCCCCGCAACTGGCCCCCACCACCAGCCCACGCCCGCCCACACGGCCCAAGACCCTTGAAACGCCGCCTGAAGAAACCCAAACAGCCGAACCAGCGCCCGATCCAGCGGCAACCGACACGTCAGCCGCCGATCAGGCCGCAATCGACGCCGCTTTGGCCGATGCCACTTCGCAAGAGGCAGCCGCCACAACGCCCGCACCCTCCCAAACCGGCAGCGGCGGCACTGGCGATCAGCCGATTGGCGCTGCGCTGAATTCCGGCGAGGTCGACAATCTGCGCCGCATCATCGGCCCCCTTTGGAACATCGGCTCTTTGTCGACCGAGGCCAGCCGTGTGACCGTAACCATGCGTGTCCAGTTCTCAGAGGATCAAACGGTCCTGTCGGTTGAAATGGTCGAGTTCGCCGGTGGTACAGCCGAAGCGGCCCAACAGGCCTTTGAAGCTGCCAAACGCGCCGTGATGCGTGGCGCATCAAAGGGCCTTGGCCTGCCTGCGGATAAATACGAGACTTGGAAATCAATGCTCTTCACGTTTGACACCAGCCAAGGGCGTCTACGTTGATGCCCACCCCCTTTTTTCCCCTGACGAGGACCGAATGACCCTAAGCCATTCCCTGACCCGCCTGCTCGGCCTTGCCGCTTTGTGTTTGGGCCTAACGTCAGCCCAACTGGCCGCACAGACCGAACCGCACATCACCTTTTCTGATCCGGTGATCGAACCCATGCCCTATGCGGTGCCCGATTTCGTGGCCGAAAACGCCGAGGCCGCGCAATTTGCCCGTGATTTGGCGCGCGTGGTGGCCGATGATCTGACGGGCACAGGGCTTTTCAGAGAGATCCCTGCAGCCGCCTATATCAGCGGCATTTCGGATTTTAAGGCACCTATCGCCTATGCCGATTGGCAAGCGATCAATGCGCAGGTGCTGATCACGGGGGCGGTGGAAGCTTCGGGGGGGGTGCTGACGGTTAAGTTCAAATTGTTCGACGTTGCCTCTGGTCAGGCTTTGGGCGAGGGATTGAAATTCAGCGGCCCATCCAGCATCTGGCGGCGCATGGCGCATAAGGTGGCAGATGCCGCTTATAGCCGGATCACCGGCGAAGGGCCTTATTTTGACAGTTTTGTCGCCTTTGTATCGGAAAGCGGGCCCAAGGACGCACGGCAAAAGCGGTTGGCCTTGATGGATTATGATGGCGCCAATGTGCGATATCTGACCGACAGCGCCTCGATCGTTTTGGCCCCGCGTTTTTCGCCCAATGGCGACCGGATGCTGTTCACCTCTTACGCCACGGGATTTCCGCGCATCTATGTGATGAACATGTCGGATCTGTCGACGCGGGTGTTAGATGAACAACCCGGATCCATGACCTTCGCCCCACGTTTTGCCCCCGATGGGCGCACTGTGGTGTTCAGCTTGGAACGCGACGGGAACTCTGATCTTTACACGCTTGATATAGACAGCGGTGCTTTGACCCAACTGACGAATTCTCCCTCGATCGAAACGGCCCCCTCGTTCAGCCCCGATGGCAGCCAGATCGTGTTTGAAAGTGACCGGTCAGGTGCCCAGCAAATCTATGTGATGCCCGCCAGCGGAGGAGAGCCGACCCGGGTTTCTTCGGGCAAGGGCAGATACGGCACGCCGGTCTGGAGCCCGCGCGGCGACCTGATCGCCTTCACCAAAATGGCAGACGGGCGGTTCTACATCGGCGTGATCCGCTCTGACAGCACCGAAGAACGTCTGCTGACTGCGTCTTTCCTGGACGAAGGCCCGACATGGGCCCCCAACGGCCGTGTCTTGATGTTCACCCGCGAAAGCGAAGGAGCGACAGGCTCGGCGACGCTGTTTTCCGTCGACGTTTCCGGCCGCAATCTCCATCAAGTCCCCACCCCTGGACCGGCCTCTGACCCGGCATGGTCGCCCCTTCTGCCCTAACCATGACACAGGCGGTTAACAGACCGCTGAAAAGCTGCTATGCCTTCCAAATCGAGCCATCAAAAATGAGGAAATCCCCCATGACTTCGCGTTTTGCCCTACCCGTTAAAGTGCTTTTGATCGTTTCTGCCCTAGCTTTGTCGGCCTGCCGCAACCCCGATCGTTTCAAAGATGGCGATCTTGGTGCCAACGGCGGGGCGGGCGGTCTTGGGGCAAATGGTGTGACCACTTCGGGCCTTGGCGATCCGTCAAACCCGACCTCGGTTGCCTATTTCAACCAAACAGTGGGCGACCGCGTTCTGTTTGTGGTGGATCAATCCACAGTGACCGAAGAGGCCCGCGTGATTTTGAACGGGCAGGCCCAGTGGCTGCAAACCAACCCTGACTATGCAATCATCGTCGAGGGTCACGCAGACGAACAAGGCACGCGCGAATATAACATCGCTTTGGGCGCGCGCCGTGCCGACGCGGTCAAGAACTATCTGATCGCGCAAGGCATTTCTGGCGCGCGGATCCAGACCGTATCTTACGGGAAGGAACGCCCGATTTCGGTCTGCTCGGACGAAAGCTGCTACGCGCAAAATCGCCGTGCTGTGACCGTCTTGTCGATGAAATAAGGAAAGCTTGACATGATGCGCTGGCTATTTGCCCTCACTTTGCTGCTGCCCCTACCCGCTTTGGCGCAGGATGCGCAGTCGCTGGCTGATGTTAAGGCAGAGCTGGCGCAACTGGCTGCTCAGTTCCTAAGCTTGAAGCAAGAGCTTGTCACCTCCGGCGCTGCCGCCAATGGCAGCGCGGGGGGGGACGCCCTGCAACGCCTTGATGCAATCGAGGCGGCGCTGACCAAGTTGACGGCCAAAACCGAAGAGGTCGAATTCAAGCTGAATGCGGTGGTAAACGATGGAACCAACCGAATTGGCGATATCGAATTTCGCCTGTGCGAGGTGACCAAAGGCTGTGATCCTTCAACCCTGCCCGTGACGCCCAATTTGGGCGCATTGGCGTCGGGGGCCACGGCCCCTGCTGCGCCAGACCCCGCCCTGACTGCCATCGAAACGCCACCTGCGCCTGCCGCAACAGATGGGGTTGAACTTGCGCTCAACGAAAAAGCAGATTTCGACCGGGCAAAGGCACTGCTCGATTCAGGCGATTTCCTTGGCGCCGCCGACCTGTTTAAGACCTATGCCCAAGCCTATCCGGGCGGCCCTTTGGTGCCGCAAGCCGATATGTATCGCGGCGATGCGCTGACCACAGCGGGCGACACCGCCGGGGCAGCACGCGCCTATCTTGATGCATTTTCGGCCAGCCAAACGGGGCCACTCGCCGGACAATCGCTTGTGAAACTGGGCCAAGCCTTGGGCAAACTGGGCCAAGGCCCCGAAGCCTGCGTTACATTGGCCGAAGTGGGCAAGCGCTTCCCGGGTTCTGCAGATCAAACTGCAGCCCAAGCGGCCATGGCGGCCCAAGGCTGCCCTTGAACGATCTGCCCGCGCGGTTCTTGGCCAATCTGGCGCCGTGCCAAAATCTGGGTGTGGCAGTTTCCGGCGGCGGCGATTCCATGGCGCTGTTATATCTGGCCGTGGCCTGCGGTTTGAACCCGGCTGTGGTAACGGTGAACCACGGCTTGCGCGCCGAAGCCGCAGCCGAGGCAGCACAAGTGGCAGCGGTGGCAGGCGATTTAGGCCTTTCCCATACAACACTGCGATGGGAAAACTGGGATCACCTTGGCAACCTGCAAGACCACGCCCGCAAAGCGCGCCGCAGACTGATTGCCGCATGGGCGCAGGAAAACAACATTGCGACCGTGGCCTTGGGCCATACCCAAAACGATGTGGCAGAAACCTTCCTGATGCGTTTGCAACGTGGCGCGGGTGTGGACGGCTTGGCCGCAATGTCGGGCCATTGGTCAGAAGGGGGCATCTTGTGGCAGCGCCCCCTGCTGGGTTTTGCGCGCAAAGACCTGCGCCTTTGGCTGCAAACCCAAGGCAAGACTTGGGTCGAGGATCCGTCAAACGACAACCCGCGGTTTGAGCGTGTGCGCGCCCGCGCAACGCTGGCCCGATTGCACCCCTTGGGCCTAACCGCTGACCGCCTTGCCCAAGTCGCAGCCCACTTGGCCGAGGCCCGCGCCGCATTGGATGTTTTGGCGGACCAATGGGCCATCCAAACCCTGCGCGAAGAGGCTGGCACGGTTCTTATCACCCCCGCGCTATGGAATGCCCCCGCCGAAACCCAACGGCGCCTGCTGCAACGGGTGCTTTTGTGGATCGCCCCCGCGGATTATGCGCCGCGGGGCACCCAACTGGGCCAGTTGCAACTGCGGCTATCTGAGGGACAGGCCGCAACTTTGGCCGGCGTGCGTTTTACCCAAGGGCGCGAGGGATTGCGCGCCCTGCGCGAAGTTAAAGCCACAGCCCCGCGCTGCCGAACCGATCAAATCTGGGATGGGCGCTGGCAGGTGGCGGGCGATCTGCCCCAAGGCGCAGAACTGGGCGCGCTGGACAGCACCGGTTTGGCCCAATGTCCCGATTGGCGCAGCACGGGCCTGCCAAGGGCGGCGCTGCTCGCCTCTCCGGCCATTTGGCTGGGCAACAGGCTGATTGCGGCGCCTTTGGCGGGGTTTCAAGCGGGGTCTATCCGCGCTTTGCCATTGCATCCCCTGCTTTGAAGCAACATCTTGGCTTTATCGCATTGAACCGGCCAAATGAATCTCTATCTTAGGCATCGAAGCGGCGCGCCTTTGACAGGCAAGCCGCGTTAAAAGGAGTTTCAGGTGGGAAACGCGCGCAATATTGCTTTCTGGGTGGTGCTGCTGGTCTTGGTGCTGGCTTTGTTCAATCTGTTCAACAGCACGAACAGCTTTTCGTCCCAGACGGTTTCCTATTCTGACTTCATAGCCCAAGTCGACGCGGGCGAGGTCAAAGGCGTCACGCTGGCTGGCGAACAGATCAAGGTCACCGCCAAGGATGGCAGCCATTATGTGGCCATCCGTCCGGCAGGCGAACAAGTGACGGATCGCCTTTTGTCCAAGGGCGTTGGTGTGCGGGCTGACGCGCAAGAACAATCGGGCCTGATGACCATCGTCACCGCTTGGTTGCCCTTTATCTTGCTGATCGGTGTGTGGATCTATTTCATGAACCGCATGCAGGGCGGCGGGCGCGGTGGGGCGATGGGCTTTGGCAAAAGCCGCGCAAAACTGCTGACCGAAAAGCAAGGCCGCGTGACCTTTGACGATGTTGCTGGCATCGACGAGGCCAAGGAAGAACTGGAAGAGATCGTCGAATTCCTGCGTAACCCGCAGAAATTCTCGCGCCTTGGCGGCAAGATTCCCAAAGGGGCTTTGCTGGTTGGCCCTCCGGGTACGGGTAAGACGCTGCTGGCCCGCGCCATTGCAGGCGAGGCGGGGGTGCCGTTCTTTACCATCTCGGGCTCTGACTTTGTGGAAATGTTTGTCGGCGTGGGCGCAAGTCGCGTGCGCGATATGTTTGAACAGGCCAAGAAAAACGCGCCCTGCATCGTGTTCATCGACGAAATCGACGCCGTGGGCCGTGCGCGCGGCGTGGGCATTGGCGGCGGCAATGACGAACGCGAACAGACGCTGAACCAGTTGCTGGTGGAAATGGACGGCTTTGAAGCGAACGAGGGTGTTATCATCGTCGCCGCGACCAACCGCAAAGACGTGCTAGACCCGGCCCTGCTGCGTCCGGGCCGCTTTGACCGCCAAATCCATGTGCCCAACCCCGATATCCGCGGCCGTGAGAAGATTTTGACCGTGCACGCCCGCAAAGTGCCCGTCGGTCCCGATGTCGATCTGCGCATCATCGCCCGCGGCTGCCCCGGCTTTTCGGGCGCTGATCTGGCGAACCTTGTGAACGAAGCCGCCCTGATGGCCGCCCGCTTTGGCCGCCGCTTTGTGACGATGGACGATTTCGAACAGGCCAAAGACAAGGTGATGATGGGGGCAGAACGCCGCTCGATGGTCTTGACCGACGAGCAAAAGGAAAAAACCGCCTATCATGAGGCGGGCCATGCCATCGTGGGCATCAACCTGCCCAAATGTGATCCGGTCTATAAAGCCACGATTATCCCGCGCGGTGGCGCTTTGGGCATGGTGGTGTCTTTGCCCGAGATGGACCGTTTGCAGATGCACAAGGACGAGGGCAAGCAAAAGCTGGCCATGACCATGGCCGGCAAAGCCGCCGAGATTATCAAATATGGCGAAGAAGGGGTTTCTTCTGGCCCTGTGGGCGATATTCAACAAGCCTCGTCTTTGGCGCGTGCTATGGTGATGCGCTGGGGCATGTCGGATGTGATCGGCAACATCGACTATTCCGAAGCGCACGAAGGCTATAACGGGTCGACAGGTGGCTTCTCTGTCTCGGCTGAAACCAAGATGAAGATCGAACAGGAAGTCAAATCCTTGATCGACGAAGGCTATGAAACCGCCCGCCGCATCTTGCTAGAGCAAAACGAGGCGTTTGAAGCACTGGCGCAAGGGCTTTTGGAATATGAAACCCTGACAGGCGACGATATCCGCAAGGTCATCGCGGGCCACAAGTTGCACGGCGATGACGACAAGCCGTCAAGCGGCAGCGGCACCACATCGGTTCTGTCGATTCCCAAGACGCGGGGTAAGGCCGCGAAATCGGGGCTGGAACCGTCGATCTAATGGTTTTTGATCTAAGACAGGCCCCGAAACCCATGGTTTCGGGGCCTAACTTTTTGGTCTAAGCTGGCCCAAATTGGAATTTTCGCGGAAAGCCTGCCCATGCCCATTCTTAAAACGACAGACCACATCGGCCGCATCACCTTTTTGGGCCGCATGATCGGCACCTATGATTTGCTGCACTCTGAACCGATCCAAAGCCTGACCGCCACCTTCGCAGGCATCGAGGGTGAGACGCACGAGGGCATATCCGTGCCATCTTGCACCCGCATGACGCCGCTGTACCGCAAGGGCACCCCCATCGCCAACACGCGGCAGGTGTCGATCCTGTCCGCCGAAGAAATGGCGCAGATTGCGGCCAAGATGGGGCTGGATAGCCTGTCCCCCAGCCTGTTGGGGGCCACGATGGTGGTCGAAGGGATTCCCGATTTCAGCCACATCCCCCCCGGCAGCCGTCTACAAGGCGCATCGGGCGCAACCTTGGTGGTGAACCTCAATAACCGCCCCTGCACCATCCCCTCGCGCGCGATCGAGGCGCAGCACCCGGGTTTTGGCGCTGCCTTTACCGCAGCCGCCAAAGGGCGGCGGGGTGTGGTGGCTTGGGTGGAGCGTGAGGGCAGCTTTGCCTTGGGTGACACCCTGCGCCTACATATCCCCGACCAGCGCGTCTGGGCCCATCTGGATGCGGCGCGCAAAGCCTAAAGCGCCGCCTTCTTTCCCCAAAGGCAATAATCTTTCCTATCGGAAACCTTCTCTGGCGAATTTGGCGTGGGCAATGTCGGAAAAGCGACTTGGAAAGGTCGCATCCTTCGCTATGACCGAGGCCAGCAGCCCTTTGCCCCCTGGGAGTGAGACATGGCCTTTAAGACCGACATCGAGATTGCACGCGAAGCCACGAAAAAGCCGATCATGGAGATCGGCGCCAAGCTTGGCATTCCGGCAGAGCATCTTCTGCCCTATGGCCACGACAAGGCCAAGGTCGGTCAAACCTTCATCAAGTCCTTGGAAAGCAAGCCGATGGGCAAGCTGATCTTGGTGACGGCCATCAACCCCACCCCCGCTGGCGAAGGCAAAACCACCACCACCGTGGGTTTGGGCGACGGGCTGAACCGCATCGGCAAAAAGGCCATCGTGTGCATCCGCGAGGCCAGCCTTGGCCCGAACTTTGGCATGAAGGGCGGGGCTGCAGGCGGCGGCTATTCCCAAGTGGTGCCGATGGAAGAGATGAACCTGCACTTCACGGGCGATTTCCACGCCATCACCTCGGCGCATAACTTGCTGTCGGCGATGATCGACAACCATATCTACTGGGGCAACAGCCTTGATATCGACGAGCGCCGCGTGATGTGGCGCCGCGTGATGGATATGAACGACCGCGCGCTGCGTGATATCGTTGTGTCCTTGGGCGGTGTGTCGAACGGCTTCCCGCGTCAAACCGGCTTTGACATCACCGTCGCCTCGGAAGTTATGGCGATTTTGTGCCTGTCTAACGATCTGGACGATCTGCAAAAGCGTTTGGGCGACATCGTTGTGGCCTATACCCGCGAGAAAAAGCCGATCTACGCCCGCGACATCAAGGCCGACGGCGCGATGACCGTTCTGTTGAAAGACGCGATGCAGCCGAACTTGGTGCAGACTTTGGAAAACAACCCCGCGTTTGTGCACGGCGGCCCCTTTGCCAACATCGCGCATGGCTGCAACTCTGTCATCGCAACCAAAACCGCGCTGCGTTTGGGCGAATATGTCGTGACCGAAGCGGGCTTTGGCGCTGACTTGGGTGCGGAAAAGTTCTTTGACATCAAGTGCCGCAAGGCTGGCCTGAAGCCCGCCGCTGCCGTGATCGTGGCCACCGTGCGCGCGATGAAGATGAACGGCGGCGTGGCGAAAGCTGATCTGGGCACCGAAAATGTGGCTGCTGTGCAAGCAGGCTGCCCGAACCTTGGCCGTCACATTGCCAACGTCAAAGGCTTTGGCGTTCCGGTGGTGGTGGCGATCAACCACTTCTTCTCGGACACCGATGCCGAAGTGGAAGCCGTCAAAGCCTATGTCGCCGAACAAGGTGCGACCGCGTTCCTGTGCAAGCATTGGGCGCAAGGCTCTGCCGGGATCGAAGATCTGGCGCATCATGTCGTAAAACTGGCCGAAAGCGGTGTGGCGAATTTCGCACCCCTTTACCCCGATGATATGCCGCTTTTTGCCAAGATCGAAGCCATCGCCAAGGGCATCTACCGTGCCGATGGCGTGGATGCTGACAAGTCGATCAAAGACCAGCTCAAAGCATGGGAAGCTGCGGGCTACGGCCATCTGCCTGTCTGCATGGCCAAGACCCAGTACAGCTTCACCACCGATCCCAACACGCGCGGCGCGCCAACCGGCTTTACCATCCCCGTGCGCGAAGTGCGCCTGTCGGCGGGTGCGGGCTTCATCGTCGCCATCTGCGGCGAGATCATGACCATGCCCGGCCTGCCCAAAGTGCCCTCGGCCGAGGTGATCCGCCTGAACGATCAGGGCTTTGTCGAAGGCCTGTTCTAAGGTCTAAGCCGAATGCCGCCGCCCTGTCATCAGGGCGGCGGTTTGTCTTTTTAAACACGCTGGAGAAGCGACATGACAGCCAAAGTGATCGACGGCAAAGCCTTTGCCGCAAATGTGCGCGCCCAAGTGGCAGACGCGGTTGCCAAGCTGAAAGCCGACAACGGCATCGTCCCCGGTCTGGCCGTGGTGCTGGTGGGCGAAGATCCGGCGTCTAAGGTTTATGTCAAGAACAAGCACGCCTCGACGATCGAGGTGGGGATGAACTCGTTCGAACATCGCCTTGATGCATCGACTTCCGAGGCGCATCTGCTGGCGCTGATCGCGCAGTTGAACGCCGACCCGAGTGTGCACGGCATCTTGGTGCAATTGCCGCTGCCGGGGCATTTGAATTCTGATCTGGTGATCAACGCGATTGATCCGGCCAAGGATGTCGACGGGTTCCACATCTCGAACGTCGGTTTGCTGGGGACGGGGCAAAAGTCGATGGTGCCCTGCACGCCTTTGGGCTGCCTGATGATGCTGCGCGATCATCATGGTTCGCTTGCGGGGATGAATGCGGTGGTGGTTGGCCGGTCAAACATCGTGGGCAAGCCTATGGCGCAATTGCTGTTGGGTGACAGCTGCACCGTGACGATCGCGCATTCGCGCACCAAGGACTTGGAAACCGTCTGCCGTGGGGCCGATATTCTGGTTGCCGCCGTTGGTCGGGCCGAGATGATTACCGGCGCTTACGTCAAGCCCGGTGCCACGGTGATTGACGTCGGCATCAACCGGATCGAGCGCGATGGTAAGGCCAAGCTGGTCGGTGACGTACATTACGAAAGCGCTGCCGCCGTGGCGGGGGCGATCACGCCCGTGCCGGGTGGCGTGGGGCCGATGACGATTGCCTGCCTTTTGGCCAACACGCTTACCGCTTGCTGCCGCGCCAATGGCTTGGCAGAACCGAAGGGCCTGACGGCCTAAGCTGGTTTTCTGAGACTACTCGCAATCCAAGGCCCGACGCTGAAAAGCGGTCGGGCCTTAGCGCATAGGCCGCGCCAAACAGGTGGGGCCTGTCAGCACCGCAAGCGCACGGGGCTGCATTAAGGCCTGCAAATCAGGATGGTCGCAGTACAGCCCGCCGGTATAGGCGCCATATGCGGGCATAATCACCCGCGCAGCATCCATCAGAAAACACGGCGCCGTGCGGCCTGGAAGACGGGCTTTGGGGTGGTAATGGCCCGAGATTTCATAGATTTCCGCCGTGGCAATATGGCGAAACGTCACTGCGCCCACCCGCAGCACAGCCAGATGAGTACCGCCCAAGGCCAAAGGCCCCGCATCGTGATTGCCTTCAATCCATGTCCAGTCGCGCCCTGCCATCAGGCGGGTCAGCCAAAGGCTATCCTCTTCGACCATCTCGCCTGCGGCCGTCAAATCATCAAAACTGTCGCCCAAACAAATCACCCGCCGCGCGGCCGTGGTGGTCAGGTCATGGTCCAGCTTCATCAAGGTTGCACGGGTTTCATAGGGCGGAAGCAGCGCCCCGCCGCGCCGCGCCAGACGGTCTGACTTGCCAAAATGCAGGTCTGAGACGACCAACAAGCTTTTCTCGGCCCAATACAGCGCACCCGAGGGGAGGGCTTGCAACTGGGCGGTGCCAAGGGGGAAAGAGTAGGACAAAAGACGCCTCCGGCGGGAGTATTTGGGCAAAGAGCAAATAGTGGGCTTGGGGCGAGAGGGAAAGGGGCAGGCTTTACCCCAACCCCGCGTCGCGCAGCAATTGGCGGGCGGCATCCGAGGCCAGTCGCTCGCGCCCCTTGCCTTGAATAGGCACAACGCCGGGTTCCAGCATCAGGGGGGCTGCCAGCGGTGTGATGCGGGGCAATCGGATCAGGTCGATGCGGGGGCCGACGCGGTCTAGCAGGGCTTCGATGCGGCCGAAGTCGACCAAGCCGCGCATCGCCTCGTCGCGCGTGATCGACAGCAGCAGGTGGTCTGGGTCAAAGCGGCGCAGGGTGTCGTACAGGATGTCAGAGGAAAAGGTGGCCTGACGCCCCGTGGTGCGGCGGCCTTGGTTGTTGCGTTCGATCAGGCCCGCAATGGTGGCGGTGTTGCGAAAGGTGCGCTTCATCACCGCATTGCCGGCAAGCCAAGTTTCCAGCCCATCGGCCAGACGGGTTTTGCAAAACAGGGCGGTGTCTTGCAGCGGCTGCAACCCCCAGATCAGGGTGGCGTAATCGGTGGCGACAAAGCCCAAGGGGTCAAGGCCCATCGACTCCATCTCTTTGGTCACCAGCAAACCCAGCGTTTGCTGGGCATTGCGCCCCGCAAAGCCGTAGATGCACAGATGTTCACGCCCATCATGGGGAAAGGATTCCACCAGCAGTCGGTCGGGGTGCGGCAGGCGCGACACCTCGCGCTGGTGGGTCAGCCATTGGGCGGTGTGCAGCGGCAAGTCGGGCCAGCTGTCTTGCTGCAAGATGCGCAGGATACGGTCTGACAACTCGGTCGAGGTGGCGAATTTGGTGCCGTTGAACACGGCGACTTTGGGCGGGCGGCCGGGGTCGCGGGTGACTTCCACCGTCAGATCGCGCAGGCCGGAAAAGCGCACGACTTCCCCGCCCATCAGGAACGTATCGCCGGGGGTCAGGGTGGCGGCAAAGCTTTCCTCGATCTCGCCCAAAGGCGCGCCACGACCCTTGAGGGCGACTTTGAGGGTTTCGATATCAATGATCGTGCCCAGATTCTGCCGGATTACAGCCGCAGCGCGGGGATCGCGCAGGGTCCATTTGCCGTCGCGGATCATCAGGCGTTGCCAGCGGTCATAGGCGCGCAGGGCGTAGCCACCTGTGGCCACGAAATCTAGGGAGGCGTCAAACTCAGGCTGTGTCAGGGCGGCGTAGGGGCCAGCGGTTGTAACCTCGGCGTAAAGCGCGGCGGCGCCAAAGGGGCCGGCACAGGCGGTGGCCAGAATGTGTTGGCATAGCACATCGCGCGGGCCGGGGCCGCGGGGTTCGCCGTCAAGGGTGTGGGCTTTGACCGCCTCTAACGCAGCTTGGCATTCGACCACTTCGAAGCGATTTGCGGGCACCAAAAGTGCCTTAGAGGGTGCGTTGTAGCGGTGGTTGGCCCGCCCGATGCGTTGCACCAGACGTTTGATGTTCTTAGGCGCGCCCACTTGAATCACCAGATCCACATCGCCCCAATCCAGCCCCAGATCCAGCGATCCTGTACAGACCACCGCACGCAACTGGCCCGCCACCATCGCCGCTTCCACCCTTTCGCGCTGCTCGCGCGCAAGAGAGCCGTGGTGAATGCCGATGGGCAGCAAGTCTTCATTGGCCAGCCACAGGTTGTGAAAGAAAATCTCGGCCTGCGCGCGGGTGTTGTGAAAGATCAGGGTGATGCGGTGGGCTTTGACTTGGTCTAGAATCGCAGGGATGGCGTATTTGCCACCGCCGCCCGCCCAAGGTGGGGGCATTGGCGGGACCAGCATTTGAATATCAGGGTCGGGGCCGGGGTCGGCCAAAAGCACCTGCGCCTTGGGGCTTAAGAAGCGGGCCAAGGCGGGCGGGTCTTCGACTGTGGCAGACAGGCC
The DNA here is from genome assembly GCA_903845215.1 of uncultured Rhodobacterales bacterium. GTDB lineage: Bacteria > Pseudomonadota > Alphaproteobacteria > Rhodobacterales > Rhodobacteraceae > Stagnihabitans. The sequence continues at coordinate 34,033 of CAIMWI010000033.1, read as the reverse complement.
GATGCGGCGCAGGCCGGGGGCAATCGCCTCTAGTCGGGCCAGTTGCAACATCAACTGGTCGCCGCGTTTGGATTCAGCCAGCGCATGGATTTCGTCGATGATCACCCGCTGCAGGCCCGCAAAAACCTTGGCGGCATCGGGGTAGGTCAGAAGCAACGCCAAGGATTCCGGCGTGGTCAGCAAAATATGCGGCGGATCGGCGCGTTGCCTGCGGCGTTGGGTGTAGCTGGTGTCGCCGGTGCGGTCCTCGATCCGGATGGGCAGGTTTGCGCCTTCGACAGGGCGGCGCAGGTTGCGGCGGATGTCGGCCGTCAGCGCCTTGAGCGGTGAGATATATAGCGTGTGCAACCCCTGATAGCCCACTGCCAATTCGGCAAGCGAGGGCAAGAACCCCGCCAGCGTCTTGCCGCCGCCCGTGGGGGCGATCAGCAAGGTGGCGGGATCTTGCGCCCTGTCCAGCATGGCCAACTGGTGGGGGTGCAGCGACCAACCTTGGGCGTCAAACCAAGCGGAAAGGGTGGGGGGAAGGTGCATCGTTTATGTATAGCACGAACACGCGTTTAGGGCATCACTTCGAACTTATCGACATCGACCATGCCATGATCGGTGATTTTTAGATGCGGGATGACAGGCAGGCACAGAAAGGCCAGTTGCAAGAATGGCTCTTCCAGCACCACACCCAGCGATTCCGCCGCAAACCGCAGGGCTATCAGCGCGGTGCGGACATCTTCAAAGCTTTGCAGGCTCATCAATCCGGCCACGGGCAGGGGCAGTTCGGCCAGAACGCGGCCGCCTTCGACCACGACAAAGCCGCCTTCAATCTCGCCAAGGCGGTTTGCGGCCAGCGCCATGTCCTCATAATTCGCCCCGACCACGGCGATGTTGTGGTGGTCGTGGCAGATGGTTGACCCAATCGCGCCGCGTTGCAGGCCAAAGCCTTGCACAAAGCCTGTGGCCATGTTGCCGTTCACGCCGTGGCGTTCAATCACGGCAATTTTCACCAGATCGCGGGCGATGTCGGGGCGTTTGTCGCCGTCGATAGGCGGGATGTCATAGGTCAGATGTTGGGTGATGATCTTGCCCGGGATCACGCCGATCACCGGCGTTTGTACGCGGTTGCCCCCCGTGCGAAACTGCGCGCCCGTCACCTTGCGCGCCTTGACCGAGTGGCGCGCCACAGGGGCGACAGTAGCCCGCGCGGCAAAGGCGGCATCGGTCACCAAACGGCCTGCGGCAAAGACGGCAGAGACTTGGCAGCTTTCCAAACTGTCAATCACCGCAATATCAGCACGTTTGCCCGGTGCGATCAGCCCGCGATCCTTCAGGCCAAAAGCCTCTGCCGCCGATAGGCTGGCGGCGCGGTAGACAGCCAAGGGCGGCGCGCCAAGGGCAATGGCGGTGCGGATGATATAGTCCAGATGGCCCTGTTCGCCGATATCCAGCGGATTGCGGTCATCGGTGCAAAAGCACAGGTAGGGCGCTTGACCTTCAGTCAACAGCCCCACCATCGCCGCCAGATCTTTGGACACCGACCCTTCGCGGATCAGCACCCGCATCCCTTTGCGCAGCTTTTCCAAACCCTCGGCATAAGAGGTCGCCTCATGCTCGGTGCGGATACCGGCGGCGATATAGCCGTTCAGATCCCTCCCCAGCAAAAGCGGCGCATGGCCGTCGATGTGGCGGCCAGCAAAGGCGTCAAGCTTGGCCAAGCAGTCGGGGTCACGGGCCAAGACGCCGGGGTAGTTCATGAACTCGGCCAATCCGATCACGCGGGGGTGGTGCATAAGGGGGGCGATGTCGGCCGCAGACAGCCGCGCGCCGGTGGTTTCCATATGAGTTGACGGCACACAGGATGACAGGTTGACGCGCAGATCCATCAGCAAACAGGGGGCGGCTTCAAGAAAGTAGTGAATGCCGGTCAGCCCGCAGACATTGGCAATCTCGTGCGGGTCGCAAATGGCCGTGGTTACCCCATGCGGGGTGACGCAGCGGTCAAACTCAAACGGGGTGACAAGCGAGCTTTCGATGTGCAGATGCGTGTCGATAAAGCCGGGGACAAGGATTTTTCCTGTGAAATCCAGCTCTTCGCGCCCCTGATAGCTGTCAAAGACCCCCACAATCGTATCGCCGCAAATCGCCACATCGCTGGCCACCAAATCCCCCGTGATCAAATCCAGCACCCGCGCGCCTTTCAGCACCAGATCGGCAGGTTCAAGGCCGCGGCCTTGGGCAATGCGGGCGGATAAGGGGGATTGGATCATGGTGATCTCCTTTCGACAAGCAAAGCGCAGATGGCCTGCGGCGTCCAGCGCTTTGCGCCCTTGCGGCGGGCGGGCTTGGGTGGTCAGGTAGGGCATGACCCAGCCAATGACCACCCCCCTGTCTCGCCCCTTGCGCGGAATCATGTTCAAGCTGGTTTCGGTGCTGGTGTTTATTGTCATGCAATCGCTGATCAAAGCCGCCCATGTGCCTGCGGGCGAGGCGGTTTTCTTTCGGTCGGCCTTTGCCATTCCGGTGATCGTGGTGTGGCTGACGGTGCAGGGGCAGTTGGGCACGGGCTTTCGGGCGGTTCAGCCGATCGGCCATGTCTGGCGCGGTCTGATGGGCACGATTGCAATGGGGTTGGGCTTTGCAGGCCTGTCTTACCTGCCTTTGCCCGAGGTGACGGCGGTGGGCTACGCCTCGCCCCTGATGGTGGTGATCTTGGCTGCGATGTTTTTGGGCGAAGACGTGCGGCTGTTTCGCATGGTCTCGGTCGCGCTGGGGCTTTTGGGGGTGCTGATCGTGTTAAGCCCTCGTCTTTCGGTCGGGGCCAGTGCGGGCTCTCGCGAGGCGTTTGGGGCTATGGTTGTGCTGGGCGGGGCGATGTTTTCAGCCCTTGCCCAAGTCTTTGCGCGCAAGCTGGTCTTGACCGAAAGCACCACATCCATCGTCTTTTACTTTTCGCTGACCTCGACCCTGCTGTCACTTGTAACGATCCCGTTCGGGTGGATATGGCCCACGCCCGCGCAGGCCGCTTTGTTGGTCACTTGCGGGATTTTGGGCGGTATCGGGCAGATTTTTCTTACCGCCAGTTACCGCGAGGCGGATGCCTCGTTGGTGGCGCCCTTTGACTATGCCTCGATGATCTTTTCGCTGGGAATCGGGCTGTTTATCTTTGGCGAGGTGCCGACCCTGACCATGCTGTCGGGCGCTGCGTTGGTTATTCTGGCCGGCATTATGATCATCCTGCGCGAACGGCACTTGGGCGTCGAACGTGCCAAGGCGCGGCGCGCGATGACGCAATGATCAGCCCCACCGCACCGTGATGTCAGCAGGGCGCGAGCCTTGGGTGACGCGGCGGATGTTGGGCATATCGTTGCCGTCAATCCATGCGCGGGCTTGGGCCGGGGTTTTGCCGTAAAAATCCCACCGTTCCAACAGCCTGCGGTCCAGTTCAGGTTCGGGAACATCGATCATCACGGTCAGATCGAAGAAAGTGCTAAGGTCGGTCCACGGCGTTTCGTTCAAAAGCAGATAGTTGCCTTCGGTCACCAGAATGCGGTGGTCTGCGGTCACCAGATCAGCCGATCCGCGCGACAGTTCTAACGAACGGTCAAATACGGGAATGGCGACCTCATCCTCGGCCCGCAAGCGGCTAAGAAGGTGGCGGTATCCGGCCACATCAAAGGTTTCCGGCGCGCCTTTGCGCGCACGTTGGCCACGGGCGATCAGGATGGCGTCATCGTAATGAAAGCCGTCCATCGGCACAACGCGGGCACTGGGGCCCAATTCGGCCACCACGGCCTGCGCCAAGGTTGATTTGCCAGAACCCGGCGGGCCTGCAAGGGCGGCTATAAACCGCCCTTGGTGTGCTGCCGCTTGGGCTCGGATAGTGTCGGCGAGGGCTGCCGGGGTCATGCCGCCTCTGTCACGCCTTCGGGCAGTTTTGCGCCCGTCATATAGGCCACGGCATCTGACATCGAATGTTGCTTGGGATCGATCACGCAAAGCCTGCGGCCCAAGCGGTGGATGTGGACGCGGTCGCAGACCTCGAACACATGGGGCATGTTGTGGCTGATCAGGATGATCGGAATGCCCCGATCGCGCACGTCGCGGATCAATTCCAGCACGCGGCGGCTTTCTTTGACGCCAAGCGCAGCGGTAGGTTCATCCAAGATCACAACTTTTGACCCAAAGGCCGCCGCCCGTGCCACGGCCACACCTTGGCGCTGGCCACCCGACAAAGATTCCACCGCCTGATGGATGTTCTGGATCGTGGTTAGGCCCAATTCACTCAGCTTGTCGCGGGCGAATTTTTCCATGCGGGGGCGGTCCATCTGGCGAAACACCGATCCCAGAATGCCGGGCTTGCGCCATTCGCGGCCCAGAAACATGTTGTCGGCAATGGTCAGCGCGGGGCTGAGGGCGAGGTTTTGATAAACCGTCTCGATCCCCAAGTTGCGCGCATCTTCGGGGCCGCGAAAGTGAACTTCGCGCCCATCCAGCTCGATGCTGCCATGGTCAGGGATCACAGCGCCAGACAGGGCCTTGATCAGGGTCGATTTACCGGCCCCGTTGTCGCCGATGACACCCAGAATCTCGCCCGGATACAGTTCGAAATCTGCACCGCTCATCGCCACGACGGTCCCGTAACGCTTCAGCAAGCCCTTTGCTTGCAAAATAGGTTTGACAGCACTCATTGTGACGCCCTCCGCAGCCATTGATCTAGGGCAACGGCGATGATCACCAACGTGCCCGCAGCAAACATTTGCCAGTAATCGTCAACCCCTGCCAGCGAAAGGCCCGTGTTGAACACGCCCACGATGAACGCCCCCAAAACCGACCCGATGATCGACCCGCGCCCACCAAACAGCGAAGTGCCGCCGATCACCACAGCCGTGATAGAGGCAAGGTTCACTGTCGAAAACGCAATGGGCGACACAGAGCCAACCCGACCAATTGCAATCCATGCCGCAAAGCCGCAAATCAGCCCTGCCACCACATAAACCGAGATCAGAACGGAATTGACGCGAATGCCCGACAGCATCGCCGAATCGGGATCATCGCCGATGGCGTGCACATGCCGCCCCCAAGCGGTATGGTTCAGCACATACCAAAGCACGGCCGCCAACAAAAACAGCGTCAGCCCCCCCAAGCTTAGGCTGGCACCGCCAAAGTTCGCGCTTTGCCCGAACCACAGCAACTCGGGCGCTTTGGCCTCGATGTCAACGTTGCGGATCGATTCAGACTTTGAATACCACAGGGTCAGCGCCGAAAAGATCGACAAAGTTCCCAAGGTCACGATGAACGGCGGCAATTTGACGCGCGCCACCAAAATTCCGTTCAATGCCCCCATCAGCGCGCCAAAAAACACGCCAATCCCAACAGCCAGCAAGGCGGGCAGCCCTGACATCACAGCCAGATTTCCCATGATCAGCGAACTGAGCACCAAAATCGCCCCCACAGACAGGTCGATACCCGCTGTCAGGATGATCAAGGTCTGGGCCAGCGCGATAAAGCCGGTCACTGTCACCTGTTTAAGAACCGTCGAAAGCGCACCCATGCCAAAAAAGCGCGGTGCGATGATGGAAAACACCGCGATCGAGATCACCAGCACCAAAGCGGGGATCATCGTTGGATAGGTCCGCAGAAAGTTCCGCATGATATGGATGAAGGATTTGTCATCGCGATCGAAATTGGCGACGGTGCTGTCGGCTTTGGCCAAACCAGCTTCGAAATCCGAAATCACCTTTGTCGGCGTGTCTTGGGTGCTCATGGTCTTGCAATCCCCCCGTTAAGCGGCAGGCAGTTCGGCCAACCGTGTATGAAGAAGGGCGACTGTAAAGCCGCCCTTCCTTTAATCAAGTCAGATCGTGTGGGATATTAGCCCCAGCACAGTTCCGTGCCTTTGGTGGTGTCGATCGACGGAACACCTTCGGCAGGCTTGTCGGTCACCAGGTTGACGCCGGTGTTGAAGAACGACAGGCCTTCAGTGACGGTGGGCTTGGTGCCGTCCTTGGCGAAGGCCACGATGGCCTCGATGCCTTTGGATGCCATCAGCAGCGGGTATTGCTGCGAGGTGGCGCCGATAACGCCCGACTTGACCGAAGCCACACCGGGGCAGCCGCCGTCAACCGAAACGATGATCGCTTGGCCTTCTTTGCCTGCGTTCTTCAGCGCTTGGAAGGCGCCTTCAGCGGCAGGCTCGTTGATCGTGTAGACCACGTTGATGTCAGGGTCTTTGGCCAACAGCGTTTCCATCGCGCGCAGACCGCCTTCGGGGTTCGCGTCCGATGTTTCGTGGCCGATCACACGTGCGTCGGTTTCAGAACCCATGACTTTCAGATCCGGAACTTCGATGCCAAAGCCAACTAGGAACCCAGTGTCGCGTGCAACGTCAACCGAGATGTTGTCCTTGTTGATGTCGAGCATAGCAATCTTGGCGGTAGCAGCGCCTTCACCCATGGTGGCAGCCGCCCACTTGCCGATCAAAAGACCAGCTTCGAAGTTGTCGGTTGCAAAGGTGATGTCCTGAGCTTCGGTATCAGCCAAGGGGGTGTCCAAAGCGATAACCAGGATGCCAGCAGCGCGTGCGTCCTTCAAAGCTGGGCCGACCGAGTCGTTCGAGGGCGTGATCAAGATACCCTTGGCGCCAGCAGTGACGCAGTTTTCGATGGCGGTGATCTGCGGTGCCGCATCGCCGTCTTTTTCGCCAGCGTAAGCTTGGAAATCAAGGCCAGCAGCGGTCGCAGCAGCCTCAGCGCCTTCCTTCATTTTCACGAAGAAGGGGTTGGTGTTGTTCTTGGTGATCAGGCAAGCCAGATCGCCAGCGGTAGCGGAACCCGCAACCAAAGCAAGTGCAGCAGCGCCGATCAGGGCAACAGCTTTGAACTTCATGGTAGTCCTCCCAAGGATAAAGGGGATCGTTCCCCCGACAGTAAAGAAGCCTCATCAAGGATTGCGTCTGGCCATGGCCCGACCCTCTCCCCCGATGGGGCGCACAAAAGCCGATTCCCTGTCATCCGTCAAGATAGATAAATCACAGTGATTTATTATTGACAGATTCCCCTATTCCTGCCCAGTGTCGCACCAACCTATGGCTTGGCCTGTCGTCTGGCCGGGCTTTTGTGCTAAAGTGGTGACCAAAGATGTTGATCGGAATTCCTGCAATACTGGGGCCAGACCTGCTGTTCACGCTGCGCTCGATGGGGCACGGGGACGAGATTGCCTTGGTCGATGCCAATTATCCGGCACAAGAGCACGCCCGCCGTCTGGTGCGGGCCGACGGGCATGGCGTGATGGCGATTTTAGAGGCAATCCTGACGGTTATGCCTTTGGACCGCGCGGTGCCAAATGCGATCATGCGCGCGGCGTTAAACAATGACCCGACGCAATCGAACACCTTTCACCAAGGGCTGGATGCTGCCTGCGCCCGCCTTGCCCCGGGCTTTGTGGTCAAACCCTTGGCAGGGGCCGACCTATACCCACGCATCCGCGCCGCCCATACGATCATCGCCACCACCGAACCCGCCCTCTTTGCCAATGTGATTCTGCGCAAGGGCGTCATCGGGGCCGATGGTCGGGCCGTCTGACCCTTTGATAAGGACCACGATCCCAGCATGACGCCGCAACAGGCCGAAATCGTCAGCGACAAGCCGAGTGCCGAGGCGGCTGCGCCGCGCGGCACGAACCAGTCGGGTATGCGCGATTATAACGAACGGCTGGTTCTTTCCTTGGTGCGCCAGCACAACGCCTTGGCGAAAACTGACATCGCGCGCATGACGGGCCTGTCGGCGCAGACGGTCTCGGTCATCATGCGCGCCTTGGAACACGATGGCCTGTTGCTGCGAGGCGCCCCCCTTCGCGGCAAAATCGGCCAGCCGTCCATTCCCATGTCCTTGGCGGCCGATGGCGCGTTTTTTCTGGGGCTGAAAATTGGCAGACGCTCGGCCGATCTGGTGATGATTGATTTTCTGGGCGCGGTGCGATCGTCTAACCGCCGCGTTTATCGCTATCCCACGCCGGATGCGGTGGTAGAGTTTGTTGCCGACGCTTTGCCAGAAATGCTGCGCCACCTTACCCCCGCCCAGCGCGGTCGGGTGGGGGGCATGGGCGTGGCCATGCCGTTCCAGCTGTGGAACTGGGTGCAAGCTTTGGGCGCACCACAGACGGCTATGGACGCTTGGCGCGACCGTGACATTCAATCCGAATTGGCACGCGTGACAGGCCTGCCGGTTTATGTGCAAAATGATGCAACCTCGGCCTGCGGGGCCGAACTGGTCTTTGGCACCGGCGAGCGGCCGAAAGACTTTTTGTACTTTTACTTTGGCACCTTCATAGGCGGTGGGCTGGTCTTGAACGGGCAGCTGTTCTTAGGCCGCACTGGCAATGCCGCAGGGGTCGGTCCTTTGCCGGTTCAAGGCCCCGATGGGCAAATGCGGCGGCTGTTTGATTCGGCCTCAATGTCGGTGCTTGAATCGATGATGGCGGCGGCGGGAGAAAGCCCCGATCATTTGTGGGAAAGCCCAGATCATTGGCAAGTGTCAGAGCCTGTTTTGCAAGCTTGGGTCGATCTGGCTGCCGAAGGTTTGGCGGGGGCGATTTTGTCGGCAGCGACCTTGCTGGAACTGGAGGCCGTGTTGATTGACGGCTGGATGCCGCCCAAAGTGCGCGCCATGGTGACGGCGCGCACGCAAGAGGCTTTGGCACGACTGGACCTGTCGGGCGTGTCGATGCCGCAGGTGCGCCAAGGCACGGTTGGCGCGCAGGCGCGGTCCCTGGGGGCAGCGGCTATTCCGCTGAGCCAGAGATATCTGATTGATCAGAACGCGGCGGCGCGGGCGTCTTAGGATCAGCGCCACGAATTTTCTGCGAAAATTCGGTTCTTTTTGGGACATGCCGCGCTTTTTGCCTTTGATAGACAGTCCGATCGCGTGCATCCGAATTTTCGCAGAAAATTCGCCTTTATTCCCCGCGCGGAAAGCGTTTGCTGTCTTCTAGAATGTTCAAATCCATATGGTTGCGCATATACCGCTCGGAAGCCGCGCGCAGGGGCTGGTAGTCCCACGGGTAGTAACTGCCATTGCGCAAAGCCTCGTAAACCACCCAACGGCGCGCTTGGCTTTGGCGCACTTCGGCGTCGTAGGCCGGTAAATCCCAACGCGCACTGGCTGCGGCCTGAAAATGGGCCAAGATTTGGGCGGCGCGGGGATCATTGGCCACGTTCACCTCTTCCTCGGGGTCATTGGCCAGATCGTACAATTGCTCTGGGTCGGCCAGACAGCGGATGTATTTCCACGCCCCTTGTCGCAGCGCCACCATGGGCGTGATCGATCCTTCCGCTGCATATTCCATCGCAACCGGCGTGCTGCGAGGTTGGCCCTTGGCCAAGGGCACCAAGCTTTCGCCGTCTGTCCAAGGCATCACTTCGGCCATTGAAATCCCTGCCAAGTCGCACAGGGTGGGTGTCAGATCGATGGTTGATACCGGCGTGTCAATCAGACCGGCGTCCAGACCCGGGGCCGCGATCATCAAAGGCACGCGGGCGGCGCCTTCGAAGAAATTCATCTTGAACCACAGGCCCTTGCGGCCCAACATCTCGCCGTGGTCCGAAACAAACACGACGATCGCTTCTTGCCGTGACGCGTCTAGGGCGGCCAAAATCTCGCCGATTTTGTCATCGACATAAGAGATATTGGCGAAATACCCCTGCCGCGCGCGGCGGATATGGTCGTGGGTGACGGTCAGGCCGCGCCAATCGCAGGCGTCCATCAGGCGTTGGGAGTGGGGGTCCATATCCTTATAATCCAAAGGCGCGGGGGGCTGCAGCTCGGCGGCCCCTTCGTACAGGTCCCAGTATTTGCGGCGGGCCACAAAGGGATCGTGCGGGTGGGTGAACGACACCGTCAAACTCCACGGGCGTGCATCAAGGCCGCGCGACAGATCGTAGATCTTTTGCACGGCTTGGTGGGCGACATCGTCGTCATATTCCAACTGGTTGGTGATCTCGGCCACGCCTGCGCCCGTGACAGACCCTAAGTTGTGATACCACCAGTCAATCCGCTCGCCCGGTTTGCGGTAATCGGGCGTCCAGCCGAAATCGGCGGGGTAGATGTCCGTCGTCAGGCGCTGTTCAAAGCCGTGCAATTGGTCGGGGCCAACGAAATGCATCTTGCCCGACAGCGCGGTTTGATAGCCCGCGCGGCGCAGGTGATGGGCATAGGTCGGGATATCCGAGGCGAATTCTGCCGCATTGTCATACACCCTTGTGCGGCGCGGCAAGGCGCCGGACATAAAGGCAGCGCGGGCGGGGGCACACAATGGCGAGGCGGTATAGGCATTGCCAAAGCGCACGGACCGCGCGGCAAGTGCGCGCAGGTTTGGCGCGTGCAAAAAGGCCGCTGGGCCATCAGCAAACAGCGTGCCGGTCAGTTGGTCGACCATCAAGATCAAAATGTTGGGTTTGGTCATATCACGCCCCATCGTGCTGCAAACTGTCGCATGGGTGGCGTGGGATTTGCACTGAGGCAAGAGCAGATTTTGCCTTGGCCCTAACCCTTGTCGCAATCGCACCGCCAAGCGCCGTTTCAAGACAGAGATTTGCCCCGATCCTGCCGCCTGATGGGGCAAGCTTGTGGAGGCACCTATGACCATTCGCACAGAGTTTCCGTTTGCCCTTGTCGAAGAGCCTGACATGGGGATCGTGCTGTCCGATGGCTGCCGCTTGTCGGCGCGGGTCTGGATGCCCAAGAATGCCGCAAGCGCGCCCGTGCCAGCCGTTCTGGAATATATCCCCTACCGCAAGCGCGATGGCACCCTGCCCCGCGACGAGATGATGCACCCCTATGTCGCGGGCCACGGTTATGCCTGCGTGCGGGTCGATATGCGCGGCAATGGTGATTCCGAAGGGCTGATGGCGGATGAATACACACCGCAGGAACTGTCTGACGCGGTTGAGGTGATTGCGTGGCTGGCCCGCCAGCCGTGGTGCAGTGGGCAGGTGGGGATGATGGGCAAAAGCTGGGGCGGGTTTAACTGCCTGCAAACAGCTTTTCTGCAGCCTCCTGCGCTGAAAGCGGTGATTTCGGTCTGTTCCACCACCGACCGATTTGCCGATGACATCCACTATCGCGGCGGCTGTTTGCTGGGCGAGAATTTCGGCTGGGGGGCGGTGATGCTGTCATACTCCTCTCGCCCGCCCGACCCTGTGCTGCGCCCCGACTGGCGCGAAATGTGGCTAAAGCGGCTAGAGGCCGAACCTTGGCTGGCCCCGCGCTGGGCCGCGTTGCAAGAGCGCGGCCCCTACTGGCAACACGGGTCGATCTGCGAGGATTACGCCCGCATGCAGGTGCCGGTTCTGATCTGGGGCGGTTGGGCCGACAGCTATATGAACACGGTTGCGGCCATTGTGGAAAACCTACCAGGATCGAAGGGCATCGTCGGGCCTTGGGTGCATCAATATCCCCACACCGCGGTTCCTGGCCCCGCTGTGGGGTTCTTGCAAGAAGCTGTGCGCTGGTGGGATCACTGGTTAAAGGGCATCGACAACGGCGCGGAAAATGATCCAGCTTACCGCGCCTTTATGCTGCATTCCGAAGCCCCCAACGCCAGCCCCAAGCATCGGGCGGGGCATTGGGTGGCAGAGGGGGCTTGGCCCTCGGCCCGGGTCAAGCACGAGACTTTCGGGCTTTGCGATGCGGCCCAAAGGCCGGGGGGTTTCACACCCCCCGGACCCCCCGTGGAGTATTTGGGCCAAGATGAAAGGGGGACGATCTCTAAGCAGATTGCCACCCCCCAGCATCTGGGCATGAACGCGGGCGAGTTTTTTCCGATGGGGTTGAATGCCGAAATGCCGGGCGATCAGCGCGGAGATGATGCGGTGTCTTTGTGTTTTGACGGGGATGTGCTGACAGCGCCGCTAGACCTGTTAGGGGCGGCGCGTTTGACTATTCAAGTCAGCAGTGACAAGCCCTTGGGCTTTGTTGTGGCACGGTTGTGTGATGTTGGGCCGGATGGGGCGTCTGTTCGGATTGCACATGGGATGTTTAACCTGTGCCACCGAAAAGGGGCCGCGACCCCTAAGCCCTTGGCGCCCGGGCAGTCAGTTTCAGTGACCTTTGATCTGGACCAGATGGCTTACCGCGTGGCGGCAGGGCATCGGCTGCGGTTGGCGTTCTCGAATTCCTATTGGCCTTTTGTCTGGCCATCGCCCGAAGCGGGGGTTTTGACCCTGACGGGGGGGCGTTTGGATCTTCCGGTGCATGCCGGATCAACCGAGGAGTGGACCCCGCCACCCGCCGAAACAGCGCAACCTTGGGCGAACCGTGTGGTGCGGGCGGGCAAAAGCGCGCGGCGGATCGAAACGGATTTGCTGGCAGGCACCCACCGCCTAGTCGTGCACGAAGACGGCGGCGATGTCGAAAACCTGACCCATGGCTTGGTCAGCGGCGAAACGCTGGACGAGGTGTGGGAGATCGGGGAAAACGATCCCACCTCTGCCCGCGCGCATCATGTGTGGGAGCAGCGCCTAAGCCGGGACGATTGGGCCGTGCGCACAAGGGCCGAGGCCGAGATGACCTGCACCGCCACCCATCTGCGCATGACAGCGCGCCTGACCGCATGGCAGGGCGACGAGGTTATCTTTGAGCGCGCGTGGGATGACCAAGTGGCACGGCGCTTTGTCTAAAACAGTTGGACCAAGGGTGCAAAAATAATCCTTGGTCCAAATCAAGAAGTGCGTTTTAGTCAGAACAGACCAACAAGACCCCGGGTGACCGGAAACCAAACAGGGAGAGAGACATGTCCAGTGAACTGAACCACCTGCTCAGCTTGGCCTCGGCCGGAAAAATGAGCCGCCGCGACTTCGTCGGCCGCGCGGGCGCCTTGGGCGTATCGACCGCCGTGGCGGGCACCATGCTGTCAACGGCAGCCTTTGCCGACACGCCCGTCAAGGGTGGATTGCTGCGGGCGGGGATGCAGGGCGGCGAAAGCACCAACACGCTGGACCCGGCCCTGGCGGCATCGGATGTGCCCTTCATGATCAACTCGACCTGGGGTGAAACGCTGGTTGATGTCGAACTGAACGGCACGTTAGGTCTGCGCGTGGCCGAGGAAGTCTCTTCCAACGCGGATGCAACCCAGTGGATGTTCAAGATCCGCAAAGGGGTTGAATATCATAACGGCGCAACCCTGACGGCCGAAGACGTGGTGGCAACGCTTAAGCGTCACACCGATGACAAGGCGCAATCAGGCGCGCAGGGCATCGTCAAAGGCATCACCGATATGAAGGCTGAAGGTGACATGGTCACGCTGACGCTGGCCGCCGGCAATGCCGACTTGCCCTTCCTAATGGCCGACTACCACCTTGTCATCCAACCCGGCGGCGGCGTGGATAACCCTGCTGCCGGCATCGGCAGTGGCGCTTACAAGATCGTCGAACATGAGCCTGGCGTTCGTGCCGCCTTTGAAAAGCATGCCAACTACTGGGATTCCTCGCGTGGTCATGCCGACCAAGTTGAAATCCTGACGATCAACGACAACACCGCCCGCACGGCAGCCATTCAGGCGGGCCAGATCCACCTGATGAACCGGATCGACCCCAAGATCGTGGAACTGCTGAAAGGCAACACCGACGTGGCGATCGAACGCGCTGCAGGCCCGGGGCATTATGTGTTCATCATGCGCTGCAACGCGGCCCCATTTGACAACAACGATTTGCGCATGGCGCTGAAGATGTCTGTCAACCGCCAAGAAATGGTCGATAAAATCTTGGGTGGCATGGGCTCGCGCGGGAACGACTTCCCGATCAACGCGGCTTACCCCCTGTTTGATGACAGCATTGCGCAGCGCGAATACGATGCCGCCGCTGCTGCCGATTTCTACAAGAAATCCGGCCATGACGGCTCGCCCATTCTGCTGCAAGTGGCCCCCGGGGCCTTCCCGGGCGCTGTGGAAGCGGCCCAGTTGTTCCAAGCCAGCGCCAATGCCGCAGGCATTCCGCTGCAAGTTAAGCTCGAGCCCGATGACGGCTATTGGTCCAACGTCTGGAACGTCTCGCCCTTCTGCGCCAGCTATTGGGGCGGTCGTCCGGTGCAAGACCAGATGTATTCCACAGCCTATCTGTCGACGGCCGAGTGGAACGACACAGCCTTCAAGGATGCACATTTTGACGAGGTGATGATCGCCGCACGCGGCGAGCTTGACCAAACCAAGCGCAAGGGGATGTATTCCGAAATGGCCAATATTCTGCGCGACACCGGCGGCCTGATCTGCCCGATGTTCAACGATTGGGTCGAAGGTCGTCGCAACGAAGTCGGCGGCTGGATCGCAAACCCCGCCGGCACGCTGATGAATGGCAAAGCCATGTCCATGTGCTGGCTGAACGCCTGAGGATCCTGTGCATCCTTTGATCAAACTGGTGGCCCAGCGCATTGCGCTGGGCCTCATCTTGCTTCTCGCCGTCTCGGTTGTGATCTTTCTGGGGGTCGAGATGCTGCCGGGCGATACGGCCCAAGCAATCCTTGGCCAATCGGCCACGGCCGAATCCTTGGCCAACCTGCGCGAATCCTTGGGGCTGAACCAAAGCGCTACGACGCGTTATTTCAACTGGCTCGGCCATGCCCTGCAGGGTGATTTGGGCAAGGCGCTGACCAATCAACAAGACATCGCCCATGCCATTGGGCAACGCTTGGGCAACACGCTGTTTCTGGCCGCCTGCGCGGGCATCATCGCCGTGCCAATGGCCATCACCCTGGGCCTGATTGCTGCCCGCTACAACGGGCGCTGGCCGGATAAGGCGATTTCGGGCGTAACACTCGCCATGATCTCTTTGCCAGAGTTTGTCGCGGCCTATTTCGTGATCTTCCTGCTGACGCAGGTCATTCCCATTTTGCAGCCTGTCTCGATGGTGTTCCCGGGCATGGGCTTGTTTGAAAAACTGCACGCCGTGGCACTGCCCGTGATCGTTCTGGTCATGGTGGTTCTGGCCCATATGATGCGCATGACGCGGGCGGCGATTTTGAATGTGATGCAATCGGCCTATATAGAAACGGCCGAACTCAAGGGCCTGTCGCCCATGCAGGTCATCTGGCGGCACGCCATGCCCAATGCGGTGGCGCCCATTATCTCGGTCGTGGTGATCAACCTTGCCTATCTGGTGGTGGGCGTGGTCGTGGTGGAAGTGGTGTTCAGCTACAACGCCTTGGGGCAATATCTGGTAGATCACGTGGCCAAGCGCGATCTACCCGTGGTGCAGGCCGTGGGCATCATCTTTGCCGCTGTCTATATCGGCCTGAACATTCTGGCCGACCTGATCGGCATCATCGCCAACCCGCGTCTGAGGCATCCGAAATGAGAATACCGCTTTCGGCCCTGATTGGTCTGGTGATGACGGGGCTATTTGTGCTGTCGGCCCTATTTGCGCCGTGGATTGCCCCTTACCCAATTGATGCGGCCGTCGGCCAGGTTTGGGAAGGCCCCTCGGCGCAATACTGGCTGGGCACCGATACGATTGGCCGCGATATCCTTAGCCGGTTGATTTATGGCGGGTCGGTGACGATCTTTGTGGCGCTGGTTTCCTCGCTTTTGTCCTTTGGGATGGGGGCGTTCTTTGGCTTTTTGGCCGCCACGCGCGGCGGGTGGATTGATACGGGCCTATCGCGGATCGTCGATCTGATGATGGCCGTTCCATCGCTGATCGTCGCCTTGGTTGTGCTGTCGGTGCTGCCGTTGAACCTGACCGTGCTGATCTTGGTGATGGGGGTTTTGGATTCCACCCGCGTCTTTCGCCTTAGCCGTGCAGTGGCCGCTGACATCGCCGTGATGGATTACGTCGAAGCAGCCAAGCTGCGCGGCGAAGGCCAAGGCTGGATCATCTTCCGCGAGATCCTGCCCAACGCCATGTCGCCCTTGGTGGCCGAATTCGGGATGCGGTTTATCTTCGCCGTTCTGTTCATTTCCACCCTGTCGTTCTTGGGCCTTGGCATCCAGCCGCCGCTGTCAGATTGGGGCGGCATGGTGCGCGAGAATAAGGATGGGCTGGTTTACGGCAAAGCCGCAGCCCTGATGCCCGCGCTGGCGATTGCGGTGCTGGCAATTTCGGTCAACTTGGTGGCCGATTGGATCTTGCAGCGCACCTCAAGCTTGAAAGGGGGGCGCGGTGGCTGATCTGTTAACCATCAAGAACCTGCGGATCGAAGCCACGGCCTATCCGCCCGGCGAAGCGCCACGCCACTTGGTGCTGGTCGATGATGTGTCTGTCTCGGTGCAAAAAGGCCGCGTGTTGGGGTTGATCGGCGAATCGGGGGCGGGCAAATCCACCATCGGTTTGGCGGCCATGTCTTACGGGCGAGGCGGCGTGCGGTTGACAGGGGGGCAAGTCTTGCTCAATGGCCGCGATATTCGCGCTGAGGGTGCCGCTGGCCTGCGCGCCCTGCGCGGGCGCGAGGTGACTTATGTCGCCCAATCCGCTGCCGCCGCCTTTAACCCCGCCAAACGGCTGATGGCGCAGGTGATCGAGACATCGCTGCTTCACAAACTCATGACCAAGCAACAGGCCGAGGCCCGCGCAGTCGAGTTGTTCCGCAAACTGGGCCTGCCTGAACCCGAAACCTTCGGGCGACGCTATCCGCACCAAGTTTCCGGCGGGCAATTGCAACGCGCCATGACGGCCATGGCACTGTGCCCCAAGCCCGACCTTGTGATCTTTGACGAACCCACAACCGCGCTGGATGTAACCACGCAAATCGACGTTCTGGCCGCGATCAAAGAGGCGATCCGCGACACCGGCGTTGCCGCCATCTACATCACCCATGATCTGGCCGTGGTGGCGCAGGTAGCCGACGACATTCTGGTGCTGCGCCACGGCAAAGCGGTGGAATATGGCGCCACAGATCAGATCATCTCGGCCCCCAAGCAAGACTATACCCAAGCGCTTGTCTCCGTGCGCCGCATTGACCATGCCGAGAAAACAGGCGACGCGCCCATCTTGCGCGCCCAAGACATCGCCGCCCGATATCACGGCACCAATTTTGATGTGCTGCAAGACGTCACGGTCGATGTGGCGGCCGGCCAAACCTTGGCCATCGTGGGCGAAAGCGGGTCGGGCAAATCCACCCTTGCGCGCGTGATCACCGGCCTTCTGCCTGCCCGCGCCGGCAAAATCACCTTCGACGGCCGCACTCTGTCGCCCGAACTCGCCAGCCGCAGCAAAGACGATCTGCGCCAAGTGCAAATGATCTACCAAATGGCCGACACCGCGATGAACCCGCGCCAAACGGTGGGCACCATCATTGGCCGGCCACTTGAATTCTACTTCGGCCTGAAAGGCGAAGCCAAACGCGCCCGCGTGCAAGAGTTGCTTGATCAAATCGAAATGGGCGCTGGCTTTGAAAACCGTTATCCCGCCGAACTCTCGGGCGGCCAGAAACAACGCGTCTGCATCGCCCGCGCCTTGGCCGCCAAACCCAAGCTGATTTTATGTGACGAGGTGACCTCAGCCCTTGACCCCTTGGTCGCCGATGGGATCCTTAAACTGCTCTTAAACCTGCAAGCGCAAGAAGGTGTCGCCTATGTGTTCATCACCCACGATCTGGCCACCGTCAAAGCCATAGCCGACAAGATCGCCGTGATGTACCGCGGCAAAGTGGTGCGCTATGGCCAAAAGTCTGACGTTCTGGCCCCGCCGTTTGATGATTACACCGACCTTTTGCTGTCTTCCGTGCCAGAGATGAAAACCGGCTGGCTGGAAGCCGTGCTAAAAACCCGCAGAATGGAAAGTGCGGGCAACTGACCCTTTCTTACTTGCCGACATATCCCCGCCGGAGGCTTTGCCCCCCATCACAGGTGCGCCCATGTCAAAACTGCTGCTGATCCTGCTTGATGGCGTGCCTTATGCCAATTGGCGCAGGCTTTTTGGAAATCTGGAAGGCTGGGTTGCCAGCGGCGAAGCACGGGTGTGGAAGATGCGGTCGGTGCTGCCGTCAACTTCAGGCACTTGCTATGCCTCGATCCACACGGGTTTGCCGCCGCAGGCGCATGGCATCTGGGGCAATGCCACAAGACGGCGGCTGGAATTTCCCGATGTGTTTTCGCAGGCAACCCAAGCCGGGCTGAAAACGGGTGCCGTGACCCATTCGTTCTGGTCCGAGTTCTTCAACCGCTATCCCTTCGATCTGGTCGACGATATCGAATACGACGACCCCCACGGCCCCATCACGCATGGCCGTTTTCACACCATGACAGGCGACAGCGGTTACAACCAGATGACCCCCGCCGATGTCGACCTGTTCGCCACACTTACAATGCTGTGCGAGCGTAAAGGCATCGACTATGGCATCTTGCACACCTGCACTCTTGACAGCATGGGCCACCGCTTTTTCCACGATTGCGAAGAAATGGACGACGCCTGCTACCGGATGGACGAGGCTTTGGCCAATTTTCTGCCCCGCTGGCGCAATGCCGGATACGAGGTGATCGTCACCGCCGACCACGGCCAAGACGCGCGCGGGCATCATGGCGGCACAAGTGATTTGCAACGCGATTTTGCGCTGTATTACTTTGGCGCGGCGGAAGGCCCCGCACCGAACATGGTCTTGGACCAATTGGCGCTGGCGCCCGCGATTTTGACGCGGTTAGGCGTGCACATACCGTCAACCATGCAAGTTCCAAGCTTTCTAAGCGCCTAGGCCCGTCACGCACGCAACCTGATTTTTCGCAGAAAAATCGTGACCGCCGGGGGGAAAGCGATTTTTCTGCGAAAAATCCTCATTGGGCGTAGGTTGCGCCTTCCTCATCCAACAGCGCCTTGATCTCGCGCAGGTGGAAATCGGCCCCACTTGGGTAATCCTCCCATTCCTGCGCGGTTTTCTCGGCGATGGCGTCAGACAAAACCCGCAGCGGGCGGCCGGTTTGCAAGGCGCGGATGTAGGTTTCTGCCGCACGTTCGAAATAGGTCAGGCGGTTGAAGGTTTCCGCCACAGTCTTGCCAATGATCAGCACGCCGTGGTTGCCCATGACCATTGTGGTGATCTTTGGGTCGGCCAGCATATGCGCACAGCGCGCACCTTCCTCGGCAAAGGCCATGCCGCCGTAAGACCCATCCACCACATGCCGGTTGAAGAACATCGCGGAATTCTGGTCAATCGGCGGCAAGGTGCTGTCGGCCAGACTGGCCAGCACCGTGGCATGCATTGAATGCACATGCATCACACAGCGCGCATGGGGCAGCGCGCGATGGATTGACCCGTGCAAGCCCCAAGCGGTCGGGTCGGGCGCATCGGGGCGCTTCATCGTATCGGGGTCGTTGGCATCAATCTCGACAAGGCTCGATGCCGTGATCCGCCCGAAATGGCGCCCGTTGGGGTTGATCAAAAAGCGCGTGCCTTCGGGGTTGACCGCCAGCGAGAAGTGGTTGGCCACCGCCTCGTGCAGGTTCAGCTTGACGGTCCAGCGAAAGGCTGCGGCCAGATCGGTGCGGTCGGACCAATGGGTCAGATTGGCATGGGCGTTCATAGGACGTCTCCCTTTGGGTCTTCGCCTGCGGCGAGGGTTTGCAGCGCCCGCGTGATGCGGGCAAAACTGGTGGCCGCGCGGTCTACCGTGCGCCGCGCGCGCAGATAGCCGTGGACAAGGCCGGGTTCCACCACCCAATGGGCGCGCCCGCCGGCCTTTTGGATGGCCTGCGCATAGGCGCGGGCATCATCGCACAGCGGATCACATTCCGCCCCGAAGGCGATCGTGGGGGGAAGGCCCGAAAAATCGGTGTCTTGCAACGGCGACACGGTCGCATCGCCTTCGGGCACCAGCCCGCCATGTCGAATACCCGCATAAAACAGCACATCGTCGCGGGTCAGCATCGGGGCCTTGGCGTGGGTCAAATAGCTGCCCGCATCAACATCGCCGCCAAGTCCCGGATAAATGAGCACCTGCCCCAAAACCTGCCCCGTGCCGCGCAGCGCATGGCTGACGGCCGCCGCCAAATTGCCCCCCGCACTGTCGCCCGCCAAAAGCACAGGGCCATGCGCTGCCATGGCACGGGTCACGGCCAAGGCATCCTCAAACGCCGCCGGATGCAGATGTTCCGGCGACAGGCGGTAATCGGGGCAGATGACGGTCAGCCCCGTGGCCGCGCGAATATCGGCGCAAACGTCATCGTGGCTTTCAAGACCGCCGACCACAAACCCACCGCCGTGCAGGTAGATGATCGCAGGCTCTGCCCCCGCAAAAACGCGGCACGCTACACCTGCAATCGGGCGGTCTTGCGCCGTTATCCCATCCGGATAGCCGCGATGAAAGGCGCGGCACATGGTGTCATAAATCACCCGCTGTTTGGCAATCGACAAGGTCGCGGCATCGGGGGGGTAAGCGTCTGCGCTGGCCTTGATAAAGGCCCAAGTTTGCGCGTCGATCAGCCGTTCATAGTCCATGCCCACCCCCATGCTGTCTGCAGTCTTGCAGATGCCACCGCAAAAGCAAAGGGCGCGCACCGATCCGGCACGCGCCCCTTTTGGCAGTGCTTGGCCTTAGCCCAGCGTGATGTTGATCGCCGATTCGCGGCCGTCACGGCCCGCTTCGATGTCGAAGTTGACGGCTTGGCCGTCCTTCAACCCGCGCAGACCAGCACGCTCTAGCGCGGTGATATGCACGAACACGTCTTTCTTGCCGCCTTCAGGGGCAATAAATCCGTAGCCTTTGGTTTCGTTGAACCATTTCACGGTGCCCTTGGCCATCGTGAACACTCCTGTCATTTTGCCGCCCGCGAGATTGCGGCGGCCCGGCCCCGTCAGCTAAGAATCGAATGCTGTGGCCGTGTGGTGGCAGACAGGTCGATAGAGATAACGTCGCTCCAGTTTTATCGGGGCAAGAAGGGTCAAAATCAAGAATAAATATGGGCAAGGCTTCGATCTAACGCTGCCTTTGCGGGTTTTGCTTGACGCAGGTCAAGGTGTTTTGCCTGTTTTTTGGGCATGCTTTGCCCAGCGCCCGTTTCGGCCGAACCTTTGAAGGATCCACAGCATGACCCCGCCCATCCTTTGCCCAATCGACGGCACCGACCACGCCATGCACGCCATTGAGGTCGCCGCCGACCTTGCCGCGAAATCTGGCGGCGGTTTGCTGCTTTGTGTGGTGAACGTCGCCCACGGCGGCGGTCGCGGGCCCCTGATCCACCATTGGAGCGATGCAGACGCCCAACACATTCTTGATGCCGGCACCGCCACCGCCAAGGCCAAGGGCGTCACCCCCATTGGCAGCGCGATTGTGATCGACCGCGAAGCCGCAAGTGGCATCGTGACCTATGCCGAGATGAACAGGGTCGGCCATATCGTCATGGGCACCGGCGACAAACGCGGCGTGTCGCGGTTGGTGCTGGGATCGGTCGCGGCGGATGTGGCGGGGCGGGCGCATTGCACGGTGACGATTGCGCGGTAGCTTGGGGATTTTTTAGGGCACGGCAAGGATTGTTTAACAAACCTCGGCTAACCTTTTGCCATGCCAAACTACATCCGCCCCAAAATCACGGGATCAACAATCTTTTTCAGCCTCGCCCTCGCGCATCGCAAAGATGACCTGCTGGTGCGCGAGGTTGGGCTTTTGCGGGCCTGCGTGGGCACAGTCAAAGCCGCTCATCCGTTCGATATTCTGGCTTTTGTCGTCCTGCCAGACCATTTGCACGCGATCTGGCAGTTGCCAAAGGGTGACTGTGATTTCTCTAACCGTTGGCGAAGGATCAAGCGCGACTTCACCGTGGCCCTTGGCCAGACCCGCCCGAGAAGCGAAAGCAAAGTCAAGAAGGGCGAGGCGGGCCTTTGGCAACGCCGATTTTGGGACCACCATATCCGCGACGAGGCCGATCTTGCCGCACATTTGCGCTATTGCTGGTATAATCCGGTCAAGCATGGGCTGGTGGAAAAGCCTTTGGATTGGCCGTTTTCATCGCTCCACCGCGAGGTGGTACGGGGCATGGCAGAACCGGAATGGGCAGATACCCATGAAACCGGCAGCTTCGGCGAGTAGGGTGGGTGCAACCCACCCCTAACAATGCGCTTTGGTGACGGTGGGTTTCACCCACCCTACCTTGTGAACTTCTTGTACTTCACGCGTGTCGGCTCAATCGAATCCGCTCCAAGACGGCGCACTTTGTCTTCCTCGTAGGCTTCGAAGTTGCCCTCGAACCATTCCACATGCGCATCGCCCTCAAACGCCAGAATATGGGTGCACAGGCGGTCAAGGAAGAAGCGGTCGTGGCTGATGATCACGGCGCATCCGGCGAAATCTTCGATCGCGGCTTCCAGCGCTTGCAGGGTTTCCACATCCAGATCGTTGGTCGGTTCGTCAAGCAGCAAGACGTTTCCGCCGCTTTTCAACAGCTTGGCCATGTGCACGCGGTTGCGCTCACCGCCCGACAGGCTGCCCACCTTTTTCTGCTGGTCCGTGCCTTTGAAGTTGAACGCCCCGCAATAAGCGCGCGAGTTCATGTCGAAATCGCCCAGCTTGATCACCTCGGCCCCGCCTGAGACTTCTTCCCACACGGTCTTGCCCGGCGCCAGCGCGTCACGCGATTGGTCAACGTACGACAGTTGCACCGTGGTGCCCAAGGTGATCGACCCCTCGTCAGGCTGTTCTTGCCCTGTAATCATCCGAAACAGCGTTGACTTGCCCGCCCCGTTTGGCCCGATCACACCGACAATCGCGCCCGGCGGCACGGTGAAGGACAGGTTTTCGATCAACAACCGATCACCCATGTGCTTTTTCAGGCCGACCACATCAATCACCTTACCGCCCAAACGTTCGCCGTTGGGAATGATGATCTGGGCCGAGGTGGCGCGTTCGCGCACCGTTTGGGTCGCCATTTCGTTGTACTTGCTGATACGGGCTTTCTGCTTGGCCTGCCGCGCACGGGCGCCAGCGCGGATCCATTCCAATTCCTTTTCCATCGCCTTTTGCTTGGACTTGTCCTCGCGCGCCTCTTGAGCGGCGCGTTTGGCTTTTTGGTCCAGCCAAGCGGTGTAATTGCCTTCGTAGGGAATGCCGCGGCCGCGGTCGAGTTCCAATATCCAGCCGGTGATGTCATCGAGGAAATAGCGGTCGTGGGTAACCACAAGGATCGTGCCTTTGTAGTCGATCAGGTGCTGTTGCAGCCAAGCAATCGACTCTGCGTCCAAATGGTTGGTCGGTTCGTCAAGCAGCAACATGTCGGGCGCATCCAGCAGCAACTGGCACAGCGCCACGCGGCGGCGTTCGCCGCCCGACAGGCTTTCCACATCGGCATCATCGGGTGGGCAGCGCAAAGCTTCCATCGCCACGTCAATCTGACTGTCAAGATCCCACAGGTTTTCGGCGTCAATCTCGTCTTGCAACCGCGACATCTCGTCGGCCGTGTCGTCGGAATAGTTCATCGCCAGTTCGTTATAGCGGTCCAGCTTGGCAACCTTGGCCGCACAGCCAAGCTTGACGTTGTCACGCACGTTCAGCTTGGCATCCAGCATCGGTTCTTGCGCCAGATACCCCACGCGCGCGCCCTTGGCTGCCCAAGCGTCGCCCACGAAATCCTTGTCGATCCCTGCCATGATGCGCAACAAGGTCGACTTGCCCGACCCGTTCACGCCCACAACGCCGATCTTCACGCCCGGCAGGAAGTTGAGCTTGATGTTCTCAAAGCACTTCTTGCCGCCCGGATAGGTCTTGGAGACATTGTCCATGTGGTAGACGTATTGATAACTGGCCATCTGCGCGCTCCATCCGAGTTTGCACTTCATCTAAGGGAAAGGACGCGCCGCTTCAACGCCGATTGCGGTTGACATGGGCGCAAGCTGGCCCTGAAATTGCGCTTTCGTGACACAGGGGCTGAAAGAGTAATGGTGCAGGGCTTTCCAGCGGCCTATCGGGGCATGGTTGTGGGCCTGCTGGGCGGGTCATTTGATCCGGCCCATGACGGGCATGTGCACATCACCCGCGAGGCATTGCGGCGGATTGGGCTGGACAGGGTCTGGTGGCTGGTCAGTCCGGGCAACCCGCTGAAAGCCAACCCGCCGGCCCCGATGACCCTGCGAATGGCGCGGGCGCGCGAAAAACTGGGGGATGATCCGCGGGTGGTTGTCAGCGATCTTGAGTCGCGTTTGGGCACGCGGGCCACCGTTGACACCTTGCGCCGCTTACAGGCGCTTTACCCCGGCGTGCACTTTGTCTGGATCATGGGGGCAGATAATCTGGTGCAGTTCCACCGCTGGCGCAACTGGCGGCAGATTATGGCGCGGGTGCCGGTGGCCGTGATGGCGCGGCCCGGTGCGGGGCTGGCCGCACGGCTTTCGGTGGCGGCACGCGCCTTTCGCGGGGCAAGGGTGGCGACGCCCGACCTGCTGGCCCATCGCAAAGCGCCGGTCTGGGCCTTTGTAAACATGCCGCAGCACACAGCCTCTTCCAGTGTCATCCGGGCGAGGGGCGAATGGCGGCGGTGAGTGTGTTGCATTTCCACAGCCATGCAAGCTACGACTTGGCGTGCGAATAGGAGTGGCACAATGGCATCACCGACATGGACGCGGCGCTGGGTCTTGGCAGGCTTGGGCGCTGGATTTGGGGCAGGCTTTGCGGCGCCATCTTCCGTGGCGGCCCAAACGGCCAGAACAACCGATCTGGTGGCCAAGGCCAAGCTGACCGGCACCACCGGCTTTTGTGTGGCCGATGTTGCCACGGGGCAAATCCTTGACAGCTTTCAACCTGCATCCCCGGTTCCGCCCGCCAGCGTGATCAAAACCATCACAGCACTTTATGCGCTGGATCATCTGGGGCCCGATCACCAATTCACCACCCAAGTGCTGGCCACCCAACCCATAAGCGCGGGTGTTTTGGCGGGCGATTTGATCTTATCGGGCGGTGGCGACCCAACGCTGGACACCGACGGCTTGGGCGAAATGGTTGCAGCACTCGCGCGCGCCGGACTGAAACGGGTGACGGGGCGCTTTTTGGTTTACGGCGATGCTTTGCCCGCTGTCGGGCGCATCAGCGACGATATTCCCGTTGAGGCCGGTTATGATCCGGGCCTGTCGGGCCTGTCGCTGAACAACAACCGCGTCAATCTGGAATGGACCAAGGGCGGTGCTACGGCGCAGATGACAGCGCCCGGCCTGCGTTACCAGCCCCTTGTGCAAGGCATTAGGGTCAGCGTGGTTGACCGCGACACACCCGTTTTCACCTATTCCGATCAAGGCGCTGAAAATTGGACAGTTTCACGCGCAGCCTTGGCCAAAGAGGGCAGTCGCTGGTTGCCTGTGCGTCATGTAGCCCCCTATGTGGCCGAAGTGTTCGCGACGCTGTGCGCCATGCAAGGCATATCGCTGCCGCCGCCGCAGATGATATCGGCCCTGCCCCCCGGAACACCCCTTATAACCTGGCCCAGCGCGCATCTGGCGCCCATCCTGCGAGAAATGCTTAAATATTCCACCAATGTCACCGCCGAAACCGTGGGTCTAGCCGCCTCGGGGGCGCGGTCACTTCCCGCTTCGGCTGTGGCGATGCAGGATTGGGCGGCCGAGGTTTTGGGCCTAAAGGCCACCTTGGTTGATCATTCGGGTCTTGGCGCCACCGCGCGCGTTACAGCCGAAGGTATGGTGCGGGCGATCATGGCGGGGGAAAAACGCGCCTCGGGTGCGGGGCTGCGCGCGCTGTTGAAAGAGGTCAGCCTTAAGGACGAAAAGGGCAGCCCGCAGATTGGCGGACCGGTCAAGATCTGTGCCAAAAGCGGCACGCTCAACTTTGTATCGGGACTGTCGGGGTTTATGACCTTGCCTTCAGGGCGCGATCTGGCCTTTGCCATCTTCTCGGCCGACCCGGCCCGCCGCGAAGCCGTACCAATCGAGCAGCGCGAACGCCCGCCGGGGCAAAAGGCGTGGGTGGCGCGGGCGCGGGTTTTGCAAAACGGTTTGCTGCGGCACTGGGCCAGTTTGGCTTAAGGGCGCAAGTGCCGGACCCGCGCACCCCATTCAATGGCGGCGGCGTGCAGTCGGTCAATCGCCAGTTCCTCGCGCACTTCCTCTAGCATCCGCAGTTCTACTTCGCGCAGAGTGCCATCTGCAGCCGCCACATCGCAGGCCAGCGCATAGGCTGTTTCATTCAAACGCTCGGGCAAGGCATCGCGGATCAACCCAAACAAGGCCGCCAGCCCGTCTTCTTCTTCAAACAGGTCAAAGACGGTCTGGGCGATCAGGCGAATGCGGTCGTTGTCATACTCGGCAAAAACCGGCAAATGGTGCACAATGCGCTGAATAGCCACCAATTCGGTCGTGCGCATCTGCTCATCCGCGGCCGAGACGGCAATCATCACCGCAATCAGGGCATCGGGCGGCGACATCGAGGCGGGCGGTGTATCGAGCATCAGTCTTCCTTTCGCAATTGTCCCTGACAATATTGACGCCACGGCAGGTGGGCAATAGAGGACGATGGTCAAGAGCGGCATTGCGCCGCCCTTCTGGAGGATCCCGTTATGAGCACCTTGCGTGACGCCGCGATGAAGTCGAAAGCCTGGCCCTTTGAAGAGGCCCGCGCTTTGCTTAAACGCACCGAACACAAGGCGCATGATAAGGGCTATGTGCTGTTTGAAACCGGCTACGGCCCTTCGGGCCTGCCCCATATCGGCACATTTGGCGAGGTGGCGCGCACCACCATGATCCGCCGCGCGTTCGAGGTGATCTCTGACATCCCCACCCGTCTGATCTGTTTTTCCGATGACGTGGACGGCATGCGCAAAGTGCCCGAAAACGTGCCCCAGCAAGACATGCTGCGCCAGCATATGCAAAAGCCTTTGACCTCGGTGCCCGACCCTTATGGCGAATTCAACAGCTTTGGTGACCATAACAACGCGATGTTGCGGCGGTTCTTGGATACGTTCGGCTTCCAGTACGAGTTTTATTCCGCGACCGAATTTTACAAATCCGGCCGCTTTGACGACACGCTGCGCCTGTGTGCCGAACGCTATGACGCGATCATGGCGATCATGCTGGCCTCGCTGCGTGAAGAGCGTCAGCAGACCTATTCGTGCTTCTTGCCCATCCACCCCGAAACCGGCCGCGTGCTTTATGTGCCGATGAAAGAGGTGAATGCCAAAGACGGCACCATCACCTTTGATGACGAAAACGGCCGCGAGTGGACGCTGCCGGTGACGGGCGGCAACGTAAAGCTGCAATGGAAGCCCGACTTTGGCGCACGCTGGGCAGCCCTTGGGGTCGACTTTGAAATGTACGGCAAAGACCATTCCACCAATACGCCGATCTATGACGGCATCTGCAACGCGCTGGGGGGCCGCGCGCCCAACCATATGACTTACGAGCTGTTCTTGGATTTCGAGGGCCAAAAGATTTCTAAATCCAAGGGCAATGGCCTGACGATTGACGAATGGCTGACCTATGCCGCCACGGAGTCGCTCAGCTATTTCATGTATCAAAAGCCCAAAACCGCCAAGCGGATGTGGTGGGATGTGATCCCCAAAGCGGTGGATGAATACCACCAGCAACTCAAAGCCTATCCGACCCAAGACATCGACGCGCAGGTCAACAATCCGGTGTGGCATATCCACGGCGGTCATGTGCCCGGCTCGAAGATGGTCGTCAGCTTTGCGATGCTGCTCAACCTCGCCTCGGTCGCGGGGGCCAAGGATGCCGCAGGGCTTTGGGGGTTCATCAAGAAATACGCCCCAGATGCCTCGCCCGAAACGCATCCTGATCTGGATGCCGCCGCAGGCTTTGCGCTGCGCTATTTTAACGACAAGATCGCGCCGAACCGCACCTACCGTCTGCCCACCGACACCGAACGCACAGCCATCCTTGACCTGCGCGCCCGTCTGGCGGCTTGGGACGGGGCAACCGACGAAGAAAGCCTGCAAACCGCCTGCTACGCCGTGGGCAAAGACCACGCTTTCGATCCGCTGCGCGACTGGTTCAAGGCGCTTTACGAGGTGCTGATGGGCGCGTCCGAAGGCCCGCGCTTTGGCGGCTTTATCGCGTTGTACGGTATCCCCGAAACCATCGCCCTGATCGACAAGGCCCTGAACGGCGACCTTATCGCCTAACCCATAGGCAGGGGGTGCGGGGGGGCGCGTAGCCCCCCCGCCTCGGGGCCGCCGCGCGCCTTTCCCTTAGGTTTGACACAGGCGCTGCGCGGTCTAGCTTTGACAGGTGTTCCAAGCGGAGCCTGCCCCATGCGCCTTATCCCCACCGCCTTTGCCCTGTTTCTTCTCGCCTGCCCCGCCTCAGCCCAAGAGGGGCCGATCCAAGCTACGATCCTTGCCCAGATCGAGGCCTTTCAGGCCGATGATTTCGCCCGTGCTTTCACCTTCGCCTCGCCCAATATCCACGCCCTGTTCGGGTCGCCCGAAGCCTTTGGCAAAATGGTGCGCGAAGGCTATCCGATGGTTTGGCGCCCCGCCGATGTCGCCATGCTGGATCTGCGCTTTATCGGCGGGGCCTATTGGCAGCGCGTGCGCGTAACCGATGCCAAAGGGCGCAGCTTTTGGCTGGATTACCAGATGATCGAACGCCCCGAAGGTTGGCGCATCAACGCCGTGCAGATGCAAGATGCCCCCGACGTCGGCGCCTAGGTCCAAGCTCGCACCCGATAAAGAGATTTTCCGCCGATCTGTCGCAAAATTGCGACAGATGTGAAGAGTGCTGTCGACAGGTTCTTCGCCATAGGGCAAGAATTGTGTCGATATAGTGGCAAAATTGCGTCTAATGCGCCGCAATCATAGACCATAGGCACACGACGCCCAGGGAGGGGTTTCATGAAGCTTGCCGAAGAACGGCACATCGCAGCCGACCCTGCGACAGTTTGGGCTGCGGTCTTGAACCCGCAGGTCTTGCAGGCCTGTGTTCCAGGCTGCGAAAGCCTGACAGGATCACCAACCGACGGGTTCGAAGCCGTCGTGGTGCAAAAGGTAGGTCCGGTCAAAGCGCGCTTTACCGGCACCGTCACCCTGTCCGAGATGAACGAACCCCACAGCCTGCGCATCACCGGCGAAGGCAAGGGCGGGGTTGCGGGTTTTGCCAAGGGCGGGGCCTTTGTGACCATGACGGCCGAGGGCACGGGCACCAAGCTGACCTACGACGTTGACGCCTCGGTTGGGGGCAAAATCGCCCAACTGGGCAGCCGCATCATTGACGGCTTTGCCAAGAACTTTGCGGAAGAGTTTTTCAACCGCTTCCAATCCGCCATCGAGGGGCCCGAGCAAGAGGCCCCGGTTGACGCCGCAGACGCATCTGCCGACGAAGGCACCCAAGACACACCGAAAAAAGGCTGGTTCCGCCGTTTGATCGGCTGAACCTTTAAGCAATCAGGGAGGATGACATGACCAAAGTAACGATGACCGTGAACGGAAAATCCGTCTCGGCCGAGACTGAGGGGCGCACGCTGCTCTCCTCTTACCTGCGCGAAGGGCTTGGCCTGACGGGCACCCATATCGGCTGTGACACCTCGCAGTGCGGGGCCTGCGTGGTGCATATCGACGGCGTGGCCGTGAAAAGCTGCTCGGTCTTTGCCCAAGATGTGGCCGGATCAAAAGTGACCACGATCGAAGGCATGGCCAATACAGACGGCAGCCTTGGCGTGATCCAGCAAGCGTTCCAAGACCACCATGGCCTGCAATGCGGCTTTTGCACCCCCGGCATGGTGATGTCATCGGCTGCGCTTCTGGCCAGTAACCCCAAACCGACCGAGGCCGATGTGCGCCACGGGCTAGAGGGCAATATCTGCCGCTGCACGGGGTATCATAACATCGTCAAGGCCGTGATGGCTGCCTCTGGGCAGGACGTCGCAGCCGTTGCTGCCGAATAAGGGAGGGGATCAAGATGGCTAAGGATTTCGGAATTGGCGCGGAAGCCAAACGCACCGAAGACATCCGCTACCTGACAGGGGCGGGCAATTACACCCATGACGTGAACGTACACGGCCAAGCCTATGCGGTCTTTGTGCGCTCTAACATGGCCCATGCGCGGATCAAATCGGTGGGCGCTGCCGCAGCCGAAGGGATGCCGGGCGTTCTGGCCGTGTTCACCGGTGAAGATTTCAAAGACGTGGGCGGCAATCCGGCCGGCTGGTTCATCGGCTCGCGCGACGGCTCGCCGATGAAAGAACCCAAGCGTCCGGTTCTGGCACATGGCAAGGTGCGCCATGTGGGCGACGCTTACGCCGCCGTGATCGCGCAAACCTATATGGAAGCCAAAGACGCCGCCCAAGCCGTGGCGGACGCGTCTGAATTCGAAGAACTGCCCGCGATCATCGACATGGCGCAGGCTTTGGCCGACAGCTCGAACCGCGTGCATGACGAGATCGCCGACAACCAGTGCTTTGACTGGGGCTGGATCGAAGACAACCGCGCCAAGGTGGATGCCGCCATCAAGGCCGCCCCCCATGTCACCACGCTGGAACTGGTCAACAACCGCCTGATCCCCAACGCCATGGAACCGCGCGCCTCGATCGGCGAGTACAATCCGGGCACGGGCGATTACAAGCTGACCACCACCAGCCAGAACCCCCACCTAACGCGCCTTCTGGTCGCGGCCTTTGTGCTGGGCATACCGGAAAACAAGTTGCAAGTCGTGGCCCCCGATGTGGGCGGCGGCTTTGGGTCGAAAATCTATCACTACGGCGAAGAGGCTTTGGTGCTGGCAGCGGCCAAGAAGATCAAAAAGCCGGTCAAATGGGTGGCAGAGCGTTCGGAAAGCTTCCTGTCGGATGCGCATGGCCGCGACCATGTCACCAAGATTGAACTGGCCTGCGAAAAAGACGGCACCTTCATCGCGTTTCGCACCGAAACCATGGCCAACGTGGGGGCCTATCTGTCGAACTTCTCGACCGTAACACCCACTTTCTTGCACGGCACGCTGATGGCGGGGCCCTACAAGGTGCCCAATGTCTATGTGAACGTCAAAACCGTCTTCACCAACACCGCCCCCGTCGATGCCTATCGCGGCGCAGGCCGCCCCGAGGCGACCTATAGCCTTGAGCGTGTGGTGGACCAGATGTGCCGCGAACTGGGCCTTGACCCGTTCGAGGTGCGCCGCAAGAACTTTATCACGACCGACATGTTCCCCTACACCACCCCCGCCGGTCTGGCCTATGACGTGGGCAACTACCACGCCACGCTGGACAAGGCGATTGAACTGGCCGATGTGGCGGGCTTTGAGGCGCGCCGCACAGCTTCTGCCGCCAAAGGCAAGCTGCGCGGTCTGGGCCTGTCAACATGGATCGAGGCTTGCGGGATTGCCCCGTCTAATCTGGTGGGCATCCTTGGGGCGCGGGTTGGCCTATACGATGCGGCGACTGTGCGGGTGAACCCCACCGGCAACGTGTCTGTCATGGTTGGCGCGCATAGCCACGGCCAAAGCCACGAGACGGTCTTTGCGCAGATCATCTCGGACATGTTCGGCATTCCGATGTCGTCGGTGGATATTGTGCATGGCGACACGGCCAAGATCCCCTTCGGGATGGGATCGTATGGCTCGCGCTCGCTGGCGGTTTGCGGACAGGCTATGGCCAATGCTGCCGACAAGGTGATCGCTAAGGGCAAAAAGATCGCCGCCCACATGCTGGAAGCGACCGAGGCCGAGATTGTTTTCTCGGACGGGGTCTTTGCCGTGTCGGGCACCAACCGGTCCAAAACCTTCGGCGAAATCGCGTTTTCGGCCTATGTCCCGCACAACTATCCGCTGGCCACATTGGAGCCGGGCTTGGAAGAAACCGCCTTCTACGATCCGGCGAACTTCACCTATCCCGCTGGCACTTATCTGTGCGAGGTCGAGGTGGATGCCGACACCGGCAAGGTTGATGTGTGCAACTTCACTTGTGCCGATGACTTTGGCAATGTGATGAACCCCATGGTCGTGCGCGGACAGGTGCATGGCGGTGTGGTGCAAGGCATTGGCCAAGCCCTGCTGGAACACGGCGTCTATGACGAGAATGGCCAGCTTTTGTCGGGCAGTTACATGGATTACACCATGCCGCGCGCCGATGATGTGCCCTTTGTCACGGTTGACCATTCCTGCGTCACCCCGTGCAGCCACAACAAGCTGGGCGTGAAGGGCTGCGGCGAGGCGGGGGCGATTGGCTCGCCTCCGGCGGTGGTCAATGCCGTGCTGGATGCCTTGAACCGGGGTGGTCACAAGATTGCCCATATCGACATGCCCCTGACGCCCTCGCGCGTCTGGTCGGCGATGAACGCGTAAGGGGGAGCAAAAAGATGCAAAACTTCGATTTCGTGAAACCTTCCAGCGTGGCAGAAGCCGTGGCAGCCTTGGCACAATCGGGCGCGCAAGCCCTGTCGGGCGGGCAGACCTTGACGCCCACGATGAAGCAGCGTCTGGCCACGCCGGATGTGCTGGTCAGCCTGACCGGCATTGCCGAGTTGAAGGGTGTGAAGCAAAACGGCGGCACCCTGTGGGTTGGGGCGGCAACGCCCCACGCACAGGTCGCCAAAGACGCGGCCAGCGTTTTTGCGGGGCTGGCTGGCCTTGCGGGTGGCATTGGCGACCCTGCGGTGCGCAACCGCGGCACGATTGGTGGCTCTATCGCCAACAACGATCCGGCGGCTTGCTATCCTTCGGCAGTGCTGGGGTCAGGGGCGACCGTGATCACCAACAAACGCCGGATTGCGGCGGATGATTACTTCACCGGCATGTTCTCGACCGCGTTGGCAGAGGGCGAGATTGTCACCGCCGTGGAATTCCCCATTCCCAAGCGCAGCGCCTATGCCAAGTTCAACCAACCCGCCAGCCGCTTTGCCCTGACGGGGGCCTTTGTGGCGCAAGCCGCCGACGGATCGGTGCGCGTGGCGATCACGGGGGCCTCGAACAACGGCGTCTTCCGCTGGAAAGCAGCAGAGGCGGCCCTTGCGGCGAACTTCTCGGCCAGCGCTTTGGCGGGGTTGACGGTGGATGCGACCGACATGATCAGCGACCTGCACGGCACGGCAGAATACCGCGCCAATCTGGTCAAGGTGATGACAGGCCGCGCGGTGACTTCGGCGCGCTAAGCCGTCTGACAGACTCGCAAACGCCCGGGGCCAACCTCGGGCGTTTTGCTTTGGGCGTTCGAGGCAAAGCCGATATCGCACCGCATGAGGTGAAGGGTATGGCCCCCTGCCAGCAAAGTGTTTCCAAGGCTTTGGCTTCTTTAGATCGGCGGATTGAACAGATCAGCCCCACTTTTGGCACGGCGCCGAATTGACCCAGTGATCGTCTGGCCTGTTTTCACACCTGTTCTTTGCCAACGACACATGCCATCCACGCCGACATCAGTTAGAATTGGCGCCACACTTCGCACTCGCCTTGCGCTGCATCAATCTTGCAAATTCTCCACGAACAAGGGGGCTTGGCACAGATCCTGCAGATCCTGAAGCATCGTGCCCAGCGCCGATTCTTGTGTTGACTTTGATCAGACCGACCCATATCAGGCAGAAAATTGTGATATGCCCCAATAGCTCAGCTGGTAGAGCAATTGCTTCGTAAGCAATGGGTCGGCGGTTCGAGTCCGTCTTGGGGCACCATTATCGTTCTTTAGGTTTGTGGTTTTATCCCAGTCCGCTGTGAAGCCCGCGCGGAAGGGCCGCAGCGCTGCAACCCCCTAGAAATGTTCAGCGCACCGAATTTTACCCTGTCCTATGGTTTGTTCAGGTTAAGCGCTTTGACACCTTCAAAGATCTTGGTCTGGCGGACGCGTATCAATTCGCGTGGGCCGAACTTGGGGATGCGCGGTCAGAACCGTTTGCGTGATGCCGTCCGCGAAAGCCCACCAGATAGCGGCCGACTTTGCGCACCGAGTGCCCCCTCACCTTTTGGCCCCCTTTATCGTGGGGGCCTAAGGAACTTGTCTGTCCGGGTTCAACTCCGCGCCAATCAGGTCAAGGTTGGCAGATGGTCACGGCCGCACGATTATGTCGACAAGCACCGATCTATCCGATTTCGCATTGGTGTGAACGAGACGGCGCGGCATCCGGGTGGGGTTAACATTTTTGGTCGCGGCTTTGGCAACTATGACCAAGACATTGTGATGCGCATCAGTGCTGCGCGCTAGG
>CAIMWI010000032.1 GCA_903845215.1 uncultured Rhodobacterales bacterium | reverse complement strand
TCGCCACCGATCAGGCTGTCGTCGCCATCGTCACCATAGAACGTGTCATGGCCAGCACCGCCATCAAGCGTGTCATTGTCTTCATTTCCGGCCAGGGTGTCATCGCCTTCGCCACCGATCAAGCTGTCATCGCCTGTGCCGCCGTGAAGCGCGTCGTTGCCGGCCCCGCCGTAAACAGTGTCATGGCCGGCATAGCCCCCAAGGATATTGTCACTGCCGTTGCCGATGATCACGTTATCCAAGGCGTTGCCGGCCCCGGTGATTGCGATGCCGGTCAGGGTCAGGTTTTCAAAGCCTGCCAGAAGTTGATAGGTGATCGAACTTTCAATCAGATCGGTGCCACCAGAATCCGCCAAAGAGTCAAAGGGGTTGGTCAAGACATAGGTGTCATCGCCAGCACCGCCGTCCATAAGGTCATCACCAATCCCACCAGACAGGGTGTCATTGCCTACGCCGCCATACAGGCTGTCGTTTCCGTCAAGGCCCGACAGGCTGTTATCGCCGGAATTGCCGGTGATGACGTTATCAAGCGCATTGCCGGTGCCAATAAGGCTGTCATTCCCCGTAAGGGTCAAATTCTCGACGTTATTCGATAGGATGAAGCTGGCAGAGCTTTGCACCTCATCCCTGCCAGAACCGGCACCGCTATCTTCCAAGATAAGGTCATTCGCACTGTCGACGATATAGGTGTCATTGCCAGCGCCGCCCGTCAGGCTGTCATTCCCAGTGCCGCCGTCCAGCGTGTCATTGCCAGCATCGCCGATAAGCGTGTCATTGCCGCCAAGCCCGTTCAGCGTATCGTCAAGTTCGCCGCCCGTCAGTGTCTCGCCGTCTGCCGTGCCGTTGAGTTCCAGCGCAACGGGGCCAGCGATTGGCAGACCTTGGCCGTAGATAATATAGGCCGAACCTGCATTAGTACCGCCGACGTCGCTGTAGGCCGCCCCGATGATCAGGTCGTCATACCCGTCCCCGTTGACATCGCCCGCAGCAGACACACTGGGACCATTCGAGAAATAAACGGCCGCACCCTGAGCGATGAAGCCTTCGTTTGCGGTGAGTGAGCCTAGATCGATGACATCTTCTCTGGGTCCAGTCGTGCCGTAAATGACATAGGCGGCCCCTCGGCTGTTGGTCGCATAGTCGAGGCGTGGGGCCCCAACGATCAGATCGTCGATACCGTCCCCGTTGACATCGCCCGCAGCAGAAACACTGGTGCCTGCCCTGTCCCGATCGTCTGCGCCCTTGATGACAAACCCTTGGTTAGACGTCAGTTCGCCAAGGTCAATGTTCGCCCGTGTGGCGCCCGATGTGCCATAAATGACATAGGCTGCACCTGCGTCGATACCACCCGCGTCATTCCTCCTCGCCCCAACAATCAGGTCGTCGATACCATCCCCGTTGACATCGCCCGCAGCAGAAACACTATGGCCTGCTTCGTCGTAATCGGCTGCGCCCCGCAAAACAAACCTTTGGCTTGGGAGCAGATTTTCAAGGTCAATGACAGCCGGCAAGTTTTGGCTTGCGCCGTAAATGACATAGGCGGCACCCGCATCGTTGCCACTCGCGTCATTGTATTTCGCCCCGATGATCAGGTCGTCGTAGCCGTCGCCGTTGATGTCACCGGCTGCAGAAACACTTAAGCCTGCATAGTCATATTCACTGGCACCCTTAATGGTGAAGCCTTGGTTCTGCGACAGCCCCGCAACGCTAACGGGGCCAATAAAGGGTTCGGTTGAACCATAGATAACATAGGCCGCCCCCGCATTGTCGGCGCCTGCATCATTTTCCGACGCCCCAACAATCAGATCATCGACCCCATCCCCGTTCACGTCGCCCGCAGCAGAAACACTAAAGCCTAACCTGTCCCCGTTGGCAGCACCCGTAATGGCAAACCCTTGGCCCGGGGTCAGCGCATTAAGGTTAACATCGCCACGAGAGGGTTCGGTTGAAGAGCCGTAGATAACATAGGCCGCCCCCGAATTATTACCCGCTGCATCATTCTTAAACGCCCCGACAATCAGGTCATCGACACCGTCCCCGTTGATGTCACCTGCAGACGAAACACTGATACCTGCATAATCACCACCGGTGGCGCCATGAATGGTGAACCCTTGGCCTGACGTCAGTTCGCCAAGGTCAATGTCCGCATGTGTCGACCCCGTTGTGCCATAAACCACATAGGCGGCCCCTTTTCCGGCGTTGCCCTTCGCCCCGACGATAAAGTCATCAATCTCGTCGTGGTTGATATCGCCCGCAGAAGATACACTAAAACCGGCATAATCCCCTGCTGCCGCACCTGTGATGGTGAACCCTTCGCGCGGTTTCAGGGCGGTCAGGTCAATCTCGTTCGGGATGGATTTGACGCCGTAAATAACATAGGCCGCCCCTGCATCGTAAGCGCCCCCGTCATTTCCAGTAGCCCCGACAATCAGGTCATCGACCCCGTCCCCGTTAACGTCACCCGCAGCAGAAACACCAACACCCGCACCATCACCGTCCGCTTCACCCGAAATGGTGAAGCCCTCGCGTGCGGTTAGTGCGCCAAGGTCAACGACAGCGTCCCTAGGGCCATCCGTGCCATAAACAACATAGGCCGCGCCTGCGTAACCGTTGTCACCTGGGTGATAATACGAGCCAATAAGGATGTCATCAATCCCATCCCCGTTCACATCGCCCGCCGCAGAAATACTGCAACCTGCAAAATCGGGCATGGTCCCCAGCAGCGTGAAACCTTGCCCTGGCAACATTTCACCAAGATCGATGTCCGCGCCTGCCCCACCCTGTTTGCCGTAGATAACATAGGCTGCGCCCGCCGCAGCATAACCCGATTGGTTATCGAAATCGCCCATGCCAATGAAAGGGGACCCAATGATAAGGTCGTCAAGACCATCGCCGTTGACATCACCCGCAGATGAAACAGTGGAACCTACTTGGTCATAAGTGGACACGCCCGTGATGGCAAAGCCTTGGTCATCTGTCATCGTGCCAAGGTTTATGACGGACGGGATGACCCCGCTTGATCCGTAAACAACATAGGCGGCACCTGAAGTCCCGCCGTAGTATGGCGCCCCGACAATCAGGTCGTCGATCCCGTCCCCGTTGACATCACCGGCGGAAGACACGCTGGTACCTGCGTTATCATTGGATGAGGCACCGAAAAGGCTGAAGCCTTGGGTTGCGGTCAGATTGGCAAGGTCAATGTCGCCGCTTGCGGATGAACCATAGATAACATAGGCAGCCCCTGCGTCGTCGTTGACTTGTGTTGCCCCGATAATCAGGTCATCGATGCCGTCCCTGTTGACGTCACCGGCAGCGGAAACACTGCTGCCGATATAATCATATGTTGCGGCGCCGATAATCGAGAACCCTTGGTCTGACGTCAGGGTGCCAAGGTTAATGTTATCATGTGACCCGCCTGTCGTGCCATAAATGACAAAGGCGGCCCCCGATCCATCGCGACCAAGCCCATCAAAACCACCCGACCCAACGACAAGGTCATCCGCGCCATCCCCGTTAATGTCGCCAGCGGCAGACGCGGCCTTTATGATAATGGCACTGGTACCCTGAACAACGAACCCTTGGCTTGGGGTTAGATTGCTAAGATCAAGGTCATCCCGTGTGGCATCTGTTGTGCCATAAACGACATAAACGGTGCCAACAGGGTCACTCGTTCCGACAATAACGTCATCGATCCCGTCGCCATTAACATCCCCCGCAGAAGAAACACTGCTGCCTACATTATGGCTTGCTACGGCCCCTTGAATTTTAAACCCTTGGGTCGGGGTTAGGGCGGCTAGGTCGATATCTTTTGTGCCGTAAACGACATAGGCCAAACCGGGAGAAAGGACGCCCGCGCCCGCCGCCCATCCATAACCGCCAACAACAAGGTCGTCGACCCCGTCACCGTTGATATCGCCAGCGGCAGAAACACTGACGCCCGCGTTGTTATATTCAAAAACCCCCTTAAGCACAAATCCCTCGCGGGCGGTCAGCAACCCAAGGTCAATATTCCCACGGGTAAGGTCCTTTGATCCATAAATAACATAGGCAGCGCCGGCATCGTAGCCGCCCGCGTCATTGTCCTTCGCCCCGACAATCAGGTCATCGACCCCGTCGCCGTTGACGTCGCCTGCAGAAGAAACACTGAAACCTGCAGAATCTAAGCTTGTTGCACCTTTCAGGATGAACCCTTGATTCTCCGTCAATTCGGCAAGGTCAATGTCGGCCTGTCTGGTGCCTTTTGCGCCATAAATCACATAGGCCGCACCACTATAAACGCTGCTGATCTCGGCGAACGAAGCGCCAACAACAAGGTCATCAACCCCGTCGCCGTTGATATCGCCCGCAGAAGAAACACTGACACCTGCTAGATCGCCACTGGTGGCACCCTTAATGACAAACCCTTGGTCCTGTGTCAGCGTGGCAAGGCTAATGTTGGCATGCGTAAGGTCTTTTGTGCCGTAGATGACATAGGCCGCCCCTGTGTCCCCTTTTAGAGGTGGGTTTGCCTTGTCAGCCCCCACAATGAAATCATCGATCCCGTCGCCATTGATGTCGCCCGCAGACGAAACGCTGACACCTGCATAATCATATTGTGAAGGACCCGCGATTTTATAGCCTTCGTCGCCAGACATATCAGCAAGGTCAACATCCCCGCGTGTGGAACCCGTTGCGCCATAAACAACATAGGCGGCACCCGAATTATCGCCGCTTACGTTACTTCTCTTTGCCCCAACAATCAGGTCGTCAATGCCGTCGCCGTTGACGTCACCGGCAGAAGAAACACTGACCCCTGCCTCATCAAAAAGTGCGGCACCCTTGATCGTGAAACCTTGCGCGAGTTGAAGATCGCCAAGGTCGATGTTCGCTGATGGCCCGCCCATCGTGCCATAAACAACATAGGCGGCACCCGTGCCGTAATTCGGCGCCCCAACAATCAGGTCGTCAATGCCATCGCCGTTCACGTCACCCGCAGATGAAACGCTGGAACCTGCAAGACCATATCCATCGGCACCAAAAATGCTGAACCCTTGGGTGGGTTGAAGAGCGCCAAGATCAACAGGCGCTGATGGCCCGCCATCCGTGCCGTAAACAACATAGGCGGCCCCTAAATTGGTGCCAGCCTCGCCATCGTGCTTGGGCGCCCCAACAATCAGGTCGTCAATTCCATCCCCATTGACATCACCGGCGTCAGAAACACTCTGGCCCGCGTAGTCAAAGTTAGCGTCGCCTTGAATTCTAAACCCTTTGGTCGCGGAAAGTGTGCCAAGATTGATGATTTTTTGTGTCATAGCTATACGCTCCAAAGTTCACTAAATTCGCAGACGAAGGGGTTTCCCCGCCCAATTCGAACGTGAGGATGGCGCAAAAGATCATTGGGTCAATGAAGATTTGTCGGTGGGTGATGATTAATCTGTGCATGTTG
Organism: uncultured Rhodobacterales bacterium; assembly: GCA_903845215.1. Classification (GTDB taxonomy): domain Bacteria; phylum Pseudomonadota; class Alphaproteobacteria; order Rhodobacterales; family Rhodobacteraceae; genus Stagnihabitans. The sequence continues at coordinate 44,764 of CAIMWI010000032.1, read as the reverse complement.
CTCGACAGACACAGGTCGCCGCCTTGCCCGCCACGCAACGCCAAACAACCGGATCGGGATTTTTAGATTAACCCAATGTCTTTATTGCATTTACACAACGGGCTGGCCCTTTAACGCGCCCTGATCAGCGCCACGCCCACTTTAGCCGCACCGACATCTTCAAAGCCGAATCCTGCCCAAAGTTGACTGTCGGCTTAAACCCCTTCAGATATTCAAAAGTTGACGAGATTTGCAGCTTTAGCCAAAGGAACCGCCTTCATGTCTGACGATCGTGTGCCATTGTTCACCCTAACGACATCGCGCGGATTTACGTCTTGGCTGGATTTGGTGGGCGGATCGCTGGCTTTTACGACTTATCAGGGCAACAAGGTGTTCTTTCTGGGTCGCAAGGCCGATGGCACCCTGTCGGTGTCGGAACGCACCTTTCCGCGCAGCATGGGGCTGACCGTATCGCACAATGCCCGCACGCTGTATCTGGCAACCGAAGTGCAGCTTTACCGCTTTGACAACCTTTTGCCGCCCAATGCCGCCGAGGGTGAACATGATGCCGTCTTTGCCCCCCACCAGACGTGGATCACCGGCGACATCGACATCCATGACGTGGGTTTGGGCGCAGATGGCCAGCCCATCTTTGCCAACACCCTGTTCAACTGCCTTGCCACCACGGCAGAGGGCCATAGCTTCCGCCCGATCTGGCAGCCCCCCTTCATTAAAAAAATGGCACCAGAGGATTGCTGCCACCTCAACGGCCTTGCGATGGAGGCGGGGCAGCCACGCTATGTGACGTGCGTGTCGCGGTCGGATGTGGTTGATGGCTGGCGCGACCGCCGCACCGATGGGGGTGTGGTGGTTGATGTGGCCTCGGGCGAGGTGGTGGCCTCGGGTCTTTCGATGCCGCATTCGCCGCGCATGCACGGTGGCAAGCTTTGGCTTTTGAACTCGGGCAGCGGCGAATTTGGCTGGGTAGAGAACGGCCAGTTCAACCCGCTGACCTTCTGCCCCGGCTATGCCCGTGGCCTAACTTTTGCTGGCCCCTACGCCGTGATCGGCATCTCTCGCGCCAGAGAGAACCGCACCTTCGCAGGGCTAGCACTGGACGATGCGCTGCGCGCCCATGATGCCGATGCCCGCACCGGCCTGCTGGTGATCGACACCCGCACCGGTGCCATTGTCGAATGGGTGCGCATCGAGGGTGTAATCGACGAACTCTTCGACGTCGCTTTCCTGTCTGGCATCCGCAATGCCAAGGTGATCGGCACCAAAGGCAAAGAGATCAACCGAATGATCTCGGTCGCGCCGGAAAGCCCGTAAAAACGGCCGACACTATCACAATTCCCCCTCTTTCAGCCCGCGTGCGGCCAGTTTAGGGCAGTGAAGATCTGATAAAGCGCGCCAAAAGGAAAGCCCGCCCGTTATGATCTTGGGCGTGGTTGGTTTCGGATTATAAGGTACTGGGGGGCAATGCCGTGAGGTTTGGCGCACGAACATTCCCTCATCCGCTAATCTGACAGCACGGCTTGGTTGTTGATAAAATAATTGCACAACCTGTGATTGCGTCCGATCCGCTGACTTTGCGGGTGACATTCATGTCGGCAGGTCTAACAATCTTGGCCATCACGCCGCTTTATAGATTTTCGACCGGTTCTAGGGGCCGATGATCTAAGGTTGCATCTCTTAAGGCTCAAGGCTGTTGGAATACCATCAGGCCATCGGTGCCTCTGCCGTGGCCCATGATCTAGCCTTGAAAAATTGCCTACTTCGCGGTTGCAGTGTTGCCCGGATAGGCATCTGCAAAACTTGGGGTTAGTCAATCAAATTTGAAGGTACCGTCAAAAAATAGCTTTACCACAGAACACCTTACGCTAAGAAAAGCCATACTCCCGATCAGCCCAAAACTGCCAATGCACTTGCAGGCATAAAGGGCCGCCACAGGAAGGCATTCCTAGCGGACATTTAATTATGGTCGGATCATTTGCATCGGGTCAAGCGATAATGGCGCAAAAGGTCGATTAAATACACAATAGGATATATCGTCTATCATTTAGAAGCGCCCTTTGCTTGCGCCCTTTCAAAGCATTCTTATAGACGTTCGCTGCGAAAAAATTTAACCCTTAATCTCATGTTCGGTCTGTGGGTCTAAAACATAGGGAAAATGTTGAATTGCTTAAACTGGTGGCCATCGACCCAGCCATGATCATCCCAGCCTTTCGGGTGACAAATGGTCCTGATCAAGAGGGTGTCTTTGGGTGCCGTTTTGGGATTCTTTCACGAAAAAAACCCATCGCCAATGGCTTGGCTCATAGGAACAAAAGGGCCAGCGAAACAGTTTAAAAACGCCAGCTTCAGGGGCCATCCCGCACAGCCTTTGGGTGCGGCGACACAAAGGACGCAGCGACGATGAAGGATTCTCCGACGAACGATCTTGGTGGCATCGCACAGGTGCGGCGCAGCGCGAAGTCATCAAATCCTTCCTCACCCGACACGCGCCCCTTTGGCACCGGCCGCATCCTTTTCAGCGCCCTCTCTGTGGCAGTCATCGCTGCGCATGGTGCCCAAGCAGCGACGCTGCCGGATGGCTATGTCTCCTTGGGTTCGTGTGCTGGCGTGGCATCGGCGCGCGTGCTGGCCGACGGGTCGTTGGCGTTAACGCTTGCGGATGGGTCTGTGCATACCTACGCAGCCGAGGATTTCGTTGTTCTAGAGGGCGGCGAGATTGTCGTCACCGCAGCCGTGGCTCTGGAACTGGATGCGCTGGCGCAAGGGGTAAGCGCGGATGATGTGTCGGCAGGGGCAGCACTCGGGATGCTTGGCGCTCTTGCAGCTGCGTCTGGTGGGGGTGACGCATCTGTCAACCACGGCGCGGTGATCAGCGGCGATACGACCGGTTCTGTCACCGAGGATGCGACCTTAACGCTTGCCGCCTCTGGCACGTTAAGCGTGACCGATGCGGATACGGGCGAGGATGTCTTTGTGGCACAGGCCTCTGCCTTGGGCAGTTACGGTACATTCACGCTGGGCACGACTGGTGCTTGGACTTACGCGGCCGACACGACCCAGACGGCGATCCAGTCCTTGGGTCTGGGCGACAGCATAACCGACAGCTTCACCGCCATCACGGCGGACGGGGCGAGCCAGACTGTCACGGTCACGATCCACGGGGCGAATGACGGTGCGGTGATCGCTGGCACCACGACCGGTTCTGTCACCGAGGATGCGACCTTAACCCTTGCGGCCTCTGGCACGTTAAGCGTGACCGATTCTGACAGCGGCGAGGATGTCTTTGTGGCACAGGCCTCTGCCTTGGGCAGTTACGGCACATTCACGCTGGGCACGACTGGCGCTTGGACTTACGCGGCCGACACGACCCAGACGGCGATCCAGTCCTTGGGTCTGGGCGACAGCATAACCGACAGCTTCACCGCCATCACGGCGGACGGGGCGAGCCAAACTGTCACGGTCACGATCCACGGGGCGAATGACGGTGCGGTGATCGAACTGTCAGATGTTGAGATGGGCCTCGGCGGCTTTGTGATCAACGGGGTGTCGCATCATGACTACGCCGGCTTCGCTGTCAGCGGTGCGGGCGATGTCAACGGTGACGGGTTTGACGACCTGATCGTTGGAGCGCGATACGACGACCCCAACGGTGAAGAATCAGGTGCCAGCTTTGTGGTGTTTGGCAAGACGGATGGGACGAAGGTCGAACTGTCAGATATCGAGGCGGGCAGGGGTGGCTTTGTCATCAACGGCGTGTCGGCGGGTGACTACTCTGGCCGCTCTGTCAGTTCGGTGGGCGATGTGAACGGTGACGGGTTTGACGACGTGATCGTCGGCGCCCCGAACGATGACCCGAACGCCAACTACGCCGGTGCGAGCTTTGTGGTGTTTGGCAAGACCGATGGAACGAAGGTGGAACTGTCCGCTGTCGAGGCTGGGATCGGCGGCTTCGTGATCAACGGCGTATCAGAGGATGACTACTCGGGGTTCTCTGTCAGCGGGGCGGGCGATGTCAATGGCGATGGGTTTGATGACCTGATTATAGGAGCCAGAAACGACAACCCGAACGGCAACAACTCGGGTGCGAGCTTTGTGGTGTTCGGCAAAACCAATGGGACCAATGTCGAGCTGTCCGCTGTCGAGGCGGGCACTGGCGGCTTTGTGATGAACGGCGTTTCAGTCGGTGACTTGGCGGGCTTCTCAGTCAGCTTGGCGGGTGATGTGAACGGTGACGGGTTTGATGACCTGATCGTCGGTGCCTTGGAGGATGACCCGAACGGCAGCAACTCCGGTGCGAGCTTTGTGGTGTTCGGCAAGACGGATGGGACAGCGGTGCAGTTGTCAAACGTCGAGGCGGGCACGGGCGGTTTCGTCATCAACGGCGTGACGGATGGGGACAAGGCTGGCTTTTCTGTCAGCTCTGCGGGCGATGTCAACGGCGACGGGTTTGAGGACCTGATCGTCGGGGCCCTTTACAATGACCTGAATGTCAGCAATTCCGGTGCGAGCTTTGTGGTGTTCGGCAAGACCGATGGGACGAAGGTCGAGCTGTCAGATATCGAGTTGGGAAGGGGCGGCTTCGCAATCAACGGTGTGTCGGCGGATGACGTCTCTGGTGTCTCCGTCAGCTCTGCGGGCGATATGAACGGCGACGGGTTTGACGACTTGATCGTTGGGGCCAAGGGCGACGATCCGAACGGTAGCGCCTCCGGCGCGAGTTTTGTGGTGTTCGGAAAGACGGATGGGACAGCGGTGCAGTTGTCAAACGTCGAGGCGGGCAGGGGCGGCTTTGTTATCAACGGCGTGTCGCAGGGTGACTACTCTGGCTTTTCGGTCAGCTCTGCGGGCGACGTCAACGGCGACGGGTTTGATGACCTGATCGTCGGGGCAAATCAGGACGACCCGAACGGCAGCTACTCTGGCGCCAGTTTTGTGGTTTTTGGCGGCGATTTCAGCGGGGCTGTGACCGAAATTGGAACCGTGGGCAATGACACGCTGAACGGGTCTGCGGGCGTTGATATTCTCGTTGGTGGCACTGGTAACGATATGCTGCTCGGGGCTGGGGGGGCGGATGTCCTTTACGGCGGCGCTGGGGATGACGTCGTCGAAGTATCGGACCTGACCTTCGCGCGGGTTGATGGCGGCAACGGCGTGGATACGCTGCGCCTGACAGGCAATGGCCTGACGCTTGATCTTGAAGCTTTGGACAATACCTCGCTGTCTTCGATTGAGGTGATTGACCTGAACGGTGGGGGCAACGCCCTGACGATCTCGCCTGTGGAGTTGTTCCGCTTGGCCGAGGGCACCAACACGCTGCGCGTTCTGGGGAATGCGGCTGATGCGGTGATGTTGGCGCATGGGCCTTGGACCCGCGAGGCCGACCTGACCGACGGCGGCGCTATCTTTGCGGTTTACACCCAAGGCCATGCAAGGATTGAGGTGGCAGTCGATGTGGCCGTATCGACGGTGTTCGAATTGTCAGCCGTCGCGGCGGGCATCGGCGGCTTTGCGATCAACGGGGTGTCAGGCAGCGACTATGCTGGTTTTTCCGTCAGTTCGGCGGGGGATGTGAACGGCGACGGGTTTGATGATCTGATCATCGGGGCCAAGGGCGATGACCCCAACGGCGACCGATCTGGCGCAAGCTTTGTGGTGTTCGGTAAAACCGATGGAACAAAGGTAGAGCTTTCAGATATCGAGGCTGGCATTGGTGGCTTTGTCATCAACGGTGCATCGCCCTTAGACTACTCTGGCAACTCGGTCAGTTCCGCAGGTGATGTGAATGGTGACGGGCTTGACGACCTGCTCGTCGGGGCCCCGAAAGACGACCCGAACGGAGACAATTCTGGCGCCAGTTTTGTGGTGTTTGGTAAAGCCGATGGAATGGCAGTCGAACTGTCAGCCCTAAAATTGGGTATCGGCGGCTTCGTGATCAATGGCGTGACGGCAAGGGACTATACCGGCTTTTCGGTCAGTTCGGCGGGCGATGTCAACGGTGACGGGTTGGATGACCTGATCGTTGGGGCAAAATATGGCGCCCCGAACGGCGCTTACTCTGGCGCCAGCTTTGTGATTTTCGGCAAGACCGATGGAACGAAGGTAGAGCTGTCAGATATTCAGACGGGTACCGACGGCTTTGTCATCAACGGCGCGTCTGGGTTTGACGTGTCGGGGTTTTCTGTCAGTGCGGCCGGTGATGTGAATGGCGACGGCTTTGATGACCTGCTTGTTGGGGCGCGTTACGACGACCCGAACGGCAGTGGTTCGGGGGCCAGCTTTGTGGTGTTTGGTAAGACTGATGGGACAGCTGTAGAGCTGTCCGCTGTCGAGGTGGGCGCCGGTGGCTTTGTCATCAACGGTGTGGGGGCGGATGACCAGTTGGGCTTCTCTGTCAGCTCGGCGGGTGATGTGAACGGTGACGGGCTTGGCGACCTGATCGTCGGGGCCTTTGGAGACGACCCGAACGGCAGCTTCTCTGGCGCCAGTTTTGTGGTGTTTGGTAAGACTGATGGGGCGAAGGTAGAGCTATCAGACGTCGAGGCCGGCTTGGGTGGCTTCGTGATGAACGGGGTGTCGCATCTAGACCGGTCTGGCCATTCTGTCAGCTCAGCGGGCGATGTGAATGGCGATGGATTTGACGACCTGATCGTCGGAGCCCCGCTTGATGATCCGAACGGCGGCAAATCTGGCGCCAGTTTTGTGGTGTTTGGCAAAGCCGATGGGGTGGCGGTGCAGCTGTCAGATATCGAGGCGGGCAAAGGTGGCTTTGTCATCAACGGTGTGTCAGCCGAAGACTATTCTGGAACCTCTGTCAGTGCGGCGGGCGATGTGAACGGCGACGGGTTTGACGACCTGATCGTCGGGGCCCAGTATAACGACCCGAACGGCATCAACTCTGGCGCCAGTTTTGTGGTTTTTGGCGGCGATTTCAGCCGGGCTGTGACCGAGATTGGCACTGTGGGCGATGACACGCTGAACGGGTCTGCGGGCGTTGATATTCTCGTTGGTGGCACTGGCAACGATATGCTGCTAGGGGCTGGGGGGGCGGATGTTCTTTACGGCGGGGCCGGAAATGACGTCATCGAAGTCGCGGACCTAGCCTTTGCGCGCGTTGATGGCGGCAACGGCGTGGATACGCTGCGCCTGACAGGCGCAGGTGTCTTTCTGGCGCTCGAGAGCGTGGACAATACCTCGCTTTCGTCGATTGAGGTGATTGACCTGAATGGCGGCGGTAACAGCCTGGTGATTTCCTCGTTGGAGTTGTTCCGACTGGCCGAAGGCACCAACACGCTGCGCGTTCTGGGCGGTGGAGCCGATGAGGTGGCTTTGACGGGGGCCATTTGGATCCGGGCGGCCGACGTGGTTGATGGCACCACGACCTTTGCGGTTTACACTCAAGGCAACGCCCGGCTTGAAGTGGCAGCCGGTGTTGCGGTGTCTGGCCCCCTCGGGTTACCAGCTATTCACCTGTCAGATGTCGAGACGGGCACCGGCGGCTTTGTGATAAACGGTGTGTCGGCGGGGGACTACTCTTCTTATTCTGTTCGTTCGGCGGGCGATGTCAACGGCGACGGGTATGATGACCTGATCGTTGGGGCGTCTGGTGCTGCACCGCACGGCGACTCCTCTGGCGCAAGCTTTGTGGTGTTTGGCAAGACGGATGGGACGAAGGTTGAGTTGTCAGGCATCGAGGCGGGCATTGGCGGATTTGTCATCAACGGCATGTCGGCAATTGACGCCTCTGGCAGTTCGGTGAGTTCGGCGGGCGATGTGAATGGCGACGGGTTTGACGATCTGATTGTCGGGGCCACTGGAAATGACCCGAATGGCGAGAATTCCGGCGCGAGCTTTGTGGTTTTTGGTAAGACCGATGGGGTGGCGGTAGAGCTGTCAGATGTCGAAACAGGCATTGGCGGTTTTTCGATCCATGGCGTTTCGGCGTTTGACTGGTCTGGCTCCTCTGTCAACTCGGCGGGCGATGTGAACGGCGACGGGTTTGATGACCTGATCGTGGGGGCCGTGTTTGACGACCCGAACGGTGCCTACTCCGGTGCCAGCTTCGTGGTCTTCGGCAAAACTGATGGCACGGCGGTAGAACTTTCCGCCATCGAAGCGGGCACCGGCGGCTTTGTGATCAACGGTGCGTCGCAGGATGACCTTTCTGGCTACTCTGTCAGTTCGGCGGGCGATGTGAACGGTGACGGGTTTGACGACCTGATCGTTGGGGCCAAATACGGCGCCCCGAATGGCGACAGATCTGGCGCCAGCTATGTGGTATTTGGTAAGACCGATGGGGTGGCGGTAGAGCTGTCAGATGTCGAAACAGGCACCGGCGGCTTTGTGATCAATGGTGTGTCGGAGTATGACCACTCTGGCTTCTCTGTCAGCGCTGCGGGCGATGTGAACGGCGACGGATTTGCCGACCTTATTGTTGGCGCGCGGTATGACGACCCGAACGGCGAGAATTCCGGCGCCAGCTTTGTGGTGTTTGGCAAGACCGATGGGACGAAGGTTGAGCTGTCTGATGTCGAAACGAGCAACGGCGGCTTTGCGATCAACGGCGCGGGGCTGTTCCACCAGGCTGGCTTCTCTGTCAGCTCGGCAGGCGATTTAAACGGCGATGGGTTTGACGACCTGATTGTTGGGGCCCCTTACGACAACCCGAACGGCGCCAGTTCCGGCGCCAGCTTTGTGGTGTTCGGAAAGACCGATGGGGCGACGGTAGAACTGTCAGATATCGAGACAGGCATCGGCGGTTTCGTCATCAATGGCGTGTCGGCGGGTGACCAATTGGGCCGCTCGGTCAACGCTGCGGGCGATGTGAACGGCGATGGGTTTGACGACCTGATCGTCGGGGCGCCTTTCGATGACCCGAACGGCCTGGAATCCGGCGCCAGTTTTGTGGTGTTTGGTGGCGATTTCAGCGGGGCTGTGACCGAGATTGGCACTATGGGCGATGATACGCTGAACGGGTCTGCGGGCGTTGATATTCTTGTTGGCGGCACTGGCAACGATACGTTGCTGGGGGCTGGCGGCGCGGATGTCCTTTACGGCGGTGCTGGGGATGATGTGTTCGAGGTATCAGACCTGACATTCGCGCGGGTTGATGGTGGCAACGGTACCGATACGCTGCGGCTTACGGGGTCTGGGCTTGCGCTGGACCTTCGGGCTTTGGACAACACGTCGCTCACCTCGATTGAAGTTGTTGATCTGAATGGCGGCGGGAACAGTTTGACGCTCTCGCCGGTGGAGTTGTTCCGCCTTGCCGAAGGAACCAACACTTTGCGCGTTCTTGGCAGTGCGGCCGATGCGGTAACGCTGACAGGCAGCATCTGGAGCCGAGGGCCTAACCTGATCGAGGGCAGCACGACCTTTGCTGTCTACACCCAAGGCAATGCCCGGCTTGAGGTGGCAGCCGATGTCGCCGTGTCTGGTGCAGTGCCGATACCCCCGATCGAGCTGTCAGATGTCCAGACGAGCAAGGGCGGCTTTGTCATAAACGGCGCGTTGGACGATGACTTTTCTGGCTACTCTGTCAGCTCAGCGGGCGATGTGAACGGCGACGGGTTTGACGACCTGATCGTCGGGGCGTCGCGGAGCAGCCCGAACGGCACCTACTCTGGTGCCAGCTTTGTGGTGTTCGGCAAGACCGATGGCACAAAGGTAGAGCTGTCAAGCATCAAGCTCGGCAGCGGTGGTTTCGCCATCAACGGAGTGTCGGCGGGCGACAGGGCTGGCAGCTCTGTCAGCTCGGCGGGCGATGTGAACAGTGCCGGGTTTGACGACCTGATCGTTGGGGCGCGTTTTGACGACCCGAACGGCGACAACTCCGGCAGCAGCTTTGTGGTGTTCGGCAAGACCGATGGTACGAAGGTAGAGCTGTCCGCTGTCGAGGCGGGCACCGGTGGTTTTGTCATCACCGGCGTGTCGGCGGGTGACAAGTCTGGCTTCTCTGTCAGCGGGGCGGGCGATTGGAACGGCGACGGGTTTGACGACCTGATCGTCGGGGCGCCTTTCGACGATCCGAACGACGGTGACTCTGGCGCCAGCTTTATTGTGTTTGGCAAGTCCGATGGGACGAAGGTCGAGCTGTCAGCCGTTCAGGCTGGCACCGGCGGCTTTGTCATCAACGGCGTGACCGCGGCTGACAGGGCTGGCTATTCGGTCAGCTTGGCGGGCGATGTGAACGGCGATGGGCTTGAAGACGTGATCATCGGGGCATCACAGAGGGCAGGCCCGGGTATCCGCGACAACGTACAATTCGGCGCCAGCTATGTTGTGTTCGGCACGACGGCTGGGACAACGGTGGAGCTGTCCGATGTCGAGATGGGCACCGGCGGATTCATGATGCGCGGCGCGTCGCAGGGGGACCGCTCTGGCTTTTCTGTCAGCGGGGCGGGCGATGTGAACGGTGACGGGTTTGACGACCTGATCGTCGGGGCCCATTACAGCGACCCGAACGGCGCCACCTCCGGCGCCAGCTTTGTGGTGTTCGGCAAGGCCGATGGAACGGCGGTTCAACTGTCCGCTGTGGCGGCGGGCACCGGTGGCTTTGTTATGAACGGTGTGTCGACAAGTGACCGCTCTGGCTTTTCTGTCAGCGTGGCGGGCGATGTGAACGGCGATGGGTTTGATGACCTGATCGTTGGAGCCAAACACGACGCTCCGCACGGAAGCTATTCTGGGGCCAGCTTTGTGGTGTTCGGCAAGACCGATGGGACGAAGGTCGAACTGTCCACTGTGGAGGCGGGGATCGGCGGCTTTGTCATCAATGGCGTGACGGGGCGTGACTTTTCGGGCTGGTCTGTCAGCGGGGCCGGCGACGTGAACGGCGACGGCTTTGACGACCTGATCGTCGGGGCCCCTTACGACGACCCGAATTTCGGCCAATCTGGCGCCAGCTTTGTGATCTTCGGCGGCAATTTCACCGGCGCTGCGACCGAGATTGGCACCGTGGGCAATGACACGCTGTCGGGCACGGCGGCAAATGATGTGATCTTTGCCGCCGTTGGCAATGACACTTTGGACGGTGGCGGTGGGACCGACCGTTTGTCGGGCGGTCAGGGCGCGGACGTCTTCACCCTGCGCAACCTTTCCGGCACCACGACGATCATCGATTTCAACGGGGCCGAGGGGGATAGGTTGGACGTGTCAAGCTTCGGCTTTGGCAATTTCACCACATTCAACGCCCTGCTGTCGGCTGAGGGGCCAGGCGGTCACGACACCCGCATCGCGCTGGACAGTGATATCGTGGTGATCTTGCAAAACGTCACGCCTGACGACCTTGTTGCATCTCATGTCATTTTTGGAAGTCCATGACGACAGCAGGATCCTCTGCCCAACCCGTCACCTGGGAACGCCACAGGGCGTGGTCATGGCAAAGCCCGAACGGCTTTGCCCATGCCCGTGGCCTGCGTTCGGTGCCCATCACACTAACCGAAGCGGTTCCTGCCGCTTCGTGTTTTGTGGTTGTCTTCGCGCCCGGACCCCTTGGCCCCATGCCGCACGCGCTTTTGCGTCGTGGGGCGCATGGCTCGTCTGTCATTGTAGGACGCGAAGGCCAATGGCAGGCATCCTGGCTGCCGCCGCGACTTTCGGCTTGGCCCTTCGATCTGGTCGCGTCAGCGGGCGGCGGCTATGCCCTTGCCGTGCATGAAGACAGCGCGTTTGTCGTGCGGGGTGGGGCGGGGCACGCGATCTTTGCGCAAGGCGACGCTGCCCCCGCCCTTGCGCCACAGACAGCCCAGATGGCCGCGATTCTAAAGGCGCAGGCAGAAGCTTTGCCCGCCACCGCGCGCGCCACTGCAGCACTCGCCGACCTTGGTTTGCTGATGGCGCTTGATGAGGGTGGGTCGTTGCTGGTCATTGATCCGCAGGCGGCAGCCGGTTTGAACGAGGCGGGCGTCATGGCGCTGCATCGATCAGGTGCTCTCGCGCTTCTTCACGCAGGCCTCGTCTCGCGGGCCCATCTGGCGTGGATGGAGAAGGCCGAGCACCTTTTGACGACCCTGCCTCTGGCCCAACCAAACCCGTCCTTGGACCGTCAGCGCGTGACTGGCGGATCCAGCTTTCTTGCGGCCCTTGCGGCTGACCGCTCCGCCGATGAGGCGATGTTTTCCTTTTCAGGACCAACCATGCAATGAGAAAACATTTCGCTGCCGCGCTCGTTTTGACGGCCCTGCTCAGCGCTTGCGCAACGCCGCCCGACCTTACAGCGCTTGAGACTGCCGTTACGACTCGACAGGCCCGGCTTCCAGCCTCGCTTGCAAAGGATGAGTTCGGACTGGCCGTCAAACAGGCGTTGGCGACCAGCCCCATTATGGGCCGAGGGCAAGCGGCCCTGCGCGAAGCGCAAGCAAGCCTTTTGGCCGAAGGCGGTGCCTTTTTGCCACAAGTGTCGCTGGGCTTGCGCCCAGAAGGTTCCGGTGGGCTGGATCTGACATCTTTCGGAGCAATCTCTCAACTGATTTATGACGGCGGGGCAAGCCATGCCCGCGAGACGGCAGCAAAAGCCCACGTTCTGGGCGGTCTGGCCGGACGGTTTGACGCAGGATCGCGCGCCGCTCTCTCGGCCGTGGAAGCCTGGTCTGCCGTGGCAACCGCGCGCGCCTTGGTTCGCGTCTCAGAGGCGTCTTTGACCGCACTGGAGGCGACAACTGTCCAAATCGAAGATCGCACTTCGGCTGGCCTCGGCTCCAGTGTCGACGTGCTGACCGCCCGCAGTCGTTTGGCCAATGAACGCGCGGCTGTCGTCGCGGCGCAGTCAGAAGCGACCCGCGCCGAGGCCATCTTTGTCGAGACCTTTGGGCATGCGCCCAAGTCGGGCCTGACTTTGCCGCCGCAGGCCCCGCCCGCCCCCGACAGTCGGGCCATCGCAAGCCCCATCTTGCAAAGGGCCGAGGCTGAGTTGCTTGCAGCCCAGGCCGAGCATGCCGCTGTGCTTGCCGGACGCGCGCCAACCTTGTCGCTTACGGCCTCAGCCATCCCCGGAGCGCAGCCGGTGGCGGGACTTGCTTCGCAACAGCTCCTCTCGCCTGCGCGGGGCAGGACTGCCAAGCTGGCGGCCGCCGAGGCGCGGATTGACGCCCGTCGAGTAGACCTGGACGCCACCCGACGCGAGCTTGAAAGCCGGTCGCGCATTCTGACAGCCGAATTGCTGGCGGTCGCCAACCGGCTAGCGGCCACCCAAGCCGCCCGAGAGGCAAACCGCGCCAATCTGCTGGTCGCGCGCGAGCAGTTCGAGGCCGGTCGCCGCACCCTGATCGAGCTTTTGGATGCCGAACGCGAAACCTTGGCTTCAGAGCGCCAGCAGATCTTGGCCGAGCATCATCAGTCGGTGTTGGGCTATGCGGTTCTTGCGGCCAGCGGGGATATTCTTGACGTCTTCGGTGTTACTTTGGCGGCTGAACCCAGTTCAAGTCAGGCCGTGGAATGACTGTGTTGGAACCTGTGTCGGCCCCGCTATCTCAGGCCGTGGCCACAGCGCTGGAATGCTGCGTTGTGCATGTTGCGGCCCATCACGGGCGACCCATAACCCTTGGTGCGTTGCAAAACATGTTGGTCAGCCGTGACCAAACCGGCATCGCAGCAGAGGTGCGCGGCGTCATCGCGGCAGCAGAAAAGGGTGGATTACAGGTTGCCTTTGGGCAATATCCGATCCGCCAAATCGACGCGGCTTTGATGCCGGCGATCTTGCTGACCACGTCAGGCGGCGCAGTTGTCCTGCACCGCTGCGATGCTGACATGGCCGTTGTCCATGACCCTAGGTCGGGCGAGGGTTTGATTGATGTTCCTGTGGTTCAGTTGGAACAGGACATGACCGGCCATGCCCTGATCTTGAAACCCGAGCACCGACACGCTTTTGATGAAATCAGCCCAGGTGTGCGCGGGCACTGGTTCAGGGATGCATTGGCCGCGAACCGCTGGGCCTATGTTCAGGTGGCGCTTTCTGCGATGGTGATCAACAGTTTGGCCATGTTCACATCGCTTTTCACGATGGTGGTCTATGACCGCATCCTGCCATCGGCCGCCACAGAATCGCTCTTTGCCCTGACAATCGGGGTCGGTGTCGCCCTTGTGTTCGATCTGATCCTAAAGACATTGCGGGCGGGCTTTATCGACCATGCTGGCAAAAATGCCGATCTGGATATGGGCCAGCGCGTGTTTGATCATGTGATCGAGACCGAAATGGCCGCGCGCAAGGGCTCGGTCGGGGCGGTGTCGGCGACCTTGCGCGAGTTTGAATCGCTTCGGGACTTTTTCACTTCGGCCACTATGGTTGCGCTGGTCGATTTGCCCTTTGTCTTGATTTTCATTGGTGCGATCTTTCTGCTTGCAGGGCCGCTCGCCGTGGTCCCGGCCATTGCGGTACCTGTGGTTTTGTTGATCGGTGTTGCGGTTCAGCCGATGCTGGGCCGGCTGGCCGACCGTGTGCTGGTCGAGGGGCAGATGAAGCAGACGGTTCTGGTCGAAACGCTGACCGGGATCGAGGCGATCAAGGCGGCAGGTGCTGGCCGCCAGATGCGCGCCCGTTGGGGAGATGCCATCCGCCGCCAGTCTGCCTTTGCGATCAAGAGTCGCGCGGTGACACAGGGTGCGATCAATGCGACGGGGTTTGTCCAACAGGCGGCCCAGATCTTGATCGTGGTCTATGGCGCGCTTTTGGTTGTTTCGGGGCATATCACCTCTGGTGTGTTGATCGCGGCGGTGATCCTTACGGGCCGTGCCCTTGCCCCTCTGGCGCTGATCGCGCAGACGCTGACCCGCCTGCATCAGGCGCGCAGTTCGTATCGCAGCCTTGACACCCTGATGAAGGCCCCCAGCGAACATCCCGCGGGCCGTCAGTTCCTTTCGCGTCCGCGTCTTTCGGGGGCGGTAAGACTTGAGCGGGTAAGTTTCTCTTATCCCGACCAAAAAGGCGCCACCCTTGATAACGTCGGCTTCGACATTGCGCCGGGGGAACGCGTCGCCATTCTGGGCCCCATCGGGTCGGGCAAAAGCACGATTGCGCGGCTTTTGCTTGGCCTTTACCAGCCAACAGAGGGGGCGGTGCTGGCGGACGGGATCGACATCCGCCAGATCGACCCGGCCGACCTTCGGCGCAACATCGGTACCGTCTTGCAGGAGCCTTGGCTTTTATCGGGGACACTGCGGGAAAACATTGCCTTTGGGGCCATGCGCCCCAGCGATGAAGAGATTCTTCGCGCGGCGCGCTTAGCGGGTGTTGACGACTTCGCAGCCCGCCAGCCTGAAGGCTATGATATGCGCATTGGCGAACGCGGTCAGGGCCTATCGGGCGGGCAAAGGCAGACGGTGGTGCTGGCCCGTGCCTTGATGGGCGATCCGCCGATCCTGCTGCTTGATGAACCGACCGCGGCGATGGATGTGCAAAGCGAGGCGGCGTTAATCGGACGCCTTAAGACGGCACTGAAGCACCAGACCCTGATCGTGATCACCCACCGGACCAGCCTGCTGGATTTGGTTGACCGCGTGATCGTCATCGACGGCGGCAAGGTTGTCGCAGACGGACCCAAATCGCTGTTCACGCGCCGCCCTGTGGCAGAGGGCACCGCATGACGGCGCAGCGCGACCTAAATCGACTGGTCACAGAAATGAAGGGCCGCACGTCCTTGGGTGCCTCTGCTCTTCTGATCACAATTTGCGCAATCATCGGGGGAGTGCTTTTCTGGGCGTGGATTACAGAAATCGACGATGTCACCCGTGCGCCCGGCCGGGTTGTTCCCGCAGGGGATGTCCAGCAGGTCCAAGCCGTCGAAGAGGGCGTGATCCGCGCAGTTCTTGTTGAAGAAGGTGCGCGTGTGAAGGCAGGTGATGCCTTGGTCGAATTGGATGGGTTGGTGCAAACCAGCCAACTTGACCGTGAAGTTCAGCGCGCCATCGCCCTTGAGGCGCGGATTGAACGGCTTTCCGCCGAGATTGACGGGCGCCCACCCGTTTTTTCCGCAGAGATTGAGGCCTCTGCGCCTGAATTGGTTGTCAGTGAACGCGCGCTTTATGCGGGGCGTGCGGCGGCACTTAGTTCTGAGATCAGGGTTCTTGGGCGGCGGCTTGATCAGCGCCGACAGGAACAACTTCAGGCCCGCACCGAGTTCGAGTCCGCCACCCGCACGCGCGCGATCCTTGCAGAAGAGCGGGCAATCATCGCGCCGCTGGTCGAGCGACGGGTGGAACCGCAGACCACACTGTTGACCCTGCGCCGCCAAGAGGAAGAAATCGACGGCCGGATCGCCGCAGCCCAGGCGTCACTTGCGCGTCTGCAGACAGCCATGGCAGAGGAGGTGGATACCATCGCCGCCACCCGCAGCAAGTTTGCAGCCGAGGCGCTGGCCGAGCTTTCCGATGCCACGGCAGAACTGGCCGCGCTGCGCCCGTCCTTGCCGGCATTAAAAAGCATGGCCGCGCGGGCAGTTCTGCGTGCGCCCGTTGCAGGCATCGTCAACCGCCTTTATCGCCGCACCATCGGCGGGGCCGTTCGCGCAGGGGAAATGGTGGCCGAGATCGTCCCCATCGACGATGCCCTTTTGGTCGAGGCCTATGTCATGCCGCAGGATATCGCCTTTCTGCGCCCTGACCAGCCCGTGCGGGTTAAGCTGACCGCCTATGATTTCACCCGGTATGGCGCGTTAGAAGGCCGTATCCTGCGCATCGGCGCCGATGCGGTGCGCCGCAGCGACCGTGACGAGGCCGAGGTCTATGTGATCGTCGTGCGCACGCAAGGCGCGCTTCATGACGCTGATGGCGCCCAAGTCCGCATCATCCCCGGCATGATTGCAGAGATCGACATCCTCGCGGGGCGTCGCCGCGTGATTGACTATTTGCTGCAACCCCTAGAAAGGGTTCGCGCCCGCGCTTTTCGCGAATGACCCGTTCGCACACCTAGATCTGTTCAGAAAGCTTCACCATGACCGACCAAAAGCCACCCGCACTCGCCTTTCACGGCTCTCGTCTCTTCACAGCCTGGCTTAAAGAGGCGAAGGTCAGCCTTGCGATGACCACCTATCAGGCGGGAAAGGTCTTTCTGCTGGGGCTTCAGCCGGACGGGCGGCTTTCCGTGTTCGAGCGGACATTCGAACGGCCTATGGGGCTGGGGGTTGGAACGGGCCGGTTTTGGATGAGTTCGATTCACCAGCTGTGGCGGTTCGAGGATTTTCTCGACACGGGCGAGATACGCAACGGGTATGACGCCCTTTATGTTCCTGTCACCGGCCATACCACCGGGGATATCGATATCCACGATATCCACCAAGATGCGAACGGCCAGCCGATCTTTGTGGCGACCCGATTTAACTGTCTTGCGACCCTCGCGGAACGTGGCAGCTTTCGCGAAGTGTGGCGGCCGCCCTTCATCGACCGCTTGGCCGCCGAAGACCGGTGCCACCTGAACGGGCTGGCGATGGACGCGGGGCAGCCGGCCTATGTGACCTGCCTGTCGCGGACCAATGTCTTTGAAGGCTGGCGCGAAAAACGCCGCGACGGTGGTGTGGTGTTGAACGTGCCAACGGGTGAAGTGGTGGCCCAAGGTCTGTCCATGCCGCATTCACCGCGCCTTTATCAGGGAACTTTATGGATGTTGCAGGCGGGTACCGGCGAATTTGGTCGGATTGATCGGGACACCGGCCGCTTTGAGCCCGTCTGCTTTCTGCCAGGTTTCGCGCGTGGCCTGTCGTTCGTGGGCAACCACGCTGTGATCGGCCTGTCGCGCCCGCGTGAGAACCGCACCTTTGAAGGGCTTAAGCTGAACGAACGGCTGCAGGCCGAGGGTGTGGGGGCACAATGCGCGATCTGCGTTGTGAACCTGCGCACCGGCGATATCGAGCACCGGCTGGAAATCGGCGGGGTTGTTGAAGAGATCTATGACGTAAACCCTCTGCCCAATGTGATCCGTCCCATGGCGCTTGGCTTTCGCAGCGACGAGATCCGCTTCACGATCAAACCAGAGGCGCTTTCGTGACAGACCATCCAATCCATAGGGCCAGATCTGCGGGCAGGGGCTAAGGTGATGCGGATTGTTGCCGTAGGCATGGTCAGAAACGAGGCCGACATTGTTGAATCCTTTGTCCGCCACACGTTGCGATTTGCTGACGAGATCCGTCTGATTGACCATCTTTCAACCGACCGCACGCCTGAAATTCTTGCGAGCCTTCAGGCCGAGGGGTTTAACCTTGTGGTCACGAGGCACACTGGCCACGCGCAGATACAGGAGATTTTGACAACCGCGCTTGCTAAGGAGGCGTTCGAGGGCGGGGCCGACTGGGTTATTCCCTTGGACTGTGACGAGTTTATCGACGCACCCAGCCCACCCGATCTTCGCGCACATCTCGCCAAACTCTCGACGGGGTCCATTGCGTGGTGGCCTTGGGCATCGATGGTGCCACAGATGACGGATGATCAAACACGGGTTGATCCTGTGCAGCGCATCGGGCACCGACGGGCAAGCGAAACAATCAACACGCCGAAATGTCTGGTTCCCCGCAGCTTTGCCAGCAGATCAGGTTGGCAATTCTCGCCCGGAAACCACCATGTCCGGTTTTCAAACATGGACCCCCTTCCCATGGTGCCGATGCCTGCGGGATATGGGTTGCGTCACTATCCCGTCCGCTCTGCCTCGCAGCTTATCTCCAAAATGGTCTTAGGTCGTCTGGCTTGGATACCTCGGCTTAACAACGGGTCGGCGATCTCTTTTCACACCCGCGATTTCTTTAATCGGCTTAAGTCAGGTTGGACACCTGCCGACCAAGATCTTGCAGCCTACGCTTATAATTACCAAGAAGCAGATCAAACCGCGGTTTTTGACCTTGTGTACGCACCGCTTCAGGTTGCGCATGTCCTGCGTTATACCCATGCGGCGGAAGCTAAGTTTTTGCCCTTGCTCTTGGATTGGGCAGAGAAAATTGTGGCGAGCACATCTGTTGCAGCGCCTCCAGCGGTGTTTAGGTCCAAGCCGCGCTTCACCGATACGTCTGTGACGCCACAGCCAAAGGCACCTCAGATATCTGAACAGGCGGCTTTATCCTTCAACCGCGCCAATTCGGCCTACCGAGAGGGCCGTTTTGAAGACGCGCGCGATGCGGCAGCACAGGCCGTGCACTGCGCGCCAGACCTTGCCAAAGCCCATGTGCTATTGGCGCGCATCTTGCGCCGTCTGGGGGATGAGAGCGCGGCCCGTGCGGCCTTTGATGCAGCCCTGATCGCTGATCCCACAAGTTTTGACGCGCTTTTGGAACGCGGGAACGTGCTGCGAGGACTTGGCGAACCCGCTTTGGCCGCTGCCAGCTACACCAGCGCAATGGAGACGCGTCCCATGGATGCAAGGCCGGCGCTTGCACTGGCACGGCTGTGGGAAGAGCAACCGGGTCGAGACGCCGAAGAACAAGCGGCCATCGCCTTTCAGCGCGCCTTGGATCGCGCCGGTTCCGCACCAGAGCCAGCATCCGCGATGGCGGGGCTGTGCCGCGACTTGGCCCGGTTCCGCATGGATCGCGCAGAGTTGCCAAAAGCGCTGGAATCCCTGCGTCAGGCCCGGTTTCTGGCGGGCTCGGGTGAACTGACCGCCTTGATCGACCTTGATCTGGCGGAAGTTTATCTGCGTCTTGGCATGACCACAGAGGCACAGGCGCTGATGGAGCCCCTTTCAGGGTCTGATGACCCCGCGCTGCTGCGCGCACTGGCGCAGCTTGCCTATCGGTTCAACTTCTGGGCCGAGGCTGTGATGATTTTTGAACGCTGGACGGCGCGGCATCCCAATGACGCCCAAGCCCATCTAGAGCTTGCCGACATGCAGTTGAAATCATGGCTTCTCGAAGAGGCGCTTGCCTCGCTAAACCGGGCCGAAGCCTGCGGACCGGTGCCGCAGGCCGGCAGCGCGGCCTTGCGCGCGTCCATCGCCAATCGGCTGGGTGACGCTGACACAGCGCTTCGCCTTTACGAAGGTCTTGTCGCCGAAGGCCAAGGCAGTTTTGCCCCCAATGCCGCGATGAGCCTGCTTTACGCCGACAGTGTGACACCGGACGATGTGGCCCGCCGTCACCGTGCGCTTTTCGCGGGCTGGGGCCAGAATGCGCGGGCGCGAGAAAGTTTCGACGTTGATCGAGACCCCGACCGCCCTCTGCGGATTGGCATGGTCAGCGGTGACCTGCACCACCAACATCCGGTCAACATCTTCTTACAACCGCTGCTTGCCCGTTGGGACCATGCCGACCTTCCCTTGACGATCTATTCGACGGGCCAAACCGTTGACGACCAGACCCGCCTTGCGCGCAGTCGTGTGCGCACTTGGCACGATGTCTCGACCGCACAGCTGCCCGCGCGGGTTCACGCTGACAATATCGACATTCTGATCGATCTTGCCGGCCATACTGCCGGCGGATCAATGCGTGCTTTCGCGCAGCGTATGGCGCCTGTGCAGGCCAGTTTTTTGGGCTATCCCGGCTCTACCGGCGTTCCCAATATCGACTGGCTGATCGGGGATCGTGTGGTCACGCCGCCTGCAGCGGATCATCTGTGCAGTGAACGGGTCATGCGCCTGCCAAACACGGTGTTCTGTTTCGCGCCGGAAGTGGACTATCCCTTGCCGGATTTTGGGAAACTGTCGCGGGGGCGGCCACTGACCTTCGGTTCTTTCAACAATATTCCCAAACTGACGCCGCGCACGCTGCGCCTTTGGGCTGACGTGTTGAAAGCCGTGCCGGATTCGCAATTGCTGCTGCGCGCGCCCAGTTTCAAGGATGCGGGCGCAATCGCGCGGTTCCAGCGCCTTTTTGCAGACCTGGGTATCCCCGCAGAGCGCCTGATCTTTCGCGGTCCCGTAGGACTTGACGTCATGATGCAGTCCTACGCCGAAGTCGACATTGCCCTTGACCCTTTCCCTTATTGTGGCGGGACCACGACCCTTCAGGCCCTTTGGATGGGGGTGCCGGTTTTGACGATGGCGGGTGGGCAGTTTGTCTCGCGCATGGGGGCCAGCTTTATGACGGCGGCAGGCCTGCCTGATTGGGTGGCCAAGGATGACGACGCCTATGTCGCACAAGCGGTGGCACTTGGGCGGGACAGAAAGGCGCTTGTCGGGCTAAAGCGCGGGCTAAGGGCCCAGCTGCAGACCCGCCCAGGCTGGAACGCCGATCGCTACGCGGCAGACTTTGGTGCGGCACTCCGGTCGATATGGCGCGAAACGATGGGGCAGCCGGCTGCCCTTGGCTAGACAGCGATCCGGTCAGGCAAACGGGTGTAGGTGTGACAATTTCAGCGTCAGATCATGGCGCTCCTTGATCTTTTGCCCTTGTGTTTTTTTGCCCAAGATAGGCAGGCCCGTCTGGGGACACCCAGTTCAGCCGACAGCGACACGGCACGATTAAATCAGTTTTGCGCGGATCCAACTGCTGCCCTGTTCCACCGCCACGACCAGAAACAGCATCATCAAGATGATGGTCAGCGCCTCGTCATAGTTGAACAGATCAAAGGCGACCTTCAGATCTACCCCGATGCCGCCCGCCCCCACAAGGCCCAAGGCCGCCGAACCGCGCACAGATTTTTCCAAGGCGAACAGTGATGTCGCGGTGAAAGACGGCAGGCAAGCCGGAAGGACGGCGGAAAAGATGATCCCCATCCGGCTTGCCCCGATGGCGCGTAAGGCATCTTGCGGGCCGGTATCTGCTTCTTCCATGGCTTCGGCAAAAAAGCGGCCAGCGAAGCCGATCTTATCGATCATAAGCGCCAAAACACCGGCTGCGGGGCCAAGACCCACGACGATAATGAAGAAAATCGCCCAAACCAAATCGGGTACCGTGCGAAAAAAGGCGATCATGCCGCGTGCCGCAACCTTGATCACAGGATGCGGTGACAAGCGGTCTGTTGCCAGAATGGCGAAGGGAAGGGCGAAAATCAGCCCCAAAGCGGCCCCTGCCACGGCCATTTGCAAGGTTTCAACCAGCTTCCACGCGATATGTTCCACCCGGCTGAAATCGGGCGGAAACATCTGCATCAAAAAGCCCGAAGGTGCAAACAGCCGCGCCGTTCCGCGTTGCAGCTTGTCCAGCGCGGGGGCGGTGTTGGCGACACTGGTCAAAACCATCGCCAGCACCACGACGATGCCCACATATTCAGCAAGCGAGCGATGTTGAAACCGCGGGGGGGCAGGAATGACTTTGGGCATGGGGCGCCTATTGTGTGGGTTTATCAAAAAAGCGGCGTAACATGATAGGATCGGCCTGATCTGTTGCCACATCCAGCGCGATGACACCCCCGGCAAGGCCAATGATCCTGTCAGAAAAGGCGAGGGTGTGTTCCAAGCGATGCGAAATGACGATCAAGGTCAGCCCGTCTTGCCGCGCCAAATCGGATAGCAAACGCATCACATCCTCACCAGACTGCGGGTCAAGGCTGGCATCGGGTTCATCAGCCAGCACAAGTTCGGGGCGCTGCATCAACATGCGCGCAATGGCAACGCGCTGTTGCTGGCCACCCGATAGACTGTCAACCCGCTGCAAGGCTTTATCGGCCAACCCAACACGGTCCAGACAGGCCATAGCCTCGGCCCGCACTTCGGCAGGGGCGGCCCATTGCCACCAGCTGCGTGGGCCGCTTAGGCGGGCCTGAACACCGTGCAGAACGTTGGAAAGCGCTGACAAGCGGGGCACGAGATTGTGTTTTTGCCACACAACCCCAACCCGAGAGCGAAACTGCCGCAACGCGCTTGCGCCCATATCTCCGACACTTTGCCCCAAGATATCTATCTTGCCAGAGCTTGGGTCTGTCAGCCGGATCAAGCATTTCAAAAGGGTCGATTTTCCTGACCCATTGGCGCCGATGATGGCAAGCGAAACCCCGGAAAATGCGGCGAACGATAGGTTGCGCAACACAACAGGGCCACCATAACACTTGGAAAGATCCGATACCAACAAAACGGGCCCCGCCAAAGCGGGGCCCATCGGTTCGCCAACAGATTGTGGCAAGTTCATGCGCTGATCACTCAAGGAATGCCGAAAACTCGGTCACACCGACGTTTTCATACATCTTGCGCACCTGATCATAGTCGGCGTCGGTAATGGTCGGGTTGAAACCGCCGCCAATGAACTTGGCGTTGGCATCTACCGAAGTCACAGCCGCGAGCAGTTCGTCGCCATGCTCGACAAAGGCCTTTCGCACAGCTTCGATCACTTCAGGCTTGACCGTGGCGGAGGCCAAAAGCACGTCATTGGGCAGGTTCGGCCCCTTGACCAGAATGCGCAGCTTTTGGTCGGGGAACTTTTCGGTGATCTGGTCAATGTGGGTCTTGTTCACACCGATGGCCGCGATTTCGCCGGCGATCAGGGCTTCCATGGCGACGTTACGCTTCAGGAAAACCGGTTCATAGTCGGTGCCATAGACCAAGCCTGCCTCTGCCAGCAGCGTGGCGGGGGCCAAGTGCTGCGACGTCGAGCCGATCTCGCCGAAGGAGATTTTCTTACCCTTAAGATCAGCCGCCGTCTGCTCGGCTGCGCCGTCGAGAACGACGACGTTTGAGTAGTAATCAGGACGGTCCCAGGTCACGACGGGTTGGGCCTGCAAGCGGGCATTGAAGACCACGTATTCAGCAGGGCCAGTCAACACGAAGTCAACCTGATCGGCCGCCATGGCTTCGACAGCCACGGTGCGACCGGACACGGCGAAAAGCTCGACCTTCAGGCCAGAAACTTTTTCCAGAGCGTCCTTGAATGGGCCCATTTCGGTTTGCAGAGCTTCCAGACCGTCGATGTCGGTCACTGCGAAGCGAATCGTCTCTTGGGCCAATGCCACGTTTGCACAGGCAAAGCCCGCAAACATCGACGCTGCAACCAAGCCGGCTTTGATAAAGCTGTTCATTGATGTCTCTCCAAGGGTTTAGATTTGCGTGAAGATATTCAACTCAAGTTAAGCTTTCGTGACACTAAATTTCCCTATCGGTGCGCCATAAACCGGCACCCTACGGGCTACGCCATGCACAGCGTTTCTAACTTGGTAATCACGTCCAGCATATAATCCTCGTCGTAGCCGGACTCGTTTTCCAGCACGCTTAGAAATGCCGCCACCCGCCCGTTGGCTATGTTGACCATCAAGAATTGTCCGCCATAGCCCGCATGGCCCACCCAACCGTTGCGGGTCATGATGTGGTTGGAATAGCGCATGGTGCCGCGTTTGGGGCTGACCAAGGGGGCGGGGCGGGTCAGGGCTTCGTCAAAGGCAGTCGCCACACCCACGGGCGCGCCGTAAACGGCTTGCCCACGGCGGGCGAACAACAGGCCAAAGCGGGCAAGGTCGCAGGCTGACAGGCAGCCGCCACCAGAAAAGGCGGGCAGATGTTCGGGGCTTAGGCTGATGTGAAAGCCGCCTTCGTAGCCTGCCGCGTCACAGATGGCTTCGACCCTTTGGCGCAAGTCAACATGGGCTGCGGCGATGACTGTCAGCACATCGGTATTGGCCGATTTGTAGCGGCAATAGGGCGAGGGGTTCTGCGTGCCTTGTCCTGTCAGGCTGCTCACAAAGGCGGTGAGGGTTTCTTCGGGGCGATCGGTGGGGGGCAGGCGCCAACCCAAGGCTTCTTCCTCGCGGTAGCAATCGGCCTCGGGGTCGCTGTAGTCTTCGGAAAAGTCGTTCTCGACGTTCATATCCAGCACATCGGCCAGACTGGCCGTGGCATAGGCTGACCCTATTTCGGGCAAATGATCGCGCACCAGATCGGCGGGGTGCAGGCGGCCTGCGGCGAAAAGTTCGGCCACGATCAGATGCATGTGCATCTTGGTAATAGATTGCAGCGAATGGGGGCTTGTCGGTGTAAAGTCAGGGGCTGCGGCTTGGAACAGCACGTTTGTGCCTTGGGCAATCACAAGGGCCGAGAAAGCGGGGTTAGTGGTGATCCCCAACTCCTGCGCTTTGGCGGCAAGGACGGGATCGGGGGTATCCGTCAGGGTTAACACCCGCCGTGCCCGCACCATCAAGGTGCGGCGAAAGATCGCATGCGCGTTGTGAAAGCCGTGGCGGCGCTGGTCGGGTTGGTTCCAGCGCTGAAAATTATTATGCCCAACGCTCAGGTCGGGGTTGGGCGTGCTGGGAAGGGTCAAAGCGGGTCTGCTTTCTGGATCAAGACATCCACCACAATAGCCTGTGTTGCAGTGACGAAAAGAGGGTTGATCTCGACCTCGGCCAAGGCGGCGGATTGCGTTTCGAAAAGCTGGCACAGATGGGCGATAAAGCCTGCAATGGCCGCCATATCCGCCGCCTGAGCGCCGCGATAGCCGCGCAGGACGCGCGCGATCTTCAGGCCGTTCAGTGCCGCTTCAATTTGCGCCGCCGAAGCGGGCAGTAGCAGGGTTGCGGCATCGTCCAGCAATTCCACCAGCACTCCGCCCGCGCCCAAGGTCAGCACCAGCCCGAACTGCGCATCGCGCCGAAGGTTGACCAGCAGTTCGGCCAAGGGGCGCGGGGCCATGGCTTCCACCAAGAAGCGGTCAGTCACGGCCAGTGGATCATGTGCCGTCACAGCGGCACGCATCTTTTCCAAAGCTGTTGCAAGTTCGACAGGGCCTGCCAGCCCAATGGCCACAGCCCCCGCTTCGGATTTATGCGCCAGTCTGGGGCCCATCATCTTCAGCACAACCGGATAGCCGACGCGGTCTGCCGCCGCGACCACCTTGGCCCCTGCGGCCACCGCCCCCAAGGGGATGGGCAGGCCAAGTTTGGCCAGAAGGTCTTTGCCCTCGGCTTCGTCCAGCCTGTGCAAGGGGCCTTGCGTGGGCAGCGCGTGCAACGGCGCGGGGGGCTGGGCCAGAATGTGCGCCCGCCGCTGTTGCCACACGATAGCCGCACGCATCGCATCCAAGGTTTCGGTCAGGCCCTGCATCGGGGCGACGCCTTGGCCCACCAGCCAGTCGCGGGTTTCGGCATCAAGGTTTTCGGGCAAGGTGGCACAGATGGCGGCGGGGACGCCCTGTGCCTTGGCGGCAGCAATGAACGCCCCTGCATCGGCGCGGTAATGGGGTTTGGATTCGTTTAAGCCTGCGGCGGGGTAGTCTTGCACCAGCACGGCACTGTCAGCCTGCACGCCCTGCATGGCCGCAGCAAAGACAGGGCCGGTTTTGGCCGCATCACCCCAGATCGGTGTGGTGTAATCCAGCGGGTTTGACACGGTGGCGATATCGGGCAAAAGCGATGAGAGGGCCGCGCGGTCGGCTTCGCCAAAGGCGGGAAAGCCAAGGCCAATCGCCTCGGCATGGTCAGCCAGCATCGTGGCCCCACCGCCAGAACAGGTAAACCCCGCCACGCGGTTGCCCTTGGGCGCGCCTGCCACGCACAGGAACTTTAAAGTTTCCAGCAGTTGCGCGGGGCTTTTCACACGGATCACCCCAACCCGTTCGAACAGAGCCTCATAAAGATCATCCGTCCCCGACAGTGACCCCGTGTGGCTGACCGTCAGCGAGGCCCCTATCTGCGACGACCCCGTTTTCAACGCCACCAAAGGCACGCCCTTTTGCGCCGCCCGCAGCGCCGCCGCGGCAAAGCGGGGCACGTCGCGCAGGCCTTCGATATGCATGCCAATGGCGCGCACGGCGGGATGGTCGATCAGGTGGTCAACGAAATCCTCAAGGCTTAAGACCGATTGATTGCCGCAAGAGATCATATGTGTCAGTGGCAGCGATCGCTGGCTCATCGTGATATCAGAAGACAACATCCCGCTTTGTGTGATGATCGCGGCCCCATAGCCGGGTGACCCGCCGCCGTGGGCAAAGGGCCATAGGGCCGCGCGGTCCAGATAGTTGATCACGCCGTAGCAATTGGGGCCGACAAGGGCCAGATCGCCTGCCGCCGTGATCAATTCAGCCTCTAGCGCTTGGCCTGCGGCACCCGCCTCGCGAAAGCCCGCCGTATAGCAAACGATCCCGCCCGCCCCCCGTGCGGCCAATTGCGACGTGGTGGCGATGGCTGCGGGGGCTGGCACGGCTAGAAAGGTGGCATCGGGGGCCTCGGGTAGGTCGGCCACGCTGGCAAAGCAAGGGTAGCCACCCAAGGTTTCGCGCTTGGGGTTCACCGGCCAGATCTGGCCGGTGTAGCCGATGCGCTTGGCCTCGTTGATCGCCACTTCGGCATCGCGGCCACCGATAAAGGCGATGTGGCGCGGCGACAGCAGGCGTGCAAGGTTTTGAGAGCGCGCAGAGGTCATGCGCCATAGGGCCTTAGAATGGACCGCGTGATGATATGGCGCTGGATTTCGGAAGTGCCGTCCCAGATCCGCTCTAGCCGGCTGTCGCGCCACAGGCGTTGGATGGGCATTTCTTCCATCAATCCCATGCCGCCAAAGATTTGCACGGCATCATCGGCCACACGGTTGAGCATTTCGGAACAATAGACCTTGACCATCGAGACATCGGCATCGGTCAACCGCCCCTCTTCGGCACGGGTGACGGCATCGGCCACCAGCAAATCGCCCGCCCGCAGACCAATCGCCATATCGGCCAGCTTAAAGCCCGTGGCCTGAAACTGGCCGATCGGTTGGCCAAATTGCTTACGATTGGCGGCCCATTCGGTGGCAAGACCTATGATCCGTTCAGCCTTGCCACAGCAGCAGGTGCCGACCCAAACGCGGCCCATGCCCAGCCATTGGCCAGCCAGTTCAAACCCCTTGCCCTCTTCGCCCAGAACTTGGTCCGGCCCCAAGCGCACTTCGTTAAAGGCCAGTTGAAAGGTTTTATAGCCGCGATAGCTGACGGATTTGTTGCCTTCGCGGATATCAAAGCCCGGTGTTCCGACATCGACCAGAAAAGCCGTGATCCGCTTGCGCGGGCCGCGCTTGGTTTTATCCACGCCGGTTGACGCAAAGACGATGGCAAAGTCGGGCATACACGGGCCCGAGATAAAGTGTTTGGAGCCGTTCAATATCCAATCTGACCCATCGCGCCGCGCGTTGGATTTCATGCCCATGGCGTCAGACCCCGCCTCTGGCTCTGTCAAGGCAAACAACTCGCGCTTTTCGCCGCGCACGGCGGGCATCAGGTAGCGGTCGATTTGGTCGCCCTGACAGGCCAAAAGCAACTCTGTTGGCCGCCCGATCCACGAATGCAGCGCATGGCTGGTCTTGCCATATTCGCGTTCGATCAAGGACATGGCCTTCATCGACAACCCGCCCCCGCCCACCCGTTCGGGCATATTGGCCGAATACAGCCCCGCCTCTTTCGCCCGCGCTTCGATCTGGCGGCCCAGATCGGGCGGGACGGTGCCGGTGCGGTCGACCATCTCTTCGTGGGGGAATATTTCGGCCGCCATAAAGGCGCGCACGGTGGACAAAAGCAGTTCGGTTTCGTGGGTGTCTGTGGTCACTTTGGGCCCCTATGCGGCAGGTCTGGTGCGCCGCGCAGCCAGCGCCCAGATGGCAAAGGCCAGCAGGGTGATGGCCATCAGCACAACGGCTGCGGCGGCGACGGTTGGGTCGGTGTTTTCGCGAATGCCGTTCCACATACGGCGCGGCAGGGTGTAGACGCTGAATTTCGACAAAAACAGCGTCACGACGATTTCGTCCCAAGACGAGATAAAGGCAAAGACAGCGCCCGCCAAAATGCCGGGCCTGATGCCGGGCACGATCACCCGCCACATCGTCACCCAGTTCGAAGCCCCCAAATTGCGCGAGGCTTGTTCCAGCCGCGCATCAAACCCCGCGAGTGAGGCTGACACCGTGATCAGCACCAAGGGCGCTGACAGCACAGTATGGGCCAAGATCAGGCCTGTGTAGCTGTCAATCAGGCCCAAGGGCACGAACAGGCGCGAAAAGGCCATGGCGGCGATGATGGGCGGCACAACGAGCGGAAGTAGCAGAACTGACCGCACCACCTCGCCCGCAGGCGACGATACCCGCCACAGGCCAATGGCGCACAGCGTGCCGATGGTGGTGGCAAGCAGGGTTGATACGGCCCCGATCACGGTCGATTGAGCGAAGCTGGACAGCCATTCCGGGCTGGAAAACAGCTCGCGGTAGTATTGCAGCGAAAGTTCGTCGGTGGGGAACGATAGGTAGGTCTTGGGTGTCAGCGAAACCGGAATGGCGACCAAGGCTGGCGCAATCAGCAAAACCAGCAGCACCCAAGCAAATCCGGTGTTCAGCTTGGCAGGCAGGCTTACCCTCATGTCCGCGCCCCGCCAAATACTGTCGACAGTTTCATGAAGCGCGACATGAGGAACATCAGCGCCAAAACCCCAAACAGCAAGATCGCGGCCAGCATAGCCGCCGTGCCCCATTGCAGCGTGATCAGCACCTGAACCGAGATGTATTCCGCCACCATCAACACCTTACCGCCCCCCAGCACCGCCGGAATGACATAAAAGCCAAGGTTGATGATAAAGACCACCAAAGAAGCCGCAACGACCCCGGGCTTGGTCATCGGCAGATAAATCCGCCAAAACGTCTGCGCCCCGCTGCCCCCCAGCGAGCGCGAGGCCTGCACCACTCGCCCGTCAATGCTTTGCATCGCGGCGAAAATCGGCAGCACGGCATAGGGCACCATGTAATGCACCATGCCGATCAAAACCCCCAATTCGTTGCGCATAAAGGGAATGGGCGCGCTGATGATGCCCAAAGCGTCTAGCGTGGAATTGACCACCCCGTTGCGCCCCAAAAGCATCAGCCACGAAAAGGTGCGCACCAGAACCGATATCCAGAACGAAATCAGCAACAGCCCCAGCATCCGGCTTTGCGCAGGGCCAGTGGCATGAACCATCGCATAGGCGATGGAATAGCCCAAGATGACGCTAAACGCCGTGCACATCACACAAACGCGCAGCGTGGTCCATAAAATGCGGCGCAGCGTGTCAGAACTGCCCAGTTGGGCATAGTTCCCAAAGCCAGGCGCGGGCTCGGTGACGCTGATCCACAGCACGTTGAGGATGGGGCCAAGGAAGAGCCCCCCCACCAAAAGCAGGAACGGCAGAACCAAAAGCCAGCCAGACTTTAAAGGCAAGCGCATTGGGAACCCTTGTAAAATATGCACCGGCAGGCCGGATGGCCCGCCGGTGCAAGACTGGCTTTAGCTGATCGCCGCCAAGAAAGCGTTCACAGCCGCATCGGTGTTCTCGCCCCACCATGTCGGATCGTTCAGGGCGATCATCGGCATATTGGCCGCCGAGGTGATCGAATAGGGCTGATCCACTTCGGCCATCTGGGCGATGGCTTCGGGGTTGGTGGGCGTCATGCCAAGGCAGGCGAACAGGTCCAACTGGGCTGGAACCGATTGGGCTGTGGCGATGAACTTCATCACATCGGCCCCACCCGGATTGCCCTTGGGCACGATATAGGCCCCCGGCATGGCCAAGGCTTGGTTCATCACCAACTTATAGCGGCCATTGGTTTCGGTTTCGATGCTGCGGCCGCGGTTTTGCCAAACCATGCCCATCGACACTTCGCCATTGACGATCATGCTTTGCGCTTCGGACCCCGAACCCCAATAGATCGTGTCAGCCTTGATCGCCGTGATCTTCTTTAGCGCGCGGTCAATGTCGAGTGGGTAAAGCTTGTCCTTTTCCACACCATCCGCCATCAACGCCGCTTCCAGCGACCCGTTGGCCCATTTGTAAAGCGAGCGTGTGCCCGGGAACTTGGCAGTGTCGAAGAAATCTGCCCAAGATGTCGGCGGACCATCGGGATAGGCTTGGGTGTCATACATAAAGGCATAGCCGTACAGGATGATCGAGATGCCAAACTCCAGCGCGTAGCCGTCAATGGTTTTGGTCTTGTCGATCACCGAATAATCCAGCGCCTCAAGATGGCCGGTTTTGCCCAAGGCCACGGCGTCAAAGAGGTCGGCGTCGCAGACGTCGGCGGTGACATTGCCGCTGTCGACCATCTCTTTGATCTTGCCCTGCAACGGGCCCGAGGTGTCAAATTTCAGCGGAACGCCGGTGTCTTGGGTAAAGGCCGCGCCAATGGCGCTTTGGTGGCATTCTTCCGACTGCCCACCCCAGTTCCACATCACGATTTCAGAGGCCGCAGCCTCGGCCTTTCCGGCCAGAACTGACGCGCTGGCAAAGCCTGCCATACCGCACAACGCCAAAAAGCTGCGGCGCTGCATTTTGCCGGCCTGAAAGGCCTGTGCGCCTTGCAGTAGTGTCTCACGCATGAAGTTTTTGTCGTGCATTTTCGAACCTCCTTGTTGTGGGCCATCTGGGCCCTGTTGTGACATGACCGGGTTGGTCCCGGCTTGGGCTTGTTTCACAGGCTCTGGTCTAACAGGCGCACGGCGGCGCTGTCGGCCCAAGTCAGATCAACGCGCGCGCCTTGGGGCAAAGCCTGCCCGCTGCGCCAAGCGTCAACATCCACTTCAATCGGGTCCATCCCGGGAACCTCGACCTGATACTTCAGCACAGCGCCAAAATAGGTGACCGACAGCACCACGCCTGAGACCTTGTTGGCCCCCATCCCTTGCCCTTCGGGCGAAAGGTCGATCTTTTCGGGGCGCAGGGCAAAGACCGCGTCATCGCGGTGCAAAAAGTTGCTTTTGCCCAAGAAACTGGCGGCAAAGGCGGTTTTGGGGTTTTGATACAGGTCAGCGGGCGTGCCCACCTGTTCGATCCGCCCGTTTTGCATGATCACGATGCGGTCTGACATCGACAGGGCTTCTTCCTGATCATGGGTGACATAAACAAAGGTTGTCCCCACGCGGCGGTGGATCTCTTTCAACTGGGCCTGCACCTCGACCCGCAGCTTTTTGTCCAATGCGCCCAAGGGTTCATCCAGCAACAAAACCGGCGGCGCAAAGCACAAGGCCCGCGCCAAGGCCACCCGCTGTTGCTGACCGCCTGACAGTTCTTTGGGCAGGCGTTTGGCAAAGCCGTTCAGGCGCACAAGGTCCAACATCTCGGCCACGCGGGCGTCGATCTCGGCCTTGGGTCTGCGGCGGACGGACAGGGGGTAGGCGATGTTGTCGTGGACGCTCATGTGCGGAAACAGCGCATAGCCCTGAAACACCATGCCAAAATTGCGCTTTTCCGCGGGCGTTTGGGCGATCGATACACCGCCCAACAAAATATCGCCTTCGCTTATGTCTTGAAACCCCGCAATCATCATCAACAACGTCGTCTTGCCAGAGCCGGACGGGCCAAGAAGGGTCAGAAACTCGCCCTTTTCGATCTGCAGGTTCACGTTATCGACAGCCGTAAAGGCGCCGTAGCGTTTGCTCAGCGATGTCAAACACAGGCTGCCGTTACCCTTGGTCATGCGTTAAGCATCCGCGCCGCGCAGGTTCAGCTTATTGCGCGCTTGCTGCGGTGTCAGCACCCGCGCGCCCATGCGGGTGATGATGCCAATCACCCGTTCGACCAGTTGTGCGTTGGTGGCGAGAACCCCGCGATCCAAGAACAGGTTATCTTCCAGCCCGACGCGCACATTGCCGCCCAAGGCCACGGCGGCGGCGGCCATGGGCATTTGCATCCGACTGATGCCAAAACTGGCCCAGCTGGCTTGCGGCGGCAGATGTTCTTTCATGGCTTTCATGGTTTCGACTGTCTGATCGGCGCCCCACGGAATGCCCAAACACAATTGGAACATCGGCGGATCGGCCAAAAGCCCCTCGTCCATCATCGCACGGGCAAACCGGATATGGCCCAGTTCAAACACCTCAAGCTCGGGCTTAACCCCCCATTCCTTGGTCAAGGCCGCCATCCTCCGCAGGATCGGTGGGGTCGAGATATAGATGCTGTTGTCATTGCCAAAATTCAGCGTGCCGCAATCGAGGCTGCAGATTTCGGGCAGACAGTCTTTGACATGGGCCAAGCGTTCATCGGGGCCGACCATATCGGTGCCCGGCCCGGGCATGGCCCAATTACTGGGGTCCGGCGTCCAATCCCCGCCCATGCCGGCGGTCAGGTTGATCACGATATCGGTGCCACTGGCGCGCACACGGTCGACCACTTCGCGAAACAAAGCCGGATCGCGCGAGCCTTTGCCCGTGACCGGATCGCGCACATGGATATGCGCGCAAGATGCGCCGGCTTTGGCTGCTTCTATCGCCTCGCGGGCGATTTCAGCGGGGGTCACGGGCACATGTGGGCTTTTGCCCGTTGTATCGCCAGCCCCGGTTACAGCACAGGTCACCACCACGTCGAAGTTCATCCAAGCCTCCTGCTTTTGGGCTATCTTGTGCCTTCGATTTTGGTTTCCTTTCATTTATTCGTCACATATCCTGCACCCATGTCGAAAAATCGTACCTCACCGCCGGATCATCCCACAGCGGAAGACAGTAAGAATTCTAGCCCCCTTCAGGTGACCTTCCTGATCGTGCCGCGCTTTAACATGTCCACGCTGGTGACGATGATTGAACCGATGCGGATCGCCAATTACCTGTCGCCGCAGCCGATTTACGCGTGGGATATCGTGTCGTTTGACGGCGATCAGATTACGGCCAGCAACGGCCTAACCTTGCCCGCCCATCTTCCCACTGAGCGTAACAGGCGCGGCGAGGTGATCTTTGTGATGGGCAGTTGGGGGGCGGAAAGCTACACCAACAAAACAGTGTTTTCATGGATTCGCCGCCAAGCCCGCGAGGGGGCGCGGATTTGTGCGGTAGAGTTGGGCACCTATCTGGTGGCGCGGGCGGGTTTGCTGTCAGGGCGCAAGGTGACAACCCACTGGTCTTATGGGCCGGGGTTTCAGGAACAATTCCCAGACATCGCCTTTGTCGAACAGATTTACACGGCAGAGGCAGGGCTGATGACGTGCGGCGGCGGGTTGGCGGGCGTTGATCTGGTCTTGCGCCTGATCGGCGAGGCGCAAGGCGAAAGCATGGTCAGCGAGATTGCCGATCAACTTATGCACCACCCCGTCCGCCCTGCCACCGCCCCGCAACGCCGCACCATGGGCCGCAGCACCGACACGCTGCCCCCCATAGTACGCGAGGCGATTGCGCTGATCGAAAAGAACATCGCAGAACCGCTAAGCGTGCCGGACATCGCTGACATGCTGAACGTGTCGCAGCGCCAGATGGAGCGGCAGTTCAAAGCAGCCATTGGCTGCACCGTGGTGCAGTTTGGCTTGTTGCTGCGCTTGCAACACGCACGGGTCTTGCTGATCTCGACCAGCCTGTCGGTGCGCGATATTGCGACGGCCTCGGGGTTTAACACGCTGTCGCACTTTGCCTTTTCCTTTGGCAAATGCTTTGGCCGCAGGCCCAGCGAATACCGCCAAGCTTGGCCCGAAAAAGACAGCGCCCCTTCTTGGCCGGGGACGCTGTCAAAATTTTTGCAAGCCTTGCAAAACCGCGGGTCCGCCAAGCCTATTCAGGTCTTGGGCAAAAGCCGCCTTTAGCGCCGTGCGTCGCGGATGGCGTTCAAAACGGCCACAATCTCGCGGTCACGGGTGGCGGCCATGGCTTCAAAGTGGCGACCGGCGGCGATTTCGTTGCAGCCATCCACCATTCGGTCGCGCAGCTCTTGCGTCAGTTCGGGGGCTTCTAGGCGGGTCCAAGGCCATTTCAGCGCGGGGCCGAATTGGTCAAGGTTGGTGGCCATGCCGCCCTCACCGCAGGCGACGTGAAAGGCCATGCATTGCCCTTGCACCGCCATGCGCGGGGCGGGGCCGTTCATCAGGGCGTTGTCGATATCGGCGGGGGTCGCCTCGCCGTTGGCGACCATATGCAAGGCTTCGCGCCAAAGGGCTTCTTGCAGGCGGGTGGCGACAAAGCCCGGGATTTCTTTCTTCATCGCCAAGGGGGCTTTGCCCGCAATTTCGTAGAAGGCGACGGCCCAAGCCACCGCTTCCGGCTCGGTCGCCTTGCCGCCCACGACTTCGACCAAGGGCAGCAGATAGGGCGGGTTGAACGGATGGCCGATCACCGTGCGCTGGGGGGTGGGGCAGTCAGTCTGGATCTGCGTCATCATCAACCCCGAGGTCGACGAGGCGATAACACAGTCGCGCGGGGCCAGTTCGCCCAAGCGCTTGTAAAGCGCTTGTTTGATGTCCAGCCGCTCGGGCGCGCTTTCTTGAATGAACTGCGCGTCTTTGACAGCATCGGTCAGATCGGTGGTGATGCGCAACCGGTCGAGCGAGGCACCGGGTGCCAGACCCAAGGCTTGCAAGCTGATCCAGCCGGTGTTGATCACCGACATGAGCGCCGCCGTTTCAGCTTCGGCATGGATATAGGCCGTGACATCATAGCCGCGCGCCAGAAAATGCGCGGCCCATCCGCCGCCGATCGGGCCAGCGCCCAAGGTGGTGACACGGGTGACAGAGTGTGGATCAGGATACATTTAGCGCCCCTTAAAGACGGGATTGCGTTTCTCGACAAAGGCCGCGATTCCCTCGGCCGAGTCTTCGGATTTCAGCATGGCGCGGTAGGTGGGCAGATCGCCCTTGCGCATATGGGTAAATGCCGCCTCTAGCGGCAGGGCTTGGATGGCGCGTTCGACCTCTTTGACGGTTTGCATCGCCAAGGGGGCTGACCCTGCGATTTGGTCGGCCCAAGCTCGCGCCGTTTCCATCAAAGCTTCTTTAGGCACAACCTTGTTGACCAAGCCGTAATGCGCGGCCTCGGCCGCGGGCATCTTGCGGCCCAAAAGCAGCATTTCCATCGCAATGTTGCGCGGAATAAGGCGCGGCAGGCGTTGTAATGCGCCCGCATCTGGCACGATGCCCAAGGGCATTTCGGGCAGGGCAAAATGGACATGGTCAGCCGCGATGATCAAATCGCACGACATGGCAATTTCAAACCCGCCGCCAATCGCCATGCCGTTAAGCGCACAGATCACCGGCTTGTTCATCTGCCAGTTTTCCGTCAGCCCGCCAAAGCCGCCAATGCCGTAATCTGCCGTCTCCCACCAGTTATCCAGTGACATCTCACCCGCGTTCAGCGCTTTTAGATCCCAGCCAGCGGAGAAGATCCTGTCACCGTCGGCCGTCAGAATGCCCACCCACAGATCAGGATCGTCGCGCAGCAAGGCAAAGGCACGGCCCATGTCTTGGCTCATCGCCACGTCGATCGCGTTGACTTTGGGCTTGTTCAGCTTGACTTCCAAAACCCGTCCGCGACGGGTGACTTCGACATGGCTCACGGGCATTCCTTTCAATAAATCAGCGTCAGGCGAAGGCTGGCATCACCTCGTTGACGAACAATTCCATCGAGCGTTTCTGCTCGGCCAGACCCAGACCAAGGCTGGCGTAATAAATGAATTCGTCCACGCCCAAGGCCTCGAACTGCTTGAGCTTGGCGATCACCTGATCGGGCGTGCCGAACATCAGATTGCGTTGCAGCATCTCGGGGTCATATTCGGCGCGGTTGGCCAGTTGGTCGAAGGGGATCGACTTGGGGAAGCCATTGGCCACATCGCCCATGTTTTTGAACAGGTTCTCAAATTGCGACAATTGGCGCTGGGCGGCGCGGATCGGCACGATGAAGTCTGCGGGGCTGGCCGAGACAGCTGTGTGGCGCATCATGGCCATTGTCGGGCGTTTGCAGCCCGGATTGTTGGCCATCGCCTCGGCCATGCGGGCCATGTACAGCTCTGCCTCTGACATGTCGCGGGTCAGGGGCCATGACATGATATTGCAGCCGTTTTTGACGGCGTAATCATAGGTGATGGGCGCACGCGCCGCGATCCAGACGGGGACTTCGGCCTGCAAAGGCTTGGGGCACGAGGTTGAGGTGGGAAAGTTCCAAAACTGCCCCTCATGCGCGTAATCGCCTTTCCACAGCGCGCGAACGGCGGGCAGCATCTCTTGCATATAGCGCCATGCGTCGGATTGTTTCAGGCCGGGGTGCATCCGGTCAAACTCGCGCTGATAGGCACCCGATCCAATGCCAAACTCTAACCGCCCGCCTGAGATCAGGTCAATAAACGCTGCCTCGCCCGCCACTTTGATCGGGTGCCAATAGGCCGCTGCCACACAGGCCGTGCCAAGGCGGATGCTGTCGGTTTCCCCCGCCCACCATGCCAGAATCGAAAACGGGTTCGGCGCGATGGTCATCTCCAGCGCGTGATGCTCGGCCGCCCAGACGATGTGAAAGCCCCCGCGATCGGCCATCTGGACCATCTCCAGCGTGTGGCGGGCGACATCCTTCATATCAAGGCTGTCATCCATCCGTTCAAGATTGATGGCGAGTTGGAACTTCATGCTATCCTCCGGCAAGGCCCCGATGCGCCAATGATTGAGGCGAAAGGGGACGGGTACTGTCGTTATTTCGACAAGGTATCAGGTTTTTCGTCAAGCGTTGGCGCCGCGCCCCAAGTCAGCGCATCACAAAGGGGTTGGCCATAGGCTCGGTCGAGGTGTTGATCCAGACGGTTTTTGGCCTTGTATAGTCATACATCGCTTGAAACCCGCTTTCGCGCCCGTAGCCCGACCCTTTCACACCGCCAAAAGCCGCGATGGGCGATACGGCGCGGTAGGTGTTGACCCAAACGATGCCAGAGCGCACCGCCTTGGCCATGCGCATTTGGCGTGCCCCATCGCGGGTAAAAATGCCTGCGGCCAAGCCGTGCTGGGTATCATTGGCAAGGGCGATCACCTCGGCTTCGGTCTTAAAGCGCAAAACCGAGAGAACGGGGCCGAACAGCTCGGTGTCGACAATGCGCAGGTCTTGGCGCGGGCAATCGACGATGGTGGGTTCGTAATAGGTACCACCCAAGCCATCAGGCTGCTTGCCGCCGCATAAAATGCGCGCCCCTTCGGTTTGGGCATGGGCCACCTCGCGCTGAATATTGGCCAGTTGGCCTTGGGTGCACAAAGGGCCCATCTGGGTGTCTTCGGCCAAGGGGTCGCCGATGCGGATTTGTTTGGCCAGTGCGACGATCTTCGTCAAGAATTCGTCGGCAATATCTTCGTGCAGATAAAGGCGCGACCCCGCCACACAGCTTTGCCCCGAAGCACCAAAAATCCCCGCCACGGAACCGTTGACTGCGCTGTCAATGTCGGCATCGTCAAACACGATAAACGGCGACTTGCCGCCCAATTCCAGCGACACTTCGGCGAAATTCTCGCGCGAATTGGTCAAAACCGCCCGCGCCGCCCCCGGTCCGCCGGTAAAGGAAATGCGCGCCACCAAGGGATGAGATGTCAGCACTCGCCCGCACGGCTCGCCATGCCCCGAGACGATATTGACCACACCGGGCGGAAAGCCGGCGGCTTCGATCAGCGCGCCAAATTCCAGCATCGCCGCCGAGGCGTGTTCAGATGCCTTCAGCACCACCGTATTGCCCGCAGCCAAGGCGGGGCCGATTTTGACGGCCACCAAGAACAGTTGCGAATTCCACGGCACAATGGCCGCCACCACGCCCAAAGGTTCGCGGCTGGTGAACACAAACAGATCGGGCTTGTCGATGGGCAGGGTCTCGCCAGAAATCTTATCCGCGCAACCGGCGTAAAAGTGGAAGAATTCAGCGATGTATTTCGCCTGCCAGCGGGTTTCTTTCAGCATCTTACCGGTGTCGATGGTTTCGGTTCGCCCCAAGCTTTCCGACTTTTCGGCCAAAAGATCGCCCAGTTTGCGCAGACAGCGGCCGCGTGCCGTGGGTGTCATGCTGGCCCAAGGGCCAGAGGTAAAGGCGCGGTGGGCGGCTGTTACGGCGCGGTCGACATCTTCGGCTGTCGCTTCGGGAATGCGGCACCAAACTTGGCCGGTGGTAGGGTTGACGCTGTCAAACATCTTGCCATCCGAAGCCGCGACCCAAGCCCCGTCTATCAGCATCTGGTAGTCTGTGATGGTGCTCATCTGCTTGCCCTCTGGTTCGCGCTTAGCATACTCTGCGGCAGACTGGGTGCAACATGTGCGAATTTTCGCCGTGGTCTGACGAAAAAAGCGCAAGTTGTGGCGGGAGGGCGGTGTCTGCTGCCCCCAATGCGGAGGACTAGATGACCCATGCAAAACAAGTGATTGGCAAACCCTTGGTGATCGGTGGGCGCAAATTGTCTTTGTCGCGGGCCATTCGCGCGGGCGATACGGTTTATTTGACTGGCCAAATCCCGATGCAAAACGGGGTGCCCATGACCACGGGCACGATTGAAGATCAAACCCGCGCCGTGCTGGACGATATCACAGCCACCTTGGCCTTGGCAGGCTGTACCCGCGACGATGTGGTCAAGGCGATGATCTGGTTGAGCGAGCGGGCGGATTTTGCGGGCTTTAACGCGGTGTATGGCGAGTATTTCCCGCACGACCCCCCTGCACGCTCAGCCATCGTCAGCG
This sequence comes from uncultured Rhodobacterales bacterium, assembly GCA_903845215.1. Classification (GTDB taxonomy): domain Bacteria; phylum Pseudomonadota; class Alphaproteobacteria; order Rhodobacterales; family Rhodobacteraceae; genus Stagnihabitans. The sequence goes on along the minus strand of CAIMWI010000032.1, from coordinate 5,585 downwards.
ACCTGTTGGTCGATTGTCGGGTGGAAGTGGAAGTGATCGCTTGGCGGCCCTTGGCGGGGGGCGGTCAATGATCCGCGCCGCCGACGGCACGACCTATGTGCTGCATGGCCGTGCGGATGCGCCCTTGGTGGTGTTGATCCACGGTTTGGGGTTAACGCATGAGGTGTGGGATCAGGTGATCGCCGCCCTTTCCCCAAAGTTTTGCGTGCTGACCTACGATATGCTGGGCCACGGGCAGACACCCTCGCAACCCAAGCCTGAACTGTCCGCCTTGGCCGCGCAACTGGCGCGTTTGATGGACGAACTGGGCCGCACTCAAGCGGCCCTTGTGGGCTTTTCGCTGGGCGGCATGATTGCCCGCCGCTTTGCGCAAGATTATCCGGCCCGCACGCAGGCCTTGGCGATCCTGCACTCTCCGCACCGCCGCTCTGATGCGGCCCAGGCGGCCATTGAGGCGCGGGTGGCGCAAGCGCAAGGCCAAGGGCCATCCGCCACGGTTGAAGCCGCCTTGCAACGCTGGTTCACCGATGACTTTCGCGCCCAAAACCCCGCCATGATGGACAAGGTGCGCGGCTGGGTGCTGGGCAACAACCCTGCGACCTATCCTGATTATTACCGCATTTTGGCGAGCGGCATTGATGAAATTGTGGCCCCGAACCCACCCATTTCTTGCCCCACCCTCGTGGTGACGGGTGACGAAGACTATGGCAATGGGCCTGAGATGACCTTTGCCATCGCAGCCGAGATTGTCGGTGCCCAAACCCTGATCCTGCCCGGATTGCGCCACATGGCGCTAATGCAAAGCCCTGCTTTGACCAGTGCTCCGCTTGCGGCTTTTTTGACAAAGGTGCTTTATGACTAATCCAAAAGGCATCCTCTCTGGCCTGCGGGTTCTGGACCTAAGCCGTATGCTGTCTGGCCCCTATTGCACCATGATGCTGGCCGATCAGGGGGCCGAAGTTATCAAGATTGAACCCGCTGACGGGGACAGCAGCCGCACCAATGGCCCTTACCGGGCCGATGATCCCGCACATGAGTGGGCAGGTTATTTTGTTAGCCTGAACCGATCGAAGAAAAGCATCGTGCTGGATCTGAAAACGCAAGGGGGGCGTGCGGACCTGTTGGCCTTGGTGAAAACGGCGGATGTCTTGGTGGAAAACTTCCGCCCCGGCGTGATGGAGCGGTTGGGCCTGTCATATGACATGCTGTCCGCCGCCAATCCGCGCCTGATTTATGCCGCCATTCGCGGGTTTGGCGATCCGTCCTCGGGGGCCAGCCCCTATGCGGATTGGCCCTCTTACGATGTGGTGGCCCAAGCCATGGGCGGGCTGATCGGGGTGACAGGGGCAGATGCCGCCCACCCCACCAAGGCCGGGCCGGGGATTGGCGATGTTTTTGCGGGGGCCTTGATGGCCTTTGGCATTATGGCCGCCCTGCGGCAGGCCGAGGCAACAGGGCGCGGCCAGTTTTTGGATATCGCCATGTATGACGCGATGATCAGCCTGTGCGAGCGGCTGATTTACCAGCACGATTTTGACGGCACGGTGCCCGTCCCCGAAGGCAATGCCCACCCGCTTTTGGCCCCCTTTGGCATCTTTCTCGCCGCGGATGGCCATGTCGCCATCGGCATTGTCGACGATGCCTTCTGGCGCGCCTTGGCCCGCGCGATGGGGCAGGGCGACTTGGCCACTGACCCGCGCTTTGCCACGCGCAGCGCGCGGCGCATCCATGCAGGTGTGCTGAATGCGATGGTGGCAAAGTGGGCCGCGGCGCTGACCAAGGCACAGTTAAGCGCGGTTTTGGGCGGAGTTGTGCCTTTTGGGCCTGTCAATTCAGTCGCAGATATCTTCGCGGATCCGCATGTGGCGGCACGTGGCATGATTGCCACGATACCTCATGCCGAGGAGGGCTTGCGCCCTTGGCGGGTGGCGGCCTCTCCCTTGCGCTTTTCGGCCAATCCCAGCCCTGCACCCGCGACCCCCGCTCGCTTGGGCGCACAGACGGCGCAAGATTTTCTGACCCCACACCCGCCGATTGACCCGCGCCAGTTGCGCGATGCCTTTGGGCGCTTTGCCACAGGGGTGACAGTGCTGACAGCGCGTCAAGAAGATGGCACACCGCGCGGCTTTACGGCGAATTCCTTCACCTCTGTCTCACTCGACCCGCCTTTGTTGCTGGTGTGCTTGGCCAAAACCGCCCATTCCTGCGAAACCTTCATGCAGGCCGATCATTTCGGGGTGAACATTCTGGGCCACGATCAACAAGCCCTGTCGGCCCTGTTTGCTTCCCGCGAGGTGGATAAGTTCCAGCGCTGTGTCTGGCACGAAGGGGCGGGCCGCGTGCCACTGCTAGACGGGGCCTTGGCGCAGTTTGTCTGCGTGCCCGACCGCTTTGTGGATGCGGGCGACCATTTGGTGTTGATCGGTCGCGTGATCGCATTCACCACGGGCGAGGGCGCACCCTTGGGCTATTTTCGGGGCCGCTACTTCTCGGTCGAGGCCGATGCCCAACTGGTGCAAGCGGTCGCGGCCTCGGCGGGGACCAGCGTGGGGGCGGTGTTGCTGCAAGACGGCGCTGTGTTGATGGAGGCGGCGGCAGACGGCAGCCTAACCCTGCCGCTTTCCCCCCATCCCAACCCCAGCCTTGACCGCCTGCGCCAGCGTTTGGACGGCTTGGGCTTGCACGCTGACGTCGACTTCCTTTATGCCGTCTTTGAAGACCGCGCCCTTGCCAGCCACGGCATTTATTACCACGGTCAGGTGCAAGGTTCCGCCCCCAAAGGCATGGAGTTTTGCCCACTGACCACATTGGATTGGACCGCCATGCGCAATCCAGCCGAACGTAGCATGCTGCAACGCTATGCCGCCGAAACGCAAAGTGGGGCATTTGGCATCTATCAGGGCAACGAAACCGAAGGAAAAGTGCGCCGCCTCAGCGGGGCCTGAACAGGAGAAGACGATGTTTCCCGAATTGCGCAAGGTCGTGACCTATGACGAAATCATCTACCGCGAGGGACAGCGCCCCGCCGACCCCCCGCTGCGGATGATCGGTGTTGCGGCGGTGGTCAAAAACCCGTGGCACGGGCGCGGGTTTGTGCAGGACCTCTCACCCGAAATCAACCGCATCGCGCCGATTTTGGGCAAGATGCTGACCGATATGCTGGTGGCACTTGCCGGATCAGGCGAGGCGATTGAAGCTTACGGCAAAGCGTCGATGGCAGGGACAGATGCCGAGTTGGAACATGGATCAGCGCTGATCCATACCCTACGCTTTGGCAATTTCTACCGCGAGGCGGTGGGGGCCAAGACTTACCTTGGCTTTACCAACGGGCGCGGTCCGGCCAACACGCAGATCCAGATTCCGCTGATGGATAAGAACGATGGCGGCCGTCGGTCGCATTATCTGACGGTGCAATTTTCGATCCCAGATGCGCCGGCCCATGATGAGCTGGTGGTGGCGCTGGGCGCATCAACCGGCGGGCGGCCGCATCACCGCATTGGCGACCGCTACGCGGATTTGGCCGCGATTGGGGCCGATGTGAACAACCCCGCGGGTGTTTAAGCAACGGCGTTAGGCGCGCTGAACGGCGCGCCTATTCCAAACGCACAGCGGGCGATGGCGCTTGGCCATCATAGCCGCCCCAGACCGATTGGTCGAAATGCACCACCGATCCCGTCATCATGCCGCTGTCGTCCGATGCCAGCCAAAGCACGGCGCGGGCGACCTCATCCGGATCAAGCAGGCGGCCAAAGGGCAGGCCCGCTTCGGCCTTGGCCTGCCATTCGGGGTCGCCAGATTCGGCCAGTTGGATCTTCTTTTCATGGTCCGACAGCATCCAGCCGATATCCAACTGATTGACCCGCACGCGGTTGCGCATCAAGGCAAAACCGGAATTGCGCGTCAGCGTCGCCAATGCGCCTTTTGACGCGCTGTAAGCCGCCAAAAACGGCTGCCCCGCACGGGCCGAGGACGAGCCGATATTCACAATCCGCCCGTCACCCGTGCCCGCAGCCATGTGCTTGACCGCTTCTTGCATCAAAAAGAACGGCGCGCGAACGTTGACAGCGAAGATCTTGTCGAAAAGTTCGGGCGAGGTGTTCAGCAGATTGCCCCGATCGGTCAGGCCCGCGGCATTGACCAGAATGTCGATCTTGCCAAACTGCGCCACGGTCTGCGGCACCACACCCATGACCTGATCAATCTCGGCCAGATCGGCGGCGATCATCTGCACCGGCACGCCGCTGTCTTGGGTGATCTGGTGCGCCAAAGCCGCCCCCTTGGCCTGATCGCGCCCCACAATCGCAATCCCCGCCGCCCCCGCCGTGACGAACAGCCGCGCAATCGCCGCCCCCAAACCCTGCGTGCCGCCGGTGATCAGGGCGATTTTTCCATCAATACGGTTCATCTTACGGCCTTTACGATTGGTTTTTTTGTTGAAGCGCGTCCAAGACTGCGAAAAACGCCGCCTCGGATTGGCCCTCTGCCAGCGCTTGGCGCAGGTAGTCGGCTTGGGTCTTGGGGGCCATCCCGCCCACGGGCGGGTTCGCGTCAAGGTTGGTGGGGAAGGGGTACCCCTCGGCCGTCGCTGCGATGACGTTGTCAAGGTTCAAACCCTTAGCCCCGCGCAGCGTGGCGTAAAGCCTGCGCACCATGCGGGTGCGGTTCACCGTCTCCATCGCGCGGCCAAAGGCGGACGAGACTTGCAGCAAGTTCACCATGCGAAAGCGGTCGGTGGTGTGGTTGGTGCCAGCCCCGTGCATGACAGCGGGGTTAAAGAACACCAGATCGCCCTTTTGCAGCGGCAATTGCACATAATGGGCGGCGAAATGGGCCTGAAACTCTGGCCGTGAGAAGGCCAGATAGCCTTCGAAGAATTGCTGCGAGAAGGGCAGCAGCATCGTCGGCCCCGTCTCAACCGGCATATCGCAATGCGCCACCGCCCCTTGCAGGGTCAGCGTGGGCGATACGGCGTGGATATGGGCGGGAAACTGCGCCATACGCGCGCCGCTCATAAAGCCCAGATGATAGTCGCGGTGCGGGGTTTGGGCCGCCCCACCGGGGTTCACCCGGTTGACCTGCGCTGTCATTTGATAGGCTGGCCCAAGCCACGCTTCTGACGCAAGGGCTATGCCATGCGAGCTGTAATAAGCGGCAAAATTGGCAGGGTCTGCCAGACAATGCTTTTCTAACGAGTTCCAGATGCGGTCATTGGCCCCCGGTTTGGCAAAGTGATCGCCGCCGCCTTTGGCCGCGCGCTTTTCATCGGCGATGATCTGGTCAAACACGGTCGATGCGCGGTCAATCACGCTGTGATCTGCCACACCTTGTTTGATCACCAAAATCCCTGCGCCATGGGCGAAAACATGGGCCCATTCCTCCATCAAGGCTTGGCGGCGGGCGGGGTGCAGGGCTGCCGCATCGACCTGCGCGCCGTCATAGATTGGAATGTTGCGCACCACCGCGCTGGCCAAGGGCGTATCGGCGGGGTCGGCGGTTTGCGAAACGATCTGGCGGAAGGTTTCAAAATCGCCGCTGTCAGCGTTTAGCCAAACGGGGGGGCGGTTGGGGGTGGTGCGGGTCATATC
>CAIMWI010000031.1 GCA_903845215.1 uncultured Rhodobacterales bacterium | reverse complement strand
CGGCCTCAGAGCCGCCACCCTTGCGCCTCACGCCAACTTCCGGCATCTCTGCGCCATGAGCGCATTCTTAAACGTTGACGCTTCCCTCACGGGACGCCGGTGGTCTGGCCCCGCGCCGCAAGCTGCGCGCTTGGCCGAGGCAATGGCGCAGGTGACGCGCCTGCCCTCAGCCCTTTGCCAGACGCTGGTGCTGCGCGGTGTCACGCCCGAGACGGCCGAAGCCTACCTTGCCCCCGCCCTGCGCGATCTCTTGCCCGATCCGATGACGCTGCGCGATATGGCCAAGGCGGCCGAAAGGTTGCTGCACGCGGTCACATTACGCCAACGCATTGCAATCTTTGCCGATTATGATGTAGACGGCGGCGCGTCTGCAGCCCTTTTGATCGTCTGGCTGCGGCACTTTGGGGTGACACCCACGCTGTACATCCCCGATCGGATTGACGAAGGCTATGGGCCTAACGTGCCCGCCATGGCCTCGCTGGGGGCCGCACATGATCTGATCCTTTGCGTCGATTGTGGCACGCTCAGCCATGAACCCATCGCCGCCGCCGCCTGCGATGTCATTGTGCTAGATCACCATCTGGGTTCAGAAACCTTGCCGCAGGCTTTTGCCGTGGTGAACCCAAACCGGCAGGATGAAACCGGCGATCTGGCGCATCTGTGCGCCGCTTCGGTGGTTTTTCTGACCTTGGTCGAGGCGAACCGCCGCCTGAAGGCACAAGGCCAGCAAGGGCCTGATTTGATGAGCCTGCTGGATCTGGTGGCCCTTGCCACGGTGGCCGATGTTGCGCCGCTGATCGGTGTGAACCGCGCCTTTGTCCGGCAGGGCTTGAAAGTGATGGCACGGCGCGAACGGGTCGGGTTGCGCGCGCTGGCCGATTCTGCGCGGCTGGATCAGGCACCGACAGCCTATGCTTTAGGGTTTGTCTTGGGCCCGCGTATCAACGCAGGCGGCCGCATCGGCCAAGCCGATCTGGGTGCGCGCCTTCTGGCAACCAATCAGGAAGGCGAAGCAGTGGCCCTTGCCGCCCGCCTGGAAACATTGAACACCGAACGCCGCGAGATCGAGGCGCAGGTGCGTGAACTCGCCCTCGCCCAAGTCGATGCACACGGCCCTGATGGCGCGCTTGCTTGGGCCGCCGAAGATGGTTGGCACCCCGGCGTTGTTGGCATCGTCGCCGCGCGCGTGAAAGAGGCCCTGCACAAGCCCGCGGTGGTGATCGGGTTTGAAGGCGATATCGGCAAAGGCTCGGCACGATCCGTCAGTGGCGTCGATCTTGGATCCGCCATCCATCGGCTTGCGGCCGAGGGGCTGATTGTAAAGGGCGGCGGGCATAAAATGGCCGCCGGCCTAACCCTGACGCGCGCCCAGCTTCTGCCCGCCATGCAGCGCCTTGAAACGCTGTTGGCCCGCCAAGGGGTAAGCACACAGGGCGCGGGCGAGCTGGACATCACGGCCTTGCTGATGCCCACGGCCGCCACAGTTGAGCTGATCGCACAGATTGAACAGGCCGGGCCCTTTGGCGCCTCCTCTCCCGCCCCGCGCTTTGCCTTTGCCGACCAAGCCGTCACCACCCGCCGCATGGGCACGGGCCACCTGCGCGTGACCTTTGGCGATAGCGCTGGCGCACGGGTCGACGGGGTCTTGTTCAACGCCTTTGACACGCCCTTGGGCGAGGCCCTTGAAAATGCCGGCCACCGCCGCCTGCATCTGGCGGGGCGGCTGGAAATCAACCATTGGAACGGCAAGTCGAAACCACAGTTTCGACTGGAAGATGCAGCCTTTGCATAAGGTGCAAATTTCCTCTTGCGCCTCCCGAAGAGCTTGATTAGACAGCCCCTCACCGACAGTGGCCCGTTCGTCTATCGGTTAGGACACCTGGTTTTCAACCAGGTAAGAGGGGTTCGACTCCCCTACGGGCTGCCATGTCGGCAAATTCAGAAAAATTGGAATATAAGTGTTTTGCACTGGCTGCCCAAGCCAAGCGCTTGCAAGCATTTATGTCAGACCTGACCGCAATTGCCCCCTCGGACAGCACCAAAATCTGGCCACGGCCCTACCCAACGCCCAATTTTCGCGCCCTGTGGCGGGCGTTTACGAAAGGCTGCGAAAAACCAGTTGCAATAAGGCGCACCGCTTGTATCCATAGGATTAACTTTCGTATATTTTTCCTTACAGATTCTTTTTCAAAAAGCAGATCGCATGGCCGAAATTGCATTGTCTGTCAGCTTCTTCATGTCTGTCATCTTGGTTATTCTTAGCACAGGGCAATCGCATCGGGGCGAGGATCAGCTTGCGGTGCAGCAGCGCGGGGTCAGGCCCGCCTCTCGCTTTGGTGGGGTGGCTGTCGGCTTGGGCCTATGGGGTGCGCTGCTGGTTTTGCCCTTAGCGCAGGGGCAATTGCTTTTGGAACTTATCTTATGTGCCATGCCAGTTTTTGCGGTGGGTTTGGTCGCCGATACGGGGCGGCGTGTGACACCGCTGTGGCGCTTGGCGGCAGGGGTCAGCAGCAGTTTGCTGGCGGTGATCGTCTTTGGGACAACCGTTTCGCGCATCGGTTTTGCCCCCTACGATGCGATCTTTGCTTTCCCCGTGCCAGCCTGGTTTCTGACAGCTTTTTTCTTAACCGCGGCCAGCCATGCCTTCACCCAGCTTGAAGGAGTGCATGGGCTGTGCGGCTTTGCCAGCCTGATCACGACGGGGGCCTTGGGCCTGATCGCAGCGCAGACCGGGCAAGAGGAAACGGTGCAGGTGCTGTCGGTTGCAATGGCAGCCGTCGGAGGGCTTTTGGTCGTCAATTTCCCGCGGGGGCTTTTGGTTTTGGGCGATGCGGGGGCCTATCTAATCGGCTTTGTGACGTCCTGCATCGCGGTCAAGATGCTGCAGCACCTTCCAAACCTGTCGCCTTGGGCGGTGGTGCTGGTGTTCTTTTGGCCGCTGGCCGACATGGTTTTTGCCATGACGCGCCGGATGGGCCAGCACAAATCACCCTTTCAGGCGGACAGGTTGCACTTTCACCTTCTGGTCTTGCGCAGCTTAGAAATCCTGATGCAGGGCAAGAAAAGCGGCGCTTTCAGCACTGCGCTGACCACGCTGATCATGCTGCCGATGATGGCAGGCCCCGCCACCTTGGGGGTTTTGTTCTGGGACCAAAATGGCAAAGCCCTTGCCTTGGTTGGGTTGTCTTCAATCCTTTTCGTTCTGGCGTATCGCACCATTTTCGTCACTGCCAAACAGCGACGTCTTGGCCTAAGGGGCGCTGCGCCGAAAGGTTTGCACCCTGTGCCCCTGCATCAAGGCAAACCGGTACGGCGCTATGCTTTGTCACTGCACGAAGCAGCCTCAGAAAAATGTCAAAGCCGCTCAAATCCACAGCACCCCTAACCTTCGATTAAAAACCTCATGACCTATACAATCACCGGCGGCAGTGGATTTATCGGCACACATTTGGGTTTGGCCCTGCAAAACGCGGGCGAAAGCTTTCAGATCATCGATAAAAAGCCCAGCGAGACCTTTCCGGACAAAGTCACGCTGCTGGATATTCTAGAGGCCGACCATTTGGCGCAGTGCCTATCGGGCGAGACGGTTTTTCACCTTGCCGCCGTGCACCGCGATGATGTGACACCACCCGATCTGTACCACCGCGTCAATGTTGAGGGTACAGCCAACCTATGCCACGCCGCCAGTCTGCGCGGGATTGATCGGATCATCTTCACCTCCTCGGTCGCTGTATACGGCTTTTGCGATCACCCAACGGATGAGACGGGCGCGATCAATCCGTTCAACGCCTATGGGCGCAGCAAATACGCAGCCGAGCAGGTGCTGCGCAGTTGGGCTGCGCAATCCCCAAAGGTGCGGTCATTGATCATCATCCGGCCCACCGTGGTTTTTGGGCCCGGCAACCGCGGCAATGTTTATAACCTGTTTCGCCAAATTGCCTTGGGAAGATTTGTGATGGTGGGT
>CAIMWI010000030.1 GCA_903845215.1 uncultured Rhodobacterales bacterium | reverse complement strand
GTTGACGTCCCCCTCAGCTTTCCTTAGTCAGCGCCGCAGTGGGCCGGTAGCTCAGCTGGTAGAGCAACTGACTTTTAATCAGTAGGTCTCGGGTTCGGATCCCGACCGGCTCACCATTTATCAAAGATCTCAAGCACTTACATGCTTGGGATCTTTTTCTTATGTGCAGCTAAACTTGCAAAAGGCCATAGTGCGGTAGACCCGCAGCGATGGGCGGGGGAATCGGCGCGGGTGTGCGGCAGTCTGACCACAACGCAGCGTGTCTTTCCGCAAGACTTGGTTAAATTGCTGATTGGGTGCTTGCAATTATAAATCATTTTAATTATTAGGTAGGTCGTCTGGCAGAACGCGGTTAGCATAATCGAAAATACTGGGATAGAAACCCTTTTCGGAATTGCGGATCTGCAAAATACCAACAATGCGCCTTTGATTTGTCACCTGAACATGAGGATGCGAGATGCAGCTTAGAATTGATTATCAAGCGTGTCCTCTATGTGATTCAAAAAAAATTGTCAAATCTTCAGTTGGTGATTGCAGCAAGCACCCGCTTTATAAACCAGAAATTCCGAAATTGATGCAGTGGATGGATTGCCAAGACTGCACTCACCAATTTGTTAGTGGTTACTTTTCTGAAGCCGCCAATGAGTTAATCTTTTCAGGAACGCATGAAAACCAAAAGGTTGGATTCCAAGTGGAGCAGCAACGAGCCATCTCCGCCCGAATGATCGAAAAAATTATTCCTTTGAAGTCGAGTGGAGCGTGGCTGGATGTTGGATTTGGCAACGGGTCTCTTTTGTTTACGGCACAAGAATATGGCTTTCATGCGATTGGAGTTGATCTCAGACAAGAAAATGTTAAAAAACTGAAAGAGTTGGGTATTGAAGCTTATTGTGACTTCGTGGAAAGTATTGACTTCACTAGAAGCATTTCAGTGGTGAGCATGATGGATGTGCTAGAGCATATACCATATCCAAAGAAAGTGCTTAAAAGCATTTTACTGAAGATGGAGAAGAGTGCATGTTTACTTATCTCAATGCCAAATATGGAAAGCATCGTTTGGAAGTGGATGACTCACAACAGATCCAATCCTTATTTGGGGGAAATTGAGCACTTTCACAACTTTAGCAGAAGTCGCCTTTTTTCATTGCTTGAAGAATGTGGTTTCCAGCCACTTCGCTACGGCATAAGTGAGCGTTATCGTGCCTGCATGGAAGTTATTGCAATTAAAAAATAAAATTATCGACGAATTTTTTTATTTGAAGACTGATAATTTTTTTACTGAATTTCTTAGGCATATTTCATTGTATAAAATCCTTAGTCCCTTTCATGGTTCAGAAATAATGTGCCACTGCCCTTTTCTAGCAACAGCAGCGCAAAAAAATTTTTAGGATTAGCGAGTGGCGGGCTACTTGATCGGCAGAGCGCAAACGCGTTTAAATCACATCTCCGCCACACGTCACTTCTTGGCTTCGTTTTCAGGGCAGCCAACGTCGATGTCCGCTTAGCCTTTTAAAGGGCTTTAATCGCCCGCCATTCTTGTGCCTGGATGGGTGCTTAGCCCCCAAGGGTGCAATGCTGCAAGTCGAACGGCAGGTTGAAATGACAAAGATTATCGAGGGTGTCTGAAAATTCTTGGGGGAACGCGAAAAAAACGAACGCATTCCAATACGATCGAACTTGCGCACAGGTCTTCTGCCGTTATGCACGTTTTGTTGTGCAGTCATTTGTTGATACAATCGCGGGGTTGATAGGGGATTGGGCATGGTGGAACTTGGGATCGACACCTTCGGCGATATATCGCTTGGGGCAGATGGCGCGATGAAACGCCCGGATGAGGTTTTGCGCGATGTGGTCGAAGAGGCGGTGGTGGCCGATCAGGTGGGTGTCGATTTTATCGGTTTAGGCGAGCATCATCGCCCCGATTTCGCCATATCAGCCCCTGAAATTGTGCTTGCTGCAATTGCTGGCCGCACCACGCGCATTCGGCTTGGCACTGCGGTGACGGTTTTATCCTCGGATGATCCCGTCAGGGTTTTTCAACGCTTTTCAACGCTCAATGCTATTTCAAATGGTCGGGCAGAGGCGATCGTGGGCCGGGGCAGTTTTACCGAAAGTTATCCGCTTTTTGGATTCGAGATGAAAAACTACGAACTGCTTTTTGAAGAAAAGCTTGATTTGTTTGCGAAGTTGGTTCGCGATCAGGACGTGTCGTGGCATGGTCAGACGCGTTCTGGCCTTGTGAACGAACGCGTTCAACCGCCTTTGGGCCCGCAGGGTATGACGGTTTGGGTGGGTGTCGGCGGCAGCCCCGAATCAGTCGTTCGCGTGGTGCGGCAAGATTTGCGACTGATGCTGGCCATCATCGGTGGCGATCCGCGCAGATTTTTGCCCTATATTGACCTTTACAAGCGGGCTTGCGCGCAGTTGGGCCAGCCCCTGCGCCCGATCGGGGTGCACTCGCCAGGGTTTATCGCCAAGACGGATGATGCCGCGCGCGAAATTGCTTGGCCGGCCTATCAGGACATGTTCGGCCGCATTGGCCGCGAACGCGGTTGGCCGCCCACAACCAAGGCTCGGTTCTTGGCCGAGGTTGAGGAAGGCTCGCTGTATATTGGCTCTCCCGAGACGGTTGCGCGCAAAATTGCGGCGACAATGGGCGATTTGGGGCTGGCGCGGTTTGACATGAAGTACACGACTGGACCCATCCGCCACGAATACTTGATTGATTGCCTGCAACTTTATGGTGAAAAAGTCATCCCGATGGTCCGCGATATCTTGGATGGCGCGCGTTAACGGTTGACCTAAGGCCCTGCCCCCGAAACGTGCCTGTTTGGCGCCTTTTGGGCTGGGCCCTATGTGAAAAGCGAAGATATTTGGCTTTTCCTGCGCCCTTAAGTGTGGCAGTGTTAGCCGCATTGGTGTGAAATTTTGCCAAAACTTTCCTGTTCTGTCGATTTATTGGTTGAAAACATTGAACATGATCCCATGGCGCGATGCCGACGCCTTTCCCGATTATGGGTACCCTGTGGTCGCATCGCCTAGACCATTTGTTAATCGATGCGGGTTAACACAGTCGGTAACGGCCTGTTTTGATCATGATCCGAGATTTCAATGAAGTTGCGACTTCTTATCGTTGGTGCAGGGTTGTCTGGTGCGGTGATCGCGCGGCATTTGGCAGAGCTTGGGCATCACATCACAGTGGTTGAACAGCGCAACCATGTGGCGGGAAACTGCCATTGCGCGCGCGATGCGGAAACGGGGGTTCTTGTCCATGTCTACGGCCCGCACATCTTTCACACCGACGATGTCGAGGTGTGGGATTATGTGAACAGGTTTGCTAAGTTTCACCCCTTCAAGCACCGGGTGAAAACCATATCTGGCGGGCAGGTTTTTTCTTTGCCGGTCAATCTTCATACGATAAACCAGTTCTTTGGCACAACCCTCTCGCCCCAAGAGGCTGCAGACCTTTTGGCGCAAAAGGCCGATAAGACCATAACCATTCCGCAAAACTTTGCACAGCAAGCCTTGCGGATGATTGGCCCACAGCTTTATGAGGCGTTTTTTAAGGGCTACACCCAAAAGCAATGGGGCGTAGACCCAGCAGAGCTTCCGGCTGCAATTCTAAAGCGGTTGCCGGTTCGGTTCAGCTATGATGACAATTACTTTTTCCATACGTTTCAAGGCATGCCCGAACACGGCTATACCCAACTCGTTACTCATATTCTTGATCACCCCAATATCAAGGTGCATCTGAACACGGCCTTCACACAAGCGCTGGCTGCGGGCTGCGATCATGTCTTTTATTCTGGGCCTATAGACGCCTGGTATGGGTATGACATCGGTCGCTTGGGCTATCGCACCCTAGACTTCGAGCGGTTTACCCATCAGGGCGACTATCAAGGCTGCGCAGTCATGAACTACGCCTCGGCAGATGTGCCTTGGACCCGCATCACCGAACATAAGCACTTTGCCCCTTGGGAAAGCCACGCAGCTTCTGTTGTATACCGCGAGGTCTCGCGACCCTGCGGTATCGATGACATTCCCTATTACCCCATTCGGTTGACCAAAGAGCAAGCTTTGCTGCAGCAATACGTCGCCCGGGCCGACGAAGGGCGCGGTGTTACTTTTGTTGGCCGCTTGGGCACTTACCGCTATCTTGACATGGACCTAACCATCCGTGACGCGATGGATGCAGCCCGCCACTTTGCAAACGTTACAGCCAAAGGCGAGCCAATGCCTGCCTTTGTGGTGCGCCCGCTATGAAGGATCTTTCCAACCCACCCGCCTTGTCGATCGTCGAACACCCAGATGCGTCTGTTGGGCTGGTGGCCTTGGTCGTCACCCACAATCGCAAGGCGCAGTTGCGCGTGACCCTTGAAAGTCTTTTGGCGGAAAAGGTTGCTGTGATTGTCGTGGTCGACAATGCCTCAACCGATGGCACGGGCGATTTGTTGCGCGCGGTTGCTGATCCGCGCCTATATGTTGTCACCTTGGCGCGCAACATGGGCGGGGCGGGGGGGTTTGAAGCCGGTCTTCGCGCGGTTAGGGCCTGTTTTGATCCAGCTTGGTGCGTTGTGATGGATGATGATGCGCGGCCCTATCCAGGGACGTTTGCCCGTTTTCAAAGCCAGTCTGCCCAGTTGGAACACGCAGGTTTCGAGGCGATAGCCGCCGGCGTTTATTATCCCGACGGGCGCATCTGCGAGATGAATCGCCCCTCACGCAATCCATTTTGGCACTTTAGGGATTTTATGCGCACGGCCCTTGGTCAGGGGCGCAGCGGGTTTCACCTGCGGGATTCAGATTATGCTGCGACTGGTCCATTACCCATTGATGCCGCGTCTTTCGTTGGTCTGTTCTTATCGCGCAAAGGTTTGGCACGGGCGGGCTATCCGGATGGCGCGTTATTCCTTTATGCGGATGATGTCATGTACACGCTGCGCCTGACAAAACGCGGTGGGCGCATTGGCTTTTTGCCTTCCCTTCGTTTTGAACATGATTGCACAACCCATCCCCCTGATGGCGGTGGCATACATCGGCCCTTGTGGAAGGTTTATTACAATTACCGAAACGCGTTGCGGGCTTACCGCATGGTCGCGGGCCCCGTGCTTTTTTGGCCGGTCTTGATGTTGGTCTTTGTGAAATGGCGCGGCCGCGCGCGGCATGGGGGGGCAGATCGCCATGCCTATCTGGCGCTGCTCAACTTGGCCGTGAAAGATGCCCTGACAGGCCGCATCAGCCGCGACATCGTCGAGGTCCGAGCTCTTGCGCGATCTTTGACCCGTAATGGATGAATTTCACCAAAAGTTCAAATTTTATTAAGCTTAGGAATGGACATGAGCGCAGCGGCAGACGGCACTCGCAAAAGTCTCATGGCGTCTGTGGGGCAAGATACACCCCCGATCGCACAATGGACGACCTTGCAAAATTTGATCTTTCCCGAAAAAGGCCTGTGCCTTGAACCGCATTTGTTTGTACACGCCAACCGCTTCATGGCCCAGGACAATGATCTTAGCGCTTATTGGATACCGCAGAATTCGGTGGCCAAGTTTGATACCTATTTCAACGCACTTTGCATCGCCAAATGGCACAAATGCTGCGCCTTGCAGGGCTTGTGGCTGGGATTAACCGGGCAAGGGCGGGTAGAGGTAACAGTGCTGCATGCCCTATCAGAATTCTATCACGAGGTGTTGGCCATTGTCGTTCTAGACTTGGCCTTAGAGGGCGAGAATATCCTGGACTTGTCGCATTACAGCGAAAGTGCAGCGTTGGGTTTGATCACTTTCGAAATCCGCGCAATTGCCGCTGATGCCCGTCTGACAGCAGCCCGCTATATGACAAAATCGCAGCCAAACCCTCGCTGCCGTTTGGCGATCGTGATCACAACCTTTCACCGTGAAGCCCAAGTCAAGGCCACGGCGCAGCGCTTGGGGAATTACCTTGATCGGGCTGAGTTTGGCTACCAAATGGAATGTCTTATCATCGACAATGGTGACAGCGCCCACATCGCCCCGCATCCCAAACTTCGCCGCTTTGCCAATCCCAATCTCGGCGGGGCAGGTGGCTTTACGCGGGGCCTCTTGCAGGCAAAGCAAGAAGGCTTTTCGCATGTCCTGTTCATGGACGATGACGCCGCAATACCGATGGAGGCGTTGCACCGCACCTTCGCTTTTCTATCCCTTGCCAAAGATGACAAAGCCGCCGTGGCGGGGGCCTTAATCAACGCAACCGAACGCGCCTTGATGGCCGAAAATGGCGCTGTTTTTAACCATAAATGCTATCCGCAGTTTCACGGTACCGATCTGCGCGACTTTAGGGCGTTTTTTCTGATGGAACAAAAAACAGCCCTGATCCGCCCACCCAAGTTATATGGAGGATGGTGGTTCTTTGCCTTCCCCATAGCCCATGTTCGCACCTATCCGTTTCCCTTCTTTGTGCGGGGGGACGATGTTAACTTTTCGCTTGCCAATGACTTTGTGATTACAAGGCTGAACGGTATCGTGGCCTTTGGCGAAAGCTTTGTTGATAAGGAAACGCCGCTGAATTGGTATCTCGATCTGCGCAGCCATATGGTCCATCATCTTGCCCTGCATCAGATGGCTACCAGCCCGTTTGGCTTGATTGCCATTCCCTTGGCTTTTGTGCGGCGGAATATCGTGAAGTTTCAGTATGAAACCATTGAAGCCGTTCTGCTGGCATGGCGCGATGTGCTTAAAGGCCCCGATTATTTCGCCGCCCATCCCGATGCTGGCCCAGCGCGATCGACGATCAAGACCTTGGTCAAAACAGAGGTGTGGCAGCCTATTGGCGAATTTGATCTGCAAGAACGCGAAGGTTTTCTAGGGGCCAACAAGGCTGTCCGCCGCCTGTTCTATCCCTTCTCGCTCAACGGCCATATCTTGCCCTTTTTTGGCCGCTGGGGTGCCAAACGGATTATTCCTGCCGCCCAGCGCGGTTTAAGTGATTCTGTTTGGGGGGCGGCGCAATTGACGTTCTTGAACGTGGCAGGGGATAAGGCCTATGTGACGCGCTGCAACACCCGAAAGGCTATTTGGTCATTGGCGCGTGCGCTTGGGTTGGCGCTGCGCACCTTGGTGCAGCATGGCAGGCTAAGGTCGCTCTATCGCAAACGCTTTGCGCAAATCACCACGCCCGAATATTGGCGCAACGCTTTAAACCTGCCACCCCAGCCCTAGGCCAAGTGCGGTCGAAAGGCTGCGATCACCTGTTCATATACGGCGCGCTTGAAGGGTACGATGGCAGCCAACATCTCATCGGCAGCAATCCAGCGCCATTCGGCAAATTCCTGATGCGGTTGCAGGATGTTGACCTGCGTGTCGTGCCCGTCAAAGCGGTAGAGATACCATTTTTGTCTTTGCCCTTTGAACTTGCCGCCCCACACTTTGCCAAGCAATTCGGGCGGCAGGTCATAGGTCAGCCAATCTGGGGTTTTGGCCAAAAATGTCACCAGATCGGCGGTCACGCCCGTTTCTTCAGCCAATTCGCGCAAGCCTGCGGCGCGGGGTTTTTCACCCTCGTCAATGCCACCCTGTGGCATTTGCCACGCCTGTGGTGCGCCGTCCAACCGGCGGCCGGCAAAGATCAACCCCGCAGGGTTGATCAGGGTCACACCAACACAGGGGCGGTAGGGCAGATCGCTCACGGTTGGGGAACCACGGCGGCCAGACCGCGCAGAATGTCAATGGCATAGGCCAGCTGAAAATCCTCGTCGCGCAGTTTCGAGGCCTCTTCCGTGCGAGCGCGGTCCTCTTCTAACTGCTTCTTTTCGTCATCTGTCATGGAATCGTTCGAGATGATCCCATTCAGGTCAGCTTCCGATGTCATCTTGTTCGCTTCGGCGGTCTCGTCATCGGCAGGCTTGGCATTTGGGTCGACCAGCGGCTGGTTGACCACAATGTCGGGCATCACCCCCAAGGCTTGGATCGACCGGCCAGAGGGTGTGTAATAGCGTGCCGTCGTCAAGCGCATCGCCCCTTCGCCTCGCACCGGTATGATCGTTTGGACAGATCCTTTGCCAAAGCTTTTAGTACCTACCACAATCGCGCGGTGATGATCCTGCAAAGCCCCCGTGACGATTTCTGACGCCGAGGCTGAGCCGCCGTTGATCAGCACAACCACCGGTTTGCCATCAGTAAGATCGCCTTTGGTCGCATTGAAACGCTCGTTGTCTTGTGGGTTGCGCCCGCGGGTCGAGACGATCTCGCCCTTTGTCAAGAATGCGTCTGATACGTCGATTGCCTGCATGAGCAGCCCACCGGGGTTGTTGCGCAGATCCAGCACCACACCGGTCACTTTTTCCATCCCGCCCGCCTCAGCAGCGGCTTTCTTGAGTTCCGATTGCAGTCCGCTGAAGGTTTGATCTGTGAATGAGGTGATCCGCACCACGATTGTTGTGCCGATCAAGCGACCCTTGACTGCGGCGACTTTGATCGTATCGCGGATGATCGACACATCGAAAGGCTCTTTGACCCCTTCGCGCACCACGGTGATGATCACTTCTGACCCGATCGGTCCGCGCATTTGATCGACCGCTTGATCCATCGTCAGCCCGTTGACTGACTTGCCATTGACCTTGATGATCAAATCGCCGGTGGTGATGCCGGCTTTGTCTGCGGGCGTGCCGTCAATGGGTGAAACCACTTTGACGTAGCCGTCCTGCTGGGTCACCTCGATGCCAAGGCCGCCAAACTCGCCTTTGGTTTCCACCTGCATTGCGGCATAGTCATCCGCACTCATATAGCTGGAATGTGGGTCAAGCGATGTGAGCATGCCGTTTACGGCTGCTTCTATCAGCTTCTTGTTGTCGACCTCTTCAACATATTGCGCACGGATGCGTTCGAAGACATCGCCGAACAGGTCCAGTTGCTGGTAAACCGAAGTGTCTTTGTTCGCCGTCTGGGCAACCAATGGTCCGGCAAATTGCGTGACAATCAGCGCCCCGGCCACCACACCACCTACGGCGGCTATCAGAACCTTGTTCATTGCGTTCCATTCCCCGATTGCACGCCGCCGCCCATTTTCACGGCGAACTGCGCTGCTTGTCTTGTTGTCTTTGCTTACATCAAAGCCCATAGCGGGCGCATCTGAATATCGCCAGTTTTGACCGACTTTTAAACCTTAGCGCCAAACGTGTCCGGCCTGAACCCGCTGGCGGCCCTTTGTTCGGGCAAAAGCGCATCACTTTTGTGTGCCGCCGCTGCAGTTTAGGCCAAAAGCAGACTTTTCCCCGTCATCTCGGCTGGTTGATCCAGGCCCATCAGCGCCAGCACGGTCGGGGCCAGATCGGCCAAGCGCCCGCCTGAGCGCAGTTTTGCCCCTGCCGGCCCACCAACCAGAATCACTGGCACCGGATTGACCGTATGCGCAGTATGCGGCCCCCCCGTCACCGGATCGACCATCAACTCGCAGTTGCCATGATCTGCCGTCACGATCATCGCGCCACCCGCCTTTGCAAGTGCCTCTAACGCGCGGCCAAGACCACGATCCACCGCCTCGCAAGCCTTGATTGCGGCGGGCAGGCTTCCGGTGTGGCCCACCATATCGGGGTTGGCAAAGTTGACGACGATCAGGTCATAGCCCGTCTGAATGGCCTGCACCAACTGATCCGACACCTCGACCGAGGACATCTCTGGCTGCAAATCATAGGTCGCGACCTTGGGCGATTTGGGCATAAAGCGCGCCTCGCCCGCAAAGGGCTCTTCGCGGCCGCCGTTCAAAAAGAAGGTGACATGCGGGTACTTTTCCGTCTCGGCCAGCCTGAACTGGGTTTTGCCCTGTTTGGCGACCCATTCGCCGATCGTATTGACCAAAGAGCGTTTGGGATAAGCCGTGTCCAGATAGGTGCTGGAGTGCGCAGAATACTCCACCATGCCCAAAAGCGCGCCCCACACCGGCCTTTTTCCGGTGTCAAAGCCGGAAAAGTCAGGCTCGGCCAAGGCGGCCATAATCTCGCGCGCGCGGTCGGAACGGAAGTTCAGGCAAAAGTAGCCATCGCCGTCGCGTGCGCCTTGGTAATCGCCGATCACGGTGGGGGCTATGAATTCGTCCATCTCGCCCTTGGCATAAGATGCGCCAACGGCGGCTTGCGGGGTGGTTGCGTGTTCGCCTTTGGCCTTCACCATCGCCTCAAAGGCGCGGGCGACTCGTTCCCATCTTGTGTCGCGGTCCATCGCCCAATAGCGGCCGATGACAGTGGCAACCTTGGCCCCTTGGGGCAAAGATACCATCAACGCTTCGATAAACTCTGCCGCCGAACTGGGCGAAACATCGCGCCCGTCGGTGATGGCGTGCAAGGCCACGGGCACGCCAAGCGCCGTCAACGCGCGGGCTGCGGCCAGAACGTGGTTCAAATGGCCATGCACCCCGCCATCCGAAATCACCCCCATCAAATGCGCCGTCCCGCCCGAGGCTTTCAGCTTATCCGCAAAGCGCACCAAGCTGTGGTTTTGCGCAAAGCTGCCATCTTCGATCGCCAGATCAATCGCGCCCAAGTCCATAGCCACCACCCGCCCCGCGCCGATGTTGGTATGGCCCACTTCCGAATTGCCCATCTGGCCCGTGGGCAAGCCGACATCGGGGCCAAAGGTCGTCAGCGTCTCATGCGGGCAGGTCTGCCACAGATGGTTGAAATTGGGCACTTGAGCTTGCGTGGGGGCCGATACCGCCGGATTAGCACCAATCCCCCAGCCATCCAGAATGCACAGAACAACAGGTTTCATCGCGGTCATGGCACAAGCCTTTCGCAGGAGTTTCGCGCTGTTTACGCGCCCTGAGCGCAACGCGCAACACGGCCCCCTAAAGGCCGCTGTCAATCATTGATCACAATAATTCGGGATATTTGGTCGGAGCGAGAGGATTCGAACCTCCGACCCCCTGCTCCCGAAGCAGGTGCGCTACCAGACTGCGCTACGCTCCGACCATGGTGGCGGGTTAGCCTGATGCGCGTTCATTTGCAAGGGGGGCCGCGCGTGGTACTCTGCATTGCGCAGCGCTTTACGACGGATCGTTACGCTCTGCCGCGCGGCTTTTGCGGCTATCGAAGAATTTCAGCCACGCGCTAGAGCGCGGTTGCAAGCCAAGGTCAAACTCGGCCCGCGTTTCGGTCACAGGCTTGGTCTTGGACACGGCAGGCGTGCCCTCTCGCAGCACGATGTAGATGCCAGAGGCGATGATGATAACGGTGCCAACCAGCGTCCAGACATCGCTTTTTTCATGAAAGATCAGCGCACCAAAGATCGAGGCCCAGATGATCTGGCTGTACTGCATGGTTGCCACAATCGCCGCTTGCGCGCGCCTGTAAGCGGCGATGGCAATCACCCCGCCTAGAAAACTCAGCGTCGCCATCGCAGCCAACAAACCCAGATGCGCCAAGGGCAAAGGCTGGTAGACAAAGGGTAGCGCCATACCCGAGACAAGGGTGTTGGCGATCATCGGATACAGCATGATGACGACCGAGCGTTCTGATTGCCCTGTTATGCGGACCAAAACTGAATTCACGGCGAAGATTATAGCCGCAGCAATCGCCGCCAAATGCCCCAGCCCCAAATGTGACTGCCCCGGTCGCAGCACCACCAGCACGCCCAAAAGCCCCGCGACAATTGCCAGTCCGCGGTGAATGCCGACTCGTTCGCCCAGCATCGGGATGGCAAAGAGTGTAATCAGTAAAGGAGAGGCAAAGAAGATCGGGTAAGCCTCGCTTAGGGGCAGGGTGGCAAAGGCGTAAAATCCGCACAACACGTTCACCACCACAAGCGCAGACCGCAGCAGCGTCATTGCCGGTTTGCGCGGGATCAGGTTGCCCTCGGAACGGTCGGTCATCAGCATAATGGCCACCAAGGGAAAGCCAAACAGGCCGGAAAAGAAGATGTTCTGAAACGGGCTGTAACTCGCCCCCATGAATTTCACGATGGCATCGCTGATGGCATAGATGCCAAACGACAAAAGCGCCAAAAGTGCCCCGTTCAGGGTGGATGTGCGAACCGGCATGGGCAACCTGATGTTGGGGCGGGGTTAGCTTTCCCTCGCGCCAATTGGCCCTGATTTCAAGGGAAATGCGCGTCTATACCTGTTGATCTTTCACGTCTGACCGGCTTGCCACCGCCAACAGCGCCAGACCTGCAGCCACGATCACGCCAATGCCCAAGCTGGCCGCCATACTTGGCCTTTCCCCCCAAAGCACAAAGGCCAACAGACTGGCCCAAACGATCTGGCTGTATTGCATGGGGGCCACGACAATCGCCGGTGCCGTGCGGTAGGCCGCAATGATAAACAACCCCCCCGTCAACCCCAAGGCCCCCATCTGCAGCCCCACTTGCCAGTCGCTTAGCGTCAGCGGTTGCCAGACAAAGGGCATAATCATCCCAGCCCCCACAACTTGGGCCAGCACCGGATACAGCAAAATCACCCCCGACTTTTCGCGGTGCCCGATCTTGCGAAAGATCAGCGAGTTCAGCGCCCCAGTCACAGCCCCCAAAATCGCCGTCAGATGTGCCAGTTGGAAATCGGTTGAACCCGGTTGGAGGGCGATCAGCACCCCGCCAAAGCCCGCCACGATGATCGTGCCGCGCAAAAGATCAACCGGTTCGCCCAGCATGGGCCAAGCCAGCAGGGTGATCATCAATGGCATGGTAAAGAAGATGGCATAGCACTGCGCCAAGGGCAGGTGGGTGAACGTATAGGTCACAAACCCGCCGCCCAATACCGAGATCAACACGCGCACCGCCGTCAGGCCCGGCAAGGCGGGGCGCAGACTGGCGCGTCTGTCTTGCCAAAAAATCTGGCCCAGAATGAAGGGAAGGGTGCACAGGGCCGAAAAGAACATCACCTGAAACGAGTTCATTGCGTGCCCCAAAGCCTTGATCGACACATCCGAACACGCATAGGCGCAAAAAGACGCCAGCGCCAAAAGCGCGCCTTTCAGTGGATGATTGGGCGTGATCATAGCGGGCTTTTGCCAGTGCTTTGTAATAAAAACGCGCCCGTGACCGTCACGGGCGCGTCGTTTTCTTCAATCCGGCAAGGGCGGGTTAAAGGCTGGCGTCCAAAGCGGCAATCACCGCATCGCCCATCTGCGCGGTGCTGACGGGTGTACCACCTTCGGGGCCCATCAGATCCGCGGTGCGCACGCCGTCGGCCAGCACCTTTTCAACGGCCTTTTCCACGCGCGTGGCCTCTGCCCCCAGATCAAACGAATAGCGCAACGCCATCGCGAAAGACAAAATGCAAGCGATCGGATTGGCCTTGCCCGTACCCGCGATATCGGGGGCAGAGCCGTGCACAGGTTCATACAGCGCCTTGGGGCGACCGTTCGCCTGCGGCAGACCAAGGCTGGCCGAGGGCAGCATTCCAAGGCTGCCCGTCAGCATCGCGGCCATATCCGACAGCATATCGCCAAACAAGTTGTCGGTGACGATCACGTCAAACTGCTTGGGCCAGCGGCACAGCTGCATTGCACCGGCGTCGGCGTACATATGGGTCAGCTGCACATCGGGATATTCTTTGTCGTGGATCTCTTGCACCACATCGCGCCACAAAATGCCCGATTCCATCACGTTGGCCTTCTCCATCGAGCAGACCTTGTTGTTGCGCTTGCGCGCCAGTTCGAACGCCGAACGGGCCACGCGGGCAATTTCGGATTCGGTGTAGCGTTGGGTGTTGATGCCCACGCGCTCGTTGCCTTCCATAAAGATGCCGCGCGGTTCGCCGAAATAGACGCCCGAGGTCAGTTCACGCACGATCACGATGTCCAAGCCCGCCACGACCTCTTTTTTCAGCGACGAAAAGTCGGCCAAAGCGTCAAAGCATTGCGCGGGGCGCAGGTTGGAAAACAGGTCCATCTCTTTGCGCAACCGCAGCAAGCCGCGCTCGGGCTTGACCGAGAAATCCAGCTTGTCATATTTCGGCCCGCCCACAGCGCCAAGCAGAACGCAGTCCACCTCTTGCGCCTTGGCCATGGTGGCGTCTGTCAACGGCGTGCCATGCGCGTCATAAGCGCAGCCGCCCACCAGATCTTCCGACACGTCAAACGTGATCCCGCGCTTGGCATCAAACCATGTGATGATCTTTTTAACTTCGCCCATAACTTCGGGGCCGATGCCGTCACCGGCAAGGATGAGGATTGAGGGATTGGCCATCTGAGGCTCCTATGCTTGGTCGCCGATGGCGTAACGGGTGGGCGGCACGCGGTCAAGCCGAGCGGGTTCAATAGGGCGCGGAATCCTTGGCCTTCACGCAGTTTGATAGGTTTAAGGCAGGGTTAGCCGCGCCCAAACGGGGAAGTGCTGGGTGCTTGCAACCTCGCCGTCCGCCAAGGGGCGCATTTGCATCGGCCAAAGCACGCTGGCCGTTTGCACAGCAAGGGTGCGCGATGGCAAAAGGTAATCCAGCCGCAAGCCCGCCCCACTTTTCAAAGCGGCGGTATCAAGGGCCGGGTCGCCGCGCTGACCCGCATCGCTGTGGCTTGCCGGACCGCGCGGTGCCGGGTCTTGCAGCAGAGGATTGTCAAGCAGGCCGCGCAAGGATTGCGTTCGCCCTGACCCGTCCACAGGGTCAAGGTTGGCTTGGCCAAGGATCACGAAAGGCGCTTCGGGTGGGTCATAAAGGCCCATCTCGGGGGCAATCTTGGGCAGCGTGCCGTTCAGCAGGTGCAGCCAAAGGGCCGTCTCATCCGCATTGCGGCGGCCATTGCGGTCCTCGGGCCCATCAAACAGCGGCGGGGTGGCCGACCAGACCAAAAGGCGCAGCGTCTTGGCCGGTGCATAGATCACCGGCACCTCGTAATGCCCCGCGTTGGACAGGCGTTGCAGCAAGCGGGCGTCGGGGGTCATGTCGGGCGGCAAAGAGGCATCGGGCAGGTCTTTCCACAAAAGCGCTGTAAAGTCACGAATATGGGCGCGGTCGATGGGATAGCGCGACAAAATGGCCATGCCCGCTTGCCCCGCAAAGCGCCCATAGGCCTGCGCATCACGCGGCCCGCTAAGCGCGCCGTCATGGTTCAAATCCAGCCAAGTCGGAATGCCGGTGTTGGGCCGCAGCCCAAGCGTATCGGCATAAACCAACCCCTGATCCTTCAACCGCAATTGCAGCGCGCCAAGTGCCAAGTTGTCATAATCATAGTCGAAATTGGTCAACAGCAGCACATCGGCCTTCATGGCCACGATAGAGGCGATGTCCTGTTCAACCTGCGGATCGTCAGCCTTTTGCAGGTGCTGCAACAATAGCCCCGGGCCAGAGTGGCTAAACCGCGTGGTAAAGGTGGCCAAGGTCAGATCAAACGCCGCTGCAGCGCTGGGCAAGAAAGCCAGACAGATTGCTAGGGTCAAAAAGATATTCAGCGCCGGAACTATACGGGCAGAGCGGGTCAAAATCATATCCCCCATCCTATGGACGCCACAAATGCGCCCGAGGCGTTAAAAGCAAGCTTTACATCCAGTCCAGAGCTATCCTAGCCGTTTTCCCCACAGTTACACCTTGATCTCGAGCAAGAAATCTTAAGATTTCGAACAAATCGGCATGCCTTGGCAGGGATTGTTGGCAGCAAAAAGGGCGCAGGAAAGCCCTGCGCCCTTTTTCGTCAAGACTGTTCTGCCTTAAGCCCAAGGGCGCAAGGTTGCGGCCTTTTGTTCGAAACTGTCGATGGATTTGGCCTTGACCATTGTCAAGCCGATGTCATCCAAGCCGTTGATCAGGCAGTCTTTGCGGTGGGCGTCAACCTCAAACGGGAAAACCCGCCCGTCCGAGGTGGTGACCGTCTGCGCCTGTAGATCCACCGTTTGGCGGGCGTTGGCCCCTTTCTTGGCGTCTTCCATCAACACATCCACCACGTCTTGCGGCATGACGATGGGCAAAATGCCGTTCTTGAAGCAGTTGTTGTAGAAAATATCAGCAAAAGAGGTGCTGATCACGCAGCGAATGCCAAAGTCCAGCAAAGCCCAAGGCGCATGTTCGCGTGACGACCCGCAGCCAAAGTTATCGCCCGCGACGATGATCTGCGCTTGGCGATAGGCGGGCTGGTTCAGCACGAACTCGGGGATTTCCTTGCCGTCCAAAGTATAGCGCATCTCGTCAAACAGGTTCACCCCCAGCCCCGACCGTTTGATGGTCTTAAGGAACTGCTTAGGAATGATCATGTCGGTGTCGATGTTGACCAAGGGCATGGGTGCTGCGATGCCGGTCAGTTTGGTAAATTTGTCCATCTGTCCGGTTCCTTACACGGTTGCAGTCATCAAATCGCGCACATCGGTCAAATGACCGGTGATCGCGGCAGCGGCGGCCATGGCGGGCGACAGCAGGTGCGTGCGTCCGCCGCGGCCCTGACGGCCTTCGAAGTTGCGGTTGGATGTGGCTGCGCACCGCTCGCCCGGGGCGAGTTGGTCGGGGTTCATCGCCAAGCACATCGAGCAACCCGCCAGACGCCATTCAAAGCCCGCGTCGATGAAAATCTGCGCCAGACCTTCCTCTTCCGCTTGGGCGCGCACAAGGCCAGACCCCGGCACCACCATCGCGCGGATGCCGTCTTTCTTTTTCTTGCCTTTCAAGATCGCCGCAGCGGCGCGCAAGTCTTCGATGCGCCCATTGGTGCAAGACCCGATGAACACCGTGTCAATCTTGATGTCCGACAGGTTCTGCCCCGGTGTCAGGCCCATGTAATCCAAGGCGCGTTGCACTGCGTCGACCTTGCCGCCGGTGAAATCCGACGGCGAGGGCACTTTGCCCGTGATTGGCAGCACATCCTCGGGCGAGGTGCCCCATGTCACGACGGGGGCGATCTCTTCGCCTTTCAGGGTGATCACCTTGTCCCAATGCGCGCCCTCGTCCGAGAACAGGGTTTTCCAATAGGTGACAGCGGCTTCCCAAGCAGCGCCTTTGGGCGCGTGGGGGCGGCCCATGCAATAAGCATAGGTCTTTTCATCGGGCGCAATCAGGCCGGCGCGGGCACCGCCCTCGATGGCCATGTTGCACACGGTCATGCGGCCTTCCATCGACAATTCGCGGATCGCTTGGCCGCAGTATTCGATCACATAGCCCGTTCCGCCAGCGGTGCCTGTGGCCCCGATCACCGACAATGTGATGTCTTTTGCCGTAACACCGGGGCGCAGGCTTCCGGTGATTTCCACCTTGAAATTCTTCGCCTTGCGCTGGATCAGGGTTTGGGTGGCCAGAACATGTTCAACTTCTGACGTCCCGATGCCATGCGCCAATGCGCCAAACGCGCCGTGGGTGGCGGTGTGGCTGTCGCCGCACACCACAGTCATGCCGGGCAAGGTCCAGCCCTGTTCGGGGCCGACGATATGTACGATGCCCTGGCGCACATCGGACACGGGGTAATAGTTGATGCCGAAATCCTTGGCATTCTTATCCAGCGCTTCAACCTGAATGCGCGAATCTTCGGTCATGGTCGCGGCATTGGCACGGTCTAGCGTGGTGGGCACGTTATGATCGGGCACGGCGATGGTCTTTTGCGGTGCGCGCACCTTGCGGCCCGTCATGCGCAGCCCTTCAAAGGCCTGCGGCGAGGTGACTTCATGCACCAGATGGCGGTCGATATACAAAAGGCAGGTGCCATCTTCGGCTTGATCGACCATGTGGTCGTCCCAGATTTTGTCGTAAAGCGTGCGAGCGGTCATGGCTCTTCCTTGGGGTTGGGAATTTCGGGGGTGGGAATGACGAACAGCCCGCATCAGCGGGCAAAAGCAGACACTCAGCCGCGGGCGCGCTGCGAATGCAGGGCGCGCTGAAACCGCCAAGGCAGGCGATCATGGTCGGCGATGTCGAAAAACCGGATCATGGCTTGTCTTTTACGCCGTTGCGGGCCAGCTCGCAAGTCTCGCGCGGTGAAGTTGATGTAGGATATGGCATCGGCTGTCTTACGGCCTATATGGGAAGAAAAGGGGAAGATAATGCAGATCAAACGCCTGTTTGTCGCCATCAGCTTTGGCCTGTTTGGCCTTGTTCCAAAGGAGCCCGCCATGGCCGATGCCTATAACGGCACCGAGACGCCGAAATACACTGTCGAGCGCACCGATGGCCAGATAGAGCTGCGCGATTATGCGCCCCGCATCATGGCCGAGGTGACGGTAAGCGCAGACCGCAGCGGTGCCGGAAGCAGCGGGTTTCGTGTGCTGGCGGGCTACATTTTTGGTGCCAACGAAGGTGGGGCCAAAGTCGCGATGACCACCCCCGTGGCCCAAGCGCCCGGCGAGACGATTGCCATGACCACGCCTGTCACCCAAAGCGCACAAGCAGGCACTTGGTCGGTACAGTTCATGATGCCCGGCTCTTACACGCTGGAAACCCTGCCAAAGCCCAAGGACGACCGCATCCGCTTTCTCACACTGCCAGCACAGCGGCAGGTGGTTTTGACCTTTTCCGGTGCTGCTCGCGACAGCGTTTTGACCAAACAAGAGGCTGCCTTGCGCGAATGGTCCAAGGCGCAGGGGCTGCAGCTGACGGCCGGCCCGTTCTTCTATTTCTACGATCCACCATGGACCCTGCCGTGGAATCGCCGCAACGAGGTGGCCTTTATCGTGCAATAGCTTGCTTTGCGCACGATTCGTCGCTAAGCGCGCCAGCTTATCCCATGATCGGGGCTTTCATTGAGGTTTGCCGCCTCGTCTGATATGCTGCGCTCTAACCTTGCGCCGGGGTCTGATCGGCGCGCTTGCTTGGAGGACGTTGTCCTGACCCATTCTGACCCATCGACCGGCTTGCCGGTCGGGCCGCGCACCACCCGCGCCAATACGCCCGCCGAACTTGACTATTCCTCCGAAGAGGTTTTGGCCGAGGTTTTGGCCTCGCTTGACGATGACAAGGCCGAAGAGATTGTGCAGATTGACCTGCGCGGCCGTTCGGATGTGGCCGATTACATGGTGATCTGCTCTGGCCGATCGTCGCGGCAGGTGGCGTCGATCTCGGACAAACTGTCTGACCGCTTGAAAGTCCGCTTCAAGATGGGTGCCAAGATGGAAGGCAAGGAAACCGGCGATTGGGTGCTGATCGACGGGTCCGATGTCATCATCCACGTCTTCCGCCCCGAAGTGCGCGAGTTTTACCAGCTGGAAAAGATGTGGATGCCATCCTCTGGCCACCGCACCGATACAGACGCCGCTGTCTAAATGCGCGTGCATATCTGCGCGGTGGGGCGCATCCGGGCGGACCAGCCCGAGCGCGCACTTTTTGAAGATTACCACATGCGGTTCAACCGCACGGGCAAACTCTTGGCCCTCGGACCGATGATCGAGGCCGAGGTCGAGGACAAGAAGGGCGGCGGAATGGCCGCCGAGGCCGAACTTTTGTCCCGCGCCGTGCCCTCCGGTGCTGTTCTCGTCACGCTGGATGAGCGGGGCAAGCTTATGACCAGCCCAGATTTCGCCGCCCAACTCGCCCGCTGGCGCGATGGCGGGCGGCAGGATGTGGCCTTTGTGATCGGCGGGGCAGACGGGATTGACCCCAGCCTACGCGCCAAGGCGGATGCTTCAATCAGCTTTGGCGCGATGGTTTGGCCCCATATGTTGGTGCGTGTGATGCTTGCCGAACAGCTTTACCGCGCCGCCACGATCTTGGGCGGCGGGCCTTATCACAGGGCTTGAACCCCTTAGCGCGCGCGCCAACGCCCCAAGATATAAGCCGCCGTCATCAAATCCAGATGCGCGCCGCCGCCGTTCTTGGCGATGGTGATCTGGTCGTCGCTGGTGCGATGATACAAGTCCGGCTGGTAGAAATCGGCCAGAACGTCGGCTTCGCTGATCGCACCCGAAGCTAGCGGGTCGATCAATTCGCCGATGTGGTGGATCGTGGTGGCCCGCGCATCCACAAATACATCGGCACGCTGCATGGCCAGATCGTCCACCTCGCGCATTTTGGGATTATAGGCGCCGATCAAATCCAGATGCTGACCCGGTTGCAACCATGCCCCCAGCACCACAGGCGCGTTGGCCATGGTGGCGGTGCAGATCACATCGGCGGCGCGCACGGCGGATTCCAAATCGTCGGCCACGCGCAAGCCCGCCACATCGTCTGCCATCTTGCGCGCCCCTTCGGCAGAGCGGTTCCACACGGTGAACTCTGCCTCTGGCCACAGGCTGCTGTAGGCCTGCACCATCGATCGCGCCACGGTGCCGGCCCCCACCAATAAGAACCGCCGCGAATCCTTGCGCGCCAGTTTTGACGCGCTTAGCAAACTGTCGCCCGCCGTCTTCCACTTGGTGACCAGATGAAAGTCGATCAGGGCTTTGGGAACACCCGTCACATCGTCAAACAAACTGACCACGCCATTGACAGCCGGAAGCCCCCGCGCCCCATTGTCTGGAACCACAGTGGCCACTTTGACCAAAGCCCCAAGCCCCGTAATCCAGGCGGCGCGGTCCAGCATCACATCGCGGTCGCGGTATAAAAACAGATCGGCGATTTCGGCCTTTGGCAACAGATGCCCCGCCTCAAACGCAGCCGTCAGGCCAGACCAGTCCATGACAGCCTCTGCCTCGCGCCCTACAAAGTCTATCATAGCCCCGCCTCCTCTTTGGTCAGCAAACCTTCGTCCACCAGTCTTTGCGCCCAAGGTTGCCAGCCGTCAAAGTGATGCGTCCGCCAGCCCCGCGCAGAGGCGGCGGCGATATTGTCGGCGCGGTCATCGGTGAACAGCAAGAGGTCAGGCGCTATGCCACAGTCATCCTCGACCATCTGATAAATCCGCGGGTCCGGTTTTATGACCCCCATGCGCCCCGAGACATAATGCCGATCAAACTCTGCCAGAAACTCCAGCTTTGGCATCGCCTCTTCAAACGAGGCGCGGCCAAAGTTGGTCAGGGCAAAGCACGCCACTCCCTTGGCCCGCAAGGCCCGCAGCAAAGCAATCGACCCTTCGATGCGTGGAGAGGCAAGTTCGATCCAGCGATCGTACCACATGCCCACTTCATCGCGCCATTCGGGGTGGCGATCCGCCCAAGCATAGATTGTCTCGGAAAACAAAGCGCCCGCATCGATGTCGTCGTTCATCTTGTGCAGATCAACGGCCTCAAACAGGGCACGGCGGCGGTCAGGCCCGATCACACGGTCGTAAAAAGCCTCGGGCTGCCAGCGTGTCAGCACGTTGCCGATGTCGAATATGACGGCTTCAACCCGCATGATGCCTCCACGCTTCTCGGTACAAGGTATAAAGCCCCGCGCCGATGATCAGCGCAATGCCGATCCAACCTTGCAGGTCGGGGAAAGTGCCAAAGAAAATCAGTCCCCAGATTACCGCCAAGGGCATCGAGGTATATTCAAACGGGGCCACCAAGGCCGTCTCGTTCATCCGATAGGCTTGCGCCATCAGCAACCCGCCAATGGCCACCGATATGCCCGTGCCCAGAAAATAAATCCAATCTCCTATGGGCGGCATATTCCAAGGCCGGAACAAAAACGCCAAAGACGCATCCGCAGACCCCGCCAAATGCCCATCGCCTGTCCACATCCCCATACTGGCCGAGACGATGATAAACGCCACCTGCGTGTAAAAATTGATGGTGACAGAGCTTTCGGTGGCGCGAAACATCCGCGTCATGGTTTGGGTGATGGCATAGCAAAGCGCCGAGATCAGCACCAAAACCGCCGCCCAGTGAAACTGCCCCTCGGGCCGCAGCATCACCACGACGCCGATCAGGCCCACGACCACAGCACTCCACCGATGCCAACCCACCTTTTCACGCAGCACCACAACCGACAGCATGGTCAGCAACAACGGCGCCACAAAGCCAATCGCTGCGGCATTGGCCAGGGGCAAAGCCGCCAGCCCCAGAAAATAGGTCGCATTCGAGATCATCACGATGCAGGCCCGTATCAGATGCATCCACGGCCGCTGGGTCCGCCACACCTGCCGCTGCCCTGACAGCGCGGCAAAGGCCAGAATAAAGGCCAACCCCACCAGCCCGCGCACCAAAATCACCTGGTGCAACGCATAAGCACCCGACAATTGCTTGATGCACAGATCGTTCAGCGAGAAAACCGCCGACCCCGCCATGGCAGCGCCAATCCCCAGCACCACATGTCTGGACGGCTTGCCCTCTGCCGGCCGCTGGCCTTTGGGCGAAAGGAAGATATCCTGTGTCATGACCGCACCCTATCAGGACCGTGCGGCCTGATTCTGTCACGGATGCGACACCGCCGGTCTTGCTTGGACAGGGATGCTGCGACGGCAGAGCAAGGTATTTTAAAATATCGGGCAGGTCTGGGATTAAGCTTGACTTTCGTGCATCTGGTGGCACATTTTAGGAGCCATAGGTATTTAATGACCAATCGCAGATTTACGCCTTCACGCATCAAGGTCTGCAATATTGTTGATCGGAGTATAAATGAAAAAACTTGTTTTGCATCTCGGGCTTCCAAAAACTGCGTCGACTTCAATTCAGGAAACTTTTTCTCGGAACCCAGCACCTCTGTCGAAGGCGAATTATAGTTATGCAAAAATAGCATGGCCTGATGGATCATTTAATTCGAATCATGGCATTCCAATGACTGTTGCATTTTCTGACAATTGGGCAGGAATTCAAGAAATAGTTCGCCGTGGCCTGCCGTCAGACGGACTGCGAGAACACTTTCTGATTCAGATTAAAAAAGCAATGAAGACAGATGGAAATGTGATATTTTCTGGTGAAAACATACCCATATTGCCGGAAGCCGGGCTTAAAAGCTTTTGTGACCTTGCAAGCGGCATGGGTTTTGAGGTTTTGCCGATTATGTTTGTCAGATCGCCTTTAGAGTTCATTACCAGCATGTCGCAAACGCGTGTGCGTCATGGGCAGCCATACGCAGTTCGAAAGATTGGTACGAGCGAAAGGATATCGAAATGTCTTAAATTGTGGTCAAACATGCAATGTATTCCATTCGGGCAAAGCATCAGGCCACCTTTCTCGCCTTTTCGTGTTTTGATAGACCTACTCGGCATCGGAAAATTAGAAGATTTTAAAACCATCAATTCAAATGAGAGTCTCTCAGATTATTCTTTAAGAATTATCGGTTTCATTAATGAAAAAATACCCTTGATTGTGAATGGCACACTCAACCCAAATCGTAAATATTTAGACACGGCGCCGCTTGAGGCCATCAAGGGTGAAAAATTCAAGTTAACAAAAAAAGAGTTAGAAGATATATTTGAATTTACTGTTCAAGAAAACATTGCGCTGTCTGAGTTACTTGGGCCACAATACTGTGATTTGACTTTGGACTGTCCCGATGAACATCCCCCATGGACCGTTGAGGCGATGTCACACCTTAAGGAACGTCTGATCAACGACTTCGGCTTCACCTGGATTGCCTCCTGAGCGTTCGGACGACGCCTTGATCGGGCATATTGCCCCGTTTTCGCTGTTTTAGAACCGCTTTTGCGGCGGCGCGTCGGGTTATGGGCAGAC